>DJVZ01000022.1:69721-111839 GCA_002441395.1 Spirochaetaceae bacterium UBA6243 | reverse complement strand
CATCGGCAATGCGCGTCATATCCACACCATAGGCTCTCGAAATGACCGATAGGTTTTCATTCCTTTTGACGGTGTGATACACCCCATTCATATTGGGCACTTTCAGGGTTTTGCCGACCTGAAGCTGGTTCTTTGAACTGAGGCCGTTTGCCGAAATAATCGTGTCTTCGCGAAGGCCGAATTGGCGCGCTATTGTCTGCAGGCTGTCGCCGCGACGCACGGTGTATGTTCTTTCAACAAGAAGAGAAGGAAGGGGAGGCAAGGCTGTATCGCCGCTCGGCGGGGCGGAAGGTTCGGGTTCAAGCATGGCCATGAGCGCTTCTTGTGCCGAGTCTTCATTGGGCAGGGCGATGACGGGATGGGGGTGAGAAATGAGCGTGGCGGCGAGGAAGCTCGCTCCGGCCATCGTCGCGGCGATCATGAGGACGACTAAGGCGCGCAGCAGAATTTTCCGCGTATTCCCCGTCGGCGCTATATGAAGAAGGGATCTGTTTTTCGCAGGTGCGATTTCAACGGGCGCTTTTGCTTCAAGAGTAATATTCGTGACGGAAGAGGGAGACAAGAAGGGCTCGATGACGAAGTCCTTCCGGGGCTGGTCGTTTTTGGCTCTCTTTTTTCTGTTTTCCGGAGTTTTTTTTTCGAAAAGCGGGTGGCGTCGCTTGCCGCTCCGCTCTTTATGAGATTTTGCGGGGGCTTTCGCCAGGATATCCTCGCCGGACAATACGGAGACAAGTGGTTTGTTGAGGACTTTATCTGCCTCGAGCACAGCATCTTCAGATTGATAAAGTGAGTTCATCGCACCTTTTGTATCGGCAGATATAGGCCGATAATTTAACCTAAGCTGCCAAAAATCTGAATGTGAAAGGCGCGAAGGGAAAATCTGAATGGGTCAGGCGGTTCGACATGCGGGGAAGAAGCTCGACAGCCCCGCTCTCACGCTCATCCTGGTCGTCGTTGCGGCCTTTCTGGTGAGGACTTTCATCCTCGACGCGGCGGTTGTTGAGGGCAAGTCGATGCTGCCGCACTACCGGAACGGGCGGGTGGTCCTTATTTTTAAGGCGGCGTATGGTATTCGGGGAGTCGGCGGGAAATATCTGGTGTGCTGGAAACATCCTCCGCGAGGGGACGTCGTCGCCGCTGTGCGCCCGAACTCCAAGGAGATAGTGATAAAGAGAATCGGGGAAATCCGTGGCGAAGGGGGCGCGTCCGAATATTTCTTGATTGGCGATAACGGCATAGAGTCGATCGATTCGAGGGATTTTGGCCTTGTGACTCTGAATGCAATCATAGGGAAGGTCGTTCCCCAGAGGTAGAGTGGATGGAGAATCACGCACAGGCTCGGTTTCATCGGAGGATGGTCACACTTGTTGTTTTTCTTGTCATATTTGCGGGGGTCGTATGTGTGCGATACGCGGTGCTGGGTCTGGAAGGCCCCGAAAAAACCGGCCTTTCGGAGAATACGCCAATTGAGCGCGGCAGGATTCTCGACAGAAACGGCAAGGTGCTTGCTTTCGATATCCCAAAATTCAATCTTGCAATCCGTAAAAATGAAATTGATCCGTATCGAATTACCGAAGACTTGAGCATTGTCGCCCGTTCGCTCAATATCAACGCTGATGTCCTGGAGCGAAAAATCCGCGAGTCCGGCCAGAATTTTGTGTACCTTGCCAAAAGACTCGACGTCGATACGGTAAAACCGCTTCAGGAAAAATTGGACAAAGGGCAGCTGGCGGGCTTCGTGCTGGAAGAAGTGAATGGCCGGATTTATCCTGAAGGGCGCCTGGCATCGCACCTGCTCGGCTTTACCGGCGAGGGCAATAAAGGCCTCGAAGGAATCGAATACAAGTATAACGCTGAGCTTTCGGGTACACAGGGCGATAAAGCGCGCGGGGACGACATCTACCTCACCATCGACGCGCGCTTGCAGTATGCCCTGGAACAGATAACGCGCAAAGCGATACGTGACAATAAAGCCGAGTCACTCTTCATGATGGCCATGGATGTCAACAGCGGCGAAGTGCTCGCGTACGTTCAGATGCCCGATTTCGATCCGAACAATTTCGGAAGTTTCAGAGAGGCTGAGCGCGAAGACAGAATGTCCGTATATTCATATGAACCGGGGAGCGTCTTCAAGATTTTTTCGATGGCGTCGATATTGGATGCCGGGCTTATTACGCCAAAAACAAAGTTTAATTGCGATGGTGCGTACCGCAGGACACTTCCGTCGGGAGAAAAGATCGTCATAAAGGATTTGCATTCGTACGGCGTTTTGGATTTGGCCGGCATTCTGGCGAAAAGCAGCAACGCGGGAGCCGGGTACGCCTCGGACCGGATATCGGAAAACGAATTCTACTCACGACTACTGAATTTCGGTTTTGCTGAGAAAACCGGGATTGGCTCCCCGGGCGAGAACCCCGGCAGTCTCCGGGAACCGGCGAAGTGGTCCGCGCGCACGAAGCCTACTGTGGCGATTGGCCAGGAAATTCGCGTAACGGCATTGCAGATGATCACTGCGGCATCGGCAGTCGCGAATGGCGGCATTCTGTTGAAGCCCGATACGGTGATGCGCATCGAGGACGCCGATGGCAAAGCTCTTTATTCGCACGAGACCGTCGCGGTGAGGCGGGCCATCTCGCCGGAAACGTCGAGGGCGATCATGACCGCCATGGAATCGGCGGCCAGCCTCGAAGGTACCGGCTGGCGCGCAAAGGTGCCCGATGTGCGCATGGCCGTAAAGACAGGAACGGCCCAGATGATCGATTTAAAAACGAAGGCCTATTCTGATACCGACTACATCGCGAGCACTCTCGGTGTACTCCCCGCGGACAATCCGACAATCGCGATCTATGTCGCGATTGTGAAGCCAATGGGCGAGTCCTACCTTGGGGGCCAGATTGCGGCGCCTGTCCTTCGGGACGCGGCCGAGTCCGCCATCGACATCCTCGGTTTGCCGCGGGGGAAGAGCCAGAACACTACCCATGGAGGACTCGTGACAATTCAGGAACCGGCGCCCGCGTCGATTGGTTCAAAGATGCCTGATCTTACAGGCTTTTCCAAACGCCAGCTTCTGCCGCTCTTGCTCCGCGGCGATCTGGACGTCACGCTCGACGGCGACGGCTATGTGGTCGCTCAATCGCCACCTCCTGGTACCGCGGTACAGGGTGGCACAAGAATAATCCTTCGGCTACAATAGACGTCCAGAATATTTTTGCTCGAGGTTACACATCATGACAAGAGAACAGGCAGTGGCTCTGTGGAGGCAGTGGAATTCCGATGAATCGCTGTGGCGTCATGCCCTTTCAGTTGAGGCGGCGATGCGTCATTTCGCGAGGAAGTATGGTGAAGACGAAGAATACTGGGGACTCGTGGGGCTTTTGCACGATATCGATTATCAGAAGTATCCCGAAGAGCACCTGCGCCATGCACGGGAAATCCTTGCGCCCGCTGGTTTTGACGACACATTCATTCGTTCGGTTGAAAGCCATGGATGGGGCATCTGCAGCGACGTTGAGCCCACCCATGTCATGGAGAAGGTCCTCTTTGCCACCGATGAATTGACGGGTTTTATAGCCGCGTGCGCCTATGTGCGCCCTTCGCGCAGTGTGCTGGACATGGAAGTGAAATCGGTGAAGAAAAAATGGGGATCGGCGGCCTTTGCCGCGGGCGTACGCAGAAGCGTCATTGAGCAGGGCGCCCAGATGCTGGGGATCCCCCTCGAGGAGCTCATCGGTGAAACGATCCTGGCGCTGAGGAGCGCCGCGGCCGAAACGGGGCTCAAGGGGAATTTATAACTATATATGGAAAGATTGTATGCTTGAAAAAATTTCCGAGACATTTACCGATGTATTCCGGACGATAAGCGGCAAGGCCTCAATTTCAGAAAAGAACGTCGAGGAGGCCCTCGAACGCATAAAAATCGCGCTGCTTGAGGCTGATGTCAACGTCCGCGTTGTCCGGCGCTTCATCAACGGGGCACTGGAAGAGGCCAAGGGCGAAAAAGTGCTTCGCTCGGTGACGCCGGGGCAACAGTTCATAAAAATCGTCTACGACCGCATGGTCGCGCTCCTTGGCGACGAAAGGCAGGACCTTGCGCTCAAGGGCACGGATACCCAGAGCGTCATTCTTTTGCTCGGCCTCCAGGGCTCGGGAAAGACGACCACCGCGGCGAAGCTCGCCAGCCTTCTCAAAAAAAGAGGGCGGAAGGTACTGCTTGCGGCGTGCGACCTCGTGAGACCTGCGGCGGCCGAACAGCTCGCGGTGCTCGCGGATCAAGTTGGTGTCGATGTTCATCGCGAGGATGGCGCGGATGCCGTGCAGGTAGCGCGCAATGCGCTGGCGCGCGCCCGACGCGAAGGCCACGATGTGATCATCGTCGACACGGCGGGGCGCCTGCAGATCGATGAACCTCTCATGCAGGAACTTGCGCGCATCCGCGACGCCCTTTCACCGGTGGAGAGCCTCCTCGTCGCAGATGCCATGACCGGACAGGCGGCGGTCGACATCGCAAAGGCTTTCGACGAGAAGATCGGCGTGACGGGTGTCATCCTCACGAAGTTCGATTCGGACACACGGGGCGGCGCGGCGCTCTCGCTCAAGTCCATCACCGGCAAAGCGATCAAATTTATCGGCGTCAGCGAGCGGATCGACGGGCTGGAACCATTCTATCCCGACAGAATCGCCAACCGCATCTTGGGCATGGGCGATATTGTATCGCTCGTCGAAAAGGCCCAGGAAGTATACGACCAGAAAGAAGCACTCGATCTGGAGCGCAAGATAAGCCAGGAAACATTTACTCTCGAGGATTATCTCGATCAGATTCACAAGATGAAGAAGATGGGTTCCGTAAAGTCAATGCTCGAGATGATTCCGGGGCTCGCGGGCCAGATCGATGAAGACCGCATCGACCTTCAGGAGATGAAGTACGAAGAGGCGATACTCCTGTCCATGACCAAGAAGGAACGCCAGAATTACCTCATTGTGGGCCCTTCCCGTCGAACCCGCATCGCCAAAGGCTCGGGTACTTCGGTCGCGGAGGTCAACAGGCTTCTCAAGAAGTTCGAAAAATCCAGGTCGATGATGAAGAAGATGGTCAAGAACAAGGGCGCCATGGCAAAGATGTTCGGCGGCAAGACCCCTTAGGCGATTGATAATTTCCGGCGCGCGCGCCCGGATCGATCTTGTGCGCGTTTCCAACATCCATGGGCCGCGGACCACTTTACATGTTCTGCGGATTCCGCTATAGTACGTCGACTATATTCTGTGGAGACCACTATGTCGAGAGTTTGTGAAATCTGCGGTAAAGGAACCCTTTTCGGAAATAATGTATCGCACGCGAAAAACCGCACGCGCAGAACATGGTACCCCAACCTCATCGAGGTCCGTACCATCGATAATGGGACCGTGCGTCGCATAAAAGTGTGCGCCCGATGCCTCAGGTCCGGAAAAGTAGAGAAGTACGTGTAATTTTCTCGAGCGCTGGTCGCGAGTAATGTGCCGAGCATTATGGCGCATGAAAGAACTGGGTTGGAAAGCCGCCTCTGAGGGCGGCTTTTTCTTTTTCCATATGCGATTAGCGCGGTGTCTCTTTTTTATTTTGCGGGGTGCTCGAGCTACAGACACCCGCGTTCCTTGCCGATAAAATAATGAATCAACATGTGAGGAAAGGGTTCATCATGGGCTGTGCAAAGTGTTCGATCATGAAGGCGTTATTGTTCTCGATGCTCATCTTTGCGGTGCTGCCGTCTTTGGCTGAGGCGATAGAACCCTTCCCTTATAGGCTTTTTCCTTCGCTGTATAGGAAGGAAAATTTTACCCGGATTGACCAGAATATGAGCCCGGCCAATTACCAGGCAAGCGGCGGTTTTTTATGGGATCGTGTGCCTCTTGTCGCGAACAACACCATTGTGGCGTATTATGGGAGCCCCCTTTCTGACCGGATGGGCATTCTGGGCCGCTATCCGAAAGAAAAGATTGCCGAAATGGTAAAAGCAACCGCAAGTGAATATGACCAGGTGAACGGCAAAGATGGCGTGATTCCCGCGCTCTATATTATTTATGGAACGTGTTGGCCGGGCGGTGAAATTGGCTATCTCGACGACAAGGCGCTGGTCGAGTACATCAAATATGCGCAATCCGAAGGCATGCTGGTATTCGTCGATCATCAGATAGGCAGGTACAGTGTGCACGAAGCGATGGATAAAATTCTGCCATTTTTGCAGTATCCCAATGTACACCTCGCAATCGATCCGGAATGGCGCACGCTCAGCCCTATGAAAGAAATCGGCTCTATCACCGCAGAAGAGCTGAATGATGCCCAGGATTATATGGACGCATATATACGGCAACATAATATTCCTGGCATCCGAATGCTCGTGGTCCATCAGTTCGCGGACAAGATGATTCAGACTCGCCGGGAGGTGAGATCACACAGGGACCGTGTCATACTCATCCATACCGCGGACGGGTTCGGCACGCCCCAGATGAAGAAGGCCACGTACCAGCGGAACGCGATCGCCCTCAACATGCCGGTCAAGGGATTCAAGCTCTTCTTCAAGTCGGATTTTCCCGCGGCGGGGTTTGATATGCCGCTCATGTCGCCCGCCGAGGTCATGCAGCTTGACCCGAGGCCGAGTCTTATCATCTATCAGTGATTGAGCCCTGAAGTTCGGCTTCCGCTGTGATAGATTGAAACTGAAGCTTTTTAGAATAGAAGGGGATATCGATGAAAAAAGCCCGGGAATTTGCGATGGTATTTGTGCTCCTCATTGCGAGTCTGAGCGGTGTATCTGCCTATGATCCGCCCAAGGGAGCATCGCTGCTCGGCCGGATATACAGCCCTTGGACCATGGGAAGCGGCTTGTCGCTCACAGAGCGAAGCAGTGGCGCATGGAACTTTTTGCTCAATCCAGCTTCCACGGCAGAAACTGAACTTCCCGAGCTGGCATTATCATATACGGGCATTGCCGATATGTCCGCAGGGAGCACCCAAGGATGGGGCAGCGCCGGCATGGCCGCGTTCAGCCTCCCCAAATCCTACGGAGTTTGGAACGGTTCAGTGCGCCTGTTCAGCGCTCCTGGCGCCATGACGAGCATGCCGCTGGGAACTTTTGTCACCGCCGGCGGTGGTTTTTCCAAAAAAGTATCGAGCACCCTGTCGGTCGGCGCGTCGGCGTGGCTGGCGATGGGCGGAAACGGGACCTTTGGATGGGGACTCTGGTCCGATATCGGCGCTGTCAAGGAATTGGGCGATCTTGGCTTCTTGAAGAATTCCAGACTCGGTTTTGTGCTGGGCGGACTCGGCAAGGAATTCAACTATCAGACGCCTCCGGTCGGCATCTCGGCAGGCAGCACGGCCTCGACGGGCTTTCCCGCGGCATTCACTCCCGCTATTGGGTTCAGCGCGGATCTTCTCAGCAAGTATAACCTGGGTATCCGGGCGAACGTAGATCTGCGCGCTCCTTCATTCAATGATATCGAGGCTGAGGCGGGCCTGGCTTTTTCCTACCGGAATCTGCTGAACCTGCGCCTTTCGATGGCGAGCAGCCTGTATGATATTCAACAGAAATCAGGCAGGAGCGCCTGGCCTTCGATCACGCTCTCGGGCAGCATTCCCCTGGGGAAGAAGGGCCCGCAGAACAAGAGCGTGTCGGAGATTGCGCCCGCGGTCGGTTTTATGCCGCTGTATGATTCTCTGGACGCGTTCAGCGTCGGCGCGCGGCTCACCTGGGGACAGCCCGACAAGAGCCCCCCTGAGGTGGCGCTGGAGCTGCCAAGCACGACGAGCGGCACCCCTGTCGAATATGTCTCGCCGAACGCCGACGGCAAGCAGGATTGGCTCGAACTCCCCCTCACAATAAAAGATGAACAGAGAACAATCGCGGGCTGGCTTTTCAAAATTGAAGACCGCTCGTCAGGCAAAGTCGTACGGACCATCACCGAGCAATCGGACTTGCCGGAGAGCATCAATTCTTTCTCCACCCTGAAAGAAGGTTTCGGCTATTCGAAGCATAGCGTCTTAGTCCCCGATGTGCTGCGATGGGACGGCAAAGACGATCAGGGCAATCTTGTGCCCGAAGGGACCTATATCGCCAGCTTCCACGCGTGGGATGATCTTGGGAACACCAACATCAACTATGACTCGTGCATGAATGTCGTGGTGGATCGCTCTCCGCCCACGGTGAACGCGTGGGTGATGGGCGACGAGCAGCTCTTCCAGGGCAACGATTCATTGATTTTCAGCCCCGACGGCGACAACAACAAGGATATTATTTCGTTCAGAACCCAGGGCTCGATAGAAGACAACTGGAAATACGAAATTCTCGACGCGGGCGGCAACGCGGTGCGCACCATGGACCTGAAAGGGCGCTCCGCCCCGCGCGATTTTGTCTGGGATGGCACCAATGACGCGGGCAAGCGTGTGCCCGATGGGTATTATCAGTTCAAGTTGTCCAGTGTTGACCCGGCGGGCAATGTGGGCTTCAAGACAATCGGGGTCTCTGCCGACAAATCAGACTGGATTGTGGTCGACACGAGCCGGCCGGCCGTCCGCGTCGCCGCGGACAAAAAAGCCTTCAGCCCGGCGAAGGAAGGCAAGACAGGCACGATCGACATCGACTTCAACCTCGAATCTTTAAACAATCTCGTGTCATGGAAAGAAGTTATTCAGGATCAGAACGGCAAGACCGTGTGGTCCTCCTCGGGCGACGGCGCAACCCCGCCTGTCTCTTCGCTGACATTCAACGGCCTGGATGCTTCAGGAAAGGCTTTCTCGGACGGCCAATATCGGGCCGGCATCGAGATGAAATACCGAAACGGATATTCGCCCATCGTCTATTCGGATTCCTTCGTGCTCGACGCGACGCCTCCTTTCGCCGAGATTGTGCTCGACGACGCGCGGTCGGTGTTCAGCCCCGACGGGGACGGAAGCCGCGACGCGCTGACCTTCGCATTCACGGGCAGCAAGGAAGATGTGTGGAACCTAAGTATTCGGAACGAGCAGGGCGACCTTGTATACACCCAGCAATATCGGGATGCGCTGCCCGATCGGTTTGTGTGGGACGGACGGGATTCGACCGGTCGCCGCATAGCGGATGGCAAGTATACTCTCGAGCTTGCGAGTACGGATGTCGCGGGCAACGAATTCCACACCGATTATAGCCCAATCGTCGTCGACACCAGAACGCCCAAGGCTGCCTTCGCGCTCAATAGAGAGGCGTTCAGCCCGAACGACGACGGCGTCGCGGATGTTCTGGGTCTGAATATCAAGCTTGAGAATACCGAAGGGCTGCTGGTCTGGAACCTGGATGTTGTGGGGACGGCCGGCACACAGACAGCCAAGGGGGAGGCTCCCCGCTTCCCGCTTCTGTCGGGCGACGGCACCAATCCTCCTCCGGGCGCGCTTCAGTTTGATGGCAAGAGTCAGAGAGCGCCGCTGCGAGAGGGAACATATCATTTCGAGCTCGCGCTCGAGTATGAGAATGGCTGGAGCACTACCCAGTCGAGTCCGGACTTTATCATCGACAATACCGCGCCACAGGCCCAGATTTCGCGCTCGCGCGAGTTCTTCAATCCCAGGGGCGGCGCGCAGCAGTCACAGATGATTATTTCCCAGCTTGGCTCGGAGGAAAAACTCTGGACGGGCGAGCTGCGCGATGCGCAGGGGACGCTCAGGCGCAAATGGGAGTTCAAGAACAGCCAGCCGGCGGAAATTCTCTGGGACGGCAGAACGGCCGATGGAGCCCTGCTGGCCGATGGAATTTACTATTATCGCCTGCTCTGCGTTGATTCGGCTGGCAACAGCTTTGCGTCAGAGCCGCTGAAAATAGGCATCGACACCGCCTCGAAACAATCATCGCTTTCGGCGAGCCATATGGCGATAAGCCCGAACGGAGACGGCATTCAGGATGAGATGTCGCTCTCGATCGTCGTGACCGCGCCTCAGACCGTAGGGGATTGGCGGCTCGCCGTCCTTGCCGGTCAGGAGTCGGTGATGGAGTGGAAGGGAACGGGAAATGTACCTCAGTCCATCACCTGGAACGGCACGAGTCTCGCTCGTCTGTCCGTGCCCGACGGCAACTATACGGCGGTATTCCACGCCGAGTATCCCAACGGCGATTCCACGGAAGTGAACCTCGGGCCTCTCGTGGTCGACCGCGCGGCGCCAAAGGCCGAGGCGAAGGTGGAGAGTACGATTTTTTCCCCCAACGATGACGGCATCAATGATACCTTGCCAATTCAGCAGACCTCGGTGCCAGGGGACGACTGGCGCGGAACCATCGTCGACATGGCCGGCAAGGAAGTTCGCGGCTGGACATGGGAAGGCACCGTGCAGTCCTTTGAGTGGGATGGCCGGGACAACGCGGGCAATATCGCGGCCGACGGCAAATATCAATATAAGCTTGAATCGAAAGACGCGGCGGGCAATGCGTTCAGCTACACAAGCCCGGTGTTCGAGATAGAGACGGAGAAAAAGGCGGTGCGCCTGACGCTGAGCGACCGGGCATTCAGCCCGAACGGCGATGGCGTCAAAGATGTGGAAGTGTTCACCGCGGATGTCGTCGCGCCTGAAAAAGTAAAGGAATACGTGCTGCAGGTTGTGGCGCAGGACGGTCCTGCGGCGCTGAGCGCCGTGCGGACCTGGAAGGGCGAGACGCCGCTCGGCCGTTATGAATGGCGGGGCGAGACCGACACGCAGATTCCCGCGCCGGATGGCCATTACGCGACGTCCCTCAAGGTTGTCTACCGCAATGGCGATGAGGCCGAGAGCGCGACAGGGACCTTCCTTCTCGACAGGCAATTCCCCCAGATTGACGTGAAGGTTCAGGGCAGCATTTTCTCGCCGGATGGCGATGGCCGAAGCGACACTATAACGATAACCCAGAAATCGGCCCAGGGAGATGACTGGAAGGGCACGATGAAGGACAGCGCGGGCAATATCGCGCGCACCTGGACCTGGCAGGCGGAGGCAAAGGACTTCGTGTGGGATGGGCGCAATGCCAGCGGCTCGGCCGTCCAGGATGGCTTCTACGATTATACGGTGGAATCCCAGGATGCGGCGGGCAACAAGACTGTCGCGGGTCCCTTCCACATTCAGGTTGAAACAGGGCGGCGCGCGGTACAGCTGCGTCTCAGTGACAAGGCGGTGAGCCCCAATGGCGACGGCGTAAAAGATGAACTTGTCATAAATGTCGAGGCTGACGCGAGAGACCGCATCAAACAGTACAGCCTGGCCATCAGGGGCAAGGACGGGGCCGCCGTGAGGACGTGGACGGGCGGCATCGACCTGGCCCGCGAATACCGCTGGAACGGCAGGAATGACGCCGGCGCGGCGGTGCCGGACGGCGACTACAGCGTGAGCCTTGAAATATTGTATTTGAACGATGCGCTCGCCAAAGACGGACCGGCCCCGGTGAGCGTGGATCGCGCCGCGCCGCAGGCGACGGTCAATCTCTCGCGCTCGATTTTCTCGCCCAATGGCGATGGCCGGGCGGACACTGTCGAAATAACGCAGAACAGCGTCTACGGCGACCGGTGGAACGGCCAGATCAGCTCCGAGGCCGGCAAGATCGTGCGGACATGGGAATGGTACCCGATGCTCGCGGACATCGTCTGGGACGGCAAGGATCAGAACGGCAAGCTCGTGCCGGATGGAGCCTATTATTACGAGCTCCGTTCCATCGATGAGGCCGGCAACTCCTTTGTTCTGCCGCGTCAGCAGATCGTGGTGGACGCGACACAGAAAAACGTAAGCCTCAGGCTCGACCCGAGCGCTTTCAGCCCCAACGACGATGGCGTAAAGGATGTCGCCTACATCAATATCAGCGCGCCGAAGCCCGACACCCTGGTGAATTATTCCGTATCGATCTTCTCGGGGGCAAAGGCCGTGCAGGGACAGGCGCCGCTCCGCAGCTGGAAGGGCACGACCGACATCAGGGCCCAGTATGCCTGGGACGGCATGACGGACGCGGGACTGAAAGTGCCCGACGGTTCCTACAGTGTGTATCTCTCGCTCGAATACGCGAATGGCGATCTCTTCAACTTCGGCCCGATGCAGCTCGTCGTCGACACTGTCGCGCCGAGAATCTCGCTATCCGCCGATTCTCTCTTGTTCTCTCCAAATGGCGATGGCATAAAAGATTATATTACGATAACACAGAGCTCTGATCCAGGAGACGACTGGTCGGGCAGAATTCGGAGCGCCTCGGGCGCGACCGTGCGCAGCTACAGCTGGAAGGGTCAGGCCAAGACCTTCACGTGGGACGGTCTGGACTCGAACAAGAGGCTCGTACCGAATGGAACCTACACCTATGAGGTCGTCAGCGTCGACGCCGCCGGCAACAGTGCCTCTGCGGTGGTCAAGGGCATTACGGTCGACGCCACCAAGCCGAGAGTCTTTGTCACGGCTTCCGATACCGGCATATCGCCGAACGGCGACGGCATCCGCGACGATGTATCCTTCTCGCTCACGGTCGAGAACCGCGAAGGCGTCGAGTCGTGGCGCTTCTCGCTCCTCGACTCGAAGGGCGTCGAGCGCTCCTTCTTCGGAGGCAGCGGCGCGGATGTCCCGACGCGGCTCGTCTGGGACGGACGCGACCTGCAAGGGCAGGTCATCGAGGACAGCTTCACCGGCAAGCTCGTAGTGAAATACCTCAAGGGCGATGTCGCGGAGGCGAGCAGCGGAAAGATTGTCGTCAAGATCGAGCCGCCTAAGGTGGACATCACGGTGAGCCCGGAATACTTCAGTCCCGACGGCGACGGCGTCGATGACATCCTCACCTTCGGAATCGCGGCGGACAAGAATGCGGGCATCACCGAATGGAAGCTTGAGGTGATGGAGACCGCCGTCGTCGAATCTTCAACGATGCAGGGGACCGGACCGACCCGCACCTTCATGGCATGGAACGGCAAAGGCACTCCGCCGGCACAGATTACATGGAACGGCAAATCCTCCAAGGGAGAGCTGGTCGAATCGGCCACTGACTATCCATTCGAGTTTACATGCTGGGATGCGCTCGGCAACCAGACCAAGGTGAAGGGCGTCATCGCGGTCGATGTCCTCGTCATCCGCGACGGCGACCGGCTCAAGATAAGAGTGCCCTCCATAGTGTTCCGCGCGAACCACGCCGATTTCATCGGCCTCGACAGCGAGATAGTGTCGAGAAACGAGAGAGTGGTCGCGCGCGTCGCGCAGATTCTGGGCAAATTCCCCGATTATCGGGTGCGCGTCGAAGGCCACGGCAACAATGTCGGCAAGATGCTCGGCTACAGCGCCTCGCGCATCCAGCAGGAGGAGGTGAACGAACTCATTCCTCTCTCGACCGAACGTGCGGAAGTCGTGCGCAAGATGCTTGTGGACAACGGTGTCGATCCGCGCCGCCTCTCCGTCGAGGGTCTCGGCTCGAGCGAACCTGTCGTCTCGTTTACCGACGTGCAGAATCGCTGGAAGAACAGGCGGGTCGAGTTCGTGCTGATCAAGAATCAGTAGAGACTTCAGAAACAGTCCACGGGCTGCCGCACAGACGCGGCAGCCCTTTTTTATCTCTCTTAATGCTGGGGAATTCTCTGAACGGCGCGCGTATCGAAGCCGAGGGAGGCCGCAGTGGAAAGCAGGGTTTGATACTCTTCTTCCGGAAGATCGGCGTTTCTCGACATAATCCAGAGATACTTCATTTTTGAACTTGTGACGAGCATGGATTGACGGTCAGAGCTCATATGTACTGCGCGGTATTTCATCCATATGCCCGGCAGAAAACTCACCAGCATTTCCCCGGGGGCCGCCGCGTCCGGCCTCTTGAGTTTCTGGCGCAGCACCTTGGTGCGCGTGCGGTCCTGATCAGGTTTGCCTTCGTAGCGGACGCGCCACGTACCATCGGGCTGTTTTTCATAGACATCGCTCGTCATGATCCAGTCGCGGGCGACGGGCAGGGGAATGCGCCCGAGCTCGTACCAGCGTCCTGCGAACTCTTCATCGGAAAGCGACCCGATCGTCGGGATGGACGCGGTGGAGCTGCGGGCGTTTGCGCTCTTTGACTTGGGCGGCCAGGGGAAGAGAAGATGCGTACTGGACACATAGTCTTTATATTCAGGAAGCGATCCGTATTTTCCCGATGCCGTCTTCTCCAGAAGCGGCACGCCGGACACGAATCTAAGCAGAATAGTGATATAGAGAGGCCCTAAGACAGCTATATTCTCCCATCCCTGGAGGGAGGGGAGCACATAGAGCCAGAGCCCCCACCATACCAGCATCTCGCCAAAATAATTCGGGTGCCGGGACCAGCTCCACATTCCCGTGCTGACAAAACCGTCGGGATTGTTTTTTTTGAACTTGAATTTCTGCGCATCGGCTACAGCTTCGATCAGAAGACCAATGAGCCACACCAGGCCCCCCAGAAGCTGCAGGAAAGAAAAGCCCACAGGCTCACGAGAAGCGCCTATGATGACGGGCAGCATAATGATGACAGTGCTCACTGCCTGAAGAATCCAGAATTGGGCAAACTTGACAGGATCTTCCCTGCGCCCGTCAAAACGATGGTCGACCTTGATTGTCAGAATGCGTCTAAAAAGATAAAAGGAAAGCCGCGCCGCCCAAAGCATCACCGCGACGAAGGGGAAAAGCCAGAAGAAGCCATGGACGTGAGTGACGAGCGCAAGCCCCAGGCTCGTCAGAAAAAACGAAAGGCCATACGAGAGATCGGTGACGACGTCGGTTTTTTTAATCGATGCGAACACGAAAAAGAGCGCATTGACAAGAAAACTGATGCCGAGTGCGATGAGCAAAGCATTCATTTTTCAGACTCCTGTGATTGGCAATAGACTTACTGATAAGATAACAAATCTTCAGGCTCATTGGCATCCATAAGGCGTTGTCTGAGATTGCGCATGCGGAATAATGCGGCGATATCGGCAAGAAAGCGCAAATGTTCATCGGCACTCTGATGTACGGGGACGAGAATAAGCACGATGATCTGGACGGGAGACTCGAGCGCGCTGAGGCGGTATCCTGTTTTCTGGGCGCCAAAGCAGACCATGGGATAGGGAATATTTTCAAGTCGATCGTGCAAGAGCACGACACCAGGCTCAATCTCAATGGGCTGCCGCTGGAGCATTTCGATACAGTGATCGGCAAGAGCCCGAAGTTGCTTTTTCTCGCCGTTGGGGAAGGCGGAGAATATGATCTTGTAGATTCCCTCTGCCAGAGCGCTGCCCTGCATGTTCACTTGTATTCTTCCAGCTCTCACTGACTCCAGGAGAAGAGCCTCAGCATTAGAGGCCTCAGCGCGCTGGGGTGATGAGGCGGCCTCAACCTCGACGGGCGGGGCTGGCTGCGGAGAGGGCTGTTCCCTTTGCTCATTATACGATGGCATATAGAGCATCAGCACGTTCGCCTCCGGCAGATTTTCGGCAAGGATGTGAGGGAGCCGCTCGAATGCGGGGCTCCACGATGCTTCTCCCGGTCTGGCCGACACGAGCACGATTGCAGCGTGTACCGTTGCCGCCTTTTGAAAGAGATCGGGAATTTCCCTCCATGTTGAAAATGTACTTATTTTGTAATTAATTGATGAAAAGGTGATCTTCCAGAGGTCTGCAAGTTGCTCTTCATAGTCCTTGGGAATGAAACAGTGCAAAGTCGCAAACGAGGCGCGCGCAAATCGCTTTATGCACTGCAAGGCCGCCTCGTAACCACTGTGCATATCGACCAGAGGAGGAAATATTGCAAGGATCTGCTTTGACGATTTCCAGGGGAATCGTCCACGGGCCACAAGGACCATGCTGTTGCTGCCGGAAACGATCTGATCGATGATATTGCCGAAAAAAGCGTGCGCAAGGCGCGGTGGCTTGTTCCATCCGATGACGATTGTATCGGCATTCTTCTGAATTGCGGACTCTAAAATGCCCAGGCCCGGATTGATGGCCTCAACATTGAGGGGGAGCACTGATTTCTGCATGCCTGAAAGCTTCATTACCGCCGTGGCAAGAATAGTCTCCGAACCCGCCGACTGGGCAATTTCGCTGTCTTCGGGACTGTGCACGACGAGCGGGAATAGCGGCGAGCGGTTGTCAGCCCCATGCAGGATGGCCCCCAGCTCGAGCAGGTGCGGAATCGAGGACGGTTTGGACAAGGCGATCAAAATTCTGTTGGGAATGACAAACGCAGCCTTTTCTGTCGGGTTTGAAGAAAGGACTTTCGCGGCAGAGGAGGCTTTTTTCATAAGGCTGTTGGAGATGATGCCGGTGACGAGGGCGAGCGCGATCGCGCCCATAAAAAGCGGGGCGTCAAAAATGCCCGAGCTATATAGAATCCAGGATATTGCAAGCGAGAATGTCGTGAAAGGAACGGCCAGCCCAAGCATTGGCCCTTTCATCAGGGCAATCCTTTTTGAAAAAAAGGCGACAAGCATTCGCGCGGCGAGTCCTCCCGCTATGAAAATGCCGCCCCAAACAAGCCATTGAGTATTTGAAGAGAACTCTGAAATGTGTATCGAGACACCCATGAGAAAGAATGCAGCGGGACTGAAAATGTCATCCTTGAGCAGGATGCGGCCTGTTCCAGAACCAGATGTTGGCATTGCAGCCGAGGACAAGGCAATTCCCGCGATATATGCAGTGAACCAATTCGGGATAGACAAAAAAGAGGCTGCATAGGAGGCTGTAAACACAAGAAAAAATAAAAACCAGCCCTCGATGACTCCGACACTTTTAATACGGCGCAAAAAAATTGAGGCCAAACGCGGGAATAGAGACCAGATGACGCCGGCGAGAATGCAGCCGGAGGCTAGAACGAATATGCATCTGCGCGCATCGGCACCTCCTGCGACTGCGTCCAGGGCCAGGAGCACAAACACGACGAGGAGCGAGACCGAACCAGGAAGCCCATAGGATTCCAGGCTCGAAAACTTCATATAATTCTCTTCCAGAGAAGAAGCTATTCCTGCTGACGCAAAGAAAATTCCTATGGCCGCTGCCTGCAAGGGCGATTTTCCGATCACAAAGCCGATGGCAATTCCCGTCAGAGCCGGTATAACTGTCCAGACGAAGAATTGGGGGGACCTTTTGTTGAAAGGGATTTTGCCGTATGCATCATGCCTGGGGAATCGGGTTGAAATTCGTGTCGATAGTCCCGCAAAGAAAAAGACATATACGATGCCGATTGATCCAAGTATCTGGAGCACTGCGCCACTATCGAGGAGGCCGGCGACTTCCGGGCCGGCGATAATGCCGAAGATCAGCAGGATTACGGCGATATTGAAGCGAAAGACATTGGAGAGCCATGCGGAAAAAAGTACGCCTGCAAGCAAAAGAGCGAATATGCCAACAGGATCATGAATTACATTCATCTATTGATGAGTGTAAGACATCACTGTGTAGAATGCAATGAAATGTTTTGAGCGCTGAAATCAGAATTCTCCGACGAACAGAACTTCCGGCTCGAGATGCCATCCTGTCGCGGCGAACACCACCGCCTGAGCGTGCTCGATGAGCGCCCGCATATCGCGGGCCGTCGCACCACCGAGGTTGATGAAGATATTCGCGTGCCAGGATGAAATCGCTGCGTTGCCGATTCTGTACCCGCGCAGGCCAAGCTCGTGCAGAATTTTGCCTGTGGGCTTGCCGAATGCCCTATTGTTCTTGAACATTGAGCCTGCGCTCGGATAATCGAAGTGGTGCTTCTGCATGCGGTCCGCCAGCCGCGCGCGCATGCGACCCGCGATTCTCTGAGGATTATCGGGCACAAGCATAAACATTGCGGCTCCGACCGTCGAGCCGGCCAAGGCTTCGCCGCACATAAAAGGCGAGCGCTTGTAAGACCACGGGAGTGACGCTGCTGCGATTTCTTGTAGGGCGCCCACGGCATCGATATATGTTATCTTTTTAATATGTGAAGAAATATCATCTTCATAGCAGCGCGCGTTCATGTAGATCGCGCCGCCGACGCTGCCCGGCATGCCGTAGAAATTCTCGAGCCCGGAAAGCCCCCGCACGAGGGCTTCCTCGCACAGCGCGGACACCGAGGCGCCGCACTCCGCGTGGAGCGCGATCTGCCCGCGCGTTTGTTCTGCATCAGAATCGGCGCTTTCACCGAACGCGCCTGCCCGTATCGAAGAGAGCAGTCCCATATCGATCACTGCCCCACGGATTCCTCTGTCTCCCACAAGGATATTGGCGCCTCCGCCAAGCAGGAAGACGGGCAGACCAGCGCTCCTCAGCCTGTCGAGCGCTTCAGTGAGCGCCCGAATGGAACGGGGCCTCACATAGAGGTCGGCCGGTCCGCCGATCTTGAACGTGGTGTGTGCCCACATGGGCTCGCCAAGCGCCGCAGAACATTGCTCAGTATTGATTTTTTGGGCAATTTGCCATAGGGTTCCCATATAATGGCAGTATCTTCTGTTCATGCTGTAAAGACAAGAAGGCGCGCCTGACTGGAGAGGCAAATATGCACGACGTTTATTTTTTCAACACGATGGGGAGAAGCATCCAGCGTTTCGAGCCTCTGCATGACCATAAGGTCGGGTTCTACGGCTGTGGACCGACTGTCTATAACTTTGCCCACATAGGCAATCTCAGAACCTATGTCTTTGAAGACATCCTTGTCAGGATACTCAGGCGCTTCGGCTATGAAGTGACGCATGTGATGAATATCACGGATGTCGGCCATCTTTCGGGCGATGACGATACCGGTGAAGACAAGATGGTCAAATCAGCCCGCGAGCGCGGAAAATCGGTGCTCGAAATAGCCCAGTTCTATACAGATGCTTTCTTTAGAGACACCGAGCGTCTCAATATCAACAGGCCGACCATCGTCTGCAAGGCGACAGAGCACATCCAGGACATGATCGATCTCATCAGGCGCATCGAAGCCAATGGCTATACCTATTTTGCGGGCGGCAACCTCTATTTCGATGTATCGAAATTCGACCACTATGGTGAACTCGCAGGGCTGCGACTCGATCAGCTCAAGGCCGGTGCGCGCGTCGAAGTCGATCCCAACAAGCGCAACCCCTATGATTTTGTGCTCTGGTTCACGAAGTCGAAGTTCGAAAATCAGGCGCTGCTGTGGGACAGCCCCTGGGGAAAAGGGTATCCCGGCTGGCACATCGAGTGCTCGACGATGAGCATGAAATATCTGGGCGAACAGTTCGACATCCACGCGGGCGGGGTCGATCACATCGCGGTGCACCATACGAACGAGATCGCCCAGTCCGAGGCCGCGACCGGCCACAAGTGGGTCAACTACTGGATGCACGCGGAATTTCTTGTGCTCGACAAAGGGAAAATGTCCAAGTCCTCGGGGAGCTTTTTGACCCTGCAGACGCTCGTCGACAAGGGCTACGATCCTCTGGATTACCGCTATTTCTGTCTGGGTGGACACTACCGCAGCCAACTCTCGTTCTCGTGGGAAGGGCTCGATCAGGCGAGGGCGGCTCGGCTCTCGCTTGTGGACCGGGTGATTGCGCTCGTGGAGAGCGCGGGGACACCGGCGCCGCTTGCCCAGCTCAGTGAGCGCGCGACGCAGTATCGCGCGGCCTTTGATGAGGCCCTCGCCGATGATCTTGCGATGCCGCGGGCGCTTGCGCAGATGTGGACCATGCTCAAAGATTCCGAAATGGCGCCGGCCGAGGAGCTTGCGCTCATGCTGGACATGGATGATGTCCTTGGCATGGGCTTGGCCAGCGCACAAAAGAGAGAAGCCTCTGTCGATGCGGAGACGGTTCGCTGGATCGAGGAAAAAATACAGAAACGCGCCGCCGCAAAGAAAGCCCGCGATTTTGCGACCGCCGACGCGATTCGAAATGAACTCAAGGCCAAAGGTATTCAGCTGGAAGACAGACCGGACGGTACGGCCTGGAAATTGACAGAATGATTCTGCGGAGTACTTTGTAACAAAAGGATTGATAGATTGTTCAAAGATAAGGATGATGGGCAGGAGCCGGATTTTGACCGTATTTTTGCGCAGAACATCGATTTGCTTCTGCGCATCGCGGTGCGCGTCACCAATGACTGGGAATCCGCCGAAGATGTCGTCCAGGATGCGTTTGGCAAGCTGATTGAAAAGCGCATGCGATTTCCCTCGGATGAGGATGCGCGCTTTTGGCTCATCCGCGTGGTAAAAAACGGGGCGATCAACTGGTCCAAGCGCAAAGTGAGAGAATTCAAAGCCTACGAACACTGGTGGAATGCGGAAACTACGCAGGCAAAGACTTCGGCAAACGCAGCGCTCAACGGCGAGGAGCAGAACCAGAATGCAGGCACCGATCAATCGGCAGAGCATGAGCTGCTCATGGAAGAATCCGCCCAGGAAGTGCGCGCCGCGCTGATGAGACTGCCGGAGAAACTGCGCATTGTCTTGATATTAAAAGAATATGAAGGAATGAATTACAAGGAAATTGCAAAGGTGCTCGGTATTACAGAAGGGAATGTCAAGGTAAGGGCATTCCGGGCAAGAGAAGCTTTGTTTTCGCTGTTGAATGAGGGAGGTTCTCATGTGTCCCGATGAAACGCTGTTGACCGCTTATGTCGATGACGAGGTGCCATCGCCGTGGAAAGAGCGAATCGAGATGCATTTGGGCCAATGTGAACGTTGCAGAAGCCGCGTTGCGCAATACCGTGCCCTGAGGTCAGCGCTGCGCGTGGCCGATGCCATCGACGACTCGCATCTCCAGGAGGCGGCACAGCGCATTCAGGCGTCGCTCGACAGCAGAATGATGGAGCTTTCACGCGCACCGCACCGAAAGAGCGCCTTCGAAAGGTACCCAATTTTCTATATGCCTGGCTCGAAAAGAATCTCGGTGCCGCTACCTGTGCTGGCAGCCTCGTTGCTGCTCTTTGTGTTTTTTGCGGGATTGGCCTTTGGATTCTTTGGCTTGCACAAAAACGCGAGCCAGGCATTTGTCTTGAGCACCAAGTTGCCTGCAGACACCAGCGCGAATATCGAGAGCCTGGTTTCGACTCTTTCACAGACGGACCCCTCCATGTTTGTCACCATCAAAGCACCAGAGAACATTTCGCAGCCCTTGCCGAATACGCCTCCGGTGTACGTGATTTATAATACTGCCGACCAGAAACCGACAGTTATGGCGGTTCCTGCCCAGGGAGAGGCAAAATGAGGCTTCGGACACTCATCCTCGTGGTGTTTTCGCTTTTGAGCGCTGCCTGCGCGTTTTCTCAGACGCCCCCGGTGCCTGCGACAATGCCAGCCCCGCCACAGACAGGAGCTCCGTCGTCCCCAGGTCAAGAGTCAGCGCCTTCGCTCACACCCGCTGCTCCTCCGAATGTGCCTGTATTCCAATTTCACTTTCGGGCGGCTTTCATGCTCACTCCTGCGATGGTTGCGGCAATACAGTCAGCATCGCTCAATGCGCAAGACTCAAAGTCGAAGTCGAATTCATTCTCCGACAGGGAGAATAATCCTGCATGGGAAGACCCGATTCTCCGGGAAGTGAGCCTTGCCGCTCCGCTGGGGATCAAAATTCAGGGTGAACGGCTCGTCGCGATGATTGTGTTCATTCCGGTGGAACTGGTGAAAAAAGATCTTACCATGCTCGTGCAAAATCAGATTTATGCGCGGAGCCCTGACAATTCAATTCAAATGAATACTTCGGTGCATACCGTACGAGTTCCGCTGGGGGCACTGTTCTATTACTATCCTTTGGGAGGAGATGCGAAACAGGGTGCAGCGGTGGCGATCGAGATACTTATAAATCAGAAGTGATGCATGAAACGGCGTTCGGTGGTCATAGGGGGAGCGCTCGTCCTTCTGTTTGTGACAGGAGGCGCCCTGCTTTTTTATTGGATGCTTCATCCTGCGCTTTCCGTCATTGATCCTGTGACGCCGCTGCCCGACGATACCGTCTCCATTGTGGGGCGCAATTTTGGCGAGGCGCCCGGGGAGCTTCTTTTTGACAACATCCCCTTGCCCGGGCATGCCATTCAGTCATGGAGTCCCACCTATATTTCTTTCAAAATGCCGAGTGACGTCGATTCCGCTGTAGTAAGGGTGAGGACGACGTTCGGTTTTTCGAATCCCCTCATGCTCGCTAATTCCTCAAAAATACCGAAAGCTGCGGAATCGCAGGCAGTGTCGGAATTCCGGCCCAATATCACAGGTGTAAAGCCCACTGCGAACATACAGATCGGGAAATCGATAGTGATAAGTGGCAGTCATTTTGGAGAACCTGAGGAAAACGCGGCGGTTTTCTTTACAAAAATTCCGTCGATTTCCACGCTTGAGACCGAAGATCTGAACAATTTCATCAAGATCGAGTCGGCGAGCCTTCTCGTAGACAGATGGAGAGATACCTCAATGGCCGTGCGTGTGCCGGATGGCGTAGAAAGTGGCTATGTCTTTGTAAGAACAAAAAACGGAATTTCAAACACATATCCAGTTTCTTTTTCGCACAGTCTCGGCAGAACATGGAGAGGGGAGTCATCCAAGTATGTCATAGAGCAAAAGGTCATTCTCCATGTTACCGCTTCGTTGCCTGACGGGCGATTGTCTCTTTTCCTCCCAAAACCCGCCACGACTCAAAACCAGAGCGCTGAGACGAACATCGGGAGCGGTGGGGACCACCTCAATGCTGATCATGCAAATTGGCAGGAATTTCGGTTTGGGCAGGACGATGCGAGCAAAAGCAAACTCGAGATAACCCGGCAATTCATCGTCGATGCATCTGAAATCAGAGCCGATATCAATGTCGGTTCTATCCAGGCGATTGGGGCCGCGCCACCGGCGTTTTTGGCCCCATATCTTGCCGCCGATGCGCTGGTCCCTTCGGGAGATGAAGCGATTGTTGCAGCCGCGCGCACGATTCAAAGAAAGGAGAAGAACACTTTCAGGCAGGTTGCCCTCGCCGCGCAGTGGGTCTTCTCGAACATCAAGTTGAATGAGCAAGACCAGGGTCTTTCCAACGATGCGCTTCCGGCGCTGAAAAACAAGAATGGAGGGATACGCGCCCTTGCGCTTATCGACTGCGCTCTTCTGCGCGCGTTGGGCATCCCGGCCATTCCTGTCGCGGGTTTTCTTGTCGCCGAAGACATGCGGCTTATTCCCCATTATTGGGGAGAATATTACTTGTTGGGCATCGGCTGGATTCCCTTCGATCCGGCCCTGGCGACGGGGACTGTCCCCGCTGGTTTTGTGCCCGGATTTTCGGAGAGGCTCACCTATTATCGCGGCATCGACAATAAGCACATCGCGATGAGCCGGGGATATCAGCTTCTGCCTCCAGTGCAGCCCGAAGCCCAAAAGAAAGTCAAAATTCCCTGGTCCTTGTCCGAATACGATGAGCTGGTGCAGGGAGTCAGCTACACTTCAATCTGGAATCCGCCCGAGATGGCGCCTTCCGCCCCTCAGTGATCCCGCAGGCGATATACCCGGGAGGGTTGTTGCACGAGATTCCTCCCGCGCGTCCTTTGTAGTAATAGGGGCGCACCTTATGTTACAATGCAAAAGGGAGGAATTATGTCGTACATTCAATCCATGGATCCCGAGCTCTACGCGGCGATAGAAGCGGAGGAGGGCCGTCAGAGAGATAAGCTCGAACTCATTGCGAGTGAAAATTATACTTCAAAAGCCGTCTTGGAAGCCGTCGGTTCCGTGCTTACGAATAAATATGCCGAAGGGTATCCTGGCAAGCGCTACTACGGCGGGTGCGAATTCGTCGATATCGCCGAAAACCTGGCGCGCGACAGGGCGAAGAAGCTGTTTGGCGCGGATCACGCGAATGTGCAGCCACACTCCGGAAGCCAGGCGAATATGGGTGTGCTTTTTGCCGCGCTGAACCCGGGCGACACGATTATGGGCATGAGCCTGGCGCATGGCGGACACCTGACGCACGGCGCGCCGGTTTCATTCTCCGGAAAGTTCTATAAAGTGGTGAGCTATGGAGTAAACCCCGATACCGAGACCATCGATTTCGATCAGGTGGCGTATTTGGCCCGCGAACACAGGCCGAAACTCATCATCGCCGGCGCGAGCGCCTATTCGCGGATTATCGATTTCGAAGCCTTCAGAAGAATTGCCGATGAGGTCGGCGCGTATCTCATGGTCGACATGGCGCATATCGCGGGAATAGTCGCCGTAGGCAGGCATCCGAGCCCGATACCCGTCGCCGATTTCACCACGACGACGACGCACAAGACGCTCCGTGGTCCGCGCGGCGGCATGATTCTTGTGGGACGGGACAAAGAGAACAACCGCGGAATTATGGCGCCGAAAGGCGACGCGCTGCGCAAGTGGTCCGAAGTCATCGACAGTATGATCATGCCCGGCATCCAGGGTGGGCCCCTCATGCACGTGATCGCGGGGAAGGCCGTGGCGCTCAAGGAAGCGCTCGAGCCGGACTTTGCCGAGTACATCGACCGCGTGCTCTCCAACGCCAAGGTGATGGCGCAGTCGCTCACCGCCGGCGGCGCGCGCATCGTCTCGGGTGGCACCGACAATCACCTCATGCTGGTCGATCTGACGCCGCTTGAAATTACGGGCAGGGAAGCGGAGAAGTGGCTCGACGAGGCCAACATTACGGTCAACAAGAATGGTATTCCTTTTGACAAGAAGAGTCCCTTCGTGACGAGCGGTATCCGCGTTGGCACGCCGGCCGTGACGACGCGCGGCATGGGGCCTGCGGAAATGGAAACAATCGCCACGTTCATCATGGATGTCCTCAAGTCCAAGGGCGAGGCGCAGGTGGTCGCGCGCGTCAAACAGGAAGTGCTCGCGCTGACCAAGCGTTTTCCGTTGTCGTGACCGTGGAGGAAGTGCAAGGTGGCCCTCCGGTGAAGCTTCAGGGAGAAGCCGGTGCGCGGGCCGCGCGCTGGCTTCTTTTTCATGTGCAGGAACAGGGTTTCTTCTCGTATGCGATTCTCGGGAAAGAAGAGTGGGAGACTGTGCTTCTGGAGCGGGGATTCGCGGAGGAAGAAGGAATCTTAGAGACGGCGCGGTCAGACGCTGCGGGCGCCATGCTTGTGGTCGCGCTCCGGTACGCCCCGGATGTGGAACCGGAACCGGCGGCAGGCCGAGCGGCGCGAGGGCTGCCGCCTCTGCCACTTCCCGGGGCGGGAAAGCCGGTGGCGAAGGTGGGGCGGTTCGCGCGGGGCAACTGGTATAGGGAAGTCATCGACCGACTGGCCACCTCCGCAAAGGCGACTGCCACAGATATGGTGGCGGTCGGTTTGCCATTTTTCCCGCCAAAGCGTTGGCACCGGTTTGCGAATTCGAGGTTTCCCGAGAAGGCTCTCGCGGTCGCGGCGGGCCTGGGCGCAACCGGTCGCAACGGACTGGTCATCGCGGAGGCCTCGGGGACCGGAGGACAGGCGCGGGGCAGTGCCGCAGGGGGCGGCCTCCCGAGTGGCGGCGTCATAAGGGCCTACTTCCACTCCAGCGCCCGCTCTTCCGCAGTGCTGCTCGGCCTCATGCTCTTGCCCTTCGATCTTGAACAGGCCATTATCCCTCCAAGGCACTCGCCGCAGGCGATGCTTTCACTCTGCGGAAATTGCCGCAGATGCGTCGACGCATGCCCAAGCCGGGCCCTCCATTTCGCGCCGGAGCCCGCCTCTTGGCGAGCCTCCGGGCGAGTCTTTGAACGCCGTCGCTGCATCCAGCACTATGCTTCGATCAGTGGGCCCTTGCCGGACTTTATCGAAGCTTCCTGGCAGAATCAGCTCTATGGATGCGACCTGTGTCTGGAAGCGTGCCCATATTTCAGGCCTGATCCTGATGCTCATGTGAGTAGCGGGCACATCGGCGGCCTTTTCGATGCCAAAGTCATCGCCGGCATGGAGGATACGCAGCTTCGCGCGCTCTTCAGGGGCTCGGCCCTCGACCAGAGGTGGATAGAGCCAGAAGCGCTGAGAAGGGATGCGACTCTAGCGGTAAAGAACTGCTAGTGCAATGACGGTAGGGCGGAGCGCTCCGTATCCCGGCATCGCGCGAATCGCTATACTCTCCCCATGGATGTTGAAGTTTTACAGACCCGCTCGCGCATGGTGAGCATCGTGCGGGAATTTTTCCTTTCGCGCGGCTACCTCGAGACCGACACGCCGGCCCTCGCCCCCTCCCTCATCCCCGAATCCTGCCTCGAGGTCTTCGCGACAGAGTACGTGCATCCCACAGAAGAACATAGGCCGCTCTACCTTGTCCCTTCGCCCGAGATATGGATGAAGAAGGTGATCGCCGCGACCGGGCGGAGCGTGTTTCAGCTCTGCAAGGCGTGGCGCAATGCGGAATCCACCTCGCGCATCCATAACCCTGAATTCACGATGCTTGAGTATTACGGCGTGGGACTTTCAAGTGGGGACAATATCCGCTTGACCGAAGAGCTTTTTGCGGCCCTCGCCAGCCAAGAGACGCCGCCGCGTGCCCGGCCGCCCTTTCGCGTGATGAGCATGAGTGAAGCCTGGACCGAGTATGCGCGCGCCGATCTCGACGCGCTTTCCGAGCCTGAGGCGATGCGCACAGCATGCCGCGAGCGTGGGCTCCTGGTCGCATCCGACGCCGCATGGGAGGACGCCTTCAATGTTTTTTTCTTGAGCCTCGTCGAGCCCGCGCTTCCCCGGGACAGGCCGCTCGTGCTCGACCGCTATCCCGCTGGCATAGAGTGCCTCGCAAAAGATATCCCCGGCACCATGTACAAGGAGCGCTGGGAGCTCTATGTCGACGGCATAGAGATCGCCAACTGCTTCACCGAGATGGCGAATCCTGCCGCGGTCCGTCAGTACTTTTCCTCACAGAGCGCGAAAAAACTGAGCGCGCTCGTTCCTCACCGCATCGACGACTCGTACGCTTCAGTATTTGAACATTTTCCGCCCTGTTCGGGCGTCGCCGTCGGCTTCGAGCGCCTCATGATGGTCCTCCTTGGAAAGAAGTCGATCGCGGAGGTCCTGCTCTTTCCCTTTGAGGCGTTTTCTGACTGAGTTTCAGTGCTATTCTTGAACGGAAACTTTCGCGGCCTTCATCTCCGCCGCGGCAGCCTCCATCTCCCTGTGGAGCGAGATTCTGTCAGGAGGGAATATAAGCCGCGCAGCAAAGAGCACCGCTCCACAGAGGAACCAGAATGCGGTGCTGATGCCCAGCGCCGCGGACAGTCCCAGAGTGGCGGATAAAAGCCCTGCAACCCAGCGGCCGATGCCTGTTCCAAGCGAATCGGTCAGATTGAAAATCGAAAAAATCGCTCCGCGTGCTTCCGGAAGATTGACATCGAGGAGCATCGCCTTCATGTTCGGCCCTGTCATTGCGGCAAAAAACGCAGTGAAGAATCCGAGCGCCGCAAGGACCGCAAACCCTGCATCCACCGCAATGACCACAAAGGTCCCCAGCGCTCCCGCCACCGTCGTCACCGCACAGAAGACAGGCAGGGCCCTGTCCGATTTTTTGAACACCATGCCGCCGAACTTTCCTCCGGCGAGTGTCCCCAGCGTCATCCCTATGCCGAAGATCAAATAGATCGTTGTCGCAGTGCCCGTATCGAAGCCTTTCTCCGTCTCCAGGAACTTGTTCAAAAAGAAAAAGGCTCCCCAGGGCACGGTCCCTGCGATGCCCTGGATGAGCAAATACAGGTTCGTTTTTTTCTTGAAAAGCACTGCGTAGTCCGAGAGCTTGATGGTTCGGGGATAGAGAATTCCCGCGGCGACGAGCTCCCGTGTCGCATCCTCGCTTGCCGCCTTCTGCGGCTCGGGCACGAGTACCCAAAACAGTGCGAGCAATATGAAATTCGGAGCCGAAATCAAAATAAAAGGAATGCGCCAACCCAGGCTCGGCCCGAGATAGCCGCCCACTACCGTGCCGACGATGTTCCCGAACCCGAAGGCGGTCGCGAGAATTGCAGTCGTCACGGGCCGCTCTTTTTCATCATAGATATCACCCAGGATTGAGAAGACCAGGGGGAATGCCGCCCCCACACCGATACCTGTCAGCATTCTCAGCACATAGAACGAGTTCCAGCTGCGCGCGAACGCCGACAAAAGGCAGGGAATCTCGCCGATTGCCACGGCCAGCACGAAAAGCAGTTTTCGCGAGGCCTTGTCCGCAAAATATCCCCACAAGAGCGAGACGATCGCTCCGACAATCGTAAACATGCCCATCATCTGCCCTACCTGAGCATCCGATACTCCGAATTCGGCCTCGATTGTGACAAGAGTCGGCGCCATCACATTCCCGTCCGCGTTGAGAATTATCATGACAAGCACCATGAGCGCGAGAAGGATCTGCTTTTGCTTTTTCGTCATCCTAGGGCTCCTTGCGGGAAGACTACATTGCTATTCTGAGACATGAATGGCAGGAAGGCAAGCGTCAAATGCCTTTCATGCTTTACATAAACGACGGTTCCGCGCTAGTATAGCGCGACTCAATTCTTTATCTATCGAGGACAAATCTATGGTTCGTGGTGGCGATATCGGAATCGGGACATGCCTGCTCATCAATGGCACGCCGCATATAGTTGTTGAACGCGAATTTGTGAGCCCGGGCAAGGGTTCGGCCTTTGCCAGAGTGCGGGCGAAAAACCTCAAGAATGGCAACGTGATCACGCAGACAATCAAGACCGCCGACTTCGTTGAAGATGCCCAGGTCGATCTCGTCGATTGCCAGTATCAGTATAGCGATGGTGAATTTTTCCACTTTATGAATAATGAGACCTTCGACCAGTTCGAGGTCCCCCTTGCGGCGCATGAGGACCGCGCTCCCTACCTCAAGGACGGAGAGACCTACACGATCGTCATGTGGGAAGGCGAGCCCATCGATATCAAGATTCCTTACAAAATGGTCTTCACTGTCGCTGAGAGCGAGAATTATGTGCGCGGGGACACCGTGTCCGGCGCGACGAAGCCTGTGACCACCGAAACGGGGCTCGTGGTGCGCGTGCCGCTCTTCATCAAGCAGGGGGAGAAAATTCTTATCAATACGGAGACGAACGAGTACGTCGAGCGCGTCAACGAATAAACCTGATGAATCGGGCTGCTCGCTCGATCCACTCGTCAACAAGACAATCGATTTTGCATACCGGGGCGCGCGGCTCAAGTTTGACTTGTCGCATGCCCTGTTTTCGTCGTTCGATATCGATGCGGGGACGCGTCTTCTCTTGAAAGAGATCGCGCACGAGCCGGGCATTGTGAATGCGAAGCGGCTGCTCGACGCGGGCTGTGGAACCGGAATTATCGGCGTCTGTTTGGCCGCATCCTGTCCGGACATGGATGTCGTCATGCGCGACCGCGATTTCCGCGCGGTGTCCTTTTCCGCACGGAACGCGGCGCGGAACGGTCTCGCCGTGGAGTTGCGCGGGCTCGGTGGAGCACGGCTTGAGCCGTGCCGGAAGCGTCATTTTTCAAAAATTAAAGTTGCGGAAAGAAATGCGGTGCCGGTGATAGCAGAGGCGGGCTTGCTCTGCGAGCCCGACGGGCGCGGCCCCTACGATGTGGTCCTGTCCAATTTGCCTGCGAAGGCGGGGCCTCTGGTGCTGGCGCAGTATTTTAGTACCGTGCGCGCGGAGCTCTTGCGCGACGGAGGCATTTTTGCTTTTGTCATAGTGACGCCGCTCGCGGAGCAAGCCCGCGCGTGGTGCGCCGAAGCAGGATTTTCTCTCCGCAGAACTGTTTCAACAAAAAACCATATGGTCGCGATCGCGCAAGTTCCGGAAGGATCCTCCACGGCGAGCCCGGGCGCGGCTTCCGGGCGATGGTTTTCGCGGTATGTGCGCTCGCACGTGGAGAAAAGAATTGCGGGCGCGCCGCTCGCATGGGACGGCATTCAGGGCTTGTCGGAGTTCGACGAGCCGTCCTACGCCACGACATGCGCGCTTTCGCTTGCACGGAAGGTCTTCGCCGGCCTCCTGGTGCGCCGGGCGCTTGTGATCGAGCCAGGGGTCGGTATTGCGCCTCTCTGGGTACAGACGGTTTTAGGACCGCAGGAAATTGTTCTGAAGTCGCACGACACGCTCGCCCTCGCCGCGTCATCGCACAATCTTGGGCACGCCGGCCGTCATAATGCTGTGCTTATGCTTGAACCTTTCTTCCTGCAGGCGCAATTGCAGGCAGGGCAGCCATCCAATAGGCCCTCCAATGCCGGACTGGAGTACGGTGGCCAGCTTGCGCCGGCGAGCACCGACGCGATAATCCTTTTTCTTGAGGATATCCCGAAGTTTGATATCGCAGCCTATTACTGGCCGCTCATTTCAAAAGTGCTCAAACGGGGGGGCGCTGCTGTCATCACGGCGGAGAGCACACAGACTGAGCGCGTCGCGCGCCAGAAACCATCGGGCTTTTCAAAATCTCCTTTCGCGGAACACAAAAAGGGGTGGGACGCAATCGCCTTCCTGCGCGATTAATGGGGAGCCAACGCGAATTATTTGATTTTTCATAGTTCTCTATTATATTTAGGATATGAAAAAGTCGGAGAAGCTGATTCTGGAATCATCAAACCCCGATGAATATGTATCGAATTCTCTCAAATCACGCCTGAGCCCGGCAGAAAAAGCCAAGCTTGCCCGTCTCTGGATGGAGAATACAGGCTATACCCGCGACGACATAATCCGGGCGCGTAACCGCAACATCTACTGGCGCAAGCGCAAAATGGAAGGCGCCGCGGAACGCACCAGGCGCCGCATGGAAGAACACGACTACTCGCAGAGCAAGAACATCGAGTGGACACGCGAACACCTCTCTGAATTTTTGACCCTGAATCGCAAGGATATGTATGGGCGTTACTTGCATCGTGACTGGGAACTCGCGGCACAGTTCGAAACCAGCATTCCCTCCATTCAGTACCTCCGCCGCAAATACAACAAAGTGCGAAAAATGCTCGGCCCGGCGGCAAGGCGCGAAAAGATCATCGATTATATGAGCTGTTCGGAACTTGTACTGCAGCACGGAGGCCCAAAATCGCGAAAGCGCAAACGCTCGTCGCTGCCTTCCTGAAGGCGCCGGCGTAGCAGGCCCGCCTCTTTCTATTTCTCCGAGAATGGATTCGCGCGCGCCAGCACCTGTCGGATGACTTCGTGATCAGGCTCAGAGAGCGCTGGGTCAGACTCGATGACGCCGAACGCGTCGTGCCGTGCCTTTTTCAGTAATTCAAAGTCGGTGCGCATATCCGCGATCTGCAGGCGCAGATCTCCCGACTGCTCGATACCGAGCATATCGCCGGGCCCCCGTATTTTCAGATCTTCTTCCGCAATGGCAAAGCCGTCGGTGGTTTCATAGAGCGCCTTGAGCCGCAACCGCCCTTCTTCGGTGAGATCTTTGGAATACACAAGGAAACAGTATCCCTGGTGACTGCTCCGCCCGATGCGCCCCCGCAGCTGATGCAGCGCCGAAAGGCCAAATCGCTCGGCATGCTCGATCACCATCACTGTCGCGTTCGGCACATCCACGCCCACTTCCACGACCGTGGTCGCGACGAGTATCGAGATTTCGCCCGCGGCGAACTTGGTCATCACCTCCATCTTTACCTCGTCGCCAAGCCGCGAATGCAGGAGTCCCACCTTGAACTCGGGAAACACGTCTTTTGCGAGATGGGAAGCCATCGATTCGGCATCGCGGAGATCGAGTCGCTCCGATCCGCTGATCACCGGGTAGACAAAGTAGGCCTGGCGCCCCTCCTTAAGCTTCTCGCGCGTGAATTCATAGACAGTGCGCCGCCGGTCCTCGTGCGCAAGGTGCGTAACGACCGGCTTGCGGCCCGGTGGCAGATGCTGGATGGTCGACACCTGCAGATCGCCAAAGAAGGTGAGCGCGAGGCTGCGCGGGATGGGTGTCGCCGTCATCATGAGAAAATCGGGGATGCGTCCCTTTTTGTAGAGGGCTATCCGCTGCAGCACCCCGAAGCGCTGCTGTTCGTCGATGATCACAAGCTCGAGATTTTTGAACGAGACATCCTCCGAAAAGAGCGCGTGGGTGCCGATCGCGATGTCGATTTCGCCGTCTTTCAGCGCGGCGAGGAGGGGAGGGCGCGCGGCGTTCGATATCGAGCCTGTCACAAAGGCGAGCCTCACGCCGAGCGGTTCGACGAGGTGGGCCGCGATCGTGGCGTGCTGGCGGGCCAGAAGCTCGGTGGGCGCCATGATCGCCACCTGCCCGCCGCGCTCGACCGCATGGAGGGCGGCCAGAATCGCGACGATCGTCTTGCCGGAGCCCACATCCCCCTGAAGGAGGCGGGCCATCGGGTAAGGCTTGTGCATGTCATCGACAATTTCCCCCAGCACCGACTCCTGGTCCACCGTGAGCGCATAGGGCAGGCGTTCCCGGAGCTGGCGGGCGAGCACGCCGGGCGAGGCTCTGCGCTCAATGACTTTGGCGCGCCGTGAGCGCATGCGCAGCGCAATGCCAAGCTGAAAATAGAAGAGCTCTTCGTAGGCGAGCATGTCGTGGGCGCGCTTGGCCGCTTCCCAGGACGAAGGGAAATGAATCGCGCGGATCGCCTCGGCCTTGGGGGGAAATCCATAGGCAGCGCGCAGAGACGGCGGAAGCTCATCCTCGAGGTGAGGCGCGAATTTCGAGAGCGCGAGTTCAACCATTCTTCTCAGCGCCATTTGACTGAGCCGTTCGCTCAGCGAATACACCGGCGACAGGGCGGCTTCAGGCTTGATCTTGAGATTAAGCGCCCCGTCCAGGCGCTTTATCTCGAAGGCCGAGGACTGAATCTCGCCGTATTTGAACTGGAATTTGCCATATATTTGCACAGTGGAACCGATGGGCGCCATCTGCTCGAGAAATGGCCTGTTGAAGCACAGGAGCGCCGCCTCGCTGGAATCGTCGGCGACGACAATCTTGAGCGTGCGCATCCTGCCGAACCCGAACCACTCGTGGCGAAGGATTCGCGCGGTCGTATATACCTTGCCCTCGGAGAAGCGCGAAATCGGGACAATTTTGGTCTTGTCTTCATAATCGCGGGGCAGGTGGAGAAGAAGGTCCGCAACGGTATGGACATCGAGATTCGCGAGCGCCCGCAGCGTCGCGGGCCCCGTGCCCCTCAAAATGCGGAGGTCCTGCGTCAGTTCCCTTAAAAACACGACCTTTAGTATACAAAGAGAAGCATTCCGGTGCTACTATAAAACAAAAGGAGGAAATCGATGCACAAAGAAACTGCTCGTCTTGTCGAGCTCGACCGCGAGCACAGCCTCGTCGTCCATATCGGGGCCATACTTGGCTGGGACCAGGAAACCTATATGCCCTCCAAGGCAATAGAAGAACGGGCCTCACAGCTGGCGCTCCTCGAAGGGCTCGCGCACCAGAAGGCTGTCAATCCCGAGGTCGGGGAGCTGCTTTCGGCCCTCGAGGCGAAAAGCGACCTTTCCGACGATGAGAAAGCCTATGTCCGCGTGGTGCGGCGCGATTACGACCGGGAGACAAAGTTGCCGGAGTCTTTCGTGACCGAATACGCAAAGGATGCGAGCATCTCACAGGCCACGTGGGTGGAAGCCAAGAGAAACAATGACTTCAGGGCCTTCGAGCCACACCTCGCGCGTATGGTCGAGCTGAACAAAGAGCGTGCCACATATCTCAACCCGGGCGCGAGGCCATACGATGTGCTTCTGGACCTGTACGAGCCGGGCAGCACGCAGGAATCGATCGCGGCGGTGTTCTCCACGATGAAATCATATCTTGTCGATATACTGGGCAAGATCCGCAGCCGGCCCCAGATCGACGACAAATGTACAGGTCTCCAGGTGTCGGCAAGAACGCAGGAACGTATCAGCCACTACTGCATGAAGGCGCTCCACTACGAGCGGGATCGGGGTCGCCTCGATGTGTCCGCCCATCCTTTTACGACGACGCTTGGCACCGACGATGTGCGCATCACGACACGTTATATTGAGGATTATTTCCCTTCGAGCCTCTTCAGCACGATTCATGAGTCAGGGCATGCGCTCTATGAAATGGGCATCGATCCGAATCCCGAATTCCGGGGGACAAAGCTCGCCGACGCGGTTTCGATGGCGGTCCACGAGTCACAGTCGAGACTCTGGGAGAACATCATCGGCCGCTCGCACGCATTCTGGGAGAGAAATTTCCCGGTCCTCAGCGCGCTGCTTGGGGAAGCGGGCGATGGGCTCGATCTGGACAGCTTCGTAAAATCGGTCAACAGGGTGAGTCCGTCGCTCATCCGCACCGAGGCTGACGAAGTGACCTACGGACTCCACGTCATCGCGCGTTTTGAACTGGAATCGGCTCTGTTCGACGGAAACCTCTCTGTCGGCGACATGCCGGCTGCATGGCAGGCGAAATACCGCGACTTGCTCGGCATTGAGGCCCCCGATGACCGTCAGGGATGCCTTCAGGATGTGCACTGGTCCATGGGGGCCTTCGGTTATTTCCCGAGCTATGCGCTGGGCAATCTCTACGGCGCGCAGTTCTGGGCGACGCTCAAAAAGGACGTGCCGGACATCGAGACGCGCATCGCCGAGGGCGAGACCCTCTCCGTGCTCAGGTGGCTGCGCGCCAATGTGCACGTGCACGGCTCGCGCTATACGCCGGGAGAGCTCGTCGAAAAAGTGACGGGACAGCCGCTCGATCCAGTGTGGTTCGAGCGATACCTTCGCGAGAAGTATTCGAAGATTTACGGATTCTGAGGCTCTTCGCGAGGGATGTCCGCAGGGGCCTCCTCAAAAAGCCGTCCGGCATTTCGTCGGGCGGCTTTTTGTGCTTAGGGTTCGGTTTGGAGCCGTTTGCGGATGAGGGCGGCCCGCGCGTGGGCCTCGAGGCCTTCAAGGCGCGCGAAGGCGGCGGTGTCCCCGATGAGTAGGGATGGATCATCGATGGCGAGCCATGTCCGCGCCCGCAAGAAGTGTATGACCGACAGGCCGGCCGCGAATTTCGACGCTCCGCCCGTGGGGAGGGTGTGGTTGGGTCCCGCGCCGTAATCGCCGAACACTTCGGCCGAACCGGAGCCGAGGAAGAGCGCGCCGGCGTTTCTGACGTTCCTGGCGAGTTCGGTCGGCCTGTCCGTCGCGAGTTCAAGGTGTTCCGGCGCGCAGCGGTTGGCGCCGAGGACGGCTCGTCCGAGGTCGGGCTCGACGCAGCAGAAACCGTTGCCGAGCGCCGCTCTGGCGATGCCGCGGTTCGGTTCGGGCAGGGCGCAGAGCTGGCTTGAGAGCTCTTCCTCGATGCGGTCCGCGAGTTTTTCGTCCGTGACGATGAGAGCCGGCATGGCGTCGGGTGAGTGCTCCGCCTGCGCCAGGAGATCGGCCGCGACGATTTCAGGATTGGCCATCGCGTCGGCGATGATGAGGAGCTCTGAGGGTCCCGCGGGAGCCTCGGTCCCGACGAGGCCGTAAAGGAGGCGCTTGGCGGCGGCGACATATTTGCCGCCAGGGCCGACGATGACATTGCATTTCGGGACGGCGACCCCGAAGGCGAGCGTGGCGATCGCGTGGGCACCGCCGCAGCGGAGAAAGCCGTCCGCGCCGGCGAGCCAGGCCGCGGCCAGAGTTTCCGGCGTAGGTTTTGGGCCGGCGCACCAGACTTCTTCAACGCCGGCGGTCTTGGCGGGGACGACCGTCATGATGGCACTCGAGGGCAGGGGGAAGGCGCCGCCAGGGACGTAGCAGCCAGCGCGCTCCACGGGCACGAACTCGTGCCCGTGGCGGCCGCCCTGCGCCGGCAGGTCGAGGGGGGCCAGGCATGCCCGCTGGGCGGCCGCAAAGGCCGCGACGCGGCCTTTGACGCGCGCAAGGAGCTCCGCCGTCGCGTGCGGTAGCGATTCGTAGGCCGCCCTCATCTCGTCGCGGGAGATGACGAGCGGCGCATCGCCGGGGAGCCCGTCAAACTTGACCGCCCACTCCCTGAGCGCCGCTTCCCCTCCCGCGCGGATCGCCTCGATCGCCGCCATCGCGACGGCGTCGACCTTGGGGTCGAAGAGCCGCACCGAGGGCTCGGGAATCTCATCGATTGTAATTCTCTTCAGTGTATGCTTTTCCATTCGTTTTTTCCTTCGGGGCCCTCGAAATCTGGCTTCGCGTTGCCGCCGCGGCGGGTGACGCGGAGCGAACGCCTCTCGAGCTCGGCTTCGATGTCCGCGAGGCTTCCGCCCATGCTGATCGTTTTGACCAGGGCGAAGTACATGACATCCGCGGCCTCCGCCACGGCCTCGTCCTTCGTCTTCGACTGCGCGAGCTCCTGCGCTTCTTCGCGCAACTTGGAGGCGAGAAGGGCTTCGTCGGAGAAAAGTCTTCGCGTGTAGGAGCCCTGCGGCGCCTCTTTCATGCGGTGCGTGATCGTGCGGTCCAGTTTTTCGAGCCCGTAACCGTCATCGAAACAGTTCCGCCGACCCAGGTGACAGAAGCCCGCGCCATTCTGGCGGACGGTAAATCGTATGGTATCGCGGTCGCAGTCGAGGTCGGCGCGTAAGAGCGTCTGGCCGTTTCCGGAGGATTCGCCTTTGACCCAGAGTCCCCTGGACCGCGAATGATAGGCGCCTTTTCCCGTTTCCAGTGCGAGTTTCAAGCTTTCGCGGCTGGAATATACCAATCCGAGCAATTTTCCCGATTCGTCGCACACAGAGGTGGGCCACAGTCCGTCGGGCCTGTCGGTCCTGAGGGGAGCGGCAAACGCGTCGGCAAGGGAAAGGTCTCCCAGGACGAGCGACGTGCCGGCCTGTATGTCGGCGCCCAGAGCGTCGAGGACGGCGATATCCGCAGTGCCCCGGCCGCCTCCGGCGGCGCCTCCCGCGAACGTGAATTTTCTGTCGGGAGCCCGCGCGATGAGGGCCCGGGCCCGCTCCAGGTCTATCCCGCACTGGTCGCCTTCGGTCTCTATGAAGGTGACGAGAAATCCCGCCACATAGGGAGCGAGGGCCGTCACGGCGTCTTCGACTTTGCCCTCGCGGGGCTTGGTCCATCCCTCGACCATGATCGTGTCGTTCCGGCTGTCGAGTGCCGCGATGAGGCGCTCGCGCGGGAGCGTTGCCAGAAATTCGGGTTTTGCCGCCGTACCGAGCACGATGAAACGAGCGCCCGCATTGAGATACTCGACGGCGAGCTCCTGGCTGCGGATGCCTCCGCCGACGCGTACACTGTATTTTTTGCACAGGGTGAGGATGAGGTCGCGGTTGCTGCCTTTGCCCATCGCGGCGTCGAGGTCCACGACCGCGAATTCTCCGACGCGGGAATAGCGCTCCGCGAGTTCAAGAGGGTTGCCCGCATCGAGGGGGGGCTGCTTGCCTCCCCTGAGCTGGACAGCCCGTCCATTCATGATATCGATACTCGGTACGATCATAGTCTTACCTCCACACTGTGTGCCGAAAGATATTTTTTTATTTCTGAAATAGATACTTCCCCACGGTGAAAAATTCCCGCGGCGAGCAGGGCGGAGGCGCCGCTCTGATAGCCTTCAAGGAAATGTTCCAGCTTCGACGCGCCCCCTGAGGCGACGACGGGGATTCCGACCGCGCGCGCGACGAGGCCGAGGAGCGTGCATTCATACCCGAGGCTCGTGCCGTCCCTGTCTATCGAGGTGAGGAGTATTTCGCCCGCGCCCCGGATGGCCGCCTCTCGCGCCCAAGCTATTGCGTCGAGCCCCGTCGGCACGGCGCCGGCGGCGATTTTCACCTCATAGCCCGAGGGCATCGCGTCGTTTCTGGCCGCGTCGATGGCCACCACCGCGCACTGCACGCCGAACTGGCTCGCGATGTCGCCTATGATGGCGGGGCTGCGGACCGCGGCGCTGTTGACCGAGACCCGGTCCGCGCCGGAATCGAGGAGCCTGGCGGCGTCGTCGATGGTCGCGATTCCTCCTCCCACGGTGATGGGGATAGCGATGCCGCGCCTGATGCGCGCCACTTCCTTCGCCATGGTTTTTCTGCCCTCCACGGTCGCGCTTATGTCGAGAAAGGTGAGCTCGTCGGCTCCCTGTTCCTCGTAGATGCGCGCGCGTTCGAGGGGATCGCCCGAGTCGACGAGGTTCTCGAACTTGACGCCCTTGACCACACGTCCGTCCTTGAAATCGAGGCAGGGGATGATTCTGACTGCGAGCCCGCTCATAATGGCCTCCTTGCGCCGTTCAGCTCGAGCCAGCGGGCGAAAAGCTGTGTCCCGAAAACGCCTGACAACTCAGGGTGGAATTGGCACAGGAGCAGTGAAGGCCTGTCGTCGCGCCACGCCTCGATGGCCGAAACAAAGGGACCTCCGTAGGTGGTGATGGCCGCGGCGATATGCTCGAAAAGGCCACCTGCGGCGCCTCTCCTCGCGGGCTCTCTCCCGGCGCCCCCGTCCTCGTGGAGGAGTTCCGGGAAGGAATCTGCGCTCACTCCGTAGCTGTTCGCGAAGTAGACCCAGCCGGGCTGCAACAGGCGTGCGCCGGCATCGGGTTCGATTCTGTTCCATCCAAGCTGGGGAAGGGGAAGACCGCCCTCCAGCCGGCGCACCTTTCCCTGGAAGACGCCGAGGCCGTCCACGCCTTCGGATTCTTCGCTCGTCTCGAAGAAGAGCTGCATGCCGAGGCAGATGCCCGCGGTGGGGAGCCCTTCTGCCACGCGCGCACGGAGAGCCGCATCGAGGTGATAGTCCTTCAGTTTTTGCATCGCGGGGCCAAAGGCGCCGACGCCGGGCAGAATGACGGCCTGGGCGCGGACTACTTCCTCCGGATTCGCGCTGACGAGGGGCTCCATCCCGAGACGCTCCGCGAGCGCGCGCACGGACGCGAGGTTCGCGACGCCCGTCTCGACGATGACGAGCTTCGGCCTCTCGCTCATAGCCCCGCTCCTTCCGTATCGATGGCGGTTTCGCCCTTTGTGCTGCCGCTCTCCGCGCCTGCCCGGGGGGCCAGAGCCATCCTGAGGGCGAGCGCCGCAGCCTTGAAGAGAGCCTCGGCTCTGTGATGGTCGTTCTCTCCGCGAAGAATGTCGAGGTGCAGCGTGAGTCCCGCGTTCGCGGCGAAACTCTGGAAGAAGTGCGCGATGTTGCAGGATGAGAGCGTGCCGATAGCCGGCGAGGCAAACGTACCGTCGATCACGCAGCAGCCGCGCCCCGAAATGTCGACCACCGCTCTGGCGAGAGCCTCGTCCATGGGAGCGTAGGCGTAGCCGAAGCGCGCGCGGCCGGCCCCCGACGGCGCGAGTTTCGCGAACGCCACACCCAGCGCGATGGCCGTATCCTCGACGCTGTGGTGGTCGTCGACGTCGAGGTCCCCCTTGCAGGTCACCGAGAGGCTCCAGCCCGCGTGGAAGGCGAGCTGCGTGAGCATGTGGTTGAAAAAGCCGATGCCCGTGTCGATCTCGATCTGTCCGGGTTCGAACGCGAGAGAAAGGGAGACGTCGGTCTCCTTCGTCGCGCGCCGGACGCTTGTCTTTTCATTCTGGACCGTCATGCGAGCGCCTCCTTGTTTATTCCCATGATTTTTCCCACGGATATGATCGCCTCTGTGAGCTCGCCGAACTCACCGGCTTCTCCCGGCACGGTGATCCGCACAAGGTCCTCGTAGCCGGGTTTGCCCTGCCAGGTCCTTACGAATATCTCTTTTCGACGCAGCGCCGCGGCGAGCGGTATCGCTTCGTCGGCCCTGATGAGCACGAAATTTGCCTCGCTCTCGGAGACGAGAAAGTCCATGCTCTTCAGGAGCGCGCTCAGCTCGCGCACCTCGCGCCTGATCTCGTCGACAAAGGCTTTCACGCGATCGGGATCGATGGAGAGCGCGCGCCGCCCCGCCTCGATGGCAGAGCTCGACAGCGAAAACGGCGGTCCCGCCTCCGCGAGCCGCCCGATGATGCCTTCCATCTGGGGGCCGCCGGCGACATACCCGATTCGGAAGCCCGCGAGTCCTCTCGACTTCGAGAAGCTTCCCGAAACGAGCACGTTCGAGAAGGCGAAGGCGTCGGCGGGCGTCGCGGTATTCGGGGAAAAATCTCCATAGGTCGCGTCGAAGATGAATATTGTCCCGGATTCTCCGCACGCCGCGGCTATCTCCGCAAGCCCCGTGGGAGACAGCACGCCGCCCGAAGGGTTGTCGGGGCTGGAGAGGATGAGGAGCTGCGGACGCTTTTCTCTGAGGGCCTCGCAGATTTCGCGTATGGGGAAAGGCCCGAAGGGGTCCTTTGAAATCGATGCATACATCGCGGAGGAACGCTGCGCCGCGGCGAGGAATTCGACAAAGCCGGGGTGCGTGCTCATCACGAGTCCTCCGGGGCCCGCGAGCGTCCGCACGGCGCGGTCGATCGCGTCGTCTGCGCCGGCCGTCGCGAGCACGCACGAGGCGGGGAGTCCCAGGCGCTCGGCGAGCGGCCCTTCCAGCAGGCCCCGCACGGGATAGCGCCGCGCGATTTCAGGGCTCAGGATTTCCCGCAGGTCATTTTCGGAAAGAAGGCAGCGGCCCTCGTTGGCATCGAGTCGAAGCATGGTTTTCTCCTTATGGCACGAGCTGGGACATCTGGGTCACGACGATGTCCGTGCCGCCGCGCCGCTTGATTTCGGGAATGAGGCTCGCCAGCGTGTCGCGCGGCGCCGCCACCTTGACCGCGAAGGCATCGCCTTTCCCCAGAGGGGAAACGGTAGGGGCCCTCAGGCAGGGGAGTATCGCGACAAGCTGATCGAGGAGCTCCGCGGAGACGTTGACCTCGAGCATCACTCTGCGCCGCGCCTCGAGCACGGACCTAAAGAGGAGGATGAGGGAATCGGCGGCTTCGCTCTTGGCCGGAATCTGCATCACCTCTTTTGAGGCGTACAGCCGCGTCGAACTCGTCATGAGCGTATCGATGATCTCGAGCTTGTTGATGCGCAAGGTAGTGCCCGTCGCGCAATTGTCGATGATGATGTCGGCGTCCTCTGGGGGAAAGACTTCGGTCGCCCCGTAGGAGCGCACAAATTCAGCTCCCGGCAGGTTCTTTTCGATCCAGGACTTGGCGAGTCCCTCATATTCGGAGGCGATGATCGGAGTGCGCCCGCAGATGGCCCTCATGGCTTCCACGTCACCCCCTGAGGCGCGGAAGACTGCGGTCACTGGTTCGGGCGCGGCCGCCACGATGGTCACGGGATCGAGTCCCGTATCCAGAAGCTCGACCAGGTCCACTCCGAGTTCCCGCACCCAATCCGCGCCTGCAAAGCCAATGTCCCGGCTACCCGCCTGAAGCATCTCCACAATATTCTGCGGCTTCAAGAGCTTGGCTTCGTACTCGATACCCTTCGATACCGAGGCTTGGGACTTGCCGTTGCCAATGCGCGGCCTGTACTCGCGCTCGTCGACCGAAACCGGAATGCCTGCGCTATTGAACAGCTCGATCACTTTCGCCTGCATGCGGCCCTTGGGAAGACCGATCCTGAGCTCGGTCTTCCCGTTTCCCTTGTCTGTCATCTTCATCTCCTTTTTCCTCATCGGGGAAAAAGAAGCCGGCCCCTGGCTGGAGCCGGCCTTCCGGAGACACAGGTCAACGAAAAAGCCGGCTCCACGGAGCCGGCTTCGGTTTCAGATTCAACTGCCGGGCCTACGCCCGCACCGCACCACGGCTCCACGAGATATGGCCATGATGATGGTGCGCGACACGGCAGCCCGGAATAAAATTGCACATAGCATGTATAAGATTGCGGAATTCGCCCAAAATGTCAAGAGGTGTTTTTTCAGTCTCCGCACGGTTCGCTCTGTGTCGTCTTTTCATTTTGTCTCGCATGGTATAAAACTTGAAGTCAAAGAAATGAATACGCAGTCGTCGCCGCAATTTCTCAGCCCGGAACGGCACCCACGCACGGGAGGCCGAAGAACTATCGTGTATCCCGTGCTCTCCCGCCGTGCCCGCGGCCTGTCCCTCGGCATCAATCTCTTTCCCGATCGAAAACAGTGCACCTACGACTGCCCCTACTGTGAGGTGCCGTCCTTCTCGAACCCCGGTCTGGCGCTGAAGCCGGGCGAGGTCACCGACGCCCTGTGGAAGTTTTTTGCCGACGACTGGCCGATGTATTCGGCGCGGTTCGAGCTCAAGGACATCTCCCTTTCTGGCAACGGGGAACCTACGCTCTCGCCTTTTTTGGGGGAGGCGCTCGACGCCGCGTGGGGCACGCTTCAGGGCCTTGCCGGTCCGTGTTCAGTGGCCGGGGAGGTGCCGGTCGTGCTCATCACCAATTCCACGGGTTTTTTAAGACCGGAGGTCTGCGAGATGCTGGAACGGTTCAGCCGGAGGGCGCACCTTGAAGTCTGGGCCAAGCTCGACGGAGGCTTGCCG
>DJVZ01000022.1:0-69708 GCA_002441395.1 Spirochaetaceae bacterium UBA6243 | reverse complement strand
GCGCTTCTGTTCGACACCGATGGCTATCTCGAGACGCTTCAGAGTCTTCTCCAGAGACGCGCCAAAGTTCGCGCGATTCAGCTCTATACGGTCGCCCGGATGCCCGCCAAGCCCTGGGTTGCAGCCCTGGAAGATGCGGAGCTGCAGACGATCGCGCGCCGCGTCAGGGGCGCGCTTCCCGCCGAGATTGGCGTCGAGTGCTTCGGGAGGACAGGATACATTGAATGAGACTGGTTGACCTTCACACCCATTCGAGTGCCTCCGATGGTGAGCTTGCGCCTTCCGCGCTCATTGAAAAAGCCCATGCGCTCGGTCTTTCGACGATCGCGCTGACAGACCACGATACCGTCGACGGCATTGCAGAGGCCCGCGAAGCTGCGGCCCGTGCGGGCATCGAATTCATCTCCGGCATCGAGATCGAAATCGATTTTGAGCCTGGCGAATTTCATCTGCTGGGGTACGGCATCGACGACCATGCGCCCGCCCTGGTCAAAGCCACGGAGCGACTTGCACGGGCCCGCCATGAACGCAATAAGGCAATTCTTGAGCGCATCGCAGTTGCCGGCCTGCCGCTCGATACTGTGAAGATCGCCGAGCTTTCCCGCGAGTCGTACATCGGAAGGCCACATCTCGCGGATATGCTCGTTGAAGCCCGCTGCGCACGCAACCGCCAGGACGCCTTCGACAGATACCTTGGAAAGGGGAGGCCATTCTACATAAAGAAGTTCTGTTTACCTCTTGAAGAAGCTCTGTCAGTGATTCGCGCGGCGTGCGGTATCCCCGTGGTCGCTCATCCATATTCGCTCTTTGTCTCGAAAGCGATGCTCGGTGAGCTCTTTTCGCGATGGAAGGAAATGGGGATCGGTGGCATCGAGGCATATCATCCTACCGCCAAGTATGGGCAATGTGTGATTCTGGAGCGCATGGCCCGTGAGAGGGAAATGTTTGTGACTGCCGGTTCCGACTTTCACGGGAAGGCGAGACCCGCGTGCGGAATGGGGCGCACTGCGGGAAACATGCCGATAGAAGGGCGTTTCCGTGATGAGCTCGTCGATGCGCTTGTGCGCTTCTCTCAAACCAGCGGCTAGGTGGCGCTTTCTTCCTTTTTTGGTGCGCTTTCGCCTTCTTCGTTGAGGGCACGGTATAATTCGCCGGCAGCGATGAAGATCGTGAGTATAAGAGGACCAAGAATTATTCCATTGAATCCGAATACAGCCAGCCCGCCTACAATCGAGAAGAAGAGCAACAGAGGGTGCACTTTAAGCTGCCCGCCCAGCACCATGGGCCTTATGAAATTGTCAAGCGTCGAAACCACGATGCTCGCACTGATTAAGAACACAATTGCCTTGACAACGTTGCCGTCTAATGCCATGAAGAGAGCCATCGGCACCCATACGATCGAAGTACCCAGCATTGGTACGAAAGATGAAATTGCGGTGAGCACTGCGAGGAGCACATTGTTCTTGAAACCAAATATGAGGCTCAGGATAAACATCATGAGCCCTTGAAAGAGTGCAACAAGAAAATAGCCTATGACGAGCTGCCGGCCTGTTTCTCGCAGCTTCCGCATGAAGAGACGCGTGTGCTCAGGATCGATGGGCATCATCGAAACGAAGGTGTCGCCCAGTGCCTTTCCATCCATCAAGAAATAGTACAGGGTAAACATGATGAATAATATCGTGACGACAAACTGGGAAACATTTTTTATAAGTGATGTGGAGATTTTGAGAATCTGGTTGGCCGCCGAGGCAAGAAACGACTGCAGTTCTTTTATGAGATCGAAGTGACTCAAATCGAAGGAATCGCCGAAAAAGGACTTAAGCGCCGCACCGATCTGGCCCTGGGGGTCGATTTTGAACTTGTCCGCATTGGCCTCAAAGAAATGGACGCCCGATTTTAGAATGTCGGCGAGCTGTTTGCCCGTCGCCACTGTGAGAAACGCGAGAGGGACGAGCACAATGAGCACTCCCAACACCGCAAGCAGAATCGCGCTGAGGTAGGTTCTGAGTGTTCTTCGCCCGTGAGGGCCTTCGGGCCCCTTCAGCTTCTTATGAAGCGGATCGAGAAACACATACAGAAGGCCGCTCCACAGAATCACGGTCAGGAAAGGATAGAAGAGTCGGGCCACAAGCACGAACAGCACGAGGAAGAGAATCAAAAACGAAATTTTTCGCGAGTTCATCGTTTTCATCATGCATCATGATAATTATTTTTCTGATTTATGGATAGGTGTACTATTGCCAAGCATGCAAGCGCGGGGAACGCTTTTGGCCTAGACAGAAGAGGCGCTCCTCGTGCAGTATTGTGAGTGTGAGCACTCTTTATATGGTCGCTACGCCCATTGGCAATTTGGGCGATATTACGCTGCGGGCGCTCGAAACGCTCAAATCGGTCGATACGGTTGCGTGCGAAGACACCCGGCACACGCTTAAGCTGCTTTCGCATTTTGACATACATAAGCCGCTGATATCCTGTCATGCGAACGATGAGCGGCGCGGGGCCGAGCGGGTCGTAAGCCTTTTGGATGAGGGCAAGGACGTCGCCTACTGCTCCGATGCTGGAACTCCGGGGCTGTCGGACCCCGGCGCCGTGGTGGTGCGTGAGGCGCGCAGGCGTGGACACAAGGTCGTTCCTGTACCCGGCCCCAGCGCATTTGCCTGCCTTGTCAGCGCTGCCGGCGTTTCGGGGCGGACCTTTCTGTTCGATGGTTTTCTTTCGCCTAAACCCGGCAAAAGACGGACGAGGCTCAAAGAGTTGTTGTTGAGGGGTGAATCCTTTGTGCTGTATGAATCTCCTTTCCGGGTCGGCAAGCTCCTGACCGATATCGCGTCGATCGATCCCAACCGGCTGGTGTGCATTGGCAGGGAGCTTACAAAAATACATGAAGAAATAATTGAAGGAACTGCCGCCGAGCTCGCCGCGCGCTTTCCCGCTGGGTCGGCGAGGGGGGAATTTTGCCTTATCGTGCGAGGACTTGCGAATGAACCTTCTTCCGGTCAGGCCGGTGACGATCTATGATGGATATTCGCCATTTTGCCAATCTTCATGGCCGAGCCAGAACCCGCAAGGCCGTCCTCATCCTTGAGCGCATTGAACGCGAGTGGCGCTCCATGGACAGCCCGTCTTATGAGCGCTCGCTTGTATATGCCAGGGGCCTCGCCGAATTCATGGCGATTTCCGATGAAAGTCCAGAAGAAGTAGTCCTCGCAGCACAAAATTTTCTTTCCAGTAAGGCCGACCTCCAAGCCATCAATCGTTTTCGCCACGCTCTTATGGCCGCCTCCGGCCAGCGCCCTGCCGACTGGGATTTCGTCGCCGAACCCCGTCCGCCCCTGTCCCGCGCCACCCCCAGGCCCGGCATGCGTGTGTACCTTGAGGATATTCGTTCTCCTTTCAATGTAGGGAGCGTTTTTCGTACCGCGGAAGCCCTCGGCTTTGAGGAAATCATTCTTTCTCCTGAATGCGCCGACCCCCTGCATCCGCGAGCGCTGCGAACCTCCATGGGGACTGTCGAACGGTTGCCATGGCGCCGTGCGCCGACTTCGGAGCTTGCAGCGATGGAAGGAGTGTTTGCACTCGAGGTGGGAGGCATTGCGTTGCAGGAATTCGATTTTCCCCTTCCTGGCATTATGGTGCTGGGTTCAGAAGAGCTTGGTATCTCTCGGGAAACGCTCGGCTTTTGCCGCAGGGGCTGTGCTGAAATTCCTCTGGTAGGCACAAAAGCTTCCCTCAATGTCGCCACTGCTTTCGGTATTGCTGGCTTTGCATGGCTTTCCTTATAGATAAGCTGCATGAAAGGTTGACGGCCCCTAGCAAACCGGCGTACACTAGATCAATAACATACACCTCTTAAAGGGAGGATCCATGGCAAAGGTAGAACTCAAAGGTATCGGGAAGGTGTACGAAGGCAACGTGCGTGCCGTCACGAATGCCAACATCACCATCAACGACAAGGAATTCGTGGTCTTCGTCGGACCGTCAGGATGCGGAAAGACGACAACCCTCCGAATGATCGCAGGGCTTGAGGATATCACCGAGGGCGAGATTTATATCGACAGCAAGCTCGTCAACGATGTTCCGCCAAAAGACAGGGATATCGCAATGGTATTCCAGAACTACGCGCTTTATCCTCATATGACCGTCTATGAAAACATGGCATTTGGCCTCAAAATTCGCAAACTGCCGAAGGATGAGATCAGTTCCCGTGTCAAGGAGGCGGCGCGCATTCTCGACATTGAAAAACTGCTCGATCGCAAGCCAAAACAGCTCTCGGGCGGTCAGCGTCAGCGTGTCGCGGTGGGTCGCGCCATCGTTCGCAAACCCAAAGTCTTCCTTTTTGATGAACCGCTGTCCAATCTCGACGCAAAGCTGCGCGTGCAGATGCGCGCCGAGCTCATCGAACTGCATGATCGGCTTCAGGCGACGATGATCTACGTCACGCACGACCAGGTCGAAGCAATGACGATGGGCGATAAAATCGTCGTCATGAAGGATGGTGTCGTGCAGCAGATCGGTTCACCGCTGTATCTGTACAACGATCCAATCAACAAATTTGTCGCGGGATTCATTGGCTCGCCGCCCATGAACTTCATGACTGTCAATGTGGTCGAAGAAGGCGGTCAGATACTTATCGACGAAGGCTCGTTCAAGCTTTCGCCCGATGAGCAGCATAATGCACTTCTCAAGCCCTATGTCGGCAAGAGCGTGTATTTTGGCATCAGGCCGGAGGATCTCCTCGTCGCCGATGCCGCGCAGAGTGGTCAGAAGTTCGATGCCAAGGTTACCGTCGTCGAGCCGCTCGGTTCGGAAATCCACCTTCAGGCGACAACCCCGACCCAAAATATGATTGCGCGCATTCCGCCACATCATCTGCACAAGCATGGCGACACCATCACGTTTGCGCCCGTTATGGCCAAGGCGATCTATTTCGACAAAGAGACGGAAAAAAGCATTCTCCCCGTCAGGTGGAATGAACAGGAAGAGTAAAGGCGATTTTTTCGGCGTTGTGTGATTTTCGCAGCATTGGAAGGAAAATCAAAGGGGCTGCCCAAGAAGAATCCTGGGCAGCCCCTTTTTGGGCCGGACTTATTCAGCCTCTTTCGATTCCTTTTTTGCGCGTTTTTCAGCGCGCTTTTCTTTGAGAGTCTTCTGCGGTTTCTTCTTCTCAGCCGTTTTGGGCTTATCCATCGATTTCATGGTTCACCTCTTCTGTAATATATTATCGAAACAAACGAAAGGTTTTTCAATTACCTTTCTTCGCTGTTGAGAATCTCCCCCGGCTCGCCTTTCGTCACCTTACCCATCACAAAGCGTGCGCAGAGCATACAAATGGTGCAGAAAAGGAATATTCCCTGATATCCAAAAATATCGATTATGAAGCCGGTGAGAATAGGCGCCAAAATCGCCGCCGCCTGGCTTGCGGTATAATATAAACCCGTATAGATGCCGATTGTTCCCCATTCAGCCATCTGCCAGAGCATGGGGAACGAATTTGTGATGATTGAAACCCAAAAAATGCCAAACAGGAACATGATCGCCCAGAATGTTCCCAGTTTCAGCGACCCCGGAAGGGAGGCGGTGATCCATGGATGCACAAACAGGATGACCGTGAGAATTGAAATGACAAGAAGGCTGATTCGGATTGTTTTCTTTCTGCCAATGCGATGCGCGACATAGCCGGAAGGAATCGCGAATAACGCGTAGGCGATACCGACCATCCCCGAGGCCAGCGCCGCTGTACCTGTCGAGGTTTTGAGGATATCGACCGAATATTTGCCAATGAAGGGCAGAACGCCCTGATATCCCAAAAACCACAGGAAGAGCGCGATAAGGATGTAGAGGGCACTCTTGTCCTTCTGGGCGGCCACATTCCTGAAACTTTCGAGAATAGGTGTTTTTTGTTCTTGTGCTTCGGAAGGGTTCGGCTCTTTTTCGCGGACAAACGCAAAGAGAAGAATGACGGCCAACACCACGAAGATACCGGCGAGAGGAAAGGGTAGCCTGTCTTTTGTGGCGCCGAGCAATGGCAGTGTCGTGTCGAGGTCCATGAGCCTGGCGAGGCCGACTGTTCCTACGATACTGGCGATCCCGCCCATGGTATTGATCACGCCATTCGCTTCAGAGCGATAATTTGCGGGGATCGTGTCGGGCATAAGCGCGACTATAGGCCCGCGCACCGACTGTTTTGTCACATTGAGCAGAATAAGGGTAGTGAGCAGGGCAGCGAGCGATACTCCTGCGGCGTAGGGGATGGCCCCGAAAAGGATCGCCGTGAGCGGCAGAAGTACGAGGATGTAGGGCATGCGGCGCCCGATCCTCGTGTGCGTGCGGTCGGACCATGCGCTCACAAGCGGTATGAGGAAAATCGCGAGGATGTTGTCGATTGTCATAAAGAAGCCGACGAGGCTCATTCTTTGTATGTACCTACTGAGAAAGATCGTCACATAGTTGTCGTACAAGGGATCCATGAGCCCCATCGTGAAAAAGCCGAAACCGATAAGAAAGGTTATGCCGAGATATGGTCCGAATCCTTTTTTCGTGCGCACCGCAGCCTCCTTACGAACACTTCGATTATTAGTTATTACATGAGAAACCTGCAAACGCCATATGGCCGGATATTCAATCTGCGAACACTGTCTTGCCCGAAGACAGTCTCCATTCGCTCAAGAAATTCATGGAATTTCGATTTCGGGATGTACACCTGAACAGTGCCTGCAAAGCCTCCTCCGTGGACGCGCCAGGCCCCTTCATCTCCAAGCAGGTCCTCACTGAGCGCGAGGGCGAGGGCGAGGCTCTGCCGGCGTGGGTCGCCTGCCTGAATGTTCTGCAGATACATCCAGCTCGATCTTCCGGACTCCCGGACAAGCGAGAGGTATGCTGCTATATCATCCCGAGCGAGCGCCCTTTGCATTTGGCCGGGGCGTCTGGTCTCGTGCACGAAGTGCCATGCGCGCAGGAAAGCCCTGTCCCCGCAACGTGCCCGAATCTCTGGAGTCCGGGCCAGAAGGTCACTTTTCGTGACACGATCCAATGTCCGAGCCTCGCAAAGAGCTGCCACCGACTTCATTTCCTGGGGAATGGATGCGTACTCGCGAGTGAGGTCTTCATGATTTGAACCAGTGTTGACGATGGCGAGTACAAGATCGTGCGCGGCGAAGTCGTATGAGACGGTTTCGATTTTAGGCCTTTGGGGCTCCGCGAAATCTATAGACACGATACCGCCCACTGCGCATGCGAGCTGATCCATAAGCCCGCAGGGCTTCCCGAAATATTCGTTTTCGGCAAACTGCCCCGCGATGGCCCATTCAACGGGGCTGAAGCCGTAATTCCCAATATCATCGAAAATTGCAGCGATGAGCAATTCAAAGGCCGCAGAACTCGATAATCCCGAGCCTGAGGGAACCTCCGAATCCACGGCGATATCGAAGCCTTTGGGCAGGGAGACCCCTTTGCGGGAAAGCCAACCCGCAAGGCCCCGAATGATGGCTGCGGGAGAACCGCGCTCATCCTGCCGGGCTCCTGTATCTGCCATATCGAGCGACAGCGGGGCATAGCCGCTCGAGGTCAGCGTGACAATTGAATCGTTTCGGGCCCGCACGACCGCGAGCATATCGAGGTCTACCGAGGCGGCAAGCACACATCCGTTGTTGTGATCGGTATGATTGCCGCCGAGCTCTGTGCGGCCTGGTGAAGAATAATAGTGCAGCTCTTGTGGCACACTTCCTTCCGTTGGGGGCAGTTTTGAAGCGAGTCTGGCAAATCGGGCTGCAAGACGGTTCGCTTCGTTTTTGGAAAGTTCCGCGATCGTCAAGAGAGGAATTTTCTGTGGCCTTGTATGGATATTGCTCATGTATTCTTTGTCCATTGCAAAACTCTTATATCATCTCTGCGCCCATAAAAAAAGCGGCACCACACAGGCACCGCCTTTATTTATATTCATCCAGGTTATTTTGCTGTCTTCAGCGCTTCGACTGCAAGAGGAAGTACGGGGACAGTGATCGAGACTCCCGACACGGCATCAGTCTTGCCATCAGCCTTGACCGGCAGCTTCGAAGGGTCGCCAGCCTTCACAATGGCCTGGGCAACGCGATCCGCCTGTACATACCACTCGCCATTCTTGGCGTTCATCTTGTAGGCGCCCGTCTGGCTCTGTACATATTTGGATTTTGCCTGTGGATCCTTGCTGATGCCGTTCCAGAGCAGGTCCACGATGCTGCCATTGACAACGGTGACCACGACGGTGTTCTTCCAGCCCGACTTGTCGAAATTCGGCTCCTCGGCATAGTACCAGCCATCCTTGTAGGAACCTTTGGCTACTGGACTCGACTTGAGAGCCTCCTGGGCAAGCTCGAAGAATCCTTTTACACTCAGTGTCGCGCCGGAGATGGCGTCCGTGTGCCCATTTGCATCGAACTTGTTGAAATTCACATTTTGAGTCTTCACGAGATATTCTTCAGCGGCTTTTGCCTGGGCGTCCCATTCGGCCTTGATCTTGGAACCCTTCACCATGCCGTATTTACCTGCGGCTGCATACGTCTTTTTGTCGGCCACGCCAGGGAGGTTTGAAATGCCATTCCATTCGGCGCTGACGATCTTGCCCTTGCTCACTTCGAGAATTACCTGTTCTTTCCAGCCAGAGCTTGAAAAGCTTTTGTCTTCGGCGAAATAGACACCATCTTTGACCTTGGAAAGATCAACCTGTGCAAATGCAATGCCGGAAACAGCGATGAACGCTGCGGCCAGCATGAGAATCTTTTTCATGATCCCTTCCTCCGTGAAATATCATCATGGGTTTTTGCGGACTCGTACTGCCTCGCATGTAACCCATATGATGTTTTCTATATAAAAGCATCTATTTGTTTCTATGTCAACTATCGTCAGGTTTTTAACAGGAGTAATAGGTAAATATTTATCGAAAAATAATGGGGGCAGGATCAAATATCCCGATTTCCGTCTGACGCCGCATTGCGCGGTGGAGCGAATGACGATACAATGCACTATTCATTTTTACAACGAACAATTTTAACCCGAGAGGTCGCCATGAACCAGCTTGCAGAAGAATTGAATGAGGTGTTGGCCGGCACAGTAGCGGAGAGGCTGTTTTCCGAAATGGGAAGGCACATGTATTTCCCAAAAGGAATTATTACGCAGGGAGCTGAGGCATCTGAGCGCGCTTACCGATTCAATGCGACTATTGGCATGGCGTATGAGCATGGCCAGCCGATGATGCTCGACGCGCTCCGCAAGGAGTTGCCGGGCCTGACGCCCACGGAAGCCGTTGCATATGCGCCGACCGGCGGTGTCCTGGAACTTCGCAAAGCGTGGAAGGCGGCACTCTACAAGAAGAATCCTTCACTGGAAAAGAAGAACATCTCTCTTCCTGTCGTGGTGCCGGGGCTTACGGCGGCGGTATCCTATATCTGTGATTTATTTGTCGAGCCAGGAGATACGGTGATTGTTCCGGATCTGCACTGGCCGAACTACAGACTCATTATAGAAGAACGGAAGATGGCCGCGGGCATCACCTATCCGCTTTTTTCCGGAAACGCTTTCAATGTCGAGGCTTTGCTCGAAGGAGTCCGTCAGGCAGGTCAGCGGCGCGGAAAGGCAATCATTGTCCTCAATTTTCCCAACAACCCGACGGGATATTCGCTGACGCTTGAAGAAGCCGATCGCATTGCCAATGGGCTTCTTGAAATCGCGCGCGGCGGCACCGATATCCTTGCGATTGCCGACGATGCCTATTTTGGCCTGCAATATGAAAATAATCTCCTGTGCGAGTCCATGTTCGCCAGGCTCACCAATCTTCATCCGAACATTCTTGCGGTCAAGGCCGATGGCCCTACAAAAGAAGACTATGTGTGGGGGTTCCGGATGGGGTTTGTCACGTTTGGTGGCCGCGATCTTACGGATCAGCAGTATGATGCGCTTACCAAGAAGCTCACGGGCATCATCCGTTCGAGCGTTTCGAGTTCGTGCAGTCTTTCCCAGAATCTTTTGCTCAAGGCCCTGACCTATGAGGGCTATGATGCCCAGAAGGCAGGGTATCGTGCTGTCCTCGAAGGTCGCTATAAGGCGATGAAGAAGAAGCTGGCAAGCATGAAACTTCCGGGGGGACTTGAACCGATGCCTTTCAATTCAGGCTATTTCATGAGTTTCTACTGCGAAGGCTTTTCGGCCGAAGCCCTCAGAAAGAAGCTCCTCGATGAGATGGGCATAGGCACGGTATCCCTTCTCGATCGATATCTTCGCGTCGCGTTTTCCAGCGTCGAGGAAAAGGACGTCGACGACCTGTGCGAGGCTATCGCACAGGTCGTCGCAGAGCTGCAGGCGTAATCCTGAACGTCGGCGCAGCGCGTGCCAGGGCCCGGCGTCGCACCCTATACGGACGGCAGAATGTACGATTTTAGCGGCGGGAAACCGTTGAAGTACACCGATGAATAGCTCTGAGTATACGCGCCCGCCGTCAAAATATAGACTTTGTCGCCGATTTGGGCCGATGATGGCATAAAGTAGGGTGTGCGCTCGTAAAGGATATCCATCGAGTCGCAGGTCGGCCCTGCGAGGATGACTTCTTCCACTGATCCCTGGCCTTCGAAATATATGGGATATTTGATGGACTCTTCCAATGTCTCGATGAGGCCGCCGAATTTGCCTATATCGAGGAACACCCAGGGATAGCGCTCGTGTACTGATTTTTTGGCGATATTGATGATCTCGGAGACAATCACGCCGGCATCGCCCGCCATGGAGCGGCCGGGTTCGATGACTATTTTTTCAGGCCACACCAAACCGAAGCTGTTGTCGAGGAATCGCTTTATGTCTTCTGCATACTGCTGTAACGAATCGGTCGGTTCGAGGTAGTTTGCGGGGAAGCCTCCGCCCATATTGATCATTTTCAGGTCGATCTTGAGGTCGTGGCGTGCCCAGTTGAAAAGCTGGCTGACGATGGCGAGGGCGCTCGACCACTGGCCGACGTCGCGCTGCTGACTGCCGGGGTGAAAAGAGATGCCATAGGGCTCCAGCCCAAATCGGACCGCGGTCTTCATGAGCTGGCGCGCGAGATCGGGGTGCGAGCCGAATTTTTTGGAAAGGGGCCAGTCGGCGCCAAGGCCTTCCGTAAGAAGCCTGAAAAACACCTTCGAACCCGGGGCGGCGCGCGAAAGTTTGTCGATGTCGCTTATGGAATCGGTGACAAAGAGTCGCACGCCTTTTTCATAAAAATATGCGATATCTTTCTCTTTTTTTATTGTATTCCCAAAACTCATGCGATCGGGAGATACCCCAAGCCGCAGAAGCTGATCCAATTCATAGCGGGAGGCGACGTCGAAGTTCGAGCCGAGGTCACGAAGAAGCGCGACAACTGCATCATCAGGATTTGCTTTGACAGCATAGTAGATGATCGACCATGGAAGATAGGTTTGAAGGTTTTCGTAATTTTTTCTTATGACTTCGAGATCGATGATCAAGCATGGTGTCTCTTTGTCTTTCGCGAATTCCTTGATGCGCTCGAATTTTTCGCTCTGCATGTAGTTTTCGAGGGGAAAGGAGTAGGTATTTTTCACTGAACAGGCCTCTTGGCGTATATGATAGCTCCAAGGAGCTCCAAGAAGGTACTTTATGCATCTACTTGTCCAAAGGTCAAGCATGGAGTATAGAACTAGTATGATCGGTTTTTTTATCAAGAAGGCGTTTTTCGATGGCTGGGATAATCTTTATTTGCTTGCGGCCTTGAATGGAGTATTCCTTCTTGTTTTACTGCTTTTCGTTGTCCTGCCTGCGGCGCTGGGGGCGCCGACATGGCTCATCATTGTACTTGTTGCGATCGCGATCGTCGGTCTTTCGATTTGGGATGCGGCGGTGACTGACGCAATGTATTCCCTCGCCGACGCGAAAAGCGTTCATTTCAGCGACATCAAGGCGGCGCTTTCCCGCTCGCTGAAACTTGGCCTTATCATGGGCGGTTTGAACCTTATGATCGTGGTGGCCGTGGCGGTGGCACTGCCTTTTTATCTCGGCCAGAAGGCGATGTGGGGTGTTTTTGCGGGAGGTGTGCTTTTCTGGACCATGTTGCTGGCGATGCTGATTCTGCAGTATGTGCCAGCGATATTCGCGCGCGATGGCGGTACGCCGCGCCAGGCTTTCAGGACAGCGCTCTATCTCTTTGCCGACAACCCCGGCTTTTCGATATTTTTGCTGGTATGGAGAGTCCTCACGTTCGCGATATCCATCTTGACCATGCTGCTCGCGCCAGGGCCCGCGGGAACTTCGCTGGCATCCGCGGTGGCGGTCAGGCTTAGGATGAAGAAGTATCGCTACCTCAAAGAAAATCCTGAGGCCAACCGCCGCCAGATTCCCTGGGATGATCTTCTCCTCGAGGAGAAAGAATTAGTGGGCAAAAGAACGCTCAAAGGAATGATTTTCCCCTGGAAGGATTGAATATGATTGAGAAATCAAGAAGAGTGCCGGGCATGAAGCCGCTGTCCCGCGCTAAAAGCCATGTGGCAAGCGCGCAGAAGAAATCCCGCATCGAAGACGCGGATGGACAGCCTCTCTCGGAAGCATTTGAAGCACGAAAAAAACTCGCGCTTTCGAGTATTGTATATATTCGGTTTGAAGGACCTGACGCCCTGGCCCGTGTTCCCGAAGGAATCGATCCTTCCATTCCCTATCCCGTGCAGCTTCAGTCGCCGGTCATCAAGCTCAATCCTGCGTCCATCACCATCGAAAGCCTGCTCACGGGTATGGTGCGCGTGCTCGCGTGGGAGCCAAACAATAGCAATGCCGAAACATATCGTGCGTATGTCAAGGCAGTGCGCCCCGAGCTTTTTGAAGAGTTGATCGCAGCGGGAATTCAAAAAGCCGAATCGAAAGAATGGACCGTCGCCGAAGAGCTTTTCTTCGCCGCGAGCGGCCTCGATCCCGAACGCCCCGAACCGTCCATCAATCTGGCGCTCATGCACGAGGAACACGCGAAGTATCTGTCCGATTCGGGCAACGAAGAGGATGCCGAAAAAGAAGATGATCTGGCCCACAAATATTACCAATATCTTCTGGCGCTCAAGGAGACTTTTCCTCCTGCGTATTATCATGCCGCATTCTTTTTCTTGAGAAAGCACAACTATGACAAGGCCGTGGCCTTGCTCACGAGCTACATAGGCATGAGCGATGACGAAGAGCGCACGAAACGGGCAAAATCCATATTGGAAAAGCTCAGCAGCATGGGCTATCTCGATACGCTCTTCAAAGAGGCATACGATTTTATTCAGATGGGTGAAGAGCAAAAGGGCCTTGAGAGGGCGCTGCAGTTTGTTGACAAGTATCCCGATGTCTGGAATGGGTGGTTCCTCGTGGGTTGGGCAAATCGCCGCATGGGCAAATGGGCCGAGGGAGAGCGGGCCTTTCATGCCGCGCTTGAGAAAGGGGCAGAGGGGGCGGACGTGTACAATGAGCTTTCAATTTGTGAAATGGAACTTGGAAAGCTCGATGCGGCGAAATCAGGCCTCGAGAAGGCGCTCAGAATTGAGCCTGAAAATGTAAAGATCATCGTGAATTTGGGAGCTCTTGCATACCGCCAAGGAAGAATCAAAGAAGCGGAGGGCTTTTTTGAGACTGCCCTCGAATTCGATCCGGAAGATAGAATTGCAAGGGAATGGCTAAAGAGACTCGGTTCTTCGGCGAAGCCGAAAGGGACGGGTGCGTAGTCGGCTCAAGGATTGGCATGCATGACAGTCGGGGAACTGCAAGAACAAATATTTCCGTCTGCGGAAGGACTTGAGCGCGCGCTTAAGGCGGCGCTGCGGGCAAGCCAAACCATTTCTCCGGCATTGAGGCCGCGAGCGCCGGGTATCGCTTCGCCCGGAGGACTGGTTCAGCTATCGCACCAAAAGCCCTGCATTCTCGTTCCGGACCTCCACGCGCGGCCGGCTTTCATCGATGCGCTTCTGCGGACAGAATTTCCGGATTTGGGTGAGCCACTGCATTCCGCGCTGGAGGACGATCGCGTTTCATTGCTTTTCCTGGGCGACATTCTTCACGCGGAAGGAGAAGAAGCGGCACGGCGCTGGATTTCCGCCTATAAGCGGCTTGCTGCCGCCCGCGATGATCACGCAATTCTCTCCCCGGAAATGGATGAGGAGATGGGCCTGTCACTCGAGGCATTGCTGAAGGTGATCGATCTGGTGTGCCGCTTTCCGAATTCTGTTTTTTGCCTCAAAGGCAATCATGACAACGTGATGAATGCCGCTGATCACGGGGATTTTCCTTTTTACAAATATGCCGACGAAGGGCGAATGGGCGCGCTGTGGTTCCAGCTTCGGTATGGTCCGGATATTGCGCAGCTCGTACGCAGGTACGAGCTCTCTCTTCCTGTTGCGGCAGTCGGCGAAAATTACTGCGCAAGCCACGCCGAGCCGGCGCTGCCGCTTTCCAGATCAGCAATTATTGCGTATTTTGAACACCCTGAAGTTGTGCAGGCGCTGATTTGGACAGCCAACGCTGAGGCCAAGGAGGGGTCTGTCGCAAAGAGCCTTCAGGCGATTTTTGCGTCAGCGGAGAAGGCGCGGCATGCCGTTTGGTTTTCGGGACACAGACCGGTTTCAGGTCATTTCGCGCTTCGGGCCCAGGGGCAGCTTGTGCAGATACACAATCCTTATTTTTGGCAGGTCGTATTCATCGATAGAGAGCCCGAGAAGGCGGTTTTTTTTACCGTCGCGCCGAATAAGGAGCAGCCCGAATATACTGCCAGCCTTGTCCTTGACCCGTTTGCCCGTCAAAAGTAGGATCAGTAGTATATGGCTGCACGAAGGAAAAAGCGGACAAGCTCAAAGACGGGCTGTCTCCTCTGGATTGCCGCGTTTATTTTGCTGTTAATTCTCTTTCTTGTAAAATTCGGGGACATCCGGACTGCCGTCCAAAAAACCGGTTTTTTGGACGCGCTCAATCATGCGGTATCCAAACCCAATTCCCCGACGCCAGCTCCAGAGCAGCCCCATTCACCGACAATTCAGACCACGGAGCCACAGCAGCCTGAGGAGTCGCCGGGGCCATCCTCTGCGGCACCTTCCTCCGGACAAACCACGCCCAATACTCCTTCGACGTCTTCTCCTGCACAAGCGCCGCAGAATATCCCTTCATCTCCTCCCGAGTCTGTTCCGACTCCGGCCGTTCCGGCGCAGCAAGAGAAAAAGACCCGCAGCGCAGTGCTGTATTTCGTTCAAACCCATGACGACGGATCAATCTCAAGTCAGAGAGTAAAGCGTACAATTCCCATTTCCGACAGCCCGATTCAGGATACGCTTGAAATACTCATAAAGGGCCCGACAGAATCCGAGTTGCGCGAGAATCTTTTGTCGCTCATACCTTCGGGCACGAAGTTGCGCGGCGTGAGCGTACGGGGGAGCACCGCCATCGTCGATTTCAACGAAGCCTTCGTATACAATCGCTATGGCAAAGAGGGCTACATGGCTCAGATCAGACAGATTGTCTATACCCTCACGGAATTCCAGAATATCACGGATGTCCAATTCCTCATTGAGGGCAAACCGCGCGCATTCCTCACCGAGGGAATAGCGCTCGACAAGCCCTGGGCCCGCGCAAGCTTCTGACCGGCGCTCGTTGTCAGTCTGTGATAGTGATGCTAAAATAAAACAGCATTTCGGAACATGAATGGAGGAGCCTACGAATATCACTGCACTGCACGACTGGCATGTTTCTCATGGCGCTAAGATGGCGGCTTTTGCGGGATATGACATGCCGATCAATTATTCCACCGGCGCTGTCGGAGAGCATCACCTCACCCGGCGCTCCGTCGGTCTCTTTGATATTGACCATATGGGACAGATCGAAATAACGGGGCAGGGAGCCGACGATTTTGTCGCGCGCATGATAACGGCGAAAGTCTCTGACCTGATACCGCCCATGGCCCGGTATTCTCTTCTGCTCGACGAGAAGGGCGGGGTCATCGACGACCTCTTCGTGTACAGACTTCCGGACTCATGGTGGATTGTGGTCAATGCCTCGAACCGCGCGGCGGACCTGGAGTGGTTCAAAACTCATGCGCCTTCAGGTGTCAAGGTGACTGATCGTTCCGATGACACGTACATGATCGCCGTCCAGGGGCCGCGCGCCATCGAACTCATCGACAAGGTGGCGGACAGCCCTGTTTCAAGTATTCAGAGATTCTGCTGGGGGAATATCGCTATTGATGGTATTCCGACCCTTTTCGGACGCACGGGGTATACCGGAGAGGATGGCGGTGAGCTCTTCTTCCCGGCGGAAAAGGCGCTGCGGCTGTGGGAATTTCTCCTGCAACGGGGGGAAGCGCTCGGCATCGAGACAAAGCCCATCGGCCTGGCCGCGCGGGATAGTCTTCGTTTCGAAGCCGGAATGCCGCTTCACGGGCATGAGATCAGCATTGAGATAAATCCGATCGAGGCTGGCTTTAAGTGGGCCTGCGATTTTGAAAAAGAGTTTGTCGGCAAAGAAGCCCTGCTCGCCATCATCGAAGAAGGCGTCAGTCGAAAACTCGTAGGCATTGAAGTGTTCGGCGGTGTCCCTCGCGAGGGGTATGAGGTTTGTTCTCCAGATGGAGGCAGCATTGGACACTGCGTTGCGGGAATGTTCTGCCCGACGGTAAAGAAATATGCCGCAAACGCTTTTGTCGCGCCGGACTTTGCAAAAGCAGGCACGAATGTCTCGGTGATCATTCGCGGCCAACCGCGCGCGGCTGTCGTCATCAAGAGACCTCTCTATATTCCAGCCTACCGGCGCTAAAAGTGGCGCGCAATAGAAGCGCTAATAAGCAAAGAAATTTCATTATTGGAGGAAATCATGGCAATCGACAAGAACGCAAGGTATCTGGAGTCACATGAATACGCAAAGCCCAGCGGCGAGCATATGATATTCGGTATCTCTGACCATGCACAGACCGAACTGGGCGATGTGGTGTTCGTCGAGCTCCCCGCAGTGGGGAAAACTCTCTCAAAGGGTGCGATGTTTGGCACCATCGAGTCGGTGAAGGCGGCGAGCGACCTCTACGCGCCGGTTTCCGGTACTGTGGTCGAAGTCAACGAAGCGGTGAAAAATGATCCTTCTCTGGTGAACAAAGACTGCTATGGAGCTGGCTGGCTCATCAAAGTCGCCCCATCCAATGCGTCGGAATTTGACGGTCTCCTCGATCCGGCGGCCTATGGAAAAGCCATAGGGGAGGAATAAGATCGTGCCATTTGTTCCCAATACTGACGCGGAGCGAGCCGAGATGCTCAAGGCAGTCGGCGCATCGTCAGTAGAAGAGCTTTTTTCTGATATTCCTGAACACCTTCGTATAAAAGGCCTCGATCTGTCAGACGGGGTTTCTGAAATCGAGGCACTCAACGAGATCGATTCGCTTGCAGAGCGCAATGTCCAGACGAAGAAAATGGACTGGTTTCTCGGCGCCGGGGCGTATTACGGCTATATCCCCGCCGTGGTCCCGACCCTTGCGGGCAGGGGCGAATTTCTCACCGCATACACGCCGTATCAGCCTGAAGTTTCCCAGGGGACGCTCCAGGCGATTTTCGAATATCAAAGCATGGCGGCGAAATTGCTCGGCATGCCGGTGGTCAACGCCTCGCACTATGATGGTGCCACGGCCCTGGCCGAAGCGGTGCTGATGGCCTGGAAAGCCAAAGAGAACCGGAACCGCATATTGCTCCCGGTGGACCTGCACCCTGAATATTCGCAAGTCATCGCGACGTATTGCACCTCATTCAACATCGAGTTCGTGCAATACGAAGGCGCGCCGGAGAGTGCACCCGTCGACGAAGACACCGCCGCAATCGTTATCGCCTATCCCAGTTTTTCGGGTGAAGTGTATCCGATCAAAAGGGCTGTGGACCGGGCGCATGAAATGGGCGCGCTCTGTATTGTGCATGCGGACCCCCTCATGTGCGCGATTATGAAGAGCCCGGGCGAGCAGGGTGCGGATATTGTCGCCGCAGAGGGACAGAGCCTGGGCAATCCTCTGAATTTTGGGGGGCCCTATCTGGGAATAATGGGGACAACGGAAGCGCTTGTGCGGCGCATGCCCGGGCGCATCGTCGGCGAAACGAAAGATAAAGTCGGCAAGCGCGGTTTCGTCCTCACGCTTTCGACGCGGGAGCAGCATATCCGGCGAGAAAAAGCGGTTTCCAACATCTGTTCCAACCAGGGTTTGACTATGCTGCAGACCTGCATCTATCTGGCGACGCTCGGCAAGCAGGGACTGCGGGAAGTCGCGAAGCAATCCTATGACAAGGCACACTATGCCGCCGGGCTGATCGGCGGAACTGCAGGATATCACGTGCGAAGTTCACAATTCTTCCGTGAATTTCTTGTCGAAACGCCCAAACCTGCCGCCCGGATCGTCAAAACGTTGAGCCGAAGGGGAATCATGCCCGGGCTGGCCCTTTCGCGGTATTACCCCGACAGGCCAAACGAGCTTTTGATCTGCGTGACCGAGATGAACACGCGTGCCCAAATCGAAAGGCTCGCCGTCGCGCTCAAGGAGGCTTCAAAATGAACACCATGAACATGCGCGATGAGCCTCTTGTCTATGAATTGTCCAGGGCGGGCAGAAAGGGCTGTTCCCTTCCAAAACCGGACGTGCCCGAGTATGCTGTTCCCGAAGATCTTGCCCGGGAGGGTCTCGATCTTCCCGAGCTCGACGAGCTCACTGTCGTACGCCACTTTACGCGGCTTTCACAGAAGAATTTTTCCATTGATACCGAGTTTTATCCGCTCGGCTCCTGCACCATGAAATACAACCCGAAGGTCAACGAGGTCGCCGCGTCGAATCCAGGGTGGAGAAACCTCCATCCGCTTGTCGGAGATGAGTACGCGCAAGGCGCGCTCGAACTCATGTGGAGGCTGCAGGAAGGTCTCCGTGAAGTGGGCGGATTTGCCGCAGTCTCGCTGCAGCCGGCGGCGGGTGCCCATGGCGAGCTTTCAGGCGTGCTCATGATTCGCGCTGCGCTCAGAGAGCGTGGAGCCCACGCGCGCAAAAAAATGCTCATTCCCGATTCGGCCCACGGGACAAACCCCGCGAGCTGTACGATGGCTGGCTTTGTAACGCAGACCATTCCCTCGGGACCGGACGGGAACATCGATATGGCAGCGCTGCGTGCGGCCCTCGATGAGACGGTCGCGGGCATCATGATCACTAATCCGAATACACTTGGCCTCTTTGAAAGAAACATTGAAGAAATTTGCAGACTGGTGCATGAAGCCGGCGGCTATGTCTATGGCGATGGCGCGAACATGAACGCACTCACCGGTATTTTTAAGCCAGGGAATTCAGGCATCGACGTTATGCACTTCAATCTCCACAAGACATTCTCGACGCCGCATGGCGGTGGCGGTCCCGGAGCAGGCATGGTCGCCGCGAATAAGACCTTGGCGCCCTATCTTCCGGGGCCAGTCGCCGTAAAGAATGGCGACGGCTATACGCTTGAGATGCCGCCGAAAAGCATAGGACGAGTGAAGGCTTTCCATGGTAACTTTGGAGTCTTGGTGCGTGCCTACAGTTATCTTCTTATGACGGGGGCGAACGGGCTTCGCCGGGTCGCCGAGAACGCGGTGCTGAACGCGAATTATCTCAAATCGCTGGTTGAGGATGTGTATCCTGTACCATACAAGCGGAACTGTATGCATGAATTCGTCGCGAAAGGCACTATTGCGGATGGCGTCCATACCCTGGACATCGCAAAGCGCCTCATAGACTACGGCTTTCATCCGCCGACCATCTATTTCCCGCTCATCGTGCAGGAAGCGCTCATGATCGAGCCGACGGAGACCGAATCGAAGGAGACGCTCGACCTCTATGCCGACGCCTTGAAAAAGATTGCGATGGAGGCTGTCGCGCAGCCTGAACTCTTGCACGATGCACCACACAATGCGCCTGTAGCACGCCTCGATGAGGTTATGGCGGCGCGCCGTCCCATACTCTGTTATCGAGGATGATGTTTGTTTGCATAAGGGGCGCGCCGGAACGCGGCCGCCCCTTATTATATTGTCTTTAAATATCTTATAAACTGAGACAAACTTTCACTATTCCATATTTGTAAGGCATGAAGTAGATGCGATTCTTTGGCTTTCGTTCGCTTGTTTTCTGCGCCTGAACCAGCCAGCAGAGTTGCATGATGTACAGAATCCGCCTTAGAAACAGTATACTTTCGGATAACCATTTCTAAGCGTTTTCACAGTATGTCGAGCATGGCGACTAATCCGCTTGTACCGCCTGCGGCAACAATCGAGCTTCCCAAAGAAGCAATATTGCTGATTGAGCTTATCGCGGCATAATCGTCCGGCGTTGAGTCAAGAGAGGAGAGAACAAGCGGCTGGCCCAAAGAGTCAAGTGCAATGATGCCTAGACTCGCTCCGCCTCCGGCAATAAGAAACTTTGCATCGCTATGATTCTTTAGAAAGACCAGCGACCGCGCTTTGTCGAACTCGTTTGGAAGACTCAATGTTGTGAGTGGCCCATAGCCTGATGACGTATCGGGCTTGGAAAAAACATGAAGCTTTTTTGAGTAACCGAGTATGTAACATAATCCATCCTCCTCATCAAAGGCGATGGCCTTTGGATCCCCAAGAGACTCGCCGTTTGCGCCGCTTGCGAAAAGCCCGGCGGAGGAAAATTGGCACTCAGCCTCTGAATAGCGCACAAAAAAGATTCTCGCGATATTCGAGGAGCATGCCGCGATCCATCCGTCGGGGAGCAAAACCATGTCTTCCATCCCAAGGGAAGAACTCGGAGGGGGCACAAAACAACTTTCGAAAGAAAATTCATTTTCACTGCAGGCTTCACCGAGTGCCAGCCTTTCGGTGTTGAATACGAGAATTTTTTCTGGAGAATTCGTGAGAATGAACAATCGTTTGGAATCTGCGGAGAAATTCATCGCCTTGGTACTGGCGAATGCAGGGGCTCCATTTTTTGTGCTTACGATGTCTGTTTTCGATAGAATCTCACCTGCGCCATCGAGCGCATATACCCTGAGCCAGTTCGATGTAGAGGAGCCAATGGCGATGAGCGAACCGTCCGGAGAAATGCTCACCCGGTCCGGACTCCGCTCGTTCTTCTCTACCACGATTTTGTCGCGCCATAGCCTTAGCCACCCCGTGGAAGAAGGGATTGTGAACACTGAACCATTCCCCTGCGTCGCTTCTTTGCCAAGGGGAGAATAGAAAAGATGAAGGGCGCTGGTTTTGTCGAGTCCGGCAACAGCGATCAATCCTGTAGGGTTTGTCGCGACCCATTTTGCGTCCGCCTGGATGCCTGTTCCCGTGTTGGAAGCATCGGATGCGTTAAAGACAGAAGAGCCCATGGCCGCACGATAATCAATGCTCTGTACCCATTCGGCCCAGCCCGTCGTCGGGCCAAGAGCGAGGTACGATGTATGGGGAAATGTCTGAGAGAGCCCGGAAGTGGTTTCCGTCAATAAAGCGTCCATTTTTATTGTTGTCTGCATATTTGGAACTTCGTTCGATCCCAAGAGTATCCGGAAACAAGGCAAGCTTTGACCCATTTCGTTTTGAGGGCTCTCGACTTTTTCGCCGTTTACATACCAGTCGACATTGAGCTCAGCTTCATCCGGGCCAAGAGCGAGCGGCACAATCATGGGCCTGTTCCTGTTGAGATAACGATCGACCGCAATTGCGGCATTTGCAGAGAGTTCAAGATCGGGCGCAACTACCGAGATGTTTATCGATGGGTCGGAAAGAGAAATGCCGCATTCTCCTGCGGAGATCTGTTTTGGCAAGATCAGTGCGGTGGCGGTGGTGCCTGCTATTGTCGCTGAAGAATCGTCTTTCAATTGCACAGCGAGGACATAGTATCCGGACTCAAGGTCGGCGACATTGAGGCTGGCTTCTGTTGCGGATACCTCAGTCGAAAAGTCGTCTGGCCCCTGAAAGGAAGGATCTCCAGGCAATCCTTTGTATACAAGCGATACTGAATACTTCCAGCCAGTACCCGGTGTCTGGCTGGGAGAGAAGACGATTCGTAAAGTTCCTTTTCCGTTTGCCAGATGAAGAGAAATGGGAAGGTTGATAGTCTTGCCTGCCTCTGCGACCACATGGACCTGCTTTTCCACAATGACGGATCCATCGGCCGATAATCCTTCCGCGCAACAAGCCCAGCCCCCAACCTTCAACGCCACCTCCCCAGTTCCCCGGTTGAGAGTCCTAGTGATCACTTCGCCATTATCGGCGGTGAAGGTCAGCCGGTACGATGCTATTTTCCAGCCTGACTGCGGCCCAACAAGCCCTTGCGCCGCACTCTTTGCCCCTGGACCTGTCAAGTCGCCAGGCACTATGCATTGAATCCGTACATTTCCCATGCCTTGGGGCGTGCCGATTGGGCACGCCAAAAGTAAGGCCGCAATCAGGATGAGAATCAGTGAAGGGAGAATTTTAATATGATCCGCCATTTTTCACTCCTCAAAGAGGAATCGCAGGCATCGATGTGATTTGCTTCAAGATTTGGACATACGGGGGTTTATGGATTCTCCAAGCATTGCAGAATCCGAGCCGCGCGGCATATAATATGCACGCGAGAAACACGGGGCATGGGAGGCTTTTGTGAAAATACTGTTTATTTCAAGCGAGGTGACACCATTCGCAAAAAGCGGCGGACTTGGCGATGCGGTATCTTCGCTTGCAACAGCATTATCCAAATTGGGCCATGAGGTGAGGATTCTCCTTCCACGTTACTATTTCATATCAAAAAAGACTCTGCGCAGAATTAACGGGATTCTGGAAATTGACTCTGCCCGGGAGCGCCATCATGCATTTCTCTATACCACGACAATGCCCAATTCTCAGGTCAAGGTATATTTTTTGGATTGTGAGCCACTGTATGGCCGAAACGGCATCTATGGATATACTTCGACACAGGAATTTCCTGATAATCCCGAGCGCTTCTCTGTGCTGTGCAAGGCAGCATTTGCGGCATGCCGGAGTGTCGGGTGGATTCCTGATATCATGCACGCGAACGACTGGCCGGCCGCCCTCATACCCGTCTATCTTAATACGAAAGAAAAAAATACGGAATTTTCCAGCACAGCCGGGGTCTTCGCCATTCATAATCTGGGTTATCAGGGCATTTACAGCAGAGATCATTTCCCCGACTTGGGTCTTGGCTGGGAATATTTTTATGGCGCAGGTTTTGAATACTATGGCAATATCAATTTTCTCAAGTCCGGCATAGTCTCGGCAGAGTGTATTACTACAGTATCGCCTACCTATGCCAGGGAAATACAAACACCCAATGGAGGATTTGGGCTCGATGGTCTTTTGCGCCAGCGCAGTCGTGATCTTGTGGGCATTCTCAATGGCATCGACACGGATGTCTGGAATACCAAGACCGATCCTTACTTGCCAGCTCATTACTCTTCGACGGACCTGAGCGGCAAAGCCGCGTGCAAATCCACGCTTCAAAGGGAGTTTGGCCTGCCGATCGATCCCGGTGTGCCTTTGATCGGCATGGTGACAAGGCTTGTCGAACAAAAGGGGATTTCGGAAGTTTTTGGCCGTACGTATGGGTGCATGCGAAAAATTCTGGAGACGATTCATGTCCAGGTGGCGGTGCTCGGTTCCGGGGATGCGTGGGCTGAAGAGGCGATAATGAATTATTCGGCTCAATATCCTCAGTTCAAAGGGGTGATCGGATATAACGAAAGGCTTGCTCACCTCATCGAGGGCGGGAGCGATTTCTTTCTCATGCCTAGCCGGTATGAGCCCTGCGGACTGAATCAAATGTATTCGCTCGTCTACGGAACCTTGCCAATCGTACATCGCACGGGCGGTCTTGCCGATACCGTCGTGAATTATAACCAGGATCTTGGCGAAGGCACCGGTTTCATGTTCGACGATCTCACGCCTCAGGCGGTCTATGATACTGTGGGATGGGCGATGTGGGCGTGGTACAATAGACCTCAGCACATTCAGAACATGCGTACCCGAGCCATGGAACAAGATTTTTCATGGGCTCGCTCTGCCGAGGAATATGTGCGTCTTTACCAGCATGCAGTATCTTTGAGAGAAGCGCGATGAATTTTGGACTTGTATCCCCTGATCATCTTAAAGGAAATTATTGATGTCTGAACCGAAAATTCTTGATTACAATAAAAATGAGGTGAGGGAACGTCTTTTGCGCGCCCTGAATGGTGCGACCAAAGATTGGACAGATGCGGATCTCGCCCGCGCAACAGGTTTGCCGCTCGCGCAGATCAATGCGGAAATGCCGGCGATCTCCGATGAATATCGCGGCAGACTAAAAGTATCGGAAAAAGGCGATCTGCTCTATTCATTTCCGCAAGGGCTCAAAAGCAGATACCGGGGTTTTGGACCGTTTATGCGGAAATTGTGGAGAACGGTCTCTCGGGGAGCTGTAGCAACGGGCAAGGTTCTTTTCAAGGTATGGATTTTGGTTACATTGTTTGGTTATTTCTTTTTATTTATAGCACTTGCGCTTGTTGCTCTCTTTGGATCCGTCGCGCTGCAGGGCGGCGGGTCGCGCGATCGTGGCGACCGGAGAGGAGGAGGCATTGGAGGTCTCTGGCTGACCACGAATCTCTTCGACTCAATGGTTCGCCTCTGGTTCTACAGCGAGTTGTTTAAGAGTTCCGATGCGCGATATCGCGATTCCTACGCTCGGCGCGAGCGTCATCCTCTGAATAAAGCAGTTTTTTCGCATGTTTTTGGAGACGGGGACCCAAACGCGGACTGGAACACTGTACTGAAGAAGGCTTTTGTCGCTTTTATACAGACACATAAGGGCGTCATCACTCTGCCGGAATTTATGGCGATTTCCGGTCTGAAACCTGAAGAGGCGCAAGACCGCATCACGCGATTTTTGGTCGAATTCGAGGGCAGCCCTGAAGTTTCAGAAAATGGTGCTCTCTATTTCTTTTTCCCTTCATTACTTGTAAAGGCATCCGACGTCTCGGTCCCGGCTGCATCCGCGTTTCCGCTCAAGAAACTCAAGCGTTTTTCCTCGAACGACGGGAAAATGGACCGTACATTCAGATGGGTAAATATCGTCAATCTGCTCTTCGGCTCGTATTATCTGTTGAACGCGATCAATGTCGGAACAAATGTCATCATTCAGACCGCGGAGGGAGTCGCCCTAAAAGGAGGATTGACCTACCTATATTCCTATACGGTCTATCTGGCCTCCCAGTTGGGAGCGACTCAGCCTGCCGTGCTGCTAGGCTGGGTGCTGGGCGTTGCGCCTTTGGCTTTTTCCGTATTGTTTTTTGGGATTCCCCTTGTCCGGTCATGGCGTTTAAAGCGTGAAAACGAAATGCTGAAGCGCGAGAATATGAGAAAAGTGCTTTATTCAGCGGTAATTGCAAATCCGCGCGGCTTTGACCATAGGACAGTGAGCCTGCCTTCTGAAGAAGTGCGTCCCTCGGCGCCAGAAGCAGTACAAGAGGAAGTACGGCACCTTGCCGCCTGGAGTTCCGGCGAAATAAGCGCTGAAGGTATCTGGGCCTTTAAGGACCTTGAATTTATCCAGAGGGAGGCCGAACAAGTGCGCGCTTCCATTCGTGAGACCGACTATGCTCCTCAGAAAACCGTCTTTGACACCGATGAGAAAGTATAAGTACATCACGGAATCAAATTATGAACAGGCATCGGTCAGGGTCATCTCAGCTTGGTTTTTTTGTTGCACTTGTTTCTGGAATTAGTTTTTCTACTCTGGGCATCTTTGCCGAGATGCTCTACGCGGAGGGCTTCTCGGTGGCATCCGCGCTGGCGTGGCGCTTTGTCGTCGCGTCTCTCTTCCTTTGGGCCGTCGTGTATGTCCGGATGTATTTCCGGAAGCGTTTTCATCTGCGCGCTCAAGACATTCAAGGAACAACAGAAGACCATGTTGCAGTGCGTAAGAGGTTCTTTCGTGTGTTCCTGCTCGGGCTCATCGGGTTTTCACCGCAGGCCGGTCTCTTTTTTCTTACCGTGAAGATTTTGGACCCCGGAATCACGAGCCTGTTTCTGTATCTGTATCCATCTTTCGTATTTCTCATAGGTTTTTTGCTGAAGCATCAGAAGCCTGGCCGTGTCCAGTCTTTTGCACTTCTGCTCTCCCTTGTCGGTTGCATACTTACTTTCTGGAAGGCAGGTTCATACCCGACTGTCGGATTAGTGCTGGGTGTCGTGGTCGCGATCGCATATGCGGTGTATCTTGTAGCGGGGGAGAGCGTTTTGCAGAATGTCGATTCCTTGTGGGCGACCGCGGTGATCATGACAGCCGCGGCGCTGGTGTACCTGTGCATTTCGATAGGGGGAGGGACCTTCATCGTGCCGGTTTCGCTCAAGCAGATTCTTCTCGTTGTCTGCATTGCCCTCTTTGCGACGGTTGTGCCCATAGTCACGCTGTTTATGGCAATGCAGCGCATCGGAGCAAGGGACACATCCATAATCAGCACGGTGGAGCCGGTATTTACCAATATTCTCTCAATGATATTCTTTGGCGAACTTATGACAGGACGACGCATCCTTGGGGGCAGCCTTATTCTTGCGGGCGTCATTATTCTGAACCGGTGGGGCTATCCTTCTCGGAGGAAGGCTGAGGTTGCTTCGTGAAGCACACTGAAGTCAATGCTCGACTTTTTCCAGTTTTTTTGTATATTTAGGAAAGAATTGCGCGACTTTCCCTGACTCGAACTTCACAATGACGAGGGCTCCGGCGCTCTGGGATGGTGTCACTTTTATAACCGTTCCATTTCCATATTCGTCGTGGTATACCGTCATCCCGGGCGCCCATTCGGCCTTTGTCGTAGTGTCGTAGTGTTCACGGCCCGGCGTCCTGTGCGTATATGCTGCCTGGGCTGGCCGTCCTGAGGCTCCCCATAAATCATAGAGTTCAGAATCAATTTCGGTCAGAAAGCGACTTGGAACAGTCTCGAAGAGCCGTCCATGCAGTCGGCGCCACCGGCAGGCCGTCAAATAGAGCTGTTCTTTTGCCCGTGTCACCGCGACATAGAATAAGCGCCGCTGCTCCTCGATATCATCGCCCTCTTCATCATTCCGAGGGAAAAGCCCCTGTTCGAGCCCGGTGACAATCACGACGGGAAACTCGAGACCTTTGGTGTTGTGCATGGTAATCAAGGTGACAGCGTCGGCGTTGGCGTCATTTCTCTGCTGTGACTGGTCGAGCATCACCGTATCTAAGAATTCCAGCAGCCCATCTTCGGAGAGAGGAGAGTCGGAGGCCGCATTGACAAGTTCTTCGATATTTTCTTCCTTTTGTGTGCCCGAAATCTTGTCTTTCCCCCGATAAAAATCGATGAGGCCGCTGTTTTTGGCAAAATCGGCGACGAGAGAGCCGAGCATGCCAAGGTTTCCCTCATCATTCACGCCTTTATCGAGAGAAGTCTTTGCATCCCCGATAAGAGAAATGAATTGCCTGAGCCCGTCTTTGCCCTTTCCATGGACTTCTTGTATCACTTTGTGCGAGGCTTCCAGCAGATCAGAGTCATCTTGAAGTGCCGATGCGACGATTTTTTCGATGGAAGTTGTCCCGATTCCTCTGGCGGGCTTATTCACGATTCGCTTGAAGGACACCTCATCTCTTGGGTTGGCGAGGAATGCCAGGAAAGCGAGCATGTCCTTGATCTCTTCGCGTTCGTAAAAGCGGAGCGCGCCGACGATGCGGTACGGAATATCATAGTGAGGGAAGAGTCGCTCAAAGCCGAGGGACTGTGCGTTCGTCCGGTAGAGGATGGCGATGTCTCTCCAGTGTCCGCCATGTTGCAGGTGCTGCCGGGCAATATACGCACAGTATTCGATTTCCTGATCCTGATCGTCGAGGATGGCGAGCTTGGGTTTTGTGCCTCCGGAGCGGGTGGCCAACAGCTTCTTTCCGAGCCTCGACGCATTGTGCGCGACAATGCTGTGGGCTAAATCGAGTATGCTCTGATGTGATCTGTAATTGCGCTCAAGCTTGATCAGTTTTGTTCCCGGGAATATGGTCTGGAAACCGAGTATGTTCCGAACTTCCGCGCCGCGGAAGCGGTAGATCGACTGATCGTCGTCGCCGACGACACAGAGCATGGCCTCGGGACTGGCAAGCTGCTGCAGAAGCCTGAACTGGGCGATGTTCGAATCCTGATACTCATCGACGAGGATGACCCTGAAGCGCTGTTGAGTACGGTTCCGTATCGCTTCGTCTTTTTCGAGGAGCTGCGCGGGCATCAAGATCAAATCGCCGAAATCGACATTGCCGGTGGCCCGCAGTCTCTCTTCGTACGCAGCGTAAATGCGTCGGAATTCAGGGTGCTGACTGATAAAGCCGAGATTCGGTGCATCCGGGGACAAGCCATAGTCTTTTGCCTTTGCGATCAGGAACGCATAGTCGCCGCAGTCCCTTTTGGAAAATGTCGGGAATATGGAATGGACGAGTTCGGCAGAATCATCATCGTCATAGATGGTGAATTCGCGCTTTAAATCGAAGGCCTGCACATTGCGCCGCATGAACCAGGCGCCAAACGAATGAAATGTCCGGATGATGGCCCGCTCGCAGGAGGGCTCGATGTCCATGGCCCGTTCACGCATTTCGTTCGCGGCCTTGTTCGTGAAGGTCACTGCGAGAATGGATTCGGGCAGAATATGTTTTTCCCGCACGAGATAGGCGATTTTTGTCGTGATGACCCTTGTCTTGCCTGTGCCTGCCCCGGCAAGAATGAGGAGTCGGGTTCCCTCGTCGCGGACTGCTTCGAGCTGTTCTGGATTGAGCCCCTGCAGGTACTCAGGAATTTGACCGGATATCATACTGTCGCAGTATACTCTAAAACCGCGTTGAAATCGACGCCATTCACAGAAATTATGTGTGCCTCGACAATCGCGCCGGGCTTTTGTGCGGCGTGGATGAGGGTGACTCCATCCACCTCGGGAGCCTGCATCCATCCCCGCCCGATGCAGAGTTTATCGTGGTCGAAGGCTTCCTCGACAATGAAATGGTCGCTCATACCAATAAAGCGCTTCAGTCTCTCGGCGGTGATCGCGACCTGCGTTTCTTCGACGAGCGCTTTTCTTTTCTGAGCGACGGATTTTGGCACGCGATTTTTCATGTCATATGCGGGCGTGTTTTCTTCCCGTGAATATGCAAAGGCCCCGAGCCAGTCGAGTTGGGCTGCTCTCTGAAAATCCAACAGGGCAGAAAAGTCAGCTTCTGTCTCTCCGGGAAATCCCACGAGAAAGGTGGACCGGATCATCGCGAAAGGCAATTCAGCCCGTATCCGCTCGATGAGCCCGAGATATATCTCCGTGGAACCCTGACGGTTCATGCTCCGGAGCACAGACGCAGAGGCGTGCTGAAAAGGCAGGTCGAAGTAGGGGGCGAACCGGCTGTCCCCCTTGATAATCGGCAATATTTCATGTGGAAAGTGGTCGGGGTGGATGTAGAGCACGCGTACGCGAAAATTTTCTTTAATCTCAGCGAACGCACTGAGCAAATCGGGGAGCATACACCTTCCTTCAAGGTCTTTGCCGTAGTTGCCGAGGTCCTGTCCTATGAGGACGATTTCAAACACCCCTCTGTCGAGCAGCCCCTGCGCTTCGGAGACGATATCCGCAATATCCCTTGAGCGCAGTTCTCCGCGGATAAGGGGGATCGCACAGTAGCCGCAGTGATTCGAACAGCCTTCTGTGATTTTTATATGAGCTGTCCCAGGATAATCGAAAAATGCCTTACGGGGGTAACAGGCGAGGGGCATGTTTCTCTGCTGAGGCGTCTTCAGAAGCTCCCTCGTCCCGTGTACGACTTTTTCGACAGCGCCCGGTATCAGCGAGAGGTCTCCGTTGCCGAAAACGCCGTCCGCTTCTGGCATGTCGCTGAAGAGCACCTCCGGGTAGCGCTGGGAAAGACAGCCCGCCGCAATCACTTTTTTCCCCGGCCAGCGTTTTTTTGTGTCAACAATGGCGCTGATCGATTCTTTTTTTGCATCTTCGATGAAGCCGCAGGTATTTATGATTATGACATCGGCATTCTCCGGCGACTCCACGACAGAGAATCCTGCGTCAATGAGACGGGCGCTGATTTCCTCGCCATCCACTTGGTTTTTTGCGCAGCCATGCTGATCGATATAGAATGTGGGCATAGGATTTCCTTTTCCGGCATTGGGGGTATTTGGAGAGTCCCCCCGTCGGGTCAGTCCAGTGGCGCGGCGACCATTGCCCAGCCACCTTGAGCGTTCGACCATGACAGGCGCTGGACGGCGATTTCGCCCGGTCCTCCCATCACGAGCTCTGTCGATTTGCCCGCGGATTGAAAGACGCTCACCTTTACCGCCTGTGCATTTGCCGTCCAGAAGGTAATGCTGTTTGCAGCATTGACGGTGACGGACTCTCCCTTGCGGTAGTATTTTTCGACCCACTCTTTTCTGTCCGCTTCATAGCGGAACAGAACTGGTGACATGAAACTGATATTGACGTAAAAAGGATGGGGCCCCCCTGAACTTCTGAAAAGCACTGCGGGCTCCGCTTGTCCTTGTAGTGACGGGCTTGGCTGGATCGCTGGGGAGCCCTGCGATCCAGAGGCTGAGCCGGATCCCGCAGGCACAAGGATATCGCCTGGGGATTCCGATTGAGAAAGCGCCTCTTTTGCATCGAAGTGCACAAGGGCGCCGTTTTGGGATGCGTTTGGAGCGTAGTCCATTACTGTGGCGATGAGCCGCTCATTGTCAGCCGAAGGATTTATCACGGCTTCCTCATTCAACCCTGCTGTCAAGGCTCCGTAAGGAGTATCAAAGGTGACCTTGTCTTTGATGGATCTGAGGGTGATCGATATAAAGTCATCGCCAAGCGGCAGATAGACTTTATCTTGAGGGTACAGGCGCTGCTCAAACGGCAAGCCTTCTGCATGGTATTCCGCCGGTGTGCGGCTTGTTCCGGCAGGCAAGTTGAGCTTGGGTATAATACTGATTGCGGCGATGATGAGCACAATGCCTACTAGAACGAAGGGCAGAATTCTTCCGGCTTGAATATGGGTGTTTTCGCTTTTTAAGGGTTTTACGGGCTCTGGTTTGGAGAGGCTTTGAGGCTGTGGAGCCTGGCCTGAGGACGAGGCCTCTTCCTTGAGCCCGAGCGCGTGTGGGGTGGTTTCATCTTTCCCCCGCTTCTCCTGAGCATCAGGTTTTGCCCGACGCTTTTTTTTCGTCGCTGCGGTTTTTTTCTTTTCCGACGAAGACGAAAGAAGGTTTTCTGCCTCTTCGGCCTCAGAGAAGAGAGAAGGTGTCTGAGTGGTTGACTCTTCCTCCGCCGCTTTTGGGGAGGGAGCCGGGGCCAGGTCTTGAGCCTGAGCAACGTGGTTTTTTTCTGACGCTTCGGTTAAGGGAGAAGAGGAAGGCTTTTGAGGTTCTGTTGCCTGAACTTTTTCGGGAGCATCCGGCGTCCTGGCTTCAGCAGAGGGGGATGGGCTTTCGGCTTGCCCCGATTCCTGCGGTACCTCATTCAGCCGATAGCGGGCAACTATTTGCAGCGCGTCGAGGCCAAGAAATTCAGCGTAATTTCTCAGAAAGCCGAGGATGTACACCTCACCCGGGAAGCCCTCAAAATTGTCAGCCTCGATGCCTTGCAAAAAGCGCTTGCTTATATTGGTCTCGTCCGACACCTGATCCAGGGTAAGCCCTTTTCCCAAGCGGGCATCACGAAATATGCTCCCAACCTTTCCCATCACCGCCCCCTGCGCCTGCCGTTCCTCTTACTGGAACAGAAAATTGTTGTATACATTTGCACTCGCAGGTGCATCATAGCCAAATTTGTCCTCATTGATCCCCTGATTCAGTCTGATATTCTGAAAGTCAAAACCAATCTTGTCATTCGAGACCGTCCATCCCTCGAGTCTGCGGATGAGCATTGTATCGGCGCTCACCGAAAGCCGGATATTCTTGTATCCCTCGGACACGCTTTTTCTGGAGAGCATCAGCCGGTACACCTGCTCATTTGAGCCTGGGTCGAGTGGTTCCTGGTTCGGGCTGTGCTCCCAGCCGATGGTATAATTGCGCCGGAGCAGTGACAGGCCCTCTTTTGATGCCAGCGTCGCCGATCCCAGAGAGACACCCTGATCGCCCGCATCCTGGCGCAGTACTGCCCGATACTGCGGCAAATATACAAGAAGCGTCTTTCCGTCAAATACGATAACCTGATCGGCAGGTTGAGAAAAATCGATGCGCAGAAGGGTGGGCGACTTAAAGATAAGACTTCCTGTCATGGGCTGATGGCCGGCTGTAATCTGCACATCTGCCTGATAATCGGAGACCGTAGAGTATTTATCGGCCAGGCGCGCAAAAAATTGATCCGCGGTCAGCAACGTCTGGGCGCCTGCGCCCGCTACACTTGCAAATCCGACAACTAACCACGCGATGATTGCGAATTTTGTCCGTTTCACGAATGTTGCTCCAGTTGTAAAATTATAGACGGAGCATCGGTAATCGCAGGAGGACCAAAATATTGGATGCTGCCGGGTATTCGGTAGTCTGATGAAAGGGCCCATTTATCACGCACAGCCGAAAAAGCCTTGAAAGGTTTTCCTTCGAGATCGACGAGCGCCTTCTTTATCACGGGCTTTTCTTTCCCATGCCTATGCTCGATGTTCATCATGGAAACGATAGGAATACCTCCCGGCAGCCAGTCTTTAGGGTGCCCTGAGAGATTCCTGATCGCGGCGATATATCCGGTGAGTCTGTGCAGTATGAGCAAGCATGCATCGTAGCCGAGCGAATAGCAGTAGTCAGCATCGAAATTCGAGGGGAAAGCGCAGCGCCCTTCATAGCCGAAAAAATGAGTCTGATAATCGAATTTCCCCTTATAAACCCCTGAAGCGGCCATCTCCTGCAGCTTGCGGGAAGTCATCTCGACGAGCAGCTTTTCCGTCTCAATTCTTGATACCTGAACATTGCCATGAGGGTCTCTGTCCCAACAGAGCTGTGTCTGTATCGATTCCGGAAGATTCGAGAAAAGCTGGGCACTTTCCGCAGGCAGGCGTGAGAGGATGAAGGCCCGCTGGGTCTCTCCCTTTGACAGGGATTCATATTCGGTCCCCGCTGACGCGATGATGTCATTGATCTGGGCGATCAGCACTTTGATCTCGGGGATGAATTCTATGAGTCCCTCCGGAATAATGATGACGCCGAAGTTTTCACCTTTTGCCGCACGGGCCGCGATGGCGTCCGCAATTATTTCGACAATCTGTGACAGGCTCATGTGCCTGGCTTCCACTTCTTCTGAAATAAGGGCAATGTTCGGCCTTGTCTGGAAGGCGCATTCGAGGGCTATGTGTGAGGCGGAGCGCCCCATCAGTTTTATGAAGTGCCAGTATTTGCGGCCGGACGCGGCGTCTCTGCATATATTGCCGATGAGCTCCGAGTATACCTTTATAGCGGTGTCGAATCCGAAAGAAGTCTCAATCCATTCATTTTTCAGATCCCCGTCGATAGTCTTCGGCACGCCGACCACGGTGAGGGGAGCGCCTTTCTGAATAAAATATTCGGACAGGAGTGCGGCGTTGGTATTGGAGTCGTCCCCTCCGATCACGACGAGCGCATCCAGATTGAGCTGTCTGACGTTTTCGAAAGATTTTTCAAGTTGTTCCGGCGTTTCAATCTTGGTTCTGCCGGAGCCAATGATGTCGAATCCCCCGGTATTGCGATACTGGTCGACTATCTCTGAGGTCAATTCTATGTATTTGCCATCGATGAGGCCTGACGGACCGCCCTTAAAGCCAAGGAGTCTTGACTGGGAATTTGCCTTTTTAAGGGCATCGAAAAGGCCCGCTATCACGTTATGACCACCTGCGGCGGGGCCGCCAGAAAGAATGACGCCAACGGTGAATGCCTTCTCTTCGAGGGCTCCCTCGCCTTTGATGAATTTTACCGCCGGCTTGCCGTAGCTGTTGGGGAAGGTCCTCTTTAAAGCCTCACGGTCTTTTTCAGGTTCGACAGTTTCGGTGGGGAGTGCTTTAATGTTTAATACCGGTTCAAGAAATATTTCAGGTACCTTGGGGACATATGCATATCGTGCCGTGTGAAGCGAAGATTGTTCAAGCATCTTATCATACCTCTTTGAAAGAATATCCTGTGTATTTTACCGTTTTGGCCATGCGTTGAAAAGAGTACCGGGAGTCTCTCGCGGGGGGATTTGTGGCATGAAGTGCTTTCTGCCGAAAATTAAAGAAGAAAGAATTTTTTGTTGCTCAAACAAATTCTTTCTTCACAAGCAGTCCGGGAATGCCGATAAATAAAGCGGGACAATATATGGCAAGACGAGTTTTTGTGACATCGATCCTTCTTTTTTCCCTCTTAAGCATGCCTCTTACACTCTGTGGTGCAGAGCAGGAATACCACGTCATCCAAACAGGTGAAACGCTCTATTCAATTGCGAAGAGCTACTCTATACCGTATGAAATGCTCGCCAATATCAATGGCATCACGGATCCGTCCAAAATTCGTCCAGGCATAGTGCTTCTCATCCCCCAAGCCCACATCGTCGCGAAAGGCGAGACATATTACGGCATAGCAAAGAAATATGACATTTCAATTCAGGAATTGAAGTCGGCAAACGATTTGTCCGATTCCTACATACTCAGAGTCGGTGATGTGCTTGTCATTCCTGAAAAGGGAAGCGGCGCCTCACAAGTGGCACAGCTCAATCCTCCTTCGAATACGACAGCTTCCCCTCAGCCAAGCTCAGTTGCGTCCGCCAACAGTGTGCCGCCCGCCGCAAGCGCTGCAGCCGGGGCAAAAGGAAGCTCTGCCGCCGGGGCACAAACAGCAAATGCGGCGCCGTCCGCACCGGCGCCAACGACTGTACCAGCGCCGTCCGCTCCAGCTCCTGCAGTCACGCCATCTTCAACGCCGCCCACTTCCCCTGCAAGCGTCTCGAGTTCTGCGCCCAATGCCAAGGCTGAGGCTTCGGCGCCGCGTGCAACCGACGCCCTGTTGAGCTGGCCGGTTGACGGAAAAGGCCAGTATATGAGTGGCAAGCTTGAAGGGATTATGTTTCAGACGAATCGGGGCGCATCGGTGAAAGCCGTAGCGTCTGGTATGGTTGTCTCGGCAGGACCTTCCCGAGGCTTTGGTGAGGTAGTGTTTATTCAGTCTAAATCAGGTTTCGTCTATGTCTATGGCGGAAACGAGTCAATTCTTGTAAAGACAGGGGAAAATATTGAACCTGGCAAGACTATTGCAAAGGTTGGACTCGATACAAAAGAGGGTAGCCCAATCGCCTATTTTTTCGTATTTCGCAACGGGCAGCCCGTCGATCCATCGCTTGCACCCCGGGAATAATTCAGCGCGCCTCTTGTTTTCTGTGCGGCGTCATTCTACATTGTATGCAAACAGTGTGAAGTTGCATTGAAGGAAGAAGCATGAGCGACCAGGTGGACTGCGATGCAGAGGGCAATTCCAAGCGGCCCACACGGAGGGATGCAGGCGAAGAACCGATGAGCGAACTCGACCCGCTCAGCCTTTATCTTCGCCAAATTTCAAAATATCCTCTGCTTAATGCCGAACAGGAAAAGGACTTAGGTGCCAGACTCGACGAGCTTGGTGCATCCGTCCAGAATTCAGACATAGAGCTCGCGAAAAATCCCCACGATGACATTCTTGCGCAAAACAGGAAGCGTGTTGCTGACGAACTGAGAATCACAAGAGAATTGCTCATTACCTCCAATCTTCGCTTAGTGGTATCGATTGCAAAAGGATATCAAATGCGCGGCGTGAACCTTCTGGACCTCATCGATGAAGGCAATATCGGACTTATCGAGGCAGTAAATCGCTTCGATTATCGCAGAGGATATCGCTTTTCCACGTATGCGAGCTGGTGGATACGTCAGGCAATCATCAAATGCCTTGTAGATCAAAGCCGAATCGTACGCTTGCCGATTCATATGCTGAATACTATCAGGCGATGCTACGCGTCCGCCAAAGAGCTTGTACAGGAGCTTGGCCGGGATCCAAACGCGGCCGAGATTGCAGAAAAATCAGGCATTTCTCAAAATAAAGTGGCAAGCGCGATGCAATTTGCACAGGGCACCTCCAGCCTTGACTTGAATTTGGACGAAGAAAAGAATGGAAGCCTCGCCGACAGTATCAAAGATGAGAAAACGCCTGATCCATTCAGCCAGGCATTTACGGCGACGATGCAGGAATTGATACGGTATGTCATGTATTCTTTATCAGAGCGGGAGCAGATTGTCTTGCAGCTGAGATATGGCCTCAATGGTGAGGGGCCGAAGACCCTCGAAGAGACTGGACGTGCCCTCGGCATTACCCGTGAGCGGGTCCGCCAGATTCAGGAACAGGCGCTTGAAAAAATAAAACAGCGTCAGGAGCTTTCGGACTACACTGTCTGAAACAAAGGCGGCCAATTCAGAGGTGCCTAGGCGCTTAAAGAACCCGCAGACCGGTGCTTGGCAAATCGCCGCATGATCTGCAGGTTTTTCGTCTATGTCCGTCTCGGCTGAGACTCTAGCTCATTTGTTCGCCAGCAGAGAGGCAATCTCCTGATATCCCTTCGCCTGAGCCAGATCGAGCGGAGTTTCTCCTTTGCGGTTTTGAGCTCCCCTGTCAGCGCCCAGTGAGATTAAATCAGCGACGGCATCTTTGTTGTTGGCGCGCACGGCGTAGTGCAGGAGAGTCTCTCCTGTAAAGTCTGAATTGTTCACGCCCGCCGCGGCGAACAGTTTGTTCCTCGCACCAGGCTCCATCGTGAAGATTACGGAGAGGGGTGAGATGTTGTCCGCGTTCGATACAAACAGCGAAGATCCTGCTTTAATCAGTATGACCGCCGCATTCAGGTCATTTCTCCTCAGAGCGAGCATGAGCGGAGTGTCTCCCTTCGCGTTTCGCGCGTTCGGATTCGCTCCATTTTTTAGTGCCTCGGCAAAGAGCTCCTGGCTCATGCCATTGCTCACGAGGATGTGAAGCACACAATCGCCATTTGAGTCCGGTTTGTTGATCAATCTGCCGGTGTAGAATTCGGCGGCAATCTGCGAATTTTTCGTGAGCGCGAGCCTGAAGGGGGACAGACCCCGGGCATTGAGGGCGTGCATATCCGCATTATTCACCAGCAACAGTCGGATGATCGCAATATGCTCACCGCTGACTGCCTGATAGAGCGGGGTCGAGCCGGAATTGTCGCGGGTATCGATGAGCGCGTTTGCTTTCAACAAGTCGGCTGCGGCATCATATGCTCCGTACGCAGCGGCGGCCGCCAATGGGGTGAATCCGCGGCTATCCTGGATTTCTGTCTGTGCCCCGTTGGCAGTCAACAGTCGTACAATGGCCGCGTTGTTGTTTTTCCCTGACTGATGGAGTGCGGTTTCGCCGGAGTAGTTCTGATTGTTCACTGGGGAACCTGAAGAAATGAGCAGTTCTGTTGCCTTCGCCGCGCCCGCCAATACTGCACTCTGAAGAGGAATGTCGCCTTTTATGTCGGCAGCCTTTAGGGAAGATCCCGCGCTGACAAGATACTGAATCGCATCCGTGGCGTCGTACTTCGCGGCCGTATGCAGCGGTGTCTCTGCCGCATTGTTGAGCACGTTGAGGCTGGCTCCCTTTTTGATGAGATAGGCAATCCCGTCGGGCAGATTTTTGCGGGCCGCATGGTGGACGACAGAATCGCCGTTTGCATCCCGTGCCGCGATGACATTCGGCCTGAAGAACCACTCGAGAGGCGCCGGCTTTGCGGTGAGCGCAAGGAAGAGCGGATTTTCCTGCCGGGCGTTGTACTGGAAGATGTCGGCCTTGGCATCAAGCAGTACAATTCCCTGTTCCGCGAAATTTTGTCTGACCGCGAGGTGGAGAGCGCTGTCCTGCGCCTTGTTTCTCGCGTTGGGGTCTGCGCCTTTGGAAAGAATGAGTTTGAGAACATCGGCCGGCGCTTTCAGTGAGACCGCGGTCATGAGAACGCTGTTCGAATTGTCATCGCTCTGATTCACATTCGACGGAAGCACAATATTGTCGACGGCCTTGTATCCTTTTGACAGGGCAATTCTGAGCGCGTTTTCACCCGCCTGATTCATCTTGAAGATGTCGGCCTTCGCTTCGATGAGCGATTTTGCATATTCGTAGTGTTCCGTGCGCGCACAGAGTATCAATGGAGTGTCGCCGTTGGCATTTTGGGCGTTGACGGGCGCACCCGCCTGAATCAGGGTATCGACGATCTCGGGCGCATAGAATTGCATGACAGCCTTGTGGAGCGGCGTATTCCCCTGGTTGTCCATGAGGGCGGGATTGGCCTTGTAGCTCAAGAGCAGCTTGACCATCTCCAGGCGTCGCGCAGGGGGGATGGTCAAGTGCAAGGGGGTGTTCTGGTTCGCGTCGAGGATATCAGGATTCGCGCTGTTTTGTAGAAGCAACTGGGCCCCTTCGACATAGCCGGCCTTGACAGCCAGATGGAGGGGAGCCTCACCGTTGAGGTTCTTGAGGTCGGGGTCGATTTTGTTGAGCAGCAGGAAGAGGGCAAAGCCGGACTGATATCGGGAAATTGCCTCATGCAGGGGAGTGTTGCCGTTTGCGAACCGGACGGCATTGTAGTCTGGAGCCCGGACTGTGACAGCAAACCAGGAGAATTCGGGGAAGGAGGGATTCGCGCCCTTGAGAATGAGCTTTTCGGCGATCTGCGCCGCCTCTAACTTATCGGGATAGAGGAGTACGAGGTCGAGGGCGGTTCTGTCGGCCTTATCCTTTATCTGCACCGAGGCGCCCTTGGAGAGCAGAAGGTCCACTTCTTTGGGCATGAGCGCATCGGCAGCGTAATGGAGAATTGTCCTTCCGTCGGGACCGGTATTGTTGATGTTTTTCGAATTGAACATGGCGTCGAGAATGCCCATATCCGAATGGAGCGCCACCTGGGCGGGAGAGGTTCCTCCTACATCAGAGATGAAGGGATCGGCACCCCTGTCGACAAGCATTTTCACCATGTCGGCCTGCTTTCTGTCCACCGCGTACCGCAACGGGGTTTTTCCGGAGAGATCCTTGTTGTCCGGCTTTGCGCCCAAAACGATCAGTATCTCTGCGATCTGAACATCGCCTTTCATGACCGCGTAGTGGAGTGGATAAAGTCCCTGATTGTCGGCCTTGTTCAATTGTTCCTGGTTTGAGTAGAATTTGCGGATGCCTTCAATATCACCTTTGATTACCAAATCACTGAGAGTAACCTCTTTGTTTGAGGCAGGGGAGGTCGCACAGCTCCCGAGCAAGAATACGACAAGAATGATGAGACCGAGGAATCGTGCTTTTGTCAGTTTTGGCTTTTGCATTGATTATAACTCTCCCTTCTTAGTATCGGCATCTTTCAGGAAAATCCACAGCCTTCTCAATCTATATCGCAAAATGATGATAATTTCACGGTGCCTCTTGCGTCCACTGCAAAAAATATGCTTGCATATATATACTACATTCTATTTTTAAGTGAGGTCACAATGAATATTGGTTCATTCATGCCGATTCACTCTGCATGGGACCCTGTTGTCGCTCAATTGCGAGAGGAATTCGCCGATCATACATGGCTTGAAGGGCTTACTCCCGAGTCGCCCCAGATCAGCTCCCTGGATCTTATTATCGCGGGGCGCATCCCCCCCAGTGTAATTACAGAAGCAGTCGCCTTGAAGGCTCTTTTTCAGCCTTTTACGGGAGTAAACCATCTGCCTGCTGAGATGATGGTCGCGCGCGGGGTTGAAGTGTATAACGTGCATTCCAATGCCTTTGATGTTGCGGAGCGCGCGCTGGCCATGACGCTTGCCTTCTATGGCCGGATTATCGAGTTTCACAATGACCTGAAAAATGAAGTCTGGCATGGTTTCTGGGTAAGTCGCGGCGCAGAAGATAATTGGGATAGCATCTATGGACGGACCTGCGCCATTCTTGGAACCGGCGCCATCGGGCAGGAGCTGGCGAAGCTTTTGAAAGCTTTCAATTGCAGGGTATACGGGTGGCGCAGATCGAAAGGTGCCGAGGTTCCGGAGCATTTTGACGCGGTGTTGCCAACTTTGCAAGAAGCGGTGAACATGGCTGAAATAGTCTTTATCGCTTTGCCGGCTACGCGCGAAACCGAAGGCCTGCTCTCCAGAGAATTGCTTATGACCATGAAGGGTAAATTCCTGGTCAACGTGGGTCGCGGCTCCATTGTGGACGAAGAGGGCTTGTATGAGGCACTCAAGACTGGCGTTCTCAAGGGGGCGGCGATCGACACATGGTACACATATCCCAAAACCGGTGTCATAGGCGCACCGTCCAGGTACCCGATCCATAGGCTGCCCAACGTCATTCTCTCGCCGCATGTGGGAGGTTCGACAAATCAGGCCACGCGCAAATCGGTAGAAGATACGCGTCAGAATATTCGGGCATACCTGCGGACCGGCCATGGGATTTGGCGGGCAGATCTCAGGAAGATGTATTGAATATGGCGGGTACGGCTGGAAAACATGTTCAAAGAAGTACGCTCAGAGGAGCCCGTCCGGAGCCTCGATGAGCATATGGGGAAAGTCGGCGTAGATCGAGATGAGTTCATAGAGTCGGTCGAAGGGCAGAGCCTGCTTGTCAAAGATGACATAGGGCAGCAGTTCGGCCAGGCGATCGGCGTTGTACCCTTCCCTCCCGTTGAGGACGACCATCGTTTCCATGTCCTGCGCCTCTTCGAGCGCCCTGTAAGCGAGCGTGAAATTCTTCGTCGCAAAAAACATTCTTGTGTGATAGCTTGTCTGGGGATCAGGGGAGAAAGAATTCGCAAGCTCGTAGTAGTGTTCGGGGTTGAGGAAGGCATCCCTGATCCTCTCTACCAGCTTTTCGGAAGGGATTCTGGTTTCGCTTGTGAGCACAATCTGGTACAGAGAATATGGGTTGTCTTTTCGTAAATCCCGGGCTGCACGCACAATCCGGGCAAGGATTTCAGGATCATCGGCGTCGACTAAAAGCGTAATTGAGCTTGAGAGCTTTTCGGGGTTGAGGCGCATCCAGTCTATATTTTCCGGCTTTCTTGTGTCGATGAAAGAGACAAACCCTTCTTTAAAAAGCTGGAAGTGCGGGGCAGGGGGCATTGCCCACTCGACATCGAAGCTCTCTTCGAATGTCGCGATCGCATCGACCGTGTCGTCGTAAGAAATCCAGTGTGTGCTGGTCACAAGGTATGGCGGAATTTCCATTGCGCTTATGCCGTATTCATCCGCGCGTTCCCGGATTTCCGTGCCGGGAAGCAAGGAGAGCGGATACAGCTCGGCCTCTTGGCCCAGTCCTTGCATGCCAAGGAAATCGAAAGTTTCAATGACCTGCTCGTAACCGTCGTATGGCAAACCCAGTATGAGTCCGGTTTTTATCATGATTTTTTGTTTCTGCAGGAGTTCTGCGCCGCGCTCGAAGGCCTTTTTGTCAAAAGTCCTGTGAACCGCTTCAAGCGCCTTGGGGTTGGTGCTCTGAAGCCCGACTTCGACCGAAGCGACACCTGCTTCTTTCAGAAGGCCGGCGAGCTCTTCGTTGATCCCCTCGAGCCTGAGTTCAGTGTGGATTGCGGTGTGCGCGTGGTTGGCATATGCGATGTCCCGCAGTCTCCCTGCAAAATCAGGGCCGCTTTGGAAATTGGGATCCATGATGTATATCTCGGAGACTCCGGCTTCCGAGGCCGTGCGGATCACATCGACTGTCTGCTCATGAGGGAAGCGGCGAATTGTTTTATAATTCTTTCCATAATAGCAATATGAACATTTTTCACTGCACCCGCGCATAGTCTCGAGGTGAACCTGAAAGTTCGGGTCAAAACGGAGTGCGCCGGTCAAATATGGATTGGGCATTTTTGATAAATCGATGAGGTCCTTGGAACTGTAGGACGACGAGAGAGGTCGGTGTTCCTGAATATCCTGGAGCACTTCCGCAAAGGCGTCTTCACCTTCGCCATACACCAGGCTGTGGAAGGGGGTCCTCACGGTGACAGGCATGTGTTCCACTACTTCCGGACCGCCCGCGATCAGGCGGGCCCGTGGCAAAAGAGAGGCAAGCCTCTCCGCAACAAAAAGGCTGCGCTCAAGGTTCCAGGAATAGAGGGTGAATGCGACGATATCGGGTTCGCGCGCGGTAATCGACGCGATAATCGAAGAATCGGAACCGAAATTTGCGATTTCGGGCTCCAGGATTGTCCATTCCCTGCGGGCAAGCAGGCCTTTCGATTCGGCGTAAGATGCCAAATAACCTGCCGCGAGAGGAATGTTTGCGGGAGCCGAGCTCCAGTCGGGCATCTGGGAAGGCAGTTGTACAAAAAGCAGTTTCATCTGTTTTCCATTCGTTCGCTACGTGTGATATGTAATTGTCTCGGAATTTTTCCTGAAAGAGATAACGAGCTCTGTGTCAGGAAAGTCCGGGAACACCCCGGACCAATTTCCTTTCAGCGTCGGCGCTGCAAGCGCATGGTTGAGCGTGGAAAGATAGAGCGGTCGCGGCACTTCAAGGCCTCCCATCAGTGCAAGATAAGGAGTATAGACCTGACAATCGACAAAGGTGAAGCCTCGTTCGAAGAGCGTAGCGGCCAGCGAGAGGAAGCCGATTTTGGACGCGTTGCTCTCAAGGCTGAACATCGATTCGCCGAAAAATGCGGCCCCGATGCTCACGCCGTACAGACCGCCAACGAGCACCTTGTTCTTCCAGACTTCGACAGAATGGGCGTAGCCGAGTCTGTGCAGCTCGGTATATCCTTTTACCAGATTCGGAAAAATCCAGGTACCGGGCTGGCCTGGCCGCGGGACTGTCGCGCAATTATTTATGACATCTGAAAATGCCTTGTCAAGTGTGAGCGTATAGGGTGCGCCCCGCCGCAGCGCTTTCTTTAATGATTTACGCGCAGATTCGGTAATATACAAAGACCCCTGAGAAATGATGAATCGGGGATTCGGACTGCACCATCGCAGCAGCGCGGGTGTAGAAGGCCAGGGGAAAATGCCTTGCCGGTAGGCGGACAACAGTGCGCCGGGAGAGAGGTTTCCCCCGTAACCGACAATGCCACTCTGCGTGGCACTTGTCGCCGGCGGGAAGCGATACTCGCCCGTCTCGTCGAGGTACTCGGGCATGGTCAACCATCGCATTGGTGCAGCTCCAAGCCTTAGGCGTCCCGAGGAGTGATATCGAAGACAATTTTATCGTTTTCGAGGCGGGCTAACGCTGTGCCGCCGTGCTCGAGCCGCCCGAAGAGCACCTCATCGACGAATACCGTCTTAATCTGATCTTCGACGAGGCGTGCGATATTGCGTGCCCCAAATTCGCGGGAGTACCCGCGCTCGGCGAGGAACCGAATGACCTGGTCCTCTGCTTTGAGAGTGACATTCTTCTCCGCGAGCTGGGCGCCGAACTCATCGATCGCTTTCTTGACGATGCGCTCTATGACTTCCATCGGCAGATTGTTGAAGTGTACCACCGCATCCAGCCTGTTGCGGAACTCAGGGCTGAAGGCGCGCTCCACCGCTTCGTCGAGCGCCGAAGCGCTGACTTGCTGATCGCCAAACCCGATGAGCGGTTTCCCAATGTCGCGGGCGCCGGCATTGCTCGTCATGATGAGAATGACATTGCGGAAGTCGGCTTTTCTGCCCTGGTTATCCGTCAACGTCGCGTAATCCATGATTTGAAGAAGGATATTGTATATGTCGGGGTGCGCCTTTTCGATCTCATCGAGGAGGACTACGGCATTGGGCGTCTTGCGGATCGCGTCAGTCAGAAGGCCGCCCTCCTCATAGCCGACATAGCCCGGTGGAGAGCCTATCAGCCTCGACACCGTATGTTTTTCCTGATATTCGCTCATGTCGAAACGATGCAGCGGAACGCCGAGGTGCTTTGAGAGCTGGCGGGCAAGCTCCGTTTTGCCGACGCCGGTGGGGCCGACAAAGAGGAAGTTCGCGATAGGTTTGTCGGGCGCCCTGAAGCCTGCGCGAGAGCGCTTGACCGCCTTGACGACAGCTTCGATGGCCCGGTCCTGCCCGAACACTTCCTGCTTGAGCGAGGCTTCGAGCGTGGCGAGCTTGTCCTTTTCTGAAGAGGTAACCGTGCGTTCCGGGATACGGGCGATTTTTGCTATGACCACCTCGATATCGTGCGGTGTGATATCGATTGTCTGCATCTCCGCTTCCTGATTCACTTTATACGCCCGAATACGGGCGAGCGCGCCAGCCTCGTCGATGACATCGATGGCCTTGTCGGGCAGCTTTCGTTCAGTAATGAATTGCGCGGCGAGCTTGGCGGCGATGTCGAGCGTCTCATCGCTGTAGCGCACATCATGGTATTCCTCATATTTCGAGCGCAGGCCCTTGAGGATTTCGACGGTTTCGGGAATTGTGGGCTCGATGATGTCGATCTTCTGAAAGCGCCGGGAAAGGGCGCGGTCTTTTTCAAAAATTTTGTTGTACTCATCGTAGGTTGTGGAGCCGATGCAGCGCAATTTACCCGAAGTGAGCGCCGGTTTTAGCAAATTTGAAGCGTCAAGGGTACTGCCTGTCACGGCCCCTGCCCCGATAATGGTGTGAATTTCATCGATAAAGAGAATCGCTTTCTCTTTTTTCAGCAGCGAATCAATGACTTTTTTCACGCGCTCTTCAAAATCGCCGCGGAACTTTGTTCCCGCGAGGAGGGCGCCCATGTCGAGGGACCAGATCGTGTAACCTTTGAGTTTTGGAGGCACGTCCCCGGCTGCGATACGCTGCGCGAGGCCCTCGGTGATGGCCGTTTTCCCGACACCGGCATCGCCGACATGGATGGGGTTGTTTTTAAGCCTTCGGGAGAGCACCTGAATAGTGCGTTCGATTTCAGCCTCACGACCAATGACGGGTTCAAGCTTTCCGGCCGTCGCCATGGCGGTGAGATCGGTCGCAAAGCGCTCAAGCGTCCCCGGCCGGGCAGCGCGCCTCTCCTTGCCGCCTTCTTCCGTGCGTTCTTCGGTCTCTTCTTCAGGAAACGCATCTGCCCCAAAGTCCTCATCGCTTATACCATGGGAGAGAACTTCGAGCAGCTGAAGTCGCTTGATGCCGAGCTTTCGCATGAGATATCCGGCATAGGTGCGCTCTTCATCATAGAGTGAAACCACGAGATCAGGAATCTGCACCTCTTCTTTTCCGGCAGATTGCGACTGCATCACCGCGCGTTCAATCACCGCCTGGAAACCCGCGCTCTGAATTGGTTCGGCATTGCGTACAATAGGCATTTTTTGCTCAAAATACGCCTCGATGCTCCGTTTCATCTGCTCCAGATCGGCGTCGCAGTTCTCGAAAATATTGCGCACCTTCTCAAACGAGAGGCCCGCAAAGAGTATGTGCTCCGGCATGAGATACTCATGGCTCCGGAGCTTGGCTTCGTTATAGGCAGCGTTGAAAATCGCTTGCACTTCAGGGCTTACTTTCATGCTCTCTCCATTGTGCAGCGGAGCGGAAACCCCCGCTGTCTGGCCATTGCGTGGACTTGCTGAATCTTTGTGATCGCGATGTCGTAGGAATACGTTCCTGCCATACCCCGACCTTTTCTGTGAACTTCCACTGTGAGCTTTGTCGCTTCCGGAAGGCTCTTGTGGAAGACCGTCATGAGAATCGATACCACGAATTCCATGGTCGTAAAATCATCATTGATGAGATAGACGCGATATTCTTCGGGCTCTTTTGCCTCGACATCCTCCCGCGTCAGCTCTTGCGTACCCGTTGCACCTGTGACTTTCGTTCCCATACATATAAAAAATACTCATTGCAACCAACTTTAACAAGAGACTGGGAAGGCCTTTGATGCGAATGAGCACTTGACATTGCCTTGTCTCATATGGAAAATAATAAAAAATGCGTTGATGGAGAAGAGTAACTGGCGTGTTTTGCGCACAGAGAGGGATTCCGCGTGTGTCCATGCGGGTGGAAGAATCCTGCCAGGCCCCAGCGAAGACCACTCCTGAGCAGTTTGTGTGAACCTGCCTTTGTGCGGCAGTAATGCAGACCGCGCGCCAGGCGATATTGGCGAAGAGCGCGGCCCCTCGTCGCGGGGAGCCGAAGTAAGGTGGTACCGCGGATTACCGGGAGTGCGAGGCTCCACGGGATTCGTCCTTACGTGAAATGTTTCACGTGCGGGCGTATCCCGTGGAGTTTTTTTATGCGTGTAAAGGAGAACGATTATGGCAGCAGATATTGAGAGGATGAGGCATTCATTTGCCCATGTGATGGCTGAAGCCGTGCAGCACCTCTATGGTGGAGTGAAGTTCGGAATAGGGCCTGCGATTGAGGACGGCTTCTACTACGATTTTTTGTTTCCCAAGCCCGTGACGGACGAAGACCTCCGGACGATCGAAAAGGAAATGCGACGCATCATGGCGCAGAATCAGTCATTTGTCCGCGAGGAAGTGAGCAGGGAACAGGCAAGAGAGATTTTTCGCGACCAGCCGTTCAAGCTCGAGCTCATCGAGGGGCTCGAAGAGGGAACAATTTCAATCTATAAGCAGGGTGATTTTGTCGACCTCTGCCGGGGCCCCCACGTCGAATCGACCAAAGAACTCAAGGCCGATGCTTTCAAATTGAAGACGATTGCCGGCGCCTACTGGCGAGGCGACGAGAAGCGTCCGATGCTGACGCGCATATACGCATATGCATTCGCATCGAAAGCCGACCTCGAGGCTTATCTTCATATGCTCGAAGAGGCCGAACGTCGCGACCACCGCAAACTCGGCAAAGAGCTCGATCTCTTTTCTACCCATGAGGAAGCCGGCCCCGGCCTTATATACTGGCACCCGAAAGGTGGCCGCGTCCGCGTCGAGCTCGAGAAATGGTGGCGCGAAGAGCACTACAAAAACGGCTACGAGATTCTTTTTACTCCTCATATCGGCAAGAGCTGGCTTTGGGAGACCTCGGGGCATCTCGGCTTCTACAAGGAGAACATGTACTCGCCGATGAAGATCGACGAGGACGAGTACTTCATCAAGCCCATGAATTGTCCTTTCCATATGATGATATACAAGACTTCGAGCCACTCCTATCGCGACCTGCCGCTCAGGTGGGCCGAGCTCGGGACAGTCTATCGCTACGAACGCTCGGGAGTGTTGCACGGCCTCATGAGGGTGCGAGGTTTCACACAGGACGACGCGCACATCATCTGCACCCCCGAACAGATCGAAGACGAAATTCTCGAAGTGCTCCGTTTCAGCCTGTCGATGTGGAAGACGCTCGGTTTTAAGGAGATAAAGGCATATCTTGCGACACGCCCTGCGGATTCCGTCGGGGAGCCCGAACGCTGGGACCAGGCGCTCGTGTCGCTCAGGAAGGCGATTGACAAAGAAGGGTTGCCGTACGAAATCGATGAGGGGGGCGGCGCGTTCTACGGACCAAAGATCGACCTCAAGGTGAAGGATGCGATCGGGCGCGAATGGCAGATGACGACGATTCAGTTCGATTTCAATGAGCCTGAACGCTTCGACATGACCTATGTAGATAAGGATGGCAAACAAAAGCGCCCCTACATGGTACACCGCGCGCTCCTGGGATCGATCGAGCGCTTCTTTGGCGTGTTCATCGAGCATTACGCCGGAGCCTTCCCTGCGTGGCTCATGCCGGATCAGGTGGCGGTGATTCCCGTGGCGCCGACCTTCGATGAGTATGCGAAAGAAGTGACCGCCAATTTGAGAGGAAAGGGTATCAGGGCCAAGGCTATGCTGTCGGAAGAGCGCATGAACGCCAAAATCCGCGACGCGCAGAACCAGAAAATTCCGTATATGGTCATCTTGGGCCAGCGTGAGCAGGATGAGCGCACCGTATCGCTCCGGTTGAGAACCGGTGGTCAGGAAAACGGCATCGCGCTCGACGCATTCACCGCGCGCGCGCTCGAGAAAATCGAGACGAAGGCTCTGGATTTGTAAATATTATTCTTCTTAAAACTTGATTTCTCTGCTACAATAGCACTGAAGGAGCGAATAATGGCAGACTTGGGAACATATCTGATGGGGCTTCATCTGCGAAATCCTATTGTCATTGGAGCGAGCGGGCTTACAAATCTCCCCGACGGTGTCGAGAAGGCAGCGCACTCGGGAGCCGGCGCTATCGTGCTCAAATCGCTTTTTGAAGAGCAAATACTTGCAGTGCTCGGGCAGGAAATGGCAGGCCTTGATATAGACAGCTATCCTGACGCAGAGGCTTTTATTTCCAGAACAGCCTGGGAAGAAAGCACTGATGAATATCTGAAACTGATCGATGAATCGAAGAAAAGAGTGGATGATGTTCCGCTCATTGCCAGCATCAACTGCGTCGGTCCAGGCAATTGGGCGGGATTTGCGAAGCGCATAGAAGAAGCAGGCGCAGATGCCCTTGAGCTCAATATTGCCTATGTCCCTTTCTCACCACACATTTCAGGCCACGAAATTGAACAGAAGGTATTTTCGACCGTAAAGGAGGCTCGCCTCGCAACCAAACTCCCCATTATGGTAAAACTTGGGAACAATTATTCCAGTTTGCCGCACCTGGTGCATGGGCTCTCCAAGGAAGGCGCGAATGCCGTCGTGCTTTTTAATCGATTCTTCCGTTTTGATTTTAACTTGAATACCATGCGGCTTACAGGCGTGCAGCCTCTGAGTTCTGAAACGGAATACCATGAAAGTCTGCGCTGGACCGCTATTCTCTACAAGCGGGCCGGCCTTGAAATTGTCTCTACGACAGGCATTCATAACGCCGATGCCGCGGTCAAATGCTTGCTTGCGGGCGCGAACGCGGTGGAACTCTGCTCCATAATTTACCAGAAGGGCTGGAAAGCCATCGGTTCAATTCTGGAAGAGATGGATTCGCTTGTCGAATCTCTGGGGTATTCATCCTTGGATAGTCTTCAGGGCAGACTCTCCGCGATCAATGCGGAAAAGCCGGAGGAGTATCTGCGCTTGCAATACATCAAAGCGCTTACCGGGATGTATTGAATTATGCTAGTATAGGTGGGCAGAAAGCACTACAACGATGCCGCACGAACCGGCCAATTGAAAAAGGAAGGGGACCATGAATCTCAGTCTTAGCCTCGATAATTTGTCAGAAGTATTTCCCGATGATCTGACAGCAGACCAGCGGGCGCGTGCTCAGACGATATTTCTGAAAACGCTCTCGGAAAAGGCTCATCGTTTCTATGGCGGGAAAATCCAGGTGGTACCCAAGGCTGGGCTCTATGGATTTAACTGGTTCAACGTGTGGTACACGCCGGGTGTGTCCAAAATTTCCACGACCATCAGAGAGAATAACGACCAGTCTTTCGCGCTCTCCAACCGCGGCAACCTGGTAGCGGTTGTGTCCGACTCTACCCGCGTTCTGGGCGACGGCGACTGCACGCCTCCGGGAGGCCTCGGCGTCATGGAAGGCAAGGCTTTTCTTATGAAATATCTGGGCGGCGTGGACGCGATCGCGCTCTGCATCGATTCTCGCGGCAAAGACGGCAAACCGGATCCCGAAAAAATCATCGATTTTGTAAAAATGCTCGAGCCTTCGGTTGGAGCGGTCAATCTTGAAGATATAAGTCAGCCAAACTGCTTCAAAGTGCTCGATGATTTGAGAGATGCCTGCGATGTTCCCGTGTGGCATGACGACGCGCAGGGAACCGCGTGCGTGACCCTGGCAGGATTGCTCAACGCGCTTGAGCTCGCGGGGAAGAAGCTCAGCGAGGCAAAAATCGTGCTGCTCGGGGCCGGCGCATCGAACACGACGATCGCGCGCCTCATCCTCGCCGACGGCGGTAAGGGTGAAAACCTGATCGTGTTCGACAGCAAGGGCGGTCTTCATCGGAACCGCAAGGACATCGAGCAGGACAAGCGCTATTACCGCAAATGGGAACTCTGCGTTCAGACCAATCCGCAGTGCATCGAGACCGAGGCGGAGGCGCTCAAAGGGGCCGATGTGCTCATCGCGCTTTCGACGCCTGGCCCGGATACGGTCAAGCGCGAATGGGTGCGCGCGATGGCACCGAAGTCCATAGTCTTCGCGTGCGCCAATCCGGTGCCCGAAATCTGGCCCTATGCGGCAAAGGAGGAGGGCGCCTACATTGTGGCCACAGGCCGCGGCGATTTTCCGAACCAGGTCAACAACTCAATCTGTTTCCCCGGCCTCCTGAAAGGGGCTCTTCTCGTGCGCGCCCGCAAGATCACCGACAACATGGCGATCCGCTGCGCGCATTCCATAGCGGGCTTCGCGAAATCGCGCGGCGTCAGCGCCGACAACATCATCGCCACGATGGAAGAGACCGAAGTCTTCGCGCGCGAAGCTGCGGATGTCGCCGTGGCCGCGATTGAAGAGGGCGTGGCAAGAGTCACCGATACCTGGGAGAACATTTACGCGAAGGCAAAAGAGGACATCCTCGCCTCGCGCGCTCTCACTCAGGATTTGATGGGCCAGGGGCACATCGCGCCGATTCCGGAGCGGATGCTCCAGGAGTCCCTGGACTTTGCCGTGGCCGAGGTGAGGAAGCAATAAGGTTCGGCGCTCCAGGCGGGGCGCTGCACACGCGGATATCATGAAAATTGCGCTTGTCCAGTTCGAGCCGGTCTTTGGGAACAGCGACAGGAATGTCGAGAGGCTCATACGGCTTTGCAGGCAAAATCCGGCAGACTTGTATGTGCTGCCGGAGCTCGCCTACACGGGCTACCAGTTTGTGAGCATCGAGGAGACGCGGTCGCTCGCGGATGACCTTGCGAGCCCGAGAATACATGCCTTTCGGGCCGCTGCGAGGGATTTGGACGCCGCAATAGTCTTTGGTTTTCCTGAAGTCTCGGGCGGTTCGATCTACAATGCATCGCTCGCGGTGCTGCCGGACGGACGCGACTATCTGTACCGAAAGACACATCTGTTTTACAAGGAGACCCTGTATTTCTCGCCAGGAGATACAGGGTTTTTTGTATTTGAATTCAGGGGAGCGCGCATAGGGATGGCAATATGTTTCGACTGGTTCTTTCCCGAGAGCTTCCGCACGCTTGCCCTGAAAGGCGCCGACATCATCGCCCACTGCAGCAACCTCGTCATGCCTTACTGTCAAAAAGCAGATTTTGCCGCCGCGGTGCAAAATCGGATATTCATCGCCACAGTCAATCGTGTGGGTTCCGAACAGCGCGAGGAGGAGGCTCTGACATTCACTGGCGAGAGCGTGCTCATCTCTCCAAGGGGCGAGTATGTGCTGCGTGGCCCTGTGGACGGAGAGGCCGTGCTGGTCGCAGACATCAATCCTGAGGATGCGCGCAACAAATCGGTCAATCGATATAATGATGTGCTCGCAATGCGCAGGCCTGGGATGTATTCGCTCTGAAATCTGATGCAGAATTTGCAGATCTGAAGCATGAGGAGGAAGCGACGTATAAAAAGATTGCACTCTCGCTTGTCGTGCTTGCCGCGCTGAGTGTATCTGCGCTGGGCGCAGCGCCACAGAATTCGCAAGATTATGTATATGTGTTCTCCACTGATCCGAGGTCTTTCAATTACCTCAATGACCAGCGGGCCACCAACATCCAGCACATTGCCAACTTCGTCGATGCACTGCTCGAGCACGACCGCTATGGCATTCTTCGGCCCGCGCTTGCAGAGAGCTGGAAGGTCAACGACGATTTCACCGTCTGGACGTTCGATATTCGCCAAGGAACGAAGTGGGTGACTGCCGACCTTGAGACCTATGCGGAAGTGAAAGCACAGGACTGGGTCGATGCGATGAAATATATGCTCGATAACAGGAGCCCACTGACCTGCCTCGTCGATGGATTCGTCAGGAATGCCGGCGCCTATCTTCAGGGCAAAATCACCGATTTTTCCCAGGTCGGCGTAAAAGTGAAGGGCGACTATGTCCTCGAGTACACTCTGGAGAGGCCCATTCCTTATTTCGATACCATACTCACCTCCAATGCCTATTATCCAGTCAATGGAGATTTTCTGCGCTCAAAAGGCGTGGATTTCGGCAGAGTTGACAGGAATGCCATTCTTTACAATGGCGCATATGTACTTTCGAATTACGCTTCCAGGTCCGTGATCGAATATGATGCCAATCCTACCTATTGGGACAAGGACCATGTATATATCAAGCACGTAAAATATGTTTATTCTGATGGCAAATCCCCCGATTCGCTCTTCGACAATTTCGATGCGGGGGACTATGTGGCCGCACCGGTCTACACCGACAACGAAGCTCTCTTTGCAAGAGCCCAGGCGAAGTACAAAGATTATATCTTCAGGGCGCGCCAGGATTCGACTACCTTTGTGTATGCTTTCAATTATGATCGCCGGGCCTATGCTTCGCCGGCAGATCCTGCCAAAGGCGGATCTCCGAAGAGCGACCAGGCCAAGGAAGATACCAGGAAGGCGATTCTCAACCGCGATTTCCGCAAGGCGATTTTCTTTGGCATCGACAGGCCGGCCATCCTGGCCCAGCGCAATGGCGAGGTGAACAGACTCGCAGCCATCCGCAATTCCTGTACCGCGCCCGAACTGTCTTTCGACCAAGCCGGCAAGGATTATGTAAAATATGTCGAGGACGCGCTCAAGAGCCGCAACCCCGCTGATTTTCCCGCCAGCTTCAAGATCGATGACGCCCAGGATCCCTACTACAACCCGACCCTGGCAAAGACCTACATGGCAAAAGCGAAAGCCGAACTTGCAGAACAGGGAGCAACATTCCCTGTCGAACTCGATGTCGCGGCCGATATATCCTATGCCAAGGGCATGAGGATGAGCCAGTCTTTCAAGGCTGGTCTTGAAGGGCTCTTTGGCACCGACACCATCAAGGTGAATATCGTCGAAATGGATACTGACAACTACGATGCTTCCACCTGCTATGCCAGAATCGGCGCTCAGAGCAATTATGATATTGACAACAGCATGGGATGGAGCCCTGAGTACGGCGATCCGTACACCTTTCTGCAGACTCTGGAGCCGATAGTCGGCGCACTTCTCACCCCGATCGGCCTTGACCCTGTCGACGAAGGCAGCGACAAAGCTTCAGCGACCGCCATTGGCCTCTATGACTATGCACATAAAGTCGAGGCCGGCAACGACGAATACAAAGATTCTTCCGAGCGCTTCAAACTCTTTGGCGATGCAGAGGCACAGCTCCTCGATGACGCAGTCATTCTTCCCTACATGTCGTTTGGCGGTGCGTTTCAGGTTTCCCGCGTGATTCCATATACCGCTCCCCGCGCGGCGTATGGGGCCGACGAATACAAATTCAAGGGCGTCATCGTGAGCGATAAGGTCATCAGCCTTGCCGAGCGCGAAAAATATCGCCAGGACTGGGAAAAGCAGCGTCAGGCTGAATACAAGAAGCTGCAAAAGCAGTGAAGGCAGATGCTTTCAGAGCGCCTGCTTTTTTGCGCTATGGTCCTCGTTCAATACTTGAATACGCTGGAACCTATGAATTCGCGCAGAATCGAGTCGCTTGGCACATACTGGGGCGAAATCGGCGATATGCGCGAAATGAATGCCTGAATCCGGCGCGCGTCTGGGTATTCGGGGTGATGAGGCTTCACGGCCTGCAGGAGCGGCTCGGCGAACACTTTGAGCACTCCAAGCTCATAGTCGAGCGCAGAATTAAAGGCAATGTTGGCGGAGCCCTGGAAGGGGAAAATGTAGAGCCGCTCGCCCCGCTGCACCGACGACCACATGCCGAGCGTGGCGCGTGCGTTGTGCCCGCGGAAATTGTAATCCCGGACCATGCGCCGCAGGAGGCGATAGTCGGTGGTGCGCACGCGGTTGTGGTCGTCGACATTGAGCTGCGTGAGCGCGGAGACATAGATTTTAAGTTTGTTTTCGGCGGGAATGTGCGGCGTAAGCCGCTCATTGAGCCCATGGATGCCTTCCAGAATGAGTATTTCGTTGTTTTTGAGGCTTATGACGTTGCCCGAAGCCTTGCGTGTCCCGCTCTTGAAATCAAAGGCTGGAAGCTCCACCTCTTTGCCGTCGAACAGATCCAGTAATTGTTGATTGAGAAATTCGACATCGAGCGCCTCGAGACATTCGTAATCAGGCTTGCCGTCTTTATCGAGCGGCGTGCGGCTTCTGTCGACAAAATAATTGTCGAGCTCAATGTGAATCGGCTTGAACCCCAAGGCCCTGAGCTGGACGGACAATTTCTTCGCCGATGTGGTTTTCCCTGAGCTCGAGGGTCCCGCAATGAGGATCACCTTTGTTTTGTCGGATGTTTCGGCGATGTGATCGGCGATTGCCGCTAGTTTTTTGTTCTGGAGTGCCTCCGCGACCAACACAAAATCCTGAATATTCCCCGACTGATTGATGCGGTTGAGGGCGCCGATGGAGCCGGCATTCAGTACTTTGGCCTTCTGCTCATATTCCTCGGCTATCTCGTAGAGCACGGGGATGTCAGAGAATGGGTCCATTTCATAGGGGTTTTTCGTGTGGGGGAAGCGGAGCAGCATGCCCCGACGGTAGGGGATGAGCTCCCACACGCTCAAGAGCCCCGTACACGGCACGAGAGGGGCGATGTGCAAGTCACGATATCCATCGCATTCATTGAGCTGGACAAAAGGATCGTTGATGTACTCCATGAGGGCTACGGTATCGGCTTGATTTGACTGATCGAAGTATTCAAGTGCATCATTCCAGGAATGCATGATGATTCTGATGGGCAAATCTGAGGCGATGTAGTTGCGCATGTGGGCAGAAAGAGCTTCGAGCAACTGCGGCGAAATTGGTTCGCTGTCATCAAAATAATGATAATAGCCGTTGCCAATGGCCATGCTCACCATGAGCCGCCGTTTGGGCACTATTTCTCTGGCCGCCATCGCAAGCAAAAAACATAATGAACGGCGGTAGACTTCGGCGCCCATCGGAGAATCGGGGTACACCGGCGACAAGCTGCAGTTTGCGTTTATTGGTGCGGACAACGCCGCAAGCTCATTGTTGACAAAAACCGCAAGAGGAGAAAAAGCCCCCTTTCCTTCGCTGGAACCTTTTTTCAGACCTGCACGTTCAAAAATGTCTTCAGCGCTCAGGCCTGCGGGTACCGAGATGTCGTTTAAACCGTCTATTTTTACTGTGAGCGTATTCATTGTAGAAACATAATAAAACCTAATAGCCGCTGAGGAAAGAGATACCATAGAAATAGCATGAGTGCGGAGCGGGCAACAGGCAAAAACTCTGCCAGGGCGCGGAGTGGTGTACACTATTTTGCATCAAGTGACAAAAGCGCTTTGACGAGCCCATGTCTTTTGTGTACAATTCATCCGCTATGTCAAAAATTACTATAAAAGATATCGCTTTGCGCGCGGGCGTATCGAAAACCACGGTTTCATTCGCCCTCAACTATCCCGATCGAATCTCGAAAGAGACATACAAGAGAATAATGACGATTGTCGAAGAGCTTGGATATGTACCTAATCCTTTTGCCAGGACTTTGACGACGAAGCGCCTCGGGGCAATCGGGCTCCTTCTTCCTCAGAAGATCGGCGATATATTCGGGAACCCCCATCTGGCGCAAGTCATCAGCGGAATAGGCGAAGAGTGCGAGCAAAAAGAATTTTCACTCGCCATCTTGCCCCTCATCCGAGGCAAGATAATAGAAGCGGCACGAAAATCGTATGTCGATGGACTTCTCACTATAGGTGTTGGCCCCGACCATGAAGTTGTCAGCCTTCTTAGAAAGAATCACATACCTTTTGTCACTATCGACGGAGAAGAATCCGCCTCGACAATCAATATCGGAATCGATCATAAGAGCGCGGCGAGAGAGATAATGCGGCATGTGCTTGATCAGGGCTTTCGTCAGATCGCGATACTCTCGCTCGAACCGGACACAAAACCAAGCGAGTCAGGCCATTTTTCCATTGTCGTTCAAAAACGCCTCGAGGGCTTTCAGTGGGCACTTGAAGAATCTGGATTATCGCTGGACGATTCGCGGGTATACATGCAAAACTGCAAAGGCTCCATCGATGGGGGTTACGAAAGCGCCCGGTACCTGCTGTCTCACGAGCGGCGGCCTACCGCGATTGTGGCGATGTCCGACATCGCGGCAATCGGAGCGCTCCTTGCCGCGAAGGAGCTTGGTCTGCGGGTGCCGGAAGATGTGGCGGTGGCGGGCTTTGATGATATACCGGAGAGCGTCATAAGTGCCCCGACGCTGACGACCATTCATCAGCCCGCCCGAGAAAAAGGCATAGAGGCGGCGCGCATGGTGATGCATATGCTCGATGGTGCCGCGGGCAGCCACATCCGATTGCCATATGAGCTCGTCGTGCGCGAATCGACCCGCCGGACATGAAATTTCACGCTGCTTTTTATCATATAGATACAGGAGGAATGAACAATGGCGAAGACTATTCCGGAACGTTCAGAAATTCCTGCTGAACACAAATGGAACCTTTCAAGCCTTTTTAAAGATGATGCCGAATGGGAAAGAGATTTCGCAGCGCTGAGCGCAATGCTGCCGGAAGCTGAAGAGAAAAAGAAGAAGGGCTTCAGCGCGAGCGCAGATGCATTGTTCGACACATTGAAAGCTTATGAACAATATCTCATTTTGGAAGAAAGACTTGGCTACTATGCACAATTGAGGGTCACTGAAGATGAAGGCAACAGTACGGCCCGCGGCCTGTTCGCCCGGTTTGTAGGTGTATCTTCCCAGGGACAGGCCGCGTGGTCCTGGCTCAGCCCGGCGATCCAGGCGCTCGGGGACGATTTTGTGGTTGAATGCCTTGCCAGCCAGAAATTTGCGGACTACAGAGTCTTTCTGACAAAATTGCGCAGATTTAAGCCGCACGTGCTGAGCGAAGCCGAAGAGCGCCTCCTCGCGCTCCAGACCGAGTCGGCCCAGACTGCGCAAGAGGCCTTCAGTGTGCTCACCAACGTCGATCTCAATTTCGGCACCGTAGAAACTCCCGAAGGCCCCAAGCCTCTTACGCAGTCTACCTTCATATCGTTCATGCGCATGCAGGACAGGTCTGTGCGGAAGGCGGCGTATTTGCAATTCTATTCTCATTTTGAAGCGCATCAGAACACCTTGGGTACCCTGTATGCCGGTTCAGTCAAGCTCGACAAGTATCAGGCCCAGGTAAGAAAGTACCCGAGCTCACGGGCAATGGCACTTTTCCCCGACAATGTCGCTGAGGCCGTATACGATAATCTGATCTCTACTGTGAATGAGAATCTGCCGATTTTACATCGTTATTACAGCCTCAGAAAGGAAATTCTCGGACTCGAAGGCCTGCGCCATTATGACGTATATGTCCCTCTCGTCAAGGAGGTCAAAGCATCACACGGCTACGAAGAAGCGGTCGATATTGTGATCGAGGCCCTCAGGCCGCTCGGCGAAGATTATGTCCGCACTCTGCGAAATGGCCTCTTGGGCGGATGGGTGGACCGGTACGAGAACAAAGGCAAGCGCTCGGGCGCCTTCTCGGCGGGGTCCTTTATCGGCGAGCCCTACATACTCATGAATTACAAAGACGACGTCCTCAACGACCTCTTCACCATCGCCCACGAGGGCGGCCACTCGATGCACTCCTGGCATTCGGCCCGGAACAATCCCTTCATGTGCTACAACTACACGATTTTTGAAGCCGAGGTGGCGAGCACCTTCAACGAGCAGCTGGTATTTTCCTATCTGTATGACCACAGCAGCGACGACAGGGAGAAGGCATTTTTGGTCGCCACCCGGATCGACGATACTCTCGCGACGCTTTTCCGGCAGACGATGTTCGCGGAGTTCGAAAAGCGCGCCCATGAGATTGCCGAATCCGGTGAAGCGCTGACGGTCGATGTGCTCAGAAAGGAATACCGGGCACTCCTCGAGAAATATTTTGGGCCCGAGATGGCGTTCGAGAACGTTTCGGATATGGAAGGGTTGCGTATTCCGCACTTTTACAACGCGTTCTATGTCTACAAGTACGCGACGGGCCTTTCGGCGAGCATCGCCCTTTCCGAAAAAGTCCTGCACGGAGGAATGGCGGAGCGCGATGCCTACCTGGACTTCCTGAAATCGGGCGGCAGCAGGTTCCCGATCGAGTCGCTGAAGCTCGCGGGTGTCGACATGTCGACACCGGAGCCGGTGGAAGCGGCGTGCAGGCGCTTTGCCGGGGATGTGGAGAAACTCGCAGTTTTGTTACACAAAAAATAGTCGCGGGCAGTCTGTGGCCGGGGCCGACACCAACAGCCAGCCGCCGAGGAGCACGACGGCTGCAAGCCACCAGGGAATACGGATGAGCATTTTCTTCATGCGATGATCCCTCCCCCCAAGGCCTTCCGAAAATTCTTACGCCACACACGGCGCCGTTATTGCAGCCAGGGGACTACTCTCGAATTTTTTTCTTGTCCCGCATCGCCTTTATGGCGATGACGGCCACCTTTGCCTTTGCGATCACTCCTCCTTCGAAGTTTAACGTAACCATGCGGCGGTAATCTTCTGCCGGCATGACGGGAGCGGCGATTGCATTGGTTGTTTTCTGGGATATCATCCCTTCGAGCAACTCCGCCCCCGCTTTTTCGATAAGGTTGTACTTTCTGTCAAACAGTTTCGGAGCGGCGGCCGCACCAGCTTCAGAAACCAGGATCTCTCCGGACCAGCTCCAGTCTGTGTGCTCACATATAAGGCGAAAATGCTGTCTCAGAAGGTCGAAATTTTCGATCTCGGCAAAACCACACGATGAGATCAAGGCTGCCTTGGGGTGGCGTCCCAAACGTTTGGGGTGTGTGCTCCCCCCTCCGGCGGATTTAATCTGTGCAGGTTCCAGAATGATGAAGAATCTGTCGATCACATTCTTCACCGTTGCGGGTAAATCGAAGAAGTAGAGAGGAGTGGCGAGAAGGAAGTAATCGGCCCGTTTGTAAACATCGAGAATCTGTTCAAAATCATCTTTCTGAACGCATTCGCCCGGCGTCTTTGGTTCCCAGCAGGACCGACAACCTTTGCATGGCCCGATATTCATCTTGTGGGGATAGAACTTGTGCACTTCCTGATTCTCTCCCAGCCCCTTGATACACAAATCGAGTATCTTCTCGGTAAAAGATGGCTCCCTTAGGGATCCCGAGATTGCCAACACAACACTGCGCATTTCCCTCCCTCCTTTTCCTCGATACTTCTCTTTCGGCAACAAACGCAGATACTTCGAACAGACTTCAAAGCGATTGGTAGCAACCTCAGTCTCTATGTCATATCCATCATTTTACACAGTGAAAATATTTTTTGGAATTCCCGATTTTGAGAATAGACAAAAACGAGGAGGTTCACTGTATGCCCATCATAGTCCTACTTCAGGCTCTTGTCGTGCACGCCCCGCACCGCGCGGCCCGAAGGGTCGGCCTGGTTCGCCCAGGCCGCGTCCCAGCGGATGGCGGTCGGCGTCGAACACGCGATACTTGGTCCGTCCGGCACGAGATCCACGGTGCTCGGATTCTTGAAGTGCTCTTCGAAGATGGCGCGGTAGAGGTAGGCCTCCTTGGTAGGCGGCGTCTTGACCGGAAAGCGGTAGGCGGCGTTGGCCATGGCGCTGTCGGAGACTTCTTTTTCGGCGTATTCCTTCAGGGAGTCAATCCAGTTGTAGCCCACACCATCGGAAAACTGCTCCTTCTGTCGCCACAGGATTTCGTCGGGAATCCAGCCCTCGAAGGCCTTGCGCAGGATGTACTTCTCCATACGGCCCTCGTCCTTGCGGATCATCTTGTGGGCAGGGTCGATGTTCATCGCCACATCGAGGAATTCGGGGTCAAGGAAGGGCACGCGCGCCTCGACTCCCCAGGCCGCGGTGACCTTGTTTGCTCTCAGACAGTCGTAGAGATGGAGCATGGACAGCTTGCGCACGAGCTCTTCGTGGAATTCCACGCGGTTCGGAGCCTTGTGGAAGTAGAGGTAGCCGCCGAAGATCTCGTCCGAGCCCTCGCCGGAGAGAATCATTTTGATGCCCATGGCCTTGATCTTGCGCGTCATGAGATACATCGGCGTGCCGGCGCGGATCGTGGTGACGTCGAAGGTCTCGAGGTGCCAGATCACGTCCGGCAAGGCGTCGATGGCCTCCTGTACGGTGAAGTTGATCTCGTGGTGCTGGCTGCCGATGTAGTCTGCGACCATCTTGGCATACTTGGTGTCCGGCGCGTCGGGCAGGCCCACGGAGAAGGAGTGGATGCGCGGCCACCAGGCCTGTTCGGCCCCGTCAGTCTCGACGCGGCGTTCCGCGAAACGGGCCGCGATGGCCGCGACGATGGACGAGTCCACGCCGCCTGAGATGAGAAGACCGTAGGGCACATCGCTCATGAGCTGGCGCTTCACCGCTGCGACGAGGGACTCGCGCAGCGCCGTGAGGTCGGCTTCTCCCGTCGGGATGTAGCCGGGTTCCGCCCACACAGGCTCATACCATTTTACCAGTTTGCCCTCGCTGCCCTTGTAATAATGCCCGGGCGGGAATATCTCGACCTTCGGGCAGAGATCGAAGATCGCCTTCATCTCGGAAGCGACGTAGAGGTTGCCCTCGCCGTCGCGACCCCAGTACAGAGGATTGATGCCTATGTGATCGCGTGCGATAAAATAATCTCCGTCGCGCGGGTCGTAGATGACGAAGGCGAAAATGCCGTTCACGTGTTTGAGAAATTCCGGGCCCATTTCGTCATAGAGGTAAAGGAGAGGTTCGCAGTCAGACTCGGTCTTGAAGTCGTGCGGTTCCTTGAGGAACTTGGCGCGCAGTTCGCGGTGATTGTATATCTCGCCGTTGACGGAGAGGACGCGGCCCGTGCCCGCGTCGATGAGGGGCTGGGCCCCGTGCGTGACGTCCACGATGGCCAGACGCTCGTGGCAGATTATGCCGTGCTTGTCCGAGTAAACGCCGCTCCAATCGGGTCCCCGGTGCCTGAGACGCTTCACGTGGGAAAGGGCGCGCTTGCGCAGGGCGATAGGATCGCCCTTGATGTCGGTGATGGTAAAAATGCCGCACATGCTATGTTCCTCCAGATAGTAATAGAACGCTTTACCCGAATCGGCCTGCCTTCGTCAAGCCCGGCTCGCCAACCATCCCGGAGGAAGCCGTCCGGCGCCACCTCTGACGGCTCTTCGCACCCGGCGCAACCGTGTATGCTTGACCGTTTTGGTTTTCAATAGTACCATACGATTAAACGATTGCTTAATTGAGCAATCGTTCGCAGTGGGAATGGCGTCGAATACGGGCCGGGCACGGAGCGGCCGCCGATTTGTGGTGTTTGCCGCGCCATAGTCCCGAAGGAGGTCTTCGTGAACGACGATCTTTGCAGCCAATACAGCATTACGTGCAGCGAAACGGCGCCGGGGCTCCGCGCCTCGCTCATCGACGTCGCGGGGCTTTCGGAATTGTTCAAGGCCATGGCAGACGAGACGCGGGTAAAGATTCTTTATCTTCTGTCCAAAAGGGAACTTTGCGTCTGCGATCTGGCATATATCCTCGAGACGAACTTGCCTGCCGTTTCGCATCATCTCCGTTTTCTGAAGGCGCTCAACCTCGTGAAGGCGCGCCGGGAGGGCAAGATGGTTTTCTATTCGCTGGCAGACGAACATGTCCTTGCGCTTATAGAGAAGGCCCGTGAACACTATATCGAACTTACCTGAGAGAGAGGGGATGGACCATGGCCGACAAGTATTACCTCAAAGGCTTGGATTGCGCGCAGTGCGCGAACAAAATAGAAACGGCATTGAACAAATGCGACGATGTGGAATCCGCCACGGTCAGTTTTGCGACGAAGACGCTGGTGATTGCCGGCGCTTCGGAGGAAAAAGCGCGAAGCATCATAAGGCAGGTTGAACCGGAAGTCGAACTGGTCGCAGCCAACAACGGTAGTGCCGGCAGCAGCGGAAACGAACAGGAGGAAGAGGGAAATAGTCGGGTCGAGATAGCCAAACTCGTTGTTTCTGCTATTCTATTTGTCGCGGGTTCGGTATTTCATACACAGCTCCACAATACGCCGTATTCCATCGCGGAATATGCGGTACTCATTCCTGCCTATCTGCTGGTTGGATATCCTGTGCTGAAATCGGCGGTGCTGAGTATTGTCCATGGCCGGGTTTTCAACGAAATGTTTTTGATGGCAATCGCGACACTTGGGGCGATCGCCATTCACCAGCTTCCCGAGGCGGTGGGCGTCATGCTCTTTTATGCGGTCGGCGAATTTTTGCAGGATAAGGCTGTCGACAAATCGCGCCGGTCGATCGTCCAGCTCATGGACCTGCGCCCGGACTTTGCGCGGGTCGTCGAAAACGGCGTATCCAAAACCATATCACCCGAATCGGTCGCGATTGGGCAGAGCGTGGAAGTGCGGCCCGGCGAGCGGGTACCCCTGGACGGCGAGATTGTGGAAGGCTCTTCGTTTGTCGACACGTCCTCGCTGACGGGCGAATCCGTACCCAGGGAAGTAGGGCCCGGCGATGCCGTGCTGGCCGGCTATGTGAACGATAGCGGCAGGCTTGTTGTCCGCGTTACGAAGGAATTCTGCCAGTCGGCCGTGGCGCGCATACTGGAGCTTGTCGAGAATGCGTCGGCCAACAAGGCTCCTACCGAAAAATTCATAACGAAGTTTGCCTCCGTCTATACGCCAGTCGTCGTCGTTCTGGCTGCTCTCATAGCAGTCGTTCCCCCTCTTGTCATCCCTGGCGCTACGTTCGGCGACTACGTGTACAGGGCCCTCGTGCTGCTCGTCATTTCCTGCCCCTGTGCCCTTGTCGTGTCGGTGCCGTTGGGGTATTTCGGCGGAGTGGGCAGTGCATCGCGCCACAAGTTGCTCGTCAAAGGGGCGAATTACATTGACGCCATGACGAAAATAGATACGGTCGTGTTCGACAAGACGGGTACCTTGACGAAAGGCGTTTTTGCGGTTTCGGAGGTCGTGCCGCACAATGGGTTTTCGGGGATGGAAGTGCTGCGGTACGCCGCTGGCGCGGAAAGCGTGTCTCCGCATCCTATCGCGCGGTCGATACGGGAAGCGGCCTCGGCCATTGGCGCCGCGGCTTCGGTGACCAATATCGTGGAGAAAAAGGGGTATGGCGTGGTGGCCGTCGTCGACGGGCACGTCGTCATGGCAGGCAACGATCGAATGCTTCACGAACACAAGGTGGCGCATGATGTCTGCGACGTCAGGGGTACGGTGGTTCATGTCACGGTCGACGATGTCTATGCCGGCTACATTCTGATTTCAGATGCAGTGAAGGATGGAGCGGCCGCCTCGATTAAGGAGCTCAGGCGACAGGGTGTCCGCAAGGTCGTTATGCTGACGGGCGATGGCGAAACTGTCGCGAAAAAGGTGGCGGCGAGTCTCGGCATCGATGAATATTATGCCGGGCTTCTTCCGCAGGATAAAGTAGAAAAATTTGCAGCGATAAAAGCGCAGGAACCTGCGGGAAGAAAAGTGGCGTTTGTCGGCGACGGGATGAACGACGCGCCCGTCCTTGTAAGTTCGGACGTGGGATTCGCGATGGGCGGCCTTGGTTCAGATGCGGCCATCGAAGCTGCCGACGTCGTCGTCATGGATGACGACATCGGACGCATTCCGCTTGCTTTGCGAATTTCGGCATTCACACATTCCATCGTCATGGAGAACGTCGTTTTTGCACTCGTCGTAAAGGGAGCTTTCGTCTTGCTCGGAAGCGTCGGCCGGGCAGACATGTGGGAAGCCGTAGTCGCCGATGTCGGAGTATCCCTCCTCGCCGTGCTGAACTCGCTGCGGGCCGTCAGATACAATGACAAAGGTTTAAGTGTCCGTTAAAACTGAATTAAAAATATCCCAGCCTTGCAAGCACAACGGAGACAGCCACAGCAGCGGCAGTCTCCGTTTTTAGTATCCGATCGCCAAGGGCACATAGAGCAAAGCCGCTCTGCAGAAATTGCTCGAGTTCGTGCTCGGTCCATCCGCGCTCAGTCCCAATCGCCAGAATAACGGGTGTCCCCGAAAGAGACATGTGGCTCAAAGGAGTTGCTGCGCAATCGGGGTGGCATACAATTTTGGTAGTACGCGGACTCAATGTGCCGTCCACGGACTGAAGACCGTCAGCTTGCTGTAAAGGCGCTGTGAATTCAGAGGCTTCAATGTGCTCGACCTGTTCCAGCGCTTTTTTCAGGGACCATACAAGGTCGATTTCTGGGAGGCGGGGATTGCCAGCCTGCTCGGCTCCGTCCTGCGCATGCATATAATATTCTTTTTGTACATAGAAATTGGATTGAGTATAGGACTTTTCTCCGAGTTCCGTCGGGAAAAAAGCAATGCTGCTCACACCCAGGGTGGTGAGTTCTTTGACAATTCGTGCGGCCTGGATCGGCCTCACAGTGCCAAGCATGACGCGCACAGGGCGCAAGGGTGGAGCAGGGTGCTCGGCGATAAAGCGAAGCACGATTCTTTCATCTGTTATTGACTCCAATGAAGCCCAACCGACAAGCCCGTCTGTGCTGCCTGCGCGAAAGCGGTCGCCCGCTTTTTTCTTCAGTACTTCGAGTATGTGCTGTGCTCGGCGATCCTTCCGAGAGAGACTCTGCAGCATATCCGATGAATTGAGAATGCAAAGGTTCATTCGAACGAGAGAACCTCTTGCTCATAATCGACACCCGGCACCTCAAATCCATGTGCCCTTAAAAAGTCGTTCCTGAAACCATCGGGATCTGCAAGCGTATGGAGATTCGATTCGTCGACCATCGCCAGGCGCGCGCTCACTTCATTCTGAACCGAAGGGCCCATCTCCAGATCATCGACGCGGATCCGGCCTTCTGTGTCGACGGGAATTTGCGTTTCACCTTTTCGGTAAATCCGCTCGGCAAATAGTCGTATCATCTGATCGACACAGTCTTCGTGTATATTTCGCTCTTTCATCACCTTGAACAAGGTTGAAATATAGAGTGGAATCACAGGGATGACTGCGCTTGCCCTCGTGACAACGGCCTTGTTGATGGAGACAAAAGCGCGCAGTCCTTTTGCGTCCTGGTAATGTTCGTTGAGGGCTTGAGCAGTCTTTTCAAGATGGAGTTTTGCCTGCCCGATAGTGCCGTCGCGATAGATGGGCCAGGAGAACGGGGGCCCGAGGTAGGAATAGGCGAGAGTTATCGCGTCCCGGCCGAGCACTCCCGCTTTATCGAGCGCGTCAATCCACAATTGCCAGTCTTCACCGCCCATGACTTTTATCGTTTGCGCGATTTCCTCCTCTGTGGCCGGCTGAACGGTGGCCTCCGCGATTTTGCCCGTAAACACATCGAGGGTGCGCCCGGCGTACTGCCGTCCGATCGGTTTTATCACCGAACGATAGAGTGTGCCGGTCTCGGGGTCGGTACGCACGGGGCTTGCGAGTGAATAAATGATGAGGTCGTACTGAAAGCCCCGCTCCCTGGCGAGTTCGATCGCCTTGTCCTTCGCGGCGTGTGAAAATGCGTCGATGTCGGAGAAAGTGCGCGCGAAGAGGCCTGCTTCGGCGGCGAGTGCGTCAAATTCATGATTGAAGTACCAGCCCGGTGTCCCCGGTTTTGTGCTCGAGGGCTCCTTTTCATAAGAAAAACCGACGGTATCGGCGCCGTAGCCAAACGCCGCAACCAGCCTCGATGCCAGCCCGTATCCCGTCGAGCAGCCAATTACGAGCACATGCGTTGGCTTGGGCGTGCCACGGCCGTTTTTGTCGAAATTTGTCAACCTGTCCCGAAATGCCTTTACCCGGCCCGTCTGCAGGCGAACCTCGGCGCGGCATCCCATGGGGTGAGCATTGATGCAGATATTGTTGCGAACCATTGGTTTAAGGATCATTCTGGTACTCCTGAGGCAATGCTTATCCATTCGGCCTCGGCAACTATTGTGTCGCCGACCTTCCCGATTCCTCTTTGATGGAGGTATACAGTGGACGCTCTGACATTTGTGATTTCCATCTTCATGGTATCGCCAGGGCGCACCGGTCGTTTGAACCGGGCCTCCTTGATTTTTGCAAGCATGAAGAGGCTTATGGGATAAATGTCCATCAGTTTTGCCCCGACACCGCCCGCCTGTGCCATACTCTCCACCAGCAGAACTCCGGGCACGATAGGAAATTCGGGGAAATGCCCCTTGAAGAACCAATCCTCGGCGTGGAAAGTATGCTCCGCAAAAATTGTATCATCTTTGATATATACGTCGTCCACGAATAAAAATGGGGGTCTGTGTGGAAGATACGATTCGATATCATTCATTACCCGCCGCCTTTTTGGATGTAAGTGTCGCGAAAAATGCAAAATTAAAACAATTTTAGTATTCTACCGCAAACCTTGCAACAGGTTTCATGCATCGGCGGCCTTGAAGATGACCACACCGTTGTGCCCGCCAAATCCAAGGCTTGCGGACATCGCGGTTTTAACGGCATAAGACTGAGCCACATTTGGAATATAATCCAGATCGCATCCATTCTCGGTGTCGGGGTTGTCCAGGTGAATGGTCGGGGGGAGCACGCCTGTTTCAAGTGCCTTGATGCACACAATCGCCTCGATTGCGCCCGCCGCGGCGATGCAGTGTCCCGTCATGCTTTTTGTCGAACTGATCTTTAAAGTTGAAGCCAGGGAGCCAAAGGCAGTCTTCAGCATCCTGCTCTCCATGGGATCATTGAGCTCCGTGCCTGTCCCGTGCGCATTGTAGTAGCCAATGTCCTTTGGCTGCGTGCCGGCATCTTTGAGCGCGAGCTCTATGGCTTTCGCACCGAAAATTCCTTCGGGCTGAGGAGCGGTCAGATGATATGCATCACAGCTTGAGCCGTATCCAGCGAAGTGCGCGTGGATTTTTGCGTTACGGACCGCTGCATGGTCGAGCCGCTCAAGAATGAGAATGCCCGCTCCTTCACCCATAACGAATCCGTCCCTGTCGCGGTCGAAAGGTCTCGAAGCGAGCTGCGGCTGATCGTTGTAGGATGTCGAGAGTGCCTTGAGCCTGCAAAATGCTCCTATTGCAAACTCGGTGATGGCCGCTTCTGTGCCGCCTGCAATGACGATATCGGCCCTGTTTGCACGGATAAGATCGAGGGCTTGGCCAAGGGCGTCGGTGCCCGAAGCACACGCTGTCACCTGAGTGAGAGCAGGCCCGTGGATGCCGAAGCGCATGGCAATATTGGCTGCCGCTTCGTTCGCGATCATAAGGGGAATAGTCATTGGAGGTATTCGGTCAGGTCCATCCTGCAACATTTTGGCATGTGATTCGGTGAATACATCAAGCCCGCCAATGCCATTGCCTACCACTACCGCAATGCGATCAGAATCAATGTGGGCCTTGTCTCCAGGCTTTTGCGATTCAATGTTTTCAGGAAGCCCGGCATCATTCCATGCCTGAGCTGCCGCCGCAACCGCATATTGAGAGAAGAGTGCCATTTTTCGCGCTTCTTTTCGTTCGATCCATTGGGAAGGATCAAAATTCTTAACCTCCGCGGCTATCTTGCTCTCTACCTTTGATGCATCAAAATGCGTGATGGGGCCGACGCCACTCACGCCATGTGTACAATTGTTCCAAAATTCATCGACCGAAGTCCCGATGGGGCTTATTATTCCAAGGCCAGTGACTGCGACTTCAATTTGCATTTTTTCTTATCTCCTTTTTGGGGATCGGGAATTGAGCTATTGCTTATTGACGTAGTATAGCATGCGGCAATGTGAAGGAATGCTGCCATGCGCACGCTTTTACCATCGAACAACGGCTGCTCCATAGGTAAGCCCGGCACCAAAACCGACAAGCATCACCAAATCATTGGGTTTCAGAAGACCTTTTTCATCCATTTCGGCAAGCGCCAGAGGGATACTCGCGGCAGAGGTGTTCGCGTATTCTTCTATATTCATATAGATTTTGTCCATCGGAATTGAAAAGCGCTTGGCGGCGGCCTGCACAATGCGTGCATTCGCCTGGTGAGGCACAATCCATGAGAAATCCTCAAGACGATAGGCAGTTTTGTGAAGAAGTCGCTCTATGACGACTGTGATCGATTTCACCGCAAAGTCATATACCTTTTTGCCATTCATCGAAATCACGGGCACGACCGGCTGCTGACGATCGAATGCTTGCGTTCTTTCAGGCTGAACAAGATACAGCTCTTTTGCTCCGCTCCCATCCGCGCCGAGAATAAAAGAGAGGCATCCGCGTCCACCCTCGTCGATTCGGGACACGACCGCGGCGCCCGCTCCATCGCCAAACAGCACTGCGGTCGAGCGGTCATTCCAGTCTACAATTCGACTCAAGCCATCAGCTCCAATGACCAGCGCGTGTCTTCCATGCGATGACTCAAGCATACTTGAAGCGATATTGAGCGCATAGATGAAGCCGGTACAGCCAGCGGTCACGTCGAAGGCAGATGCTCCATAGGCGCCAAGCTTATCCTGTACAATGCAGGCCGTCGCAGGAAAGCCGAAGTAGTCGGGCGTCGCAGTCGCCACAATGATATAATCGATATCAGAGGTGCCGATTTTTGCTTTTTCCAACGCACTTTGTGCGGCACTTACAGCCATGTCGCTCGTCTGTACGCCATCGGGAGCGATATGCCGTGCTCCGATGCCGGTGTGGGAACGAATCCATTCATCGGTAGTCTCCATCCGTGCCGCGAGCTCTTCATTCGTGATTCGGACAGGCGGCACATATGAAGAAATCGATCTGATCACTACGGACATATGCATCTCTCCTTATTCTTCAGAGATGCGAGAAGTCAATCACAGGGGAGTATTATTGTCAATATGACAATAGTGGTAAAAATGTCATAATTTCATAAGACACGCTTACGAATTCGACGCAGGCAGCGCGGGGGACTCAGTTGTACCCGATGAGGAAACGGCTGCATCGACCGGCATGGCCCCCGCAATTGCCTTTTCGCTGCGGCTTTCCTCAGTGAGCGCTGCAAATTCAGATTCTTCGATTACTTCTTTTTCAAGCAAAAGCGACGAAATGCGGTCGAGCATTTCACGTTTTTCTTTAAGAAGGCTGACCACATGGTTATAGCGCTCATCGACAATCGAAGCTATCTTTTCATCGATATAGCGTTGTGTTTCTTCGCTGTATTCTCTGGTAGCAAAGGGATCGGCCATCTGCTGAGAACCGGGCAACCCTGCGCCTCTTTTGGTCAGCGCAACGTTCTTGAATTTTTCGGACATGCCGTAGTCCGTAATCATTCGCTTTGCAATTTCAGTAGAACGGGCGATGTCGTTTGAGGCTCCGGTTGAGATTGAATGAAACACAAGCTCTTCGGCGGCCCGTCCGCCCAAGAGGACATCGATCTGGCCAAGAAGTTCTTCTTCGGTGACGAGATAGCGGTCCTCAAGGGGCATCTGAAGCGTATAGCCAAGCGCGCTGAATCCGCGGGGGACGATCGAAATCTTTCGTACCGGATCGGCGCCTTGAGTGAAAGCGGCCGTAATCGCATGGCCTGTCTCATGGACAGCCACAATTTGTTTTTCCTTTGGATTGATCATTCTGTTTTTCTTTTCAAGGCCAGCAACTACTTTCTCTATCGCTTCCTGGAAATCTTCTTCTTTTACTTTTTTGCGCCCAGCGCGCACTGCAAGCAGCGCCGCTTCATTCACGACATTGGCGAGGTCAGCACCGACAAACCCTGGAGTACTTCGCGCAATCTTCGAAAGATCGACTGATGGATCCATCTTGATAGGCTTGGAATGAATTTTGAGGATTTCTTCGCGGCCCAGCATATCAGGCCTGTCGACCAGGACTTGCCGATCAAAGCGCCCCGGCCTGAGTAGGGCTGGATCAAGTACATCGGGCCGGTTTGTGGCTGCGACAATGATGAGCCCACTTGTCGAATCGAATCCGTCCATTTCTACAAGCAACTGGTT
>DJVZ01000038.1 GCA_002441395.1 Spirochaetaceae bacterium UBA6243 | reverse complement strand
TCGGACAGAATGTCGCCGAACATGTTGCTCGTGGCGATGACGTCGAATTGCCGGGGATCGCGGACGAGCTGCATGGCGCAGTTGTCGACATACATGAAGGTCGTCTCGACATCGGGGTAACGGGCGGCGGCAGCCTGGGCTACTTGACGCCAGAGCCGGCTCGATTCGAGCACGTTGGCCTTGTCGACGACGCACAGTTTTCTTTTTCTTGATCTGGCCGCGCGGAAGGCGACTTCGAGCAGTCGCTCGATTTCGGCCTTCGTGTAGCGCTCGGTGTCCCATGCGGCTTCGCCGTCGGGGCTTTTGCCGCGCTCGCCGAAATAGATGCCTCCCGTGAGTTCCCTCACGATGAGAAGGTCCATCCCTCCGGCTACGATCTCGGGCTTCAGGGGACAGGCCGCCGCAAGCTCGGGGAATATCCTGGCGGGTCTCAGGTTGGCGTAGGCGCCCATGGCGGCGCGAAGGCCGAGAAGACCAGCTTCAGGGCGCAGATTGCCCGGAAGGCTGTCCCAGCGCGGGCCGCCGACCGCGCCCAGGAGGATCGCGTCGGCGGAGCGACAGGCCCTCAGGGTCGAATCCGGCAGCGGCGAACCCGTCGCGTCGATGGCCGCGCCACCCATCAGCGTCTCCATGAACTCGACGGTGAAGCCCGACACCCCCGCGACGGTCCGGGCCACTTTTACCGCTTCGGCGACGACGTCCGGGCCTATGCCGTCCCCGGGAATGGTCGCGATTGTATATTTCATCTCAGTCTCCTCCCTGTCCGACGCCGAGATGAGCGCCGGGTTTCAGCAGTTTCCCCCTGATGTACGGTATGAGACCTCCGGCGGTCATAATATTCCGCACGAATGGCGGGAAGGGCACAGCCCGGTACCGCGCGCCCCGGCTCAAGTTGCGAATTTCGCCCGACTCGAAGTCCACGGTGAGCCTGTCGCCGCTTCGGGTGTCCTCGGCGGCTTCCGGGCATTCGAGTATCGCGAGGCCGATGTTGATGGCGTTGCGGTAGAATATGCGCGCGAAGCTCTTTGCGATGACGCATGAGACGCCCGAGGCCTTGATGGCGACAGGCGCGTGCTCCCGCGACGATCCGCAGCCGAAATTCTCACCGGCCACGATGATGTCTCCCCGCAAAACCCCCGCGGCAAATCTGGGGTCGATATCCTCCATGCAGTGCGCGGCGAGTTCCACCGGATCGCCGGTCGTCAGATAGCGCGCGGGCACGATGACGTCCGTATCCACATTGTCTCCGTATTTCCAGACTCTACATCCTTGTTCCATGGTTTTTCCTTCACGCTTTCGCGCTTGTCTCGAAGTAGCCGCGCGGGGGAGCCGCGGCGATCTTGCCGGGATCGACGATGCGTCCCGTGACGGCACATGCTGCTGCCGCTGCCGGGCTGGCCAGATACACCTCGGAACCGGGGTGCCCCATGCGGCCCACGAAGTTCCTGTTGGTCGTTGCAACCGCGCGCTCGCCCGCGGCGAGTATGCCCATGTGACCGCCGAGGCAGGGTCCGCAGGTCGGTGTCGATACCACGGCGCCTGCCTCGATGAAGGCTTCGACGAGCCCTTCGCGGACAGCCTGTTGGTAGACTCGCTGCGTGGCGGGAATGACGATGCAGCGGACACCGGGGGCGACCGATCTGCCTTTCAAGAGAAAGGCGGCCGCGCGGAGGTCCTCGATGCGTCCGTTGGTGCAGGAGCCGATGACGACTTGGTCGATCGGCGTTTCGCCCGCTTCCGCCGCCGGGCGTGCGTTGGACGGCAGGTGGGGGAAGGCGACCTGCGGCTCGACCGAGGCGAGGTCGATCGCGATGGTCCGCTCGTATTCGGCGTCGGGGTCGGCCGCGTATTCTTTGAAGCTGCGAGGGGAGACCGCCACGGCCCAGGCGCGCGTCCTCTCGTCGACCGCGAAGATTCCATTCTTCGCGCCGGCCTCTATGGCCATATTGGCGACCGTGAAACGCTCATCCATCGACAGCGTCGCGACGCCCGGCCCGTCGAACTCCATGGATCGGTACAGGGCGCCGTCGACTCCGATGGCGCCGATGATGGACAGGATCAGATCCTTGCCCGTCGCCCATCCTTCCAGGGCCCCGTTCAGAACAAAGCGTATGGCTCCGGGCACCTTGAACCACGCGGTTCCCGCCGCCATGGCNNCCTACGACGAGTTCTCCGGGCAGCACGAGCCCCTGTTCGGGGAGGAGCGCGTGCTCGATGCCCATGCGGCCGATCTCAAAATAGTGTTCGATATCATGTTTTCTGGCGAAGTCGCGCATAATCCTGCACTGCTCGGCCGATTTGATATCTTTATTTGGCGCGAAATGGTCCGGCACGAGGGCGATCCGCCGCCGGTCAAAGACCTCTGCGACACCGATCTTCTCGAATTCTTTGATCGCGACGGGGGCCGTCACGTCGTTGCCCAGGACGAGGTCGACCCGCGCCTCGATGAGCTGGCCCGCTTCCACGGAAGGCAAGCCCGCGTGGTCCGCGAGGATTTTCTGAGTCATCGTCATTGGTTGCTCCTTTCTGTTTCTGCAAAGGCTTTGGTACCGTCCCGTTTGTTCGCCGTATCTTCTGGCCGGCTCGCGTCGTCGGCCGCGCCGCTGACGACGGCGGCATCGCCGAGTACGGCGTTGATCGCGTCGACATAGGCCCGGACGCTTGCCTCGACGATGTCGGTCGAGACTCCATGCCCGTTATAGGTCCGGTCGGCCAGCCGTATCCTGACTCGGGCCTCACCCTGGGCATCCTTGCCGTCCGTCACGGAATCGAGCGAGAAATCCTCGAGGACTGGTTTCGCGTTCACAATCTTGTCGATGGCGTTGAAGGACGCGTCGATGGGGCCGTCGCCAATCGCCACCTGCTCGCATGTCTGTCCGCCGGCAGACACGAGACATACCGCGCTCGTCGACGTAATAGTGCTTCCCGAGTTTATGATGAAGCGTTCCAGTCGCCACGCGGCCGGCCGGTCAGGTACCGCTCCGCGGACCAGGGCCTCGATATCGCGGTTGGTTATCACTTTTTTCTTGTCGGCCAATATCTTGAAAGCCTCGAAAAGGCGCGCCGCGCGCTCAGCTTCCAGACGAAAGCCCAGCTCTTTCAGACGCTCGTCGAAGGCGTGCCGGCCCGAATGTTTGCCGAGCACCATCCGGTTCCGGGGCAGTCCGATCGACTCGGGCGTCATGATCTCGTAGGTCTCGCGGTTCGTGAGGACGCCGTGCTGGTGGATGCCGGCCTCATGGGCGAAGGCGTTCTCGCCGACGATGGCCTTGTTGGGTTGAACGCGTGAGCCGGTGACCGTCGAGACGAGGCGCGAGACAGGGTAGATCCTGGTGGTATCGACGTTGCAGCGGAGGCCCGTGCCGCAGGCGGAGCGAAGATAGTCCGCCCGCGTGCGCATGGCCATCACTATCTCTTCGAGGGCCGCGTTGCCCGCGCGCTCGCCGATGCCGTTGATGGTACACTCCACCTGGTCCGCGCCGGCCTCGATGGCCGCCAGACTGTTGGCGACGGCGAAGCCGAGATCATTGTGGCAATGTACCGATACTACGGCGCCATCGATATTGGGCGTGCCTGCGCGGATGGACCGGATCAGCGAGCCGAACTCGCCGGGCATGGCGTATCCGACGGTATCCGGCACATTCACCGTCGACGCTCCGGCCTCAATGACGGCGGTGAGAATTCTGCACAGAAACTCAAGGTCGGAGCGCGACGCGTCTTCCGCCGAGAATTCGACATCGGGGCAGCGTTTCCTCGCATACTTGACCATGGCGGCGGCCTGTGCGACGACCTCGTCCGGTTTCATGCGCAGTTTGTATTTCATATGGATAGGGGATGTGGCGATGAAGACATGGATGCGCGGCCTTTCCGCGCCGCGCAGGGCATCCCACGAAGCGTCAATGTCGAGTTCGACCGCGCGCGACAGGCTCGCGATGACTGGTCCGCGCACGGTGCGCGCGATCTCGTGGATTGAGGCGGAATCCCCGGGGCTGGCGATCGCGAAACCGGCCTCGATGACATCTACGCCGAGCGATGCGAGAGCCCCGGCGACCTCGAGCTTTTCCACTTGGTTCATGCTGCAGCCCGGCGCCTGTTCTCCATCGCGAAGTGTCGTATCGAATATACGGATGGTACGGGGAGTATTCATCCTTCCATCTCCTCCTGGTATTGGATCTGAATGTAGTTGTTTTTCTGAAGCGCCCGCGATCGTCCGCGGAGAGATTGTGTCTGCCGGTGTCGCGACGCGGAAACGGCCTCTGGAAGTCAGGCTCTCTCCGCGCGGCCGTCAGAAAACGGAGGAGCCAGTAAGGCCCAGGGTAAGCAGGAGGATGGAAATGATAATGGCGATGGAAATGGAGACTATAAGAGAGGTTGCGAAGGCGGAGATCGCGCGCCGAAGCATCTCGCTGTCCGGACCGAGAGGCCGGATGCCGATGTTCTCTGAATCCCTGACGGAAACGGCGGCGAACGTCATGCGAGTATCTACCACATGTCGAATGCCGATGTCAAGCTGCTATCGGTAGAATCGCATAAAAATGCGCCGATTCGCGACTTGACCAGAGTGGCCTGGGCACGCATCATGCAAACATGAGGCTTCTTGTGCTCGCCGCCGGAATAGGGGCGAGGTTCGGCGGCGTAAAACAGGTCGTGGGAGTTGGCCCGCGGGGGGAGACTCTGTTGGAGTATTCTCTTTTCGATGCGCGCCGCGCGGGCTTCGACCACATTGTGTTTCTGATTCGTCCGGAAATCGAGGCGGATTTCAAGGCAAACATTCTATCCCGCCTGCCGGCGTCGGTATCGTATTCACTCGCGTACCAAAAGTCTGTCTCTCTGCTGGACGAGGCGGCGCGCGCCCGGTTCGAGAAAAGCGGACGCGCGAAACCCTGGGGAACGGGGCACGCGCTCCTGTGCGCCCGGAAGCATCTCGAGGGCAAGGGGCCTTTTGCGGTGATCAATGCGGACGACTACTATGGTCTTCCGGGTTTTGAAAAGGTCGGCGCGCATCTCTCCTCGAGCCCCGGCGAGTTCTGTTTCGCGGGATACCGGCTCGACGATGTCGTTCCAAAGGGCGGTTCGGTGTCGCGGGCGATCTGTCTTATAGATTCACAGAGTTATCTCAGCGAAATTGTGGAGCACAGGAAAGTGTGGCGCGCCGGTTCCCTGTTTGTCTCACAAAGAGAAGAAGGAACTGTGGAGCTCTCGCCCTCGACGGCGGTCTCGATGAACCTCTGGGGGTTTAACCCATCGATATTTGACTACGCCGAGCGACTGTGGAAGAATTTTCTCTCAGAGCCCGCCAATTTTGAGTCCAGGGAATTCTTTCTGCCGGACATCGTGCAGGACATGATGAGGGAGAAAGCCGTACGCGTGCGGATGGTCCCCGCGAGCGCCCAGAGTTTCGGCATTACGAATCCCGAAGATTTACAGGAAACCCGGCAGCGAATTTCCAGACTTGTTTGGGAAGGGGTATATCCGTCACCTCTCTGGGAGGGAGCATGAACCCTGGTGAAAGAAAGAGCGTTTCTGCAGATTCGCTGAAGGGGCAGTCCGATCGCTTTCCGGCATTGTGGGATCTTAAGCACAGCGAGTTTTTCGGACTTTTTGAGAGCGCCGAGTTCCCCTGGGATGTGCTGAAACTGCTGGATGCGTATTTACAATCGAAGCTCGAGTCCGTCTCGGGGCCCAAAATTCGTTCCTTTATCCCGCACGGGGTTCATATCGAAGGCGATATGTTTATCGACGAGGGGTGCACGATCGAAGAAGGCGTCTATATCCGCGGCCCGGCCTGGATCGGGAAAAACTGCGAAGTGCGAAGCGGCTGTTACATCCGTGGGGGAGTGCTCGCGGGAGAAGGCGCCGTGCTCGGACACTCGAGCGAGTTCAAGCACTGCGTGCTGCTCGGGCTCGCGCAGGCGCCGCATTTCAATTACGTGGGCGATTCGGTCATGGGCTGGCATGCACATATCGGAGCGGGGGTCATTCTCTCGAATTTCAGGCTCGACGGGAAAGTCGTTCCGGCGCGGGCTCTGGGCTCGAAAGAGCGGATCGACTCGGGTCTGCCCAAATTCGGGGCGCTGATCGGCGACGGATGTGAAATCGGCTGCAATACGGTGCTCAATCCGGGCACGATTCTGGGAGAGAGAAGTGTCGTGATGCCCCTGTCCCTGGTATCGGGAACCTGGCCCCGCGAGAGCCGCATTGAAAATCAGGCGATGCGGCTCCCGAACTGAACCGGGATTATTATATACGCCCCCTGATTCCAAAATGCTGCCCGCGCCGGACGGAGGAGTCCGGCACGCTATTGCAAGGCGCGCACCGCGCACGAAAACAGCGTTTCAAGCCCCTGTACCGTAGGCTTAGCGTGGAACTCGGGCCTCCACTCCAGATATGCCAGCGTGTCCGAAACCGAGAAACACGACGCGAGCGGCGCTCCCCGGTATTGCGCCACCGCGAACAGAGCGGCGGCCTCCATTTCCACGACAAGCGCTCCTCTCTCGCGAAACCGCCGCACTTCGAGCGGCGTCTCGCGGTAGATCGCGTCGGTGGTCCACGTCGGCCCCTTTGCGTACGACAGCCCCGCGTCCCTGAGCGCGGCTTCAAGCCGCCCGGTGAGCGCCGCGTCGGGACAGGCTGGAACATCTTCTTCAATGTAGTGATACGATGTGCCTTCATCGCGGAAGGCCCCATCGCAGACCACAAGTGATCCTGGAGGCAGATCTTCGCTCAGCGAACCGGCCAGCCCCATCGAGATAAACTCCTTGACTCCCCACGCGATGAGTTCTTCGAGCGCAACCGCCGCGGCCGGCGCACCGACGCCGAAATCCGCGGCGATCGCGATGGATTTTGTGCTGCCTGGCAGGTCCACGTAGTGGATGAACCGGCCGAAATAGCCTTTTGCGCGTTCGCAGGGATATGTTTCGAGCACATGCTCAAAGAGGCTCTTTTGATAGCTCAGGATGACGGCGTCGGGCGCCGGCCTGTGCGACACGGCAACCCCGATCCGTCCGAGATACGCCAGGAAATCCGCAGGCCGAAACAGCGCCTCGCTATCGATCTTTTCCGGCACGTTGGGTATGGACATCGATACTCCTCTATTGCGCTATTTTCTCCTTAAGCTGCGGCATTGTATAGCCGTACAGGCTGCCCATTTCGCGCAGAGGCTTGTCGAGCGGGATATCTTGCGGCAATCCCAGTTTCCCGATGACCTGCTGAGGTGTCGCGTTGAGCGCCTTTGCCACATCCTGGATGGTCATGGTGCCCTCAAGTGCGAATCCCTCGGGAATCATCAGGCTCGATTCGGAAGAAACGGCCGACGCCGCCGCGCCCGGTTCGGCGGTCGTCTCCTCGGGAGTGGCCGTCTCGGTCGGGGTAGTTCCTTCTCCCTCATAGGGGATGCCGAGCAGCTTAGCGACTGCAACCCTTGCCTGGTCGGTTTCAAAGTCCTCGATGCCCGCCAGTTTCCCTGTATCCTTGATCATGGAGGTTGTGGGCACCTTTGTCTTGTCTATGCCGAGCTCTCTGTAGAGTTGATCGAGGTCGACGCCGAACGCGCCCACAAGCTCTTCATAAGTGCTCGATCCTTTAATATCCGCGACATTGAGTGTCCCTTTGTCCGAAAGTTCACTCAAAGAAGGAGCGGTAAATCTCAGCATCCCCGTAACCTGACCGATGAGGGCGGCGCCGGCGTAAATCGCAAATCCGATGATCACCACGGTCCACAGCTTCGTCTTTTTGTTTCCAATCGTGGCGACAAGCGTATCTTTCTTGGTCGGGCAGGCGGTGACACATTCGAAGCAGGAGATGCATTCGGGCGACTTGACGCTTTCGGCGTGAGACACATCAATGTTCATGGGGCAGACACGGTCGCACTTCGAGCAGGAGATGCAGGTGGGTTTGTCGCGCTTGATCCTGAAAAGAGGGACCCGGCTGAGTATGGCGTTGACCGCGCCCAGCGGACAGGCGTATTTGCAGAAGGCCCGCTCGTAGAACATCGAAAGGACCATGAACAGAACGAGGAGGATGAAGCCCACCTTGAACTCGGTCCACACGGCGGTCAGTCCCGCGGGCAGGTGCCCGTACGCGGCCAAGGGATCATAGGGACGAATGACGAGCTCTCCCGTTTTCCACGTGAAATAGATGATCGCCACCAGAATGACATATTTCATCCACCGCAGGACACGGTCCAGTTTCTTCGGAACTTCAAAACGCCGCTTGAACAGCTTTTTTCCAATCCAGCCGAATACGCCTTGGAGTGCGCCGAACGCGCACAGCCACCCGCAGAAAAAGCGCGAAAGTACGATGCCAAGCGCTACAATCGCCCCTAATAGGACAATATTCCCGGGTTCGATTTTTTTGATGAAATCTCCGCCCGCGAGCCATTTGAACAGTGTCTCCAGCCCCCCAAACGGATCGAGCGCATCGATGGCGGGAATTCCCTGCAATTTTTGATGCAGAAATGTAAACACAGTGAGACCGACGAGCAGGGTTCCCAATACGACTCTTCTGAACACTTGGATCTTTGGCATTCTTTGTGCCATTACGCAGCCCCCTTCCTTGTGTGCATAAAAATGACGAGACAAGCTTTTTGCGCGTGCATTATATATTTGTATGTATATAGCATTTTGATTTTGGTTGCAAACAATCGCCGATACTATGCAAATATTTTGCAAAGCTTCATTTTATTTGCCTAAAAAGGGTTCTTTTTGTGGACAAGAATCTGAAAACACCGTTACAATACCCGCGGAGTCAAAAATGCACGGTACACACAAAATAGTCTCAAAAAGCCAGCTTTCGGAAGAAGTATTCCGCATAGAAGTACAGGCGCCTCTTGTCGCCCAAGAGCGAAAGGCGGGGCAATTTGTCATCGTGATGTACGATGAGGATTTTTCGGAGCGCATTCCGCTCACCATCGCGGACGCAGACCCTGTTCGCGGTACGGTCACTCTCATCTTTCAGACTGTCGGGGCGAGCACGCACAAGCTCGCGCTTAAGAATCCCGGAGACAGCATTGTCCTTCTGGGGCCACTGGGGAACCCGACCCACATTGAGCGCTTTGGGTGGGCGGTCTGCGTCGGCGGCGGCATAGGGCTCGCGCCGCTGCATCCCATCGCGAAGGCCCTCAAGGAGGCTGGGAACAGGGTGACGGTCATATCGGGGGCGCGCACGAAGGACCTCCTTATCATGCAGGATGAGCTCGCGGCGATCGCCGATGAGCACATCGTCGTGACCGATGACGGCTCTTTCGGGCGAAAGGCGCTGGTGACCGAGCCGCTGGGCGAGCTGTGCAGAAGAGCGCCTTCTCCTGATATCGTAGTCACGATCGGGCCGCCCATCATGATGAAATTCTGCGCGGAGACCACCCGTCCCTACGGCATAAAGACGCTCGCGTCTCTCAACACGATCATGCTCGATGGCACAGGCATGTGCGGGGGCTGCCGCGTCTCCATCGGCGGCACGACGAAGTTTGTGTGCGTGGACGGCCCGGAATTCGATGCGCATCTTGTCGATTGGGATGGAATGCTGATGCGCCTTGGCACGTATAAAGAGATCGAAAAAGAGGCTCACGATCGCTGTCATCTGGAAATGCGGATCGAGGAACTCGAAGCGCAGGGCGATGGCGCCCGCGCGCCGGAAAAGGAGCCCGCAAAATGAGCCACAAGGAGGAGTACATCATGGACAATGCGGAAGTGGAACTTGCCCGGCTTCGTTCTGCACCGGTCACCCCCAAAGTGAGAATGCAGATACCTCCCCAGGACATGCCGGCCCAGGACCCATCGGAGCGGCGCCACAACATGGACGAGGTCGCCCTCGGCTACACTCCCGCCCAGGCGATGCTCGAAGCGGAGCGCTGTCTCCAATGCAAGAATGCTCCATGTATTGCAGGATGCCCGGTGCGCATCGATATTCCCGGATTTATCGGCAAGGTTAAAGGAGGAGATTTCCTGGGCGCGGGCAAGATCATAAAGAAGACAAATTTGCTGCCTTCGATCTGCGGCAGGGTTTGCCCCCAGGAGACACAGTGCCAGGCGCCCTGCACCGTCGGAAAGGCGCTCCACAGCGTCGGGAAAGCGGTCCAGATCGGCAGGCTTGAGCGCTTTGTGGCCGATTATGAGCGAACTCACGGCGCGGTCGAAGTGCCGAATGTCGCATCTCCGACCGGCAGAAAAGTGGCGATTGTCGGCGCGGGGCCGGCGGGACTCACCTGCGCCGCGGACGTACGGCGCGAAGGCCACGACGTCACCATCTTCGAAGCCTTTCACAAGTCGGGCGGCGTCATGGTCTATGGCATTCCCGAATTCAGGCTTCCCAAAGTCCTCGTGCAGTCCGAGGCGGAGGTGCTCGAGTCGATGGGTGTCGATTTTGAACTCAATTTTTTGGTGGGACGGACGCGGCCACTGCTTTCCCTTCTGCGTGAGGATGGCTACGATGCTGTCTTCATCGGCACGGGGGCGGGTTTGCCCAAATTTATGGATATCCCCGGCGAGAACCTTGTGGGAGTATTCAGCGCGAATGAATATTTGACGCGCGCCAATCTTCTGAAGGCGTATATGAAAGGGAAGGCGGGTACTCCCATATATCCCTCCCATCGTGTCGCGGTGCTGGGGGGCGGCAATGTGGCGATGGATTCCGCGCGCATGGCGCTCAGGCTGGGAGCCGAGGAGGTCCGTGTACTCTACCGGAGGACCCGCGAAGAGATGCCCGCCCGCGCCGAAGAAGTTGAGCATGCCATAGAGGAAGGCATAATTTTCGATTTTCTGAAGAGCCCGACACGCGTGCTCGGCGACGACAAAGGCCGGGTCGCCGCACTGGAAGTATTGTCCTATGAGCTTGGAGAACCGGATGATTCGGGCCGCCGGCGGCCAGTTCCCATCCGCGGAAGCGAAGAAATCATGCCCTTCGATACCGTGATCGTGGCCATCGGCAACGAATCAAACCCGCTTATTTCGCAGACGACGCCGCAGTTGCAAGTTGATCGGCATGGACATATTATTGTTGATGAACGACAGAAAACGAGCGTCGAGCGCGTGTACGCGGGCGGCGATATCGTGCTGGGGTCGGCGACGGTGATTCTTGCGATGGGCGAAGGAAGGCAGGCTGCGCAGGCGATCAACGAAATTTTGCAATAAAAGGAGGCGGGCAGAGTGTCGCGGGGTAGACGGCGTCCCCTTTTGGTAAAAGCCTTTGTGGTGTTTTTTGTGCTTGGATGGACAGTGGCCTCCCTCCCTTCGACCTGGGCGGAAGACAGTTACAGTACCGCACTTTCGCTCTTCTGGGATGGACGCCGGCTCGAGATGGTCGAAACACGCCAGACGGAAAGCCAGCTTGCTTTTCAACGCTCGCTTGCCATGACAGAGCGCCTCCTCACTCCTGACCCCGCCAACTCCGATCTTCAGACTCTCAAAACCTGGAATCTTTTCCGCCTCCACCGCTACATAGATACAGTCGTCTATGCCCAATCCGTCCTCAATACAAAGCAGGATTACCGCATTCTTGAAACAATGGCGGAGGCTCTCTTTTTTCTTGGCAAGAACGAGGAGGCGCTTGCCGCGTTCAGCAGGTATTTCACCCTTTCACCCGAGAACGATGATCGTCGTTCGAGCGCATATTATTATGTAGGAGAAGTTTATTTTAGAATAAAGAAATATGAGCATGCGGACATCGCGTTTTCTACCGCGGTCGCGCTCGAAAAAAACATGTATTACTGGTGGTATCGCCTCGGGCTCGTAAAAGAGATACTGGGCCAGTACCGCCGCGCCTATGAGGCATTTGATGCTTCGCTCGCCCTCAGATCGGATTTTGAGCCCGCGCGCTCCGCAAAAGAGAGGGTCAAAGCCAAATCCTCGCTTTAATTCGCCATGGATACATATGCAGAGATGAATGAGGCCGAGCCTCCGGTCTTTTTGAAGAGTAAACATCATTATAAGGAAATGGCCATGTACAAAGCGGTGATATTCGACTTCGGGAACGTGCTCTGCAAGGTGGAGCGAGAGAATTTTGTGCGTGTCGCCGCCAGGCATTCGCGCACCATGGGCGCTGAGGACCTGTTGAACGCGCTCTGGGGGACGGAGCTCGAGTATGAATTTGAGACCGGCAAATTCGATTCGCACGAATATTTCAAGCGTTTGCAAGCAATTGCTGACTTCGATCCTGTTTATTCTTATGAGCGGTTCGTGGAAGATTACAAGCGCATCATTGTACCGAATCCCGATGGTGAGTGGGGGCTCAAGACCGCGGCCGGCCTCGGCGCGCGCACCTTTGTGCTCTCGAACACCTCGTTTTTGCACGCGTCCGTCATTTTCGACAATGAAGTACTGGGGACGTATCCTGAGCTCTATATTTTGTCCTATAAGGTTGGAGTGATGAAGCCTGATCCGCGCATCTGGAAAAAACTTCTCGAGTATACCCGGCTCGAGCCAGAGGACTGCCTTTATATCGACGACATCGAGCAGTACTGCGAAGCTGCGCGCAGCCTTGGAATGAGCGCGTTTCGTTACGATTTTCGTACACAATATCTCTCTCAGGAATTGAAAAATATGTTACAATAACAAATGTACGAATAACGCACAGACCGGCGGACAACTGGTTGCACAGAAAGTCGTCGGCATAGGAGGTTCTATGAAACGAGCTGTAGTCGTGATTGCCTGTCTGCTCATTGCCGTGTCTGCATGGGCTGCGGGTGGCAAGGTAGTCGTCTATACCGCGCACGAAGAAACCATCATCAACGCACTCGTTCCGATGTTCGAGAAAGAGACCGGCATCAAGGTCGAGTATGTAAAGATGGCATCTGGCGATGTCATCAACAGGGCCAAGGCTGAGGCATCGAGGCCGCAGGCCGACGTCATCTGGAGTATTGGCGGCGAACAGCTCGAGGCAGAGAATGCCATTCTCGCTCCGTATACTCCGAAGGAATGGGACAAGATCAATCCTGTCTACAAAGTCGGCACAAACTGGCTTCCCTACACTGGCATCATGAATGTGTTCATCGTCAACACCAAGATGCTCACACCCGACAAATATCCAAAAACCTGGACCGACCTCATGGACACACGTTTCAAAAAGCTCATTTCTTCCGCACGGGCGGACAAATCGGGTTCGTCCTATATGCAGCTTTGCAATGTCATTTCGATCTATGGCGACAAGGGCTGGGACGTCTACAAGGGAATCATGAAAAACATGGTTATCTCTGCTTCGTCCGGCGCAGTGCCCAAATTCGTGAATGACGGCGAGCAGGCTGTCGGCATTACCCTTGAAGACAACGCCTTCAGGTATGTCTCGGGCGGCGGCCCGGTGGCAATTGTGTATCCGGCGGATGGCACGGTCGCTGCACCCGATGGGATCGCACTCCTCAAAGGTGCTCCAAACCTTGAAAATGCAAAGATTTTCATCGACTGGTGCCTCTCGAAGCCAGTTCAGGAGTACCTCGTCGATGCAATGGCCAGACGCCCTGTCCGAACCGATTGCAAGGATCCGAAAGGACTCGCTTCGCTTTCGACGGTCAAGACAATTCCCTATGATTTTGGCTGGGCCGCGAAGAACAAGACCGCATTCGCTGCAAAGTATGCCGATATTGCGATGGACCTTGGCCTGTAATTCAAGGCTGCTGTAATGCAAAGGCCGTCGGCGGGCGCTGCTGGCGGCCTTTTTCGTCCTTGCAGAGCGCACCGTTCAGGGCTGGCCGGTGCATTGATACTGCGTGTTCACTTTACTAAAATTGCCAATCCGCGTTTGTAAGGGGGAAGCATGGCTTCAATACAAATAGTCGATATGGAAAAACATTTTGGAGAAGTACAGGCGCTCTCCGGCGTCAATCTCGAGATTGAAAAAGGAGAATTCTTCACCCTGCTTGGGCCTTCCGGCTGTGGCAAGACGACGCTCTTGAGAACTATTGCCGGCTTTTATCATCAGGACAAAGGCGATATCTACATCGACGGCGAGCTCATCAACAATGTGCCGGCCTATCAGCGCAATACCGGAATGGTCTTCCAGAACTACGCCGTGTTTCCTCATATGACCGTATTCGATAATGTCGCGTATGGTCTTCGCGTACGAAAATTACCGAAAGAAGAAATCTCACGTAAAGTTTCGGCTGCGCTGAAGAGCGTTCATCTTGAGGGCTATGAACGGCGCACACCCGACAAGCTCTCGGGCGGCCAGCAGCAGCGCGTCGGACTCGCCCGCGCCATGGTCATCCAGCCGCGCGTTTTGCTTTTTGACGAACCGCTTTCGAACCTCGACGCAAAACTGCGCATCGAGATGCGCGAAGAAATCAGGGCTGTACAAAAATCTCTTGGCATCACTTCGATTTATGTCACACACGACCAGGAAGAGGCCCTCGTCATCTCCGACCGCATCGCGGTCATGCAGCAGGGTGTCATCCAGCAGATCGGCAAGCCGTGGGAAATCTACAGGAATCCTCAGAATACCTTTGTTGCCTATTTTGTCGGTAAAATCAACATGCTCACCATGCGCCTCGATGAAGGCGCCGAACAAGGTCTGCGCCGTGCAACACTCGGTAATCTTTCCTTCCTTGTTCCCTCTGAAGGGACCGAAGGCATGCACGAAGTGATCGCCGCTTTCCGTCCTGAAGATCTTATCGAAGCGGCGAAGGAAGGCAGCCAGAATGAGATCACCGGCATACTGAAGACCGTGAGTTTTATGGGCTCACTCGCCCGGTTCGAGCTCAATGTGGAGGGCCAGGAAATAACGATTGACCGTCACAGACCCCGGGAAGCCGATATGCCTCAAAAGGGGGCCGCAGTGTCATTCGCGGTACCAACGCAATCCATGCTGCTTTTCGATCCGAAAACGGGCCGCAGAATCGGTAAAGGAGGCCGGCGATGAGCTCTGGAGTGAGAACTTCGAGACTTCACGGCCACCGGCCTGACATCTGGTCACTCGTTATTTTTGCGGGGTTTGCGATCGTCGCGATATTTCTGATCTACCCTTTGTTTGACGTTTTTCGCTACAGTTTTCTCGACAAAGTGACCAAGACCCTCTCGCTGTCGAACTGGAAGACTTTTTTCTCCAAGGCTTATTATCTGCGCGCTTTCTGGCACTCGATACTTATAGCGCTTTTGACTACTTTCTTTTCTATGGTGCTTGGCATTCCGCTCGCCTTTTTCACGACGCGCTACCGCATTCGGGGCACGAACCTTCTCAATACGCTTTCCGTGCTGGCATTGCTTTCGCCCACATTCATTGGCGCCTATTCATGGATTACGATGCTGGGGAGAAACGGATTTTTACGCCTTTTTTTCCAGTCGATCGGCATCAATTTACCGCCGATCTATGGAGCTTTCGGTATTGTGCTCGCGGATTCGCTTCAATATTATCCTTTTATATCGCTCATGACCGCGGGCGCACTCATGACAATCGACCGTTCGCTCGAAGAGGCGTCCGAGAACCTCGGCGCGCGCTCGATGAAGACATTCTTCAGTGTGACCCTTCCGATGATCCTGCCTTCGGTAACGGGTGGCGCGCTCATTGTGTTCATGATGTCCCTTTCGAATTTTGGCACGCCAATGATCATTGGCGGCAATTATCTTGTGCTGCCGACACTCGCCTACAACCTCTATACAAGTGAGATCAGCCAGACACCAGGCATGGCTTCCACAGTATCGATTGTACTCATGCTATGCGCTTCGGTGGTCATTGTGCTGCAGCAGTGGCTTTCTTCGCGACGCAAATATGCCAGCATGCTGGTGAACAGGCCGGTTGTCAAACGGCTCAAGGGCATAAAATCGCTGCTCGCGCACCTGTTGTGCTACTTCATCGTATTTTTCTCGACGCTGCCGCTCGCGGTGATTGTCTATTACAGTTTCCGGAAGACTTCGGGCCCCGTGTTCAAGCCTGGATTCAGTCTCGACAGTTACCGGCAGATTTTCTTCGATGTGCCCAAAACCGTGATGAACAGTTTTTTGTATTCGCTCATTGCGGTGCTCCTCATTGCGTCTGTAGGGACGCTGCTGGGATTTGTCATCGCCAGAAAGCGGAATGCCGCTGTCAGGGTGCTCGATCCTCTGCTCATGATTCCTTATATGGTGCCGGGCACTGTGCTTGGCATCGGATTCATTGTGGCGTTCAACAGACCGCCCATAATTCTTTCGGGGACGGCGACGATCATCGTTTTGACGTATTTTATCCGGCGTTTGCCGTATTCTGTGCGTTCGGCCGCTTCAATTCTCAAACAGATCGATCCTGCACTCGAAGAAGCGGGCATCAATCTGGGGTCGCCGCCCGGACGCACGTTCAGAACCATCACCCTGCCACTCATGCAGGGTGGTATAATTTCAGGCGCAATAATGAGCTGGGTAACATCGATGAACGAATTGTCCGCCTCGATTCTTTTGTACGTCGGGAAGACGATGACGATGCCCATCAAGATTTACCTGTCGGTTGCCGACGGCTATTTCGGCACGGCGAGCGCGATGTCCACAATCCTGCTTGTCGTGACGGGTCTTTCCATGTTCATAGTCAACAAATATTTCAACCGAGGCAGCGATACATTCATTGCGGCATGATCGCCTATTGTTCGTTCCCGCGAAATTTTCTATAGTGCTGACACTATGTACGCTCGATATGAACCGAAAAATGTTCCCGATCCCAGGCTGCTCGAAGCGCTTCAGCGCGAACAGGCCGATGGTCCATTTTTTTCTTCTCTCGGCCACGACATGAGCGTGTTCATCCTTCGCCACGGACAGAGCGAAGGCAATGCGCGCAATACCTATCAGGGCCGGCTCGACTTTCCCCTTTCCGCACACGGGGAAGAGCAGGCGAGGGCGGCTGGCGAATGGCTCTGTCAATTCAGTCCCGACTATGTCATTGCAAGCCCGATGCAGCGGGCGCGGCGGTCGGCGGAAATTGTGGCCGATCTTGTACATATCGATCATATCGAATTCAACGATGTGCTCATCGAAGTGGATACGGGCATTTTTTCGGGGATCGACCCGGATACCGCGGCCCGCAGGTACCCTGAGCTATGGGATGAATTCTACATAAAGAGCTGGGATGCCATCCCCGCTGCGGAGCCGTCGCAATCGATGTACGGGCGGGCAATCCTCGCGTGGAAACGCATTCTCGAGCTGGGCCTGCAGGGAGCTTCGCGCATTGTATGCATGACGCACGGCGGCCTTGTGCAGTGGCTCATGAAATCTAGCCTGGGTGTGCATCGGTGGCTGCCGCTTCTTCCCATGTCGAATTGTGGTATTTCTCAATATGAAATAGAAATGGTAAAAAAGAACAATCCTGCGTTTGTGCAATGGACAAAGATCAATTTTCATCCGCCATTGGCTCCCGAGGGGCCAGCGCCGGTTTTTTAAGCAAAAACAGGAAAATTTGAAGCATTCTCCTCATTCTGTGCGTCTATGCAGTGAGGAGGTGCTTTATGCGCACTAAAACTGCAATAATTGTCGCTGTATGCCTGCTCGTTGGAGCAGCGCTGCAGTCCTTCGCACTCGAACAGGAGGGCGAAGCGTTCGACCCTGCCCTGTGGTCGTTTATACCTGGCGAGCCCCTCAGCCAGGACGCATGCGCCGCTGCGGTGGGAGGAGATGTGCGTATGTCGCTGAATCAGAATCGAACAAAACTCACCGTAAATGTCATCGATAACGAATACGAAGCGAGACTGGGAAGAATTCCCCCAGAACAGGTGCTGGAATTTGATGTACACAACAGAGTAGTCAATACGACGCAGGCGCCTTTCATGCCTGCAAAGGCAGCCGGCCGTACTCTCGCCGCATCTGCTTCTGTAACGACAAAACCTTCGCAATTCCCTGAAGGTTATTGGACAGTAACTGCCGTAAAGCCGCGGTCAGACAAGTATGGTCCCTACATGCTCTCGACAAATGCTGTTGGAAATGTTGAAGTCTATGTGAGCGATGGCACGGGGGGACAACTGTCGATCGGCACGTACAGCGACTTAGGTTATGCCCTTCATTCGAACACGAATGCTTTCAATGTATCGAAATCATATGGTTGCCTTATTTTAAAACAGGAGGATGTGGCAATGCTCGCCGGAATTCTTCGGCAAGACAGGGCAGAGAATGCCAAGGCGGTACAGAAAATACTGGTTCGATCGCCGGGGCGCATATTTGATAGATGAGAATTTTCGGGATATGAATTTTAACTAGAGGAGCCAATTTCAAAAGTCGGTTACTTCTGAAATTGGCTTTGCATTTGCTCCGGTTTCGTTGAAACNNCAAATGCTGCAATAAAAGGTTGCTCTTTCAAAACTCGTCCGACTTTTGAAAGAGCCTCAGAGAAGAAAATTTCTGCCTTCTTTCTGCCCGAGGGGTCTTACGCAGAAAAGAAGGCAGCTTTGCGGCAGGCGCTGCTGCGTAAACTGCTTTCGGTTCCTTTTAAAGACCGATGAAATCGCTTATAGTAAGAATTGAGGAGGCTTGTATGAGAAAGAATTGTTCTGGTTTTGGATTTGTTGCACTGCTCCTTGGGATAGTGACGATCTTCATGCTCGCATCCTGCAAGCAGGCGAAGGTGGTTGAGAAACCCATTGAGACTGTGCCATCGCAGACAAATGCAGAGCAGAAGACTCTTCCTGCCCCAGGTCCCCACCCCGAGGCTGCAGTTGGAGTGCCGGAGGTATCAAAACAGAACGAAAATATTCTGCTTGTCTACCGCCATACCGGTTCCGGGTATGCGGAAGCGTACGGGTTTGACACATATGTTTTCCGCCTTCTCACGGATGGTTCTGGGCAAATTACGGGAGGAATCGCGTATCAGCGCACTATCGGAGGCGAAATTGAGGCCGTCCGCTACAATACGAGTCTTTCGGGTGATGAAATTTCACTTACCGCTTCCAGCCCAGGCGAGAAGTCCTGGTCCGATACTCTGAAACTCAAAGAGAACCGCGTGGACGTCTCCGGTGCGCACAAGATGGTCGCCACGCTGGATAAGGCACTCGTATTTTCTTCTTCCGACGGAAATTACCGAGAAAGCTATTCGACGGACCCCGCGCAGAAGGACCTTCCCGTGGAAATCAGGAAAGGCGGCTCGCTGATGGAGAAAGGCGCATGGTCATATCCGGAAACCGGAAAGGCTGTCTATGCACAGACGAGGCCTGAGGACGCGCAGAATGCCGAAGGATTCCAGATTTCATTGTGGTACCAGGATAAGGGAGATTTTCGATTTATGACGGAAGGGCCGGAACCCATCAATGAGGTATATGCCGCCGGCTTCGCAAGCGTGCTGGCCAGTGACCATGCGCTTGTCAACGCGGTGCTTTTGGACTTGATGCTCGGGGACTCGAGATATCTGCGACCTGTGTATGCTTTTGGGATTTCCCGGCGCGGCTCGGGGAAGTGAGCCAGGGACTTCTGAGATGGCATTTTCGAAGCGGGGGTTGTATTTTGAAGGCTTTTTATGATTGAATGACGGTATCCTTCTGAGAGGAAAGGACAAATCGATGAGCCTTCATATTGCAGCGCAAAAAAGTCAAATTGCCGACAAGATTCTCCTCCCCGGAGATCCGCTCCGGGCAAAATTCGTCGCCGAAAACTACCTCGACAATCCTGTATGCTTCAATGAAGTCCGCAACATGTTCGGCTATACAGGCACATACAAAGGCAAGCCTGTATCAGTGATGGGCACGGGCATGGGCATGCCGAGCCTCTCTATCTATGTCAACGAACTGATCCGTGAATATGGTGTGAAGCGGCTTATCCGCATCGGTACCTGCGGGGGCATGCATGAGTATGTAAAGTTGCGCGATATCGTGCTCGCAATGAGCGCGAGCACCGATTCCGCGGTGAACCGTGTGCGCTTCAATGGAATGGATTACGCGCCGACCGCTTCGTTCACGCTGCTCAAGGCCGCCTGGGATTCCGCGACAGCGCGCGAACTGCGAGTGTTCGCCGGGCCGGTGCTGAGTTCCGACATGTTCTACACCGAAGATCCCGATCAGTGGAAACTCTGGGCAAAATTCGGCGTCGTTGCGGTGGAGATGGAGACCGCCGAGCTCTATACGCTGGCGGCAAAGTATGGATGCGAGGCACTTTCGGTGCTCACCATATCCGATAATTTAATCACCGGAGAAAAGACGACTTCAGAAGAACGCCAGCTTTCCTTCCGTGCCATGATGGAAGTCGCGCTTGACGCGATATTCGCCTGACTTTCAGACGTCCTTGAAAGCCTCTATATCGCGCTCGATTTTCTGGGCCTGCGTATAGAGGCTGTCTTTTAGACGCTTGAGTTCCGTATTGACTTCCTGCGCAAGGCGGGCCTCTTCGGTTTTTCGCTGTTCGAGCGCGTCCTGAGAGATTTTTCGCATTTTTGCATCCATGGAAGATAACCAGCTGTCAATTTGCTCGTCCATGGCGGCCTTGCGGGACTCGAGTTTCTGGGCAACATCCTCTTCAAAGGTGCCGAGCGCTGTGGAGATATTGCCCTCGGCAGTGGTTTTGAGATCTTCGGTACGGGCTTGTGCTTCTTCAAGCCTGGCTCGCAGGGTTGATATTTCGTCCAGGAATTCTTTTTCAAAGGAAGCGCGGTGCGCTTCGAAGGCTTGGCCAAACTGGGCAAACTGCTCTTCAAGCGAATCGCGTTCGGCCTTGAATTTTTTTGAAAGGGCGGTGGAGGTCTCGGCAGTTTCTTTCTGAATGCGCGCCATGTCGGTGGTCATTGCGTTGAGGGCGGCCTTGGCCTCGGAGAGCCTGTGGTCGGTATCAGAAACTTGCGACGAAGTCGCTGCAGCGAGGCTGCTGAGTTTTGTCTCGGCGGTTTGGCTGAGGGTATCGAGATTTTGGGAAAGCGCGGCGACGCGCTCTTCGGTCTGCCGTGAAAGCTCGTCGAAATTGGCGGCGATGTGGGTACGGAGGGCGCTGTACGCGGAGTCTTCGATATTGTGGGCGCGGGATGCCGCGGCTTCAAGGGCGGTTTCAGTCATCCGGTCGATTTGTTCCCTGAGGGAAGAAGCTTGCGCGATTGCTGACTGCGCATCGGTTTTGGATTTCTCGAACATATTGACGATTCCGGTGAGCTGTTCATGCAGTTGGTCGAGAATGTCGTCCCTGAAACCATCGAGAATCTGCTTTGCATCGTGGGCAAACTGTTCCTCGACTTTGGGCATTTCCGTTTCGATGGAATTCATTTTTTTGTCGGCGTTTTCGACGCGGCGGGCGAGTTCTTCGATAAAATTATTTTTTTCAGCCAGATGCGCGATATTTTGATCGACACGTTTGGTCATGTCCATGAGCTGGGCAAGAATGTTGTCGTATTCTTTAAACCGATTGGCAATTTCGGTGATCGAGTCGGATTTTTCGTCGATTGTCGCTTGCGCGTCCTGTATTTTTTCGAGTACAACCTTCGCTGCCTTTTGCTGAACATCCAGATCGATGCCGTAATGCTTTATTTCTTCGCTCTTTGATTCAACATAGGAGCCAAGCTCGTCCTTGAGCTTGTCGCCCAGACGTTTTAATTTTTCCAGCGAACGATTATCGGCAGTCAATAAATGGTAGACGCCAAACATCGCGGCCACAATGACAAGCGTTACCAGATTTCCGGCTGAAAACAACATGCGGTGCTCCTTTCCAGAAGTATAGCGCCCTATGTTGATTTACAAAAGTGCTGCTGCAGGGAGTGCTGCCGTGTCAAACATAAAAAATGCTTGATAATAAAACCCAAGTACTTGACAAAATATTTCCTTCAGTTACAATGCACTCCGCGAATTAAAGGGAGGTGAGGATTATTCATCAGATCACTGTCGAGGACAATGAGCCCCTCGAGAAGGCACTGAAACGTTTTAAAAGAATGGTCGAAAAAGAAGGCATCATCCGCGAATGGAAAAGCCGCGAGTATTTTGAAAAGCCATCAGCTATTCGTAACAGAGAAAAGAAAGCGCTCGAACGGAAACTCATGAAGAAAACCCGCAAAGCGCAGGAAAGCAAATACTGATTCCCGGGCGGTCCGAACCATCCGCAGCAAAAGCCGCTTTTTTTGAGCGGCTTTTTTCTTCTTTTTTTGCGGGGGATTTATGCGAAAACGATATGTTTCGATATTGCAGGCAATTATAACAAGCTTATTATTCCTCGTCTTCTTTGCAGCGTGCGGACAGAAAGGCACCGGTCAAGGTATTGATACACCGAATCCAAAGCTGAAGACGGTCGATCTGGCAATCGGTACGGCCACCGTGAAAGCCGAAGTTGCCCTCACCGAAATCGAGCGAAACCGCGGTCTCATGTACCGGACTACTTTGCGCGAGGGCGAAGGGATGCTTTTTGCATTCGATCGCGATCAGCAGGTTTCGTTCTGGATGAAAAATACAAAGTTGCCTCTTTCGCTTGCCTACATCCTTTCTGACGGCACCATCGTGCAGATACTCGATCTTGTGCCTTTTTCTGAAGAACCGCGCCCTTCGACCCGCAGCATCCGCTATGCACTCGAAGTACCGCAAGGCTGGTTTGGGCGGACCGGCATAAAAGTCGGCGATAAAGTACAAATTCCACCACTGAAATAGAGAAGCAGAAAGCGCCTGTGCGTGGCGCAATCATGCGTGGGGCCGCCAAGCGCGTTCCATCTGTGCTCCCCGTTCGTGTGTCGGTCCTCCTCAGCAATAATTGCCAAAACGCCTGTCACGCGGTAATTTATATACTCAGAACAGTGTAATCTGCACTTAAAAGGAATTGATATGCTCGATATAGTACTGTACGGCGAACCCATTCTTATTCAGAAAGCCCAAGAAATCAAGGAATTCGATCACGACCTTGAAAAATTGGCAGGCGATATGCACGACGCGATGAAGCGCGATCACGGCATTGGTCTGGCCGCGCCACAGGTCGGCGCTTCAAAGCGACTTTTTGTTGTTGGCCTTGACAACGAACCTTTGCGGATATTCATTAACCCCCGTATTGTCGCAATGAGCGAGAAAACCAGCGAGTATGAGGAGGGCTGTCTCTCATTTCCAGGTTTGTATTTTACCGTCGTGCGCCCTTCCGCGGTCGATATCGAAGCCCTCGATATTCGCGGAAAGCCATTCCGGCTCAGCGCCGACGGGCTTCTGGCCCGTGTCATTCAGCATGAATACGATCATCTCGATGGCATTCTCTTTATCGACCGTGTTTCTCCCGCAAAACGCAGGCGTGCGCTCGCCCACTATAGTCGCATGCTGAACATGTAGGGGTGCCCGGTGCGCGTTCTATTTGCCGGAAGTCCTGACATTGCCGTGCCGGCCATGGAGGCTCTGGCTGCGTCTTCGCACACTGTGACCGCTGTCCTGACAAACCCTGCATCGAAGGTGGGGCGCGGCCTAAAGATGAGCGGCACACCAGTCGCCCAAGCTGCCTTGCGCCTTTGGGGTGACGGCGTTCCAATTTTTACTTTCGAAACGCTGAAGACAACGGCGCGTGAAGCTGTCGCTGCCTGCAATGCCGACATTCTAGTTTCTTTTGCATATGGGCACATTTTCGGGCCAAAATTTATGGCACTTTTCCCGAAAGGCGGCATCAATGTACATCCGAGTCTTCTGCCGCGATGGCGCGGCAGTTCGCCCATTCAACACACTATCCTCGCGATGGATGAAGAAACGGGCATTTCAATTCAAACAATCGCTCCCGAAATGGATACGGGCGATCTTCTGCTCGTGCAGCGGATTCCATTGACAGGGAGAGAAAAGGCCGGCACTCTTTCCGGGCTTTGCGCACATTTGGCGGCGCCCATGGTAGTCGAGGCGCTGGACGCTATCGATCAAGGGAAAGCTCGGCCTCGTCCGCAGACTGGCGATCCCACGTATTGTGGTAAAATCTCAAAAGAAGACGGCCGCGTCGATTGGGGCAGGCCCTCGCGTGAACTGGATGCCCGCATACGCGCGTTCGATCCGTGGCCGGGCTCGTATACTAGTTTGCGCAATATGCGCCTTTCCATTCTTGAAGCAGAGCCGTTTGACGAATTTGTGCCCTCAAACGCGGATGAGCATGTGACAAATTCCGTGCCGGGGACTATAATCGCAGTAGCCGCCACAAAAGGCATAATTATAAAAACGGGGCAGGGTTATCTTGCGGTGAAGCATCTGCAGCTTGCGACGCGCAAATCTGCGGGTTTCCGCGAGTTTGCAAATGGCGTGCGAGATCTTGTGGGCACAGTGCTTTTTTGAATGCGAAGGAACAGTAAACATGGCGAAGAAAGATATCAAGGATTTTACTCAGACAATAAAAGAAAGTACCTCGAAAGCTCCAGAAAAAGTGTCGGCAACGGTGAAAACGGTTGCCGAGACCGCAAGCGAACAGCACAAGCGCATTTCGGAGTGGACCAAGCCCCAGAAGCGCACGTTCGTGTTGTTTGCACTCCTCATGTTTTTAGTGATGGTGCTTGTCGCGGTGTTGGTTTTTTTCGCCACTTTGAAAGGTGAAGAGCGTACAATGGTTCCGGACGTGCGCCGCATGGACCTCGCCGATGCCCTGATGAAAATGCAGCAGCGCGAACTGTATCCGCGCCTCACCTTGCGGTTTACCGACAACCCTCTTGATCGCAACCTTGTGCTTGACCAGTCACCTCCCGCAGGAAGCATCGTCAAGGCGGGGCGGCGCATCAACCTCGTCGTAAGCCGCGGCGCCGTGCTCGATAAAGTCGAAGACTATTCGGGCCGCAACATCGACGACCTCAAGCTCTATCTGCAAGGCCTCTCTACGACGACCAAAGTGCTTGTCAGTATCCGTGAACCGCCCCTGTATATTTTTGACAATTCGGCTCCCGGCACAATTCTCGATCAGACCCCAAAGTCCGGAACCGAGATCTCCGGCCCGACCGTCCTTGACCTCGTGGTCAGCAAGGGCCCCGAAGCCAAAGACATACCCATGCCATCCCTCATTGGGCTGTCGCTGCGCGAAATGGCGTCGAAGGCGGCGACGACTCCGCTCGTGTTCAAGTATAAGATGCGTGCCGCTCATGACAAGGAAAATCCGGGTACCGTTGTCGAGCAGTCGGTGGAGGCGGATACGACGCTCAAGCAGCTGGACACAGTACAAATTACAGTTGCTTCGCCCACAGCCCGCAAAGGCTACACTTCAGGGATATTTGAATATACGCTGCCCGAATATCCCTATGTCGTTCCGGTAGAGCTCGATGTCATTGCTCCCGATGGCACAAGAAAATCGATATATTCAGTCAAGCATCCCGGTGGTGCTTTCAACGCACCTTTCTCTGTGCAGAGCGGATCGGTGCTGGTGCTCATGGTCAGTGGTGCGGAGGTGACTCGCAAGGAGGTAAAATGATGAACGGGCAAGGTGAAATTCCCGTGGAAATCGTTCACCTGTATACCTACGATATCGGACGGGCGATAGACCTCAAAAAAGTGGCTTCGCTTGTGCCGGCGCATCACGAGATCGAGTTCGCGAAGCGGCGCGATACTCCCGTTTCACTCACTCTCCCCAAGCCGATGGTGCTCTCCATCAGTACTGACGAATGCGATTCGAAGTGTTTTGAAAAAATCTCCGCGCAGGCAAAGATTTATGAAGATGCCGCAGTCACTCTGATTGTGCGCTACCGGACGATGTCGAGGTTTGAAGACCTTTCTCAAAAAGCGAATATGCCTATCCGCGATATAAGCAATTCCATATCCATTGAGCAGTTTGCCGAGTCTTCGTTCAGAATGATCCACGAAGCCTTGCGCAGCGCTGTTTCAGGATACAAAGAGCTCAGTGAGAACGACCGCGAAGCGTATACTGCTTTCTGCCTGCTCGAATGCCCGGGCGGCGACCCACAGGCCTTCATCGAGGATCATAAGGATATCGCGGCGAGCCTTCTTTCCGGTGAGCCCGTCGGAACGCTTCATTTGAACCAGATTGAGCAGGTTCTCTGCAAACCCTTCAGCTACCGCAAAGACGATATCGCGATTTTTGACCTGGAGCGTTGTCTCATAATCGATCCCGCGGCGGATTACGACGATGTCATCATGATGGCGGAGCACGCGAACTACCGGCTCATCGAGCTGCGGGAACTCGACTTTTTGCTCGACAAGTGGCTGGGGGAGGCCGAACAGGACATCCGCCGTCTGTATCTTTCCGGCACGCGCAGAAAATCCGGTGAGCGGGCGCTCAGGCTCAAACTCGCACAGATTCAGGGTTTGCGCTTCGATGCGCTTTTCACCCTCGAAAATCTTGACAATTCTTCTAAAATTATCGGTGATTATTTTCTTGGCTCGATTTACCACAGGCTCTGCGAAATCTTCAACACCGATGAATGGAAATTCTCGATCGAACGACGCCTCGGTGCCCTGCAGAATATCTACGAGCTTTTGAAAACTGACACGACCGAACAGCGCATGATGACCCTCGAGCTGGTATTCATCGCGGTATGCATCATCTTCCCGATTCTGCAGATTCTGCAGGTTATGCTGGTGAAGTGACGATGGAGCGCGCATGGAATGCCGGCTGGTGGTTCAGTCCAGGGCCTGTGGCAGATGCGTTTTTAAGCGAAGCCTGGGGCGGACCAGCGAGAGAGACCGCTGATGGTCCTTCGGCGGGAACTCCCGCGGCGGGAGAAGGGCGTGCCTCCTGGATACCTGTGCATTTGCCGCACGACATGATTGGCGTGCCCCTCAATGCTTTTGATGAAAGAACTTTTGCCCGCAGAGGCTGCTATGCGAAGGCGCTCAGGAAAGAAGACGTGGGGGCGCTCGCAGGCACGGTGCCGGATGCACAAACCTCGGCGGACCAGGCCGAGACCCATAAAGCGGCGCCTACAGATGTGGCTCTCTTTTTGCGCTTCGAGGGGGTGAGTGTTTCCTGCCGCGTCTGGGTGAACGGTAGGTTCGCAGGCAGCCACAAGGGGCCGTACACTCCTTTCGAGGTGCGCATCGATCCTTTTCTGCAGCCGCAGGTAGAGGCGTGTGCGGCAGTTTCTGTCCCCTCGGCATGGATTCTTGTGGAAGTTGACAGCGCGGAGGATGCCGGGATCCCGCCCTTCGGGGCTGTGGTGGATTATCTGGCGTTCGGCGGCATCTATCGGGGGGTGAGCCTCTGCGCGCGACCAGGTGCATGGCTTGATGCGGTGTGGGGGGCGTCGCGGCCGCGGGGGGATTCGCTCGATGGGGCATGGCACCTCGAGATCAGCGTTGAAGCAAAGAGTTTCACGGGGCGGATAATCGAGCACGGCTCTCTCCGTGCGCGCCTGCTTCGCAGCGGAGGCCTTGTGGCCGAGGGCGATGTTCTTTTGCCAGAAGCCCCACTGTCCGAGATTCAACCCGCCCAAGCACGGAATGATGCCATCTCCCTTTCCGCGAATTTCTCGCTGAGCGTCGACAAACCGCGGCTCTGGGACATCGACAATCCTTTTTTGTACGATCTTGAGATATCGCTGTGCGGCCAGACGGGCCGGAAGCTCGATACAAGGACTATTCGCATCGGGTTTCGTACCGCGGAATTCGGTCCTTCAGGCTTTTATCTCAATCATAGGCGCGTTTTTTTGCGTGGGCTGAACCGTCATCAGGAGTACCCCTACGCCGGCTATGCCATGGGCCCCGATGCCCAGCGGCGCGACGCGGAAATGCTCAAGCATGAACTCGGCTGCGTCATCGTCCGCACGAGCCATTATCCCCAGTCACCCCATTTCCTCGACGCGTGCGACGAGCTCGGCCTTCTTGTCTTCGAAGAACTTCCGGGCTGGCAGCATGTCGGCGGCGCCACATGGCAGGAACAGGCGATGACCGATCTTCGCGACATGATTCTCCGCGACCGGAATCATCCGAGCATCGTACTCTGGGGCGTGCGCATCAATGAATCTCAGGACAATCACGAATTCTATGCCCGCACGAACGGACTTTCGCGAAAACTCGATTCCTATCGCCAGACCGCGGGTGTCCGGTATGTTGCGCACAGCGAACTTCTCGAGGATGTTTATACCTTCAATGACTTTACCCATGACGGCGAAGGCACTTTGTATATTACCGAACCAGCAAAAGTGCTCCCGAAGCACAATAAGAGAGCGCCGTACCTCATCACCGAGCATACAGGCCACATGTTCCCCACAAAGCGCTTCGATCAGGAAGAACGCCTTGTCGCTCACGCTCTTCGCCATGCACACATTCTCGATGCCGCGATGGCGAATGCGCGCGTGGCGGGATGTATCGGCTGGTGCGCCTTCGATTATCACACGCACAAGGATTTCGGTTCAGGCGACCGCGTCTGCTACCACGGCGTTGCCGACATGTTCCGCATCCCGAAGTACGCGGCCTACGTGTACGGGAGCCAAGTGGCGCCTTCCGAGCGCATCGTACTTGAGCCTGCCTCGCGTTTTGCCAAAGGTGAACGCAATGCCGGCTACATGCTTCCTGTGCATGTGTTCACCAATTGTGACGCCGTTGACGTGTATCGGGGCGGAGCCTATATCGCGCGATTCTTCCCCGATAGAGCGCATTTCGCGAATTTGCCGCACCCGCCTGTCGTCATCGATGATCTGATCGGCGAGCGAATTGCGGCCGAGGGATGGTCACGGCGGGACGCAAAGTTGTTCCGCAGACTTGCCGGCAGGGGGATGGCTGTAGGGGCAGCCCGTCTCAACATATGGGAAAGGCTTGGCATGGGCTTTTTTATGCTGAGGCACAAGCTCAGCACGCACAAGCTCGAGGAGCTCGTGATGCGCTATGGCTGGGGCTCCGCGGACGAAAAGATTCGCCTTGTGGGCATTCTCGACGGCAAAGAGGTCGCCGAGCGCGGTTTCGGCGCCGATGGCGCGGCGGAAAGGCTCGTGGCTGAGGCCGACGCGAACAGGCTCGATGCGAGGGACGAAGAAGAATGGGCCAGCACGCGCGTCGTTGTCAAGGCGCTTGATCAATATGACAATATCGTGCCTTTTGTATTCGAGCCCTATACAATTGAGGTTGAAGGGCCGGCGCGGTTGATCGGACCACCGCAGAGAGCGCTTGTCGGCGGAGCCAGCGCATTTTGGGTTGCGGGTGGTGCGGAAAAGGGGCGGGTTCGCATTTCGGTCTCTTCTCCACGCTTTGAACAGCCGGCCGTCCTCGAACTTAAAGTCGAATGATGATACCGTATGCGTATGAATGAAGAAGTAAGCCGTGGCCCGGGAGTTGTCGCCAAAGAAGAAGCGACTCAAGAATCTGTCGCTAAAACTGAAAGCGCGCCAGGAGCTGCCAGCCAGCCCCGGCAATTTTTGGAAGACCTTCTGCTGATTGAAGATTTTCTCCGCTATGGTTTTCGAAGCGGCCGCCAGATCGAAGCCGAAGAGGGAACTTCAGCCTTCGGCGACTCTTCCAGCGCAGAAGATGAGACTGGTTTCGCAAATGAAGATCGCCAGGCCCGCCTCAAAGACATCGAAGCGCGCGTGCGCCAGTGTACAGCCTGTGTCCTTTCTCAGTCCCGCTCGCGCACAGTCTTCGGCGAAGGCGTCACCAATCCCCAGGTGCTGGTGATCGGCGAAGGCCCCGGCGCGGAAGAAGACCGCCAGGGTCTGCCCTTTGTGGGCGCCTCGGGCAACCTCCTCGATAAAATGCTCGCGGCCATTGGCCTTTCACGCAAAACCAACTGCTATATCGGGAACATCGTCAAATGCCGCCCCCCCAACAATCGCGAGCCGACCCCGACCGAACGCGACGCCTGCATCGGCTACCTCCGTGCCCAAATCGAAATACTGAGGCCTATGTTCATCCTCTGCGTCGGACGCACCGCCGCGCACAGTCTTCTTGAAGTGAACGATGCGATTTCGCGGCTCCGGGGCCGCACGTTTGCCTTTGAAGGCATTCCTGTCAGAATAACCTTTCATCCTTCGGCACTTTTGCGCGATGCGAGCCTCAAGCGTCCCGCATGGGAAGACTTGAAGCAGTTCCGCGCCCTCATGGATGGTACGGCAGACGGCCCAGCCCAGACTTCAAAGGGCGGGGAGTAACAGAATGCCTGCGTCATTCGTGCGCGTGGCCTATCCGATTCCTCTCGAAGAGACTTTCTGGTACCGGAATCCCAAGTCAGCGCGCGTTGAAATAGGCATGCGCGTGGAAGCCCCGCTTGGAAGAAGGCCGAAAGCCGCCGGCTATGTGATCGAAGTAGCCGAAGCTCCTTCTACCGAAAACAAGCCTGTGAGCGCCCTTCCTTTGGACCTTACGTGCCTTGCCCCGGACAAAATCCGCGATATTCTGCGGGTTGTCGATACGGAACCGCTGTTCGACCCCGGGACGCTTGAACTCGGCAAATGGCTCGCCGCGATGTACCACTGCTCCCTCGGTGAAGCACTTTCCGCCATGCTGCCCTCCGCCCACCGCGAACCCAAAGAGCTTGCCGAAGAATTCGACGAGGTTGAGATGAGCCGTACGCCGCTCGTTCTCACTCCCGGCCAGAATGCTGCCCTCGAGGGCATTCTCGCCGAGCCGGATGGAATGTTCTATCTCTACGGGCCGACCGGCACCGGCAAGACCGAAGTGTTCCTTCAGCTCGCCGAAGCCACGCTCGCCCAGGGCCGCGGCGTGCTCTATCTCGTGCCTGAAATAGCCCTTACGCGTCAGGTCGAACAGGATGTGCGCGCCCGCTTCGGCGCCCGATGCGCCATAATTCACTCGCGTCTCACGCCCTCGCGCAAGCTCGCCGAGTGGCGCCGCATCGCAAAGAGCGAAGCGCGCATCGTCGTCGGCGCGCGCAGTGCCGTCTTCGCGCCCATCTCCGGCCTCGGCCTCATCATCATCGACGAAGAGCACGACACGGGCTATAAGAGCGGCACCACTCCCCGCTACCACGCCCGCCAGGTCGCCATGCACCGCGCGCGCCTCGCCAGAGCGCGCATTGTCATGGGGAGCGCCACCCCTTCCCCTGAAGCCTGGCAGGCCTGCGCGGACGGCCGCATGCGCCGCTTCAGCCTCACGAATCGCCCCGCGGGCGGCTCCTTTCCGGGCATCCACATCATCGACATGCGCGGGCGTCAGGGCCTCATATCCGAAGAGCTCGCCCAGGCTCTCCGCGACGCGAAGAGCGCGGGCCGCCAATCCATCCTCTTCCTGAACCGCCGCGGCTTTGCGCGCACGCTCATCTGCCAGACCTGCGGCGCCGAAGTCCTCTGCAGACACTGTTCCGTGCCGCTCACCTATCACAAGACGAGTGGCCGCCTCGTCTGCCATTACTGCGGTTACAGCGAATCCAAGCCGGGCGCGTGTCCTGAGTGCGGCTCGCTCGACCTCGTCTGGGCGAGCTATGGCACCGAGCGTGTCGAAGAAGAACTGCACGAGCATTTTCCCGACATAAGTCACGCCCGCCTCGATACCGATACGGCGAGCACAAAGGGCAAGCTCGAAGATACGCTCCGCGCGTTCAGGCGCGGCGAAATCGACCTTCTCGTCGGCACGCAGATGGTCGCCAAAGGCCTCAATTTTCCCGGCGTGCGCGTGGTCGGCATCCTGATGGCGGACCAGGGGCTTTCGATGCCCGATTTCCGCGCGGCGGAACGGGTTTTCTCGCTGATCGTGCAGGTTGCGGGAAGGGCGGGGCGCCATCGCCCCGACGGACTTGTCTTTGTTCAGACGCGAAAGCCCGAAAGCCCCATCATTCGCATGGCGGCGGCGGGCGATGTCCCCGGCTTTCTGGAACGCGAGCTCGAAGCGCGCCGGCAGCTCGAATTTCCGCCGGCGACGCGCCTGTGCCGCATCGTGTTTCGCTCGAAATCGCACCGCGATGCCCGCGAAACCGCCGCAAAGTGTGCCGCTGTCGCCCACCGCCTTGCCAGGGAAGCCCTGTTCGCAGATGTTGAAGTGCTCGGTCCTTCCGAATGCCCTCTCGCCATTGTCGCGGACAATCACCGCTATCAGCTCATTTTCCGTGCCCACAGTTTTTCTCATTTGCAGCGTTTTGTAAAAGTGTTCAGACGCAGTATCAGCCCAATTTCATCAGTCTATCTCGAAATCGACATCGACCCCGTGCAGATGATGTAAAAGGCGCAAAGGCGGACATGGGTCGGCGCGGAGGGGTTTTTTCGCCGGCCGCGGCCAATTTCTTGCGCGCCCTTGCGTTCAGTGCTACAATAACACCATTATTTTTCTCGCCAGGAGTTCTGAAATGGTCATTTTAACCCTCAACTGCGGCTCATCTTCCGTAAAGTACCAAGTGTACGATTGGGATAAAAAGGATGTGCTCGCAAATGGAATCGTTGAGCGCGTCACCATTGGCGGTTCATTCATAACCCACAAGGTGCGCGGTCGACCCGACTACGAAGTCGAGCACGAGTGCCCCAATCATGTGGTCGCCATCGAGCTCATCCTGAAAACCCTCACCGATCCGGAAGTCGGTGTCATTCCTGATCTGTCGATGATCAAGGCGGTTGGCCACCGCATGGTCCACGGCGGCTCGAAATTTGCGAAATCCTCTATTATCAATGAAGAATTCCTCGAGACATTCAGGTCTCTGAACGACCTTGCGCCCCTGCACAACCCCGCCAACCTCATGGGCGTCGAGGCTGCCACCAGCATCCTCCCCAATGTTCCGCACTGCGCGATTATGGACACCGCCTGGCACCAGACCATGCCGGCGTCGAGCTACATGTACGCTCTTCCCCGCGAGTGGTACGAAAAATACATGGTCCGCCGCTACGGCTTCCACGGGACGAGCTTCCTCTACAACGCGAAGCGCGCGGCCGTGCTCCTCGGCAAGGATCCCTTCGAGACGAACCTCATCATCGCCCATATCGGCAACGGCTCGTCCATCAACGCAGTCAAGAATGGCTGTTCCTTCGACACTTCGATGGGTTTGACCCCGCTGGAGGGGCTCGTGATGGGCACCAGAAGCGGCGATATGGACGCGGGAATCGTTTTCCATGTCATGCGCAAAACCGGCATGACCGCCGCCGAAATCGAGAAGAAGCTCAACAAGGAATCGGGCGTCCTCGGCCTCTCAACAAAATGGGCCGACCGCCGCGACGTCGAGAACGCCGCCGAAAAGGGCGATCCCGTCGCGCTGCTCACTCAGCAGGTAGAAGGTTACCGCATAAAGAAATATATCGGTGCCTACTATGCCGCCCTCGGCCATGTCGATGCCCTCGTCTTCACGGCAGGCGTCGGTGAAATGGGCCCGGAGATTCGCAAGCTGGCGACCGAGGGGCTCGAAGAGCTGGGCATCGTCGTCGACGAGAAAAAGAACGCGCTCGCAAAGTGCCGCAACGCCGAACTCGACATCACCGGCCCCGGCTCGAAAGTCAAGGTCTTCGTCATCCCTACCGATGAAGAGCTCGTCATGACCGAGGACACGGTAGCGCTTATCAACGGAACGTACGATGTGCACACGAACTATCACTATTCCTTTGAGAACCGCGATTATTCGAATAAAGCGCGCGCCGAGGGCCTGCAGCGCGATCTCGAGAAAAAACCCTGGCTTAGGGATATTGTTGCGCGTATTCCGTAATGGAAGGCGAAGATGCACTTTACTTTTGTCCGTTTGGTGCCGATAATAGGTGTAGAGTATAGAGGTACGTCAGCGAAGGAGGTGATGCAGCAGTTTTCAAGCACAGTCGGTTGTGGGAGGAGACAGAGTTCTCCCGAGTGCCGGAAAGAATGCGCCGAATATGAATATATATTTTGGCTGCGGCGCGTATTTTGCATACATGCGCCATCTGGCATGAAACAATCTGAATATTTTATGAAAAAACTTGAATCAAATGTGCTTGACAGTACAAAAAGTGCCGATATATACTTCTGAATGAACTTAGAGAGGGGATACCCGAGCCGTTGGCAAGGCCCTGATCTACTTTTCAAGGAGGATTAGACATGAAGAAGCTAATCGTTCTGCTTCTCGCATTGGCGATGGTCGGTGCAGTATTTGCTGACGATCAGAAAGCCGTTGCGACATTTGGCGCTTACCTGGATTCCTATGGCGATTTTATGGATGGCGCGGGCCCGACGCTCTACAGCGAGACCTATTACAACTATTCATCTGGCGGCGTGGGATTTTCTGCGACAGTAGTGGGAGCCGAAGATATTTTCAAACAGGTAAGAAATTACTCTGTGTCCTATCAGGTCCTGCCCGAGCTCAAAGTGCTCGCCGGTAGACTCCGCGAGACCGGTGGTGCGCGCCTTACCTCATACATCGATGGAAACGGCTTCTCCACCCGCATGGCGAACGTCCAGAATGGTATGATGGGCCAGGTTTCCTACATGGGCGTTGGACTTGGTGTGTTCTCCACCCTCGACAAGTTTGAGAATACCAACGTTGGTCTTTCCTACACCGTAAAGGATGTGGCCAAGGTCGTCGGCGGATACCTCGGCACCAGCGACGAATTCTGGGTTGGCGCGGATGTGCTCGCAGTCAAAGGCGTAACCGCACGACTCGGCTTCCGCAACACCCCGGCCAACAGCTATATCTATGCGACCGCTGCATCCTCTTCTCTCGTAGACAAGCTGACCCTCGCTCTCGATGCGGACGCNNGACAATGGCGATGCGTGGTACGGAAACAATGGCTTCGCAGCCGAGGGATATGGCGTGATCAACTTTGCACAGGGCGCCATGACTGTCGGTCTCAAGTATGACGTCGCTTCCACCACTTTCTCCATCCCCTTCGATTTCGAGGTTTGGTTCTAATCTGAACATTTCAGATTCATAACCGAATGATTGTGGGCACATAGTCTGGACTATGTGCCCTTTTTTATTTTGAGACGCACCACGCCTGCCGTAGACAGCGTTTTCTCTGGAATATAAAATAGGGCTATACTTTGGATTTGTTGAGGAATTATATGATTCTTAGTAAAGGGAAAGCGAAGAGACTGGCTTTATTCACTGTTTTTGGCGGAGTTCTGTTTGGCTTGCTTCTAGGCTCGTGCGCTACGACTCAAGGCTACGATGCGAGCATCCCAAGCGTCTCGATGTCGCATGTTCAGGAATCAGATTTGTCGAAATATGGCGCGAGTTTCGCTGAAAATCCCTTCAAAGAGCCCAATATCGTATTTATCGGAAAACTCTACGAATTTTATATTGTAAAGATATCGCTCAATTTAGAGGAGAAAACACGGATCAGGGTGGAAGCTGATTCGAGGGCAGCGCCGGATGTGAGCGCTCCTGTCGCCTATAATCAGGAAGAGTTCATTCATTTTTGGGATATCGTGTCGAATCAAGGCGGTCCTAACCCCGCCCAGTATGAGAGGCGGAAGAGAACAATTGAAGATACGGTGATCCCCGATTTCGCATTTACCGAGAATCCCGGTCAAAGCAGTTATTTCCTGGTCTTTATTGGCAAGCGGCCGATTAAAAGACCAATCTCATATGAAGTGAGAGTTGTACTCGAGAATGGAGAGTCCTTTCTGTTCTCTGAGACTGTAGAATAACATACTATGCAGATGTTGCTGGATGAGCTCATTGCGGAGTATGATCCCTGGTACCTCGTAGACCCGGAGAGCATGCCGAAAGCCCTGGGTGAACTCCTGCGCGCTTTGCCCTTGCCAAAGGGGCTCGATAGAGACGCTCTTCTGGATGCCCTTCTTGGGCGCGAAGAAGTGATGAGCACGGCGATCGGCAATGGGATCGCGATTCCCCATGTGCGACAGTTCGGCAGCGAGAGCCTCCAGAAGGATATTGTCGTGGTGGCATATCTTTTTGAGCCACTGGACTGGAAAGCGCCGGATGGCCAGTTGGTGCATACGCTCTTTTTGGTGCTCGCGGCGGACGAGACGAGACATCTGCAGATTCTGGCCGAAATCGCGCGGCTTGCGTCCGATGAGGACTTCGTGGCGTTTCTGAAGACGATGCCGGACCGCGCGGCGCTCGTAGAGCGCATGCGGCAGATGGAATGAGCGGATCAGATGACTTCGCGCAGGGCTTGGTCGTACTCCTCTAAGCTTGTAGGATGACGCTTTTCAACAAGAAACGCGAGGGTATCAGCCATGATTTGCCTTCTTCGCTATGAATTTCCGGAGCGAGATGATAGAGCGACGAGCGCAGGAATCCAGCAATGACCGGATATTGCTAAAATTCAAGTGGTAAAAATCGCTGTGGCATGTGGACATAATCGAAGTCGCCGACAGGCGTCCGGTAACACTTTCTCCGACCCGTCGTGATCGAGGTCACCACACGGACGGCTTCCGGGATGAGGTTGTGGTGCCGCAGCGCGTATTCCAGCGACACATACGGAGGAGCCTTGTAACCCTGTCACGCGAAAACGCGTAATCCTTCAAGCTCTGTTGAAGCTGGAGAGAATCGATCTCGGGATACTCAAACGATACACGCTTCATTAGATACCCTGAAATAAGAATCAATAGAATGTTGGAAAGAATACGATAGGTTGGATAGGATGGGAGTTTTGACAGGATGGACTTGATAAGATTTCCGACGGGATGACAGGATTTTGCAGGAGGTAGTGGATAAAGGCCTTTTTTGGGGGAAAAGCCAGGCCCGCGGTTTCTTTCTTCCCAAAAATAAAAATCCCGTGAATCCTGCCTTTATCCATGAATTTATCCTGTCAAAGTCTCTTATCCCGTCAATCCCGTCGCGCAAACCCCGTCGCCACGAGGTATGTCTCGAACGACTCGGAGCGGCAGGCTTCCGGCTTGAAAGTGCGCGCCTGCGCGAAATGTGCGCGAAGCTCTGAAAGAAGGCGGCGTTCCTCTCCGCCCTGAAAAATCTTCATGATGAGAGCGCTGCCCGGCGCCAGAACTTCCGGGGCCAGTCCCATCACCGCTTCCACAAGCTCTTCGGAGCGTGCCTGGTCGACGAGCCGGTTACCGCTCGTCGCCGGCGCGGCGTCCGAGACTATCAACTGAAACGGCCCCGCGTCGCGCAAGGCGGCGCGCACCGCGTCGTCCAGTATGTTGCCCTTCAAAAAGGAAAAATTCGCGTCGCGCGGCGCAATGCCGAGGTCCTGAATATCGACCGCGACGAGCTGCCCCGCACCTTTCATCTGTCGCAAGAGCCAGAGGCTCCAGGAGCCTGGCGCGGCGCCGACATCAAGGATGGAGGGGCGGGGGCGCGTGGGGCGGGCAATCTGATCGGGCCCTCCTTCCGTTGTCCGCCCGTCCAGCACCTTCAAGAGGCCGAATTTGCGCATTATCTCTTCGAGCTTGTAGACCGAGCGCGCGGGGTAACCCTCTTTCTTTGCGCGCAAGGTCCAGTAATCGGGTCGATCATAGCCGGGCATGCGTGGATATCTCAATTTGCCTTGGCCAAAAGCCTGTTGAGCCTCTCGGAGAAATCCTGCGGCACCTCGAAATGTTCGCCTTCGGCCAGCAGGGCCTCATAGAAGAGCACATAGACGATGTCTTCGAGTTCCTGGACAGTGACAATGTCGCCGCCGCTCAACTCTTTGCGGGTGTCGAGCGCGACGAGCCGCTCGACGAGCGCGTGTTCGGCGTTGATTTCGAGGATCGGCTTGGATTCGGGCGCAGGCTCGTTCGTGAGCCGTTCCATGAGTTTTTTATAGGCGGGCGTGGGTTCATCCTTATCCACGACGACACAGGACGGGCTTTTGCCAAGCCTCTTTGAGAGCCGCACGTCCTTTACGCGCCCGCCGAGCACACTCTTGATGATTTTGACGGCTTTTTCGCCGCGGTCCTGGTGTTCGCCCGCGGATTTGCCAAGCTCGTCCTCGGCATCGAGCTGCTGCACGCTTTTGAACTGCATCTTTTCGAATTCGCCGATGCCGCTGAAGACAAGCTCGTCTATCTCGTCAGTGCCGAGCAGCACTTCGATGCCCTTCTCCTTGAACACTTCGAGAAGCGGAGAGGCGCGCAGGCGGGTCTCGTTTTCGCCAGTGAGATAATAGATCGTCTTGCGCTCTTCGCCCGCGCGTGCCTTGTAATCCGCAAGGCTTGTCCAACCCTCGGCCACCGTGCTTTTGAAACGCACAAGCTTCAGGAGCGGCTCGCGGTTCGTCCAGTCGGAGAGAAGGCCCTCTTTGATCTGGACGTTGAAGAGCGAAATGAAGGTTTTGAACTTTTCGGCATTGGTGGTCGCGAGCTGCTCCAGTTCTCCGAGGAGCTTTTTGAGCGTGGCCTGCTGGATGGTCATCATCACGCGGTTGTGCTGCAGCATCTCGCGGCTCACATTGAGCGGGAGGTCTTCCGAATCGATCACTCCCCGCACGAAGCGGAAATAGGCCGGCAGAATCTGCAGCTCTCTGTCGGTGATGAAGACGCGCTTCACATACAGCTTGATGCCCTGCTCGCGCGTCGGGATGTAGAGGTCCGAGGGCAGGTGCGAGGGGATGTAGAGGAGCGAGCTGTATTCGATGGTTCCTTCGGCTTTTGTGTGGATCCACAGAAGAGGGTCCTTTTCATCGCCGGTCAGGGACTTGTAGAAACCAATATAGTCCGCGTCGGTCAGCTCGGATTTGGGTCGGCGCCAGAGCGCGCTTGCGCTGTTGACCTGCTCGTCAACGGTCTTCGATTCTGCCTTGGCCGGATCTTTGGCGTAGGTTTTCTCTTTGGAAACGAGGTGGATGGGCCAGGCGATATGGTTCGAGTAGCGCTTCAGAAGCTCTTCAATGCTCCAGCGCGAAAGATATTCCATGCCTTCGTCGTTCATGTGGAGGATGACGTCGGTGCCGAAACCGGCGCGCACACCGGGCTCGATATCGAAGCCAGACTTGCCGTCGCTTTTCCAGACAAAGGCTTTGTCCGTGCCCGCCTTGAGACTCACGACTTCGATCTGGTCCGCGACCATGAAGGCGGAATAGAATCCGACACCGAATTGGCCGATGAGGTTCGACGCCTTGCGCTCATTCTCGCCAAGCTGTTCCAGAAAGGCTTTTGTGCCGGAGCGCGCGATGGTGCCGAGGTTTTCAGAGAGCTCCTGCTCATCCATCCCTATGCCGTTGTCGGACACGGTAATGGTCTTGGCGTCTTCGTCGAGAGTCACCGTGATGCGCGGGTCAAAATTGAGGGTCTTGAACGCGTCGTCCGAGACGGTGAGGTATTTGAGCTTGTCGATCGCGTCGGAGGCGTTTGAGATGAGCTCGCGCAGAAACACTTCCTTGTGCGAATAGAGCGAATGTGTGATGAGGTCGAGAAGCTGGTTCACTTCAGTTTTAAAACTGTAATTTGGCATGTATAATACTCCTGAAAAGCTGGTGTTGAAGAAGAAACCGATTGTCCGGTTATTCGTTTCTAATATAGCGAAATTCGAGTCAAAAGTGAATGTACGCCCGGGCATTGCGGATGCCGGGCGCACACCCAATCCTGGAAAGGTCGATGAGCGCAAGCTTGTCGGTACTTGGATGGACTTTCATGGTTTTCCCTTTCCGCTTATCCTGCAGCATTCAGAATGAGCCGCTGACGATCGCTCCCAGCGATACGGATACCGTATCGCCTCCCGCTAGGATGGAATATTCGGTATCGGCCCCTCCAAAAATGAACGTCGGGCTTAGGCTGAACTTGAAGTTGTCGACCACTTGCCAGGCGATGGAAGGCCTGACAAAGCCCGATCCGTCCGAAAGGTTCGCGAGAACCAAAAGTGAGATGGAAGTGTCCTTTGTTAAAAACTCGTCCTGCGTCACGCTCAGGGCCGCGTAGTGTCTGCCCGAGCCGTAGATCAGGCCCGCAAGGGCTTGCTGGTACTGTGCGGCCGTGGGAGTGGCGCCGAGGGCGGCGATGACCGTGTTCGCGTCGGCGATAAGGCCTTTCCTGTCCGCCTCGGAGTAGCCCTCGCCGTTGTAATAGTATTGGCCGATCGCGGTGAAATTGTCTTTTGGGCTCGAATACATGAAACCGGTGCTGGCCGAGAAGTAAAGACTGCTGCGATGATCGGCCTTGGTCGATGTGGTGATGGTGTAGGGCGTCGTCGTCGCAATATCCGTCACGAAGCTCTTGGCGCTGCCGCGCGATAGCATGGCTTCGCCGAATACGTCGAAATTGCCTACCGGCCCCGTCAGGGTAAGCATGGCGCGCTCCGCCGTATCGTTGCGGTAATAGATCCCCGTGCCCAGCTCGTAATTGCCGAGGAGGAATTCGGCCTTGGCCGCGAGCGCCGTAGTGGAGAAGTCGACATTGTCTTCGTCAAGAATGGCATACAAGTAAAAGTTGTTCTGCGTGCCGAGGACGGGTATGTGTACGCGGAAATTGATGGGCCCCTCCCTCTGCGCGGTCGCGTCCAGAACGTTGATGGGTTCGAGGTTTATTACGTCGGCGGGGCTCCAGAAATAACCCACGCCCCACTTTACCGTGCTTTTCCCGAAGCGGAAAAAAACCTGGTCATTCAGCGAGAAGTCCGAGAACAGCTCGAACACCTTGATGTTGGGCACCGCGATNNGCCACTTTTGTGGATCCGTAGACGCGGAAATCCTCGCTGGGCCGCGCGTCGAAAAATACGGTGGATTTCAGCACCGTATCCAGCGACGTGGTGTCGGCGGAAAACAGATCGGATCCGCCGCCCCATAGATCCTGCCATGTTGCCGCAGCCTCGAGAGAGCCGTAGAAGGAGCCGCCTATCCGCACTTTTTCGGTCGCCAGCGCCGCGGTAACGGGGTTTTGTGTCGGCGCTGGAACATTTTCCGGATTCTCCACCATGTCGCCACCGAACAGCTCGTCGAGGTTGGCGTCGGAGCCGGAATCCTGGGCCTGGACGATGAAAGCCGCGAGGACAATAAAAAGGGAAACAAAAACACTCATTCGGGTGGAACGCACGCTCATGTTTTTCACTCCTTTGCCGTGAGGCAATTGGAATCTCCTAGCTGTTGGCCTGCTCTATGAAGGCCTTGGTGAATACCTTGTCGGGCAGTTTTTCGACCGACTGCTCGGTCAAGGTTATCTGGCTTTTCTCGCCTTTGTTGATTTCGTCCAAAATGAGAATCTGCGAGGCTATAAGCTTGCCCTCAAGTTCGACATATTTGGGAAAGAGGGAGGTCCTCATGAGTCGGCCGTTGACCGAATAGTCTTCGCGCTTGAGCATCATGGCCTTGTCCTTGCGCACGTACAGCTTTACACGGTCGTAGGACACTTCGTTCGTCTTCGCCTTGAGATCGAGCACCCATACGGGATATTTGCCGACCGTGCCTTCGGATATGGCGTTGACGGTATAGTCGTCCACAAGGGAGGAGGCGGTGAAGTCCGAATTCTTGGCTTCGGTGTCCTGAAGGTTTTCCTTTATCGACGAATGCGTAAACTTGCGGCTTGTCGGGTCATAGAACCAGATATTGTCACCTTCGCGAAGCAATCCCTGCCCCTTGTTGACTTCGGGCAACATGACCAGGAAGGTGAATTGCTTTTTGGTATCGCGCCTGAATGTGCGCACCTGGGTGACGGTTTGCTTTTCGCCCGGCTTCTCGGAGACGATGGTGAAGAGAGCCGTGTAGTCCTTGCCGGGGAAATTGCTTTGATCGTCCAGTTCCTTGACGAGTTTTTGTGCGGCGGGTATGGACAGGGTCTGGGCGAAACCGGACAACGGGATCGCAAATGCGAGAGTCAACAACAGCAGAAGGACCGTGTATCGGCTTTTGTGCGAGTTTCCATATGAGCGGATTGGTGGATGCATATAGTCTCCTTTTTTCTGGAATATACCGGCTGGCGACGAGATGCCACTCCGGCTAGCGTGGAATAGTGATTTCATTTCAGTGTCCTCAAGGCCTCTGCCGGCTCCATTTTTGCGGCGGCCCGGGCCGGGAAGAACGCTGAAACCAGCGTCAGCACAGCGATGATGGCGATGTTGCCGATAGCCCTGAGCGGCGGCAAAGAGAAGGAGAGGTGCCCGTTCTTCATGATGAGAAAGGCGGGGGAGTCCATTCCGAAATTGATGAGCTGGAGAATGTTCATGCCCAGAAGGGCTAGGATAATGCCCGCAAGGGCGCCTCCGAGGGCGAGGAAGAGCGCCTCATAGAGGAAGAGGGAGCGGATCTCACCTCGCTGGACTCCCAGTGCGCGCATGGTCCCTATCTCCTTGATTCGTTCATACATGACCATCCTGAAGGTATTGGCGATTCCTATCATGATGATGGTGAACAGCACGATGAGCACGACGGTGCTGGCGGTGTCGAGGGCGATGACGATCTGCTTTGCCTGCGAAAGGACGTCGTCGATGGTATAGACGCGGTATTTTACGCCCTCCCAGGTTTCTTTGTTCTGACTTTGAAGCATTGCCTGGAACGGCGTTGTAGAGCCGCTTTCGTTTTTCTGGTTTCTGTCGAAAAGCTGCAGGCCCATACCCTTCATGGAAGTGTAAAGCCTGTCCGCAAAAGGCGCTGAATCCTTGAGGTCGTCGAGCATGAGGTTCAGCGATGTGTATTCATCTGGCTTCAGCCCAATTGCCTCGTTGAGATAGGAAAGATTGACATAGGTCATGGCGGATCCAATGATGCTCGAGTCGACGCTTATGGCTGCTATGGTGAAGTCTGCGATATTGTTTTGCCCCGTCACCGTCTGGAGCCGGGCGGTGACTCTGTCTCCGGGGAGAACATTCAGCTTTTTGGCCACTTTTTCGGAAATGATGAGAGCGTCGGGGGCTTTGACGGCGTCCCATGTGCCTTGTTTGAGCACAAGCCTTTCCCTGAGGAAACCGGAGTTCTCCAAGTCGAAGCCCGTAAGGTTTTGACTGGTGCTCTTGCCCTCGAAAACAAGGGTGGCGCTTGCTTCGCTGGATCGGGTGGCGGTTTTGTATTTTATGCCCGAATTGGCGATGGCGTCGAAAATTATGGAATCATCGCGTATGGCCGAGATTTTTTTGCCCGAAGCTGTCCTTTCCGAACCCTGGATGAAGACATGGCCGGCCATGAGATAGGCGAAATTTTCGGACACGTTCTCGATGAAGGCGCCGGTAAAGCCGTTTACGAGCGTGACTATCATTATACTGAAAGCGATCGCCCCACCCAGGAGAATATTCCGCTTTTTCTGTCGCGAAAGATTGCGCAGTGCAATCCGTGGAATAACTTTGTTCATTGTTGCTGACTCCTATTCATTCTGCATTGCCTTGACCGGCTGTATCTTCAGCGCCACGGACACAGGATAAAGATTGGCAAGGTAACCCACGACAAGCATTATAACGATTGCCGTGATGAAATTTGCGGGTGTTACGACCAGTGAAAGATACTTGCCACCGAAAAGAATCTCGAAAAAGGTGTTGCCGGCCGCAATCTTGAGCGAACGCAAAACGGCCGCAACCAGCGTTGCCAGAACCGCTCCGATGGTCGAGAACCCCAGGGAAAGCATGGCGGCTTCGGCATTGAAGAGCTTTCGAATAAAGCCTTTGTCAGCTCCTATGGCCCGCATGGTGCCTATTTCGCCCGTCCTTTCGATCACCGATATGACGAAGGTATTCATGATAATGAGGATCGCGACGATTGCCAGAATGATGAGCGCAATGGTGAAGACGGTTCTCACGACATCGACCGACTGGCTATAGGGTCCCGCGGCTTTTTGCCAGTTTCCCGCAACAGCGTGTATGCCTTCCTTTTGAAAGCTGTCATTGAGGTATTTTATGAGCGCCGATGCATCGGAAGCTTTTTTTGTCCTTACGACGATGAACTGCCAGGCGCCCGTATCCGCTGTGTTGGCTCTGACGCGCGCCGTGGTGTCGGCCAACTGCGCCTTGATTTTGGCTTCGTCAAATCCGCTCTTTTGTGGAGCGGCTTCCAGGAGATCGTCTCCAAAGAGGGCATCGGTGTTTTCGGTATTGAGCATGGCGGTATCCGATGCCTTCAGGTCGATTGCTTCGTTCGCTCCGACGGTCATGCCCGCCATGACGCGCAATGTGTCAATGTCGACAAAAGCCATCTGTTCCGGCATCGCACTCTCGCTCTTGGGGTGGTAGGTACCGACGATAGGAAGCTCGCGAAGCCGGAAGCCGGCCGAGGAAATTCCTTGGATGAGGATTTTGTCTCCTATCTTCACTTCTTTTCCCAGTTTTTTGGAGATTGTCGCAAGATGTGCGTCGCTTACGACGAGGCCCGTCTGACCCGGTTCCAAGAGCTTCCCTGCCGTTATCTCGGTCGAGTTGAACACATTCCAGTATTCAGTGGCATCGATGCCGAAAAGAAACAGGATTGCCATATTTGAAGTATCCGATTGGCTGTCTTGGTTGGGGGCTTCGTTATTTTCCTCTTTGCTGACAAGGGCGAAGCCTGTCGCCATGCCCGTTGCTTTCGACGTGAGAGGAGATTCTCTCACCATCGACAGCACCTTTTCATAGTCGGGAATGGTGGGGGTCGAAGAAAGACCTCCTGGCGATGTCACGCCGAAAAGTGAAACGTCTCCATCTTCTGAAATGCCGGAAATGAAGACATCCCCCGTATAGTTGTCGGTGAACGTTCTTTTGATCCCGGCCTCCGAGGTGTCGATAAAGGAGTTCCCCAGCACGAGGATAAGGGCTCCCACCGCGAGCAAAGTGCCTATTATGAGGCTTTTGGATTTGTGTTCGAATATATTGCGAAACGCCATTCTCAATGTAACCGGCATGGTTGTCATTCCTCCACTGTGGTGGCGCTGGCGGCCACGTCTTCGCCTCTCCTCCGGTTTTCCGTGACAGTGCCGTCGCGGAGGCGGATGATATGGTCGGCGATTTCCACGATTTTTGCGTCATGAGTGGAGAAAATGAATGTCGTTTCCAGTTCCCGGTTGATTTTTTTCATGAGCTCGATGATCTGTTCGCCTGTCGCGGAATCGAGGTTGGCGGTGGGCTCGTCGGCCAGGACTATCTGCGGCTTTGTCACAAGGGCGCGCGCAATGGCCACCCTCTGGCGTTGGCCGCCCGAAAGTTCGTTGGGTTTGTGGGTCTTCCATTCCGTGAGCCCCACTTCGGCCATGAGCCAATCGATCCAGCTGTTTTTTTCTTCTTTCGTAATTCGCGTTTTCCCAAGGAGGAGGGGAAACTCTATGTTTTCCCACACGTTCAGGACAGGGATCAGGTTGAACGATTGAAAGATAAAACCGAGCACCTCGTGCCGGAAGCGGGTCAGCTCCTTGTCGGAAAGTCCCGAAGTCGCCTTGCCGTCGATGATCACTTCGCCGGCCGTGGGTTTGTCGATGAGTCCGATCATGTTGAGTATGGTGGTCTTGCCTGAACCTGAAGGACCGGCTATGGAGATGAAATCGCCTTTTTCGATCAAAAACGATACACCCTTTACGGCCTGGACCTCGACCTTCCCCAGAGGGTAGTTTTTCTTCACATCGTGAATTTCAATGATTGCCATTCGTTGCTCCTTGCCAAATCCCTTCCTTAGAAATATCACCTCATGGTCTGATCTGCAGCACCATTGGGCCTTATGGCCATCGCGGATGATCGAAGGACTGCGTTGATGTAAAAATATATATAAGTGATTGAAACAATCAAGAGATATTAAAGAAAAAACATAAAAAGGCCATAATGCCGACCTGCGCACGATGGCCTTTCTCTTCTCCAGGCTCCAGCAAATACCCGAGGGGTTCTGGAAATCGGGAATGCCTTATTATAATTTCTAGCCATTCATTCATACTGAGCCCCATATTCTGCCTCCAGACCATATGCTGGATATAATTCGGGTTAGATTCTCGATGAGACAATGCGTCGGTTTGACAGTTTGCGCCCGACAATGCTACATTTACTGACTGGATTGACGATAATCGGGCGCGCATCGTCGAGGAGAGCGAACAAAGTGCCGGAAGGCTTACGCAGTTTAAAAGAGACGGAAAAACGCTGGTATGCACGTTTGGTGCAGGGACTAACAGGCGGGGCCGACGTGGTACGCGTGGCGATCCGGCGGTTTTTCTCGTGGGGACGGGCCCGCTTTGTCATTGCGCTGATTCCTCAAAGTGAAAAGCCGGCGCGGAGGTTCGAAATCAGTCGATTTTCTTTCATCGCGATAGGGATCGCCCTGGTTCTTTTTGTGGGACTGGCGGTATTTTCTCTGTCGGCATATGGCGCAACGGCATTGAGAGCGGCCTCGCTCGATGCGCAGCTGACGAAGGCCCGTCAGAACATCGATCAGATGCGCGAATCCACCGAAAATCTGCTCTCGGAGACGGCAAAATTTCAGGAAAAGCTCGGCCAGGTTGTGGACATCGCGCAGAGCAAAGGCAAACCTGATGTCCAGCAGAATACGAGCGATACTCTTAAGACTGCGGGACTCGCCGACCTCATTTCCGGGCAATTGTCGGATGACCCGGTGAGCCGCGATGTGCTCAGATTGAATGGGATTGCCGGGGCGCTCGACAAGAGCTTGCCTGCACTCGACGATATCGCAAATGTGCTTGCGAGCCAGAAAGATGTCATGACGGAAGTGCCGAACATCTGGCCTGTGAAAGGAGACCTTGGCCATATCACGATGTACTTCGGCCAGAACGAAAATCCTTTTGCGACGGGGCAATGGTATTTGCATACTGGTATCGACATTTCGACAAACCGGGTGGGCGACTCCATCCTCGCCACCGCCGACGGCAAGGTGATCGATATTCACTATGATGCGAGTCTCGGCAATTCGGTCACGATCCAGCACAGCCATGGTTTCACCACACGCTACGGACATCTGCGCAGTTTCGCGGTGAAGAAAGGCCAGCGTGTCTCACAGGGCGATGTGATCGGCTACCTTGGCAATACGGGGAAGACGACCGGCCCCCACCTTCACTATGAAGTGTATCTGGGAACGAGCCTCATCGATCCTCTGCGCTTTTTGAGCATTCGCAAGGAATACCATGAATAAGAGAGACTTCTCCGACTGCGTGATCGGCGAAGGCGTCGTGGCTGAGGGGAAAATCGACGCTCCGGGAATGGTGCGCATCGACGGGGCTTTTTCGGGTGATATAATAAGCGGCGCTTCTGTGATAATCTCAAAAGATGCGGTGGTGCATGCACATATCCGCGCCCGTGACCTTGTGGTTGCGGGCGTTTTCGGCGGCACCGCGGTCGTACGGCATGAAGTGCGTTATACCGGGACCGCGCGCGTTCAGGCTGACTGCACGGGCGATTTTCTTGTCATGGAATCCGGGGCTCTCGTAAAGGGGAGATTCTCGCGCAACAACCGGGTGCAATAACGTAGGAGAATACAATGTCTGATGAATATAATGATCAAGCTCTGCCGGAGGATATGCTCGACATACTCCACGAAGAGGAATTTGAGGCCCCTCACGCGGCAAAGCCGCGGGGCACAAGTGCCGAAGAGCTGCCTCAGCCTATCTATCGGCTTAAAACGCTGCACTCGAGCGAAACTTTCCACGCGTATTATGCGCCATCCGACGAAAGCGCACATTTTATGAAGCAGTGCGACCTTGAAGGAGCGCTCGCCGGTCCGCGCCCGGCGCTTGATGCGGCATCATCATCGGCTGAGCCGACAGACCAGGTCTCTTCGGAAGCATCTGCTGCGGCCGGGGACTTTGTCATTCCTGCTCGATCTTTGGCCATTGCACCCACAAAATATGGACGGGACCTTGTGGAAGTGCTGGGCGTGGTTCGGGAGCTCTCCGCAGTGAACGCGGACGAACTTGTGCTCATCGAGCGGCCCGCGACGGTCGATGATTACCGCCGCTACCTCGACAACCTCGAACGCGAAAAAGAGGCCTTCATCAAGTGCCGTGAGCGCATCGAGGCGCACAGTCTGCCTATGAAACTCGTCTCGGCACATTGCCTGCTCGATGACAGCAAGATTCTGTTTTTCTTTACCGCGGAGAGCCGCGTTGATTTTCGGGAGCTGGTCAAGGACTTGGTGAGCGTTTTCCATACACGCATCGAGCTGAGGCAGATCGGCGTACGCGATGAGGCGCGTGTCACAGGCGGTTGCGGCGTGTGCGGGCGCATTCTCTGTTGTCACGGGCTCTCAGACAAGCTCAATCCCGTCTCGATTAAGATGGCGAAGGACCAGAACCTTTCGCTCAATTCTCTCAAAATTTCAGGGCCATGCGGCAGACTTCTCTGCTGTTTGAGCTATGAACACCAATTCTACCGCGATGCGCGCAGAGAGCTTCCAAATGAAGGCACGCGCTTCACCTACGACGGCACTCTGTTCAAGGTGATCGAGGTCAATGTACTTTCGAGCAGAATACGGATCGCCGGAGAGGATGGCCGCATCCTCGACATGAATGCAGCCCGGCTCAAGTACTCGGATGGACGCTGGACGGTAATCGAGGAAGAGAGCTGAGAATAGACGCTCGCTCACGCGTAGCTGTGCAGGCCTCTGAGCAGGAAGTTTACGCCGAAGAACGTGAACATCGCGATCGCAAACCCGACAATGACGAGCGCGGGTACCAGGTTGCTCGTGCTCTTCCGCACAAGCCTGAAATGTAGGTACGCAGTATACGTGAGCCAGGTAATGAGCGCCCACGTTTCTTTCGGGTCCCAGCTCCACCATACGCCCCATGCCTTTTCTGCCCAGATCGCGCCGAAGATGAGGGCGCCCGCGGTGAATATGGGGTAGCCGACCGCGACGCTCGTGTAGGTCAGCCGATCGTAGCTCTGGCGCTTCTCTTCATTTTTTGTGGTGAGCTGCAAGATTGCGCTCACAAATCCGACAGTGAAGAATACTTCGCCGATAAAGGTGAATGAGACGTGCAGCACGAGCCAGCCTGACTGAAGTGCGGGCACGGGCGGCTTTATTTCGGAGGGGGCGAGCGGGGAACTTGCCAGCGCGAGGAAGATCACCGCAATGATTGTAGCGCCGAAAGGTATGACTCTATTTCCTTTTGTTGTTTTGAAATATCGAAGTGCGAAGATAAGGAGCGCCAAAAAGCAGGCCAGAAAAATCAGTGATTCGAACATACCGGTGAGTGCGACAAAGCGAATCGCGATGCTGCGCCGCACAATTTCCACCAGCAAAAGAATTCCCGCCGCAAGCGAAAGCCATGGCGAAATGACGTCCTGTCCGCCTTCTTTTTTGAAGAGATATACGATCTGAATGATGAGGCTCAGAATGAGCAATCCAAATGCAATGGTCGCGATCATGCAAGCATTCCTTTCAATTTGCGGATATAGGTCATGAATACCCCGAGAATGACGAGAATAAAGCCGGCCGCGACGAAGGGGTAGCCCCTGTCGCTCACGACGGCGAGGCCCGAGACTGACTGATCGATATAACCATCAAAGGTGAAAGGACCGATGCCCTGTCCGGGGGCCGCTTTTGACACCGTGCGCTTGCCGTGCTCTTCGAGGAGGAAAATGGCGCTCTGGGGGAGGGGGTCGGACGAGGCCGCCGGAGCGGACGAAGTGGCAGGCGTGGACGAGGCCGGTACAGCGGCCCCGAGGGAGGGGTTGTCCAGCGCCATAAACAGGACAAAGCCGTCTTTCGTGGCACCGCGCATGCCCGGTTCCAGGGAGAAGCTCATCCCCATTGCGTCTTTGAGGACGACCTGCTTTTCAGTATGCCAACTCTGCTGGTATATCGAATAACCCTTAAGCCGCAGAGGAGCGTTGACTTTGATAAGGTACTGAGGAAGCCCCCCAGGCGTGGAAGGAGCGGGTGTATTGGCGGCGGATGGGGCCGGAGCAGATACCCTGTGAATTACGACCGTGGATTCCCAGGATTTCGGCCTTCCATCCGGATATTGTTCGTAGTTCAGATCGACAAGTACAATTTTTGCACCATCAGGCAGATCTGCCGACTCCCCCCTGCGCAGATTGATGAGGGTTTCGGTGCGCGTGCGTGCGGTGAGGATGCCGCCGAACATCAAAATGATGAGCCCAAGGTGAAGAATGTCCGGCCCGTGCCGCCTTTTTCCGCGCGGTTTGGAGAGTTCACCAGTGAGCCTGTGGAAGGTGCATACGGTCAGGTTCACCGCGAAGACCGCCGCGACAAGCAGGAACAAGAGGCTTGAAAACACGTGATCAAGACCGAGCGCCAGAATTATCCTCGAGCCCGCCCCGGGGAAATGGAGCTGGTAGAAGCCGGTTGTTTTTCCCTGCGGGATAATACCGCCGGCTATCGAAAGAAGCGCAAGCAGCACGAGCAGTACGGCCGCGAGTTTTATCGAGCGCAGCGCATCATAGACTTTATCGAAGGAAGATTTCATGGCGCCTCATTCAAAAAATGAGCGGGGCCGCTACCCCGCTCATGGTTTTGCATTCTAAAACCGAAACCCTATCAATGAGGCTCATGGCATGAAGTGCAGGCCATTTTGCCGATCTGATCGGAGCTATGACATGAGAGACAGCCTGCGGTTTCGTCGCTGACCTTGAAAGTCGCTACAAAGGCGCCCGCTTTCCACTCGTTCAGCATCATGACTGCCTTGGCGGCGACGTCTCCACAGAGGCGTGCGCAGCGCTCTGCGCGTTCGGGCGCGGACGCCGCGAATCCGGATTTGTTGATCCAGCTTGTCACGGAGGCATGGCAGAGAGGCGAGTTGGATACGCTCGTCGGCAGCGCCGCGGTCACATATTCCTTTGCATCGTATGTATAGCCTTTTACGGCTGCCACATTGTCGGATTCCTGTGAGGGGAAGGGGGTAATGGTGTACCAGCCGATGAGGTCGCCTAGAAGCTTGTTTGTATCGGCATCGGATGCGACGAGATTGATGGCCGCTCCGGCTCCGTTCAGTGTTCCGCACAGCGTTCCCCAGCTTGCCGCGCCGCCCCGGCCGTATCCCAGCATCCGAAGGGGAATCTGGTTGTAGGGGCCGCCGACTTTGTCGCGGAGCATCGAGAGAATTGCATAGAAAGTTGCGTACGCACAGCCAGCTCTAAAATATGCCGCGTGGGCGCGAATGCGTGCTTCTTCCGGATCGAGGTCGGCATAGGGAAGCGGCGTTTCGGCGACGGTTCCGCCCTGCGTCTGGGCCCCCGCGATTCCGGTTCCGAACATGAGGGCACCCGCAGCGACACCGAGCCCAATGCCCGTGGTCTTCAAAAAACTTCGACGGGAAACATCTTTTTCAAGTATTTCTTCAACTTCTGCCATAGATCCCTCCTCAAAGATTGATACCGGGTATTATTATAGCAGGACTTTGAAAGAATGCAATATATAATTCTATTTTTATATTTATATTATTATTTATATAATATTATTTATATACTATATAGGGAAAAATTTAAAGAAGAAGCGAGGCGCGTGGCGGCGCAAAAAAAGCGCCGCCGGAAGAGGCGGGGCTGCAAAAAAAGTAGCGCTGTTGAGGATCGCAGCGCCGAAATATTTAGAATGGCTTGGGCAAAAGAACAGAACCCACGGGAACCGCCCGCATATGTGCGATGCGACTCCCTGCTTCTCACTTGTCCTGGACGATCGAAATGTGCAGCTCCTTGAGCTGGCGCTCGTCGACATCGTTCGGACACTGGTCCATGGGGCTCACGGCGAAGGAATTCTTCGGGAAGGCGATGACTTCCTTGATCGAGGTGTCGCCGGCCATGAGCATGACGAGGCGGTCGAAACCGGGCGCGATGCCGCCGTGCGGGGGCGGGCCGTACTTGAAGGCCTCGAGGAGGAAACCGAACTTGCGCTGAGCCTCTTCGTCGGTCATGCCGACGATGCGGAAGATTCGCTTCTGCAGTTCGGGGTCGTGGATACGGATGGAGCCCGAGGCGATTTCGTAGCCGTTCAGCACGAGGTCGTAAAGGTCGCCCTTGACCGCGCCGGGGTCGGCTTCGAGGCTGTCGTGGTACTGGGCCTGGGGCATGGTGAACATGTGGTGGGCTGCCTCCCAGCGGTTTTCTTCCTCGTTGAACTCGAAGAGGGGGAAGTCGACGATCCAGGCGAAGGCGAACACGGCGGGGTCGCAGAGGCCGAGGTCCTTGCCGAGCTGGGAGCGCACGGCGCCGAGGGCGGTGCAGGCGATTTTTTTCTTCTTGTCGGCGACGATGAGGATGAGATCGCCCGGCTTCGCGCCGAGTCCCTGGACGATGCGCGCGGGTTCGGAGAAGAATTTGGAGGCGCCGCCTTCGAGCGCTCCGGACTGATTCACCTTCATCCAGGCGAGGCCGTGGGCCTTGTACACTTTTGTCTTGGCCTCGAGCTCCTCGATCTGGCGGCGCGAGTAGTCGGCCTTACCGGGTACGACGAGGGCCTTGACCGCGCCGCCCTCCGCGACCGCGTCGTGGAAAGCCTGGAAGGAACATGCGTTGTCTACATAGGGCGCGAAATCCAGAAGCTCCATGCCGAAGCGCAGGTCCGGCTTGTCGGTGCCGAAGCGGTCCATCGCGTCATCGTAGGGAATGCGGATGAACTGCGCGGGCAGCCCGACGCCGAGGGTTTTCCTGAACAGGTGCCCCATCATGCCTTCGACGAGCGTGAGCACGTCTTCGCGGGTGACGAAGCTCATCTCGATATCGATCTGTGTGAACTCCGGCTGTCGGTCGCCGCGCGAGTCCTCGTCGCGGTAGCAGCGGGCGAGCTGGAAGTATTTGTCGAATCCCGACACCATGAGGAGCTGTTTGTAGAGCTGGGGCGACTGGGGCAGGGCGTAGAATTTGCCTGGATAGAGCCGCGACGGCACAAGGTAGTCGCGGGCGCCCTCAGGCGTCGAGCGGATGAATGTCGGCGTCTCAATCTCGTAGAAGCCCTTGTCGACGAGGTATTCGCGCACGGCGAAGGCCGCTTCGTGACGCAGGCGGATTTTTTTCTGCATTGAGAAGGAGCGCAGGTCGAGGTAGCGGTAGGTGAGGCGCATATCCTCTTTTGCGTCGGTCTGCTCATCGATCATGAAGGGGAGGGGAGCGCAGCGCGAGAGAATCTGGATTTTTTCAGCCTTGACTTCTATTTCACCCGTCGGCATCGAGGGGTTGACCATGGTGTCGGGGCGCGGTCGGACGGTGCCGCGGACCGAAAGGCAGTATTCCATCTTGAGCTCGGCGGCGGTATCCAGAAGCTCCCGTGCGGAGTCCGCGTCGACGACGACCTGCGTGACGCCGTAGCGGTCGCGGATGTTGACGAAGGTGATGCCGCCGTGATCGCGTTTGCGGTGCACCCAGCCATTGAGAACCACTGATTTTCCGATGTCGGCGGCGCGAAGCTCGCCACAGGTGACTGTCCGTTGTTCGAATAGCATAATACGCTTATTCTATAGGCAGACAGGAAAATCGGCAAGGACGGGAGCGGGGCGGGCAAGCGCGATTTTGCTCGCGGCGCAGCTTCTCGCTATATTGAAAGCAGAAGAGAATGCACAAAAAGGAGCGACTATGATTCAGGAAGGTGAACGAGCGCCGGACTTCGCGCTCAAAGATGCAGATGGCAAGACTTGGACCCTCTCGGATTTTCGCGGCAAGACATTCGTGCTGTACTTCTACCCCAAGGACAACACCCCCGGCTGCACAACCGAGGCCTGCAGCTTCCGCGATCGCTACGCTGAGTTCAAACAGAGGGGGGTCGAGGTCGTGGGGGTGAGCGCGGATTCGGAAAAATCGCACAAGTCTTTTGCGGAGAAGAAAAATCTGCCATTCATTCTCTTGTCCGACCCTGAGAAAAAGACGATCGAAGCGTATGGCGCGCTGGGCGAGAAGAAGCTGTATGGCCGGACCTTCCTCGGCATCATCCGGAGCACCTTCATCATCGATGGAGATGGCATCGTGAAAAAAGTCTTTCCGAAGGTGGACCCGGCGGACCACGCCAGAGAGATCCTTGATATTCTGTAAATGACGCAGAGGCGGTTCAGCGATCGATCGGCTATCGATCGACGTTTCATCAGCCTTCGACAGGAGGGCTCTGCCTGTTTTTCTTTATTGAACTCCGGATTTTTTTGTGAGCGAGTTTTCTTTCCTTTGATGCTTTTGTAGGCTTGGTAGGAATGCGGGGCGGTGCCCTTTTCGCGGCGCGCGCTACAAGACTGATGAGCTTTTCAATCGCTTTTTCGCGGTTCATACTCTGGCTTCGTTCTTCCTGCACCTGGACGACGAGCTCGCCTTCGGTGGTGATCCGGTTCGCGAGCCGCGTGCGCATGAGTTCCAGCTCGGACGGACTCAGGCCTTCAATCGCCGCAATTCTGATGCGGGTAGTGACCTTTGTATTGACTTTGTTGACATTCTGGCCACCCGGGCCACTCGACCTTGAAAAGTCGGTTTCGGCATTGGCAGTGACTGAGGCTCTCAGCAATTCGTTATCCATACCATAGAAGTTTATTGTATCATGGTCCGATGTGAAAGCGGGGATTTGACTCGGCAGAGTATTGGAGACCGGCAGCGTTATTTGTAAAGACTGGGGGGATGCTGCTCAGCAAGCGCTTGTTCTGTCCTCTGTGCAGAGCCGCGCGTTTCCTGCTAATCTATGGTTGCCGGGAGGAGAACATGCCTGATTTTACTATTGAGACTCTTGGAAAGTGCGCCGTGGAATCACCTCTGGGACTGGCGAGCGAGCCGGGCGAAAGAAAACCGGTTTTCGTGAGCGAAGGTCGATACATCTGCTACAACATCGAGCGTGATCTGAGGGCGTCCACCGAAGAGCGGCCGGCAGATCAACGGCCATTGACCCGCGATCAGTTGCTCGAAGTCGCAGGTCCCCGCCAGAAAATCTATTTCAGCCCATCGCACGTCCACGCGGGCATTGTCACCTGCGGGGGTCTCTGCCCGGGGCTGAACGATGTGATCCGTTCGATCGTTAGAAGTCTCTGGCATCTGTACGGCGTTCGGAGAATATCCGGCATCCGGTATGGATATAAGGGGTTTTTGCCCGATTACGGGCTCGAGGTTGTACCGCTCGATCCGGATGTCGTCGATGATATCCACAAGATCGGAGGCACGATCCTCGGCACTTCGCGCGGGGGAGGCGACCGGACGCCGGAAATCGTCGATACCATAGAACAGCTCAATCTCAATGTGCTCTTCGCGATCGGAGGCGACGGCACACAGAAGGGGGCTCTCGCCATCGCGGAGGAGATTGATCGGCGAAAGCTCAAGATCGCGGTGGTCGGCATCCCGAAGACAGTCGACAACGATATCGAATTCGTCGAGAAGACATTCGGCTTCGATACCGCGGTGGTGAAGGCATCCGAGGCGGTCGCGGCCGCGCATATGGAGGCGCATTCCCAGATCAACGGCATCGGACTTGTGAAGCTCATGGGGAGGGATTCAGGCTTTATCGCGGTACAGACCGTGCTCGCGGTCCATGAGGCCAATTTCGTGCTGATTCCCGAAGTTCCTTTCGATCTCGAAGGACCGCAGGGATTTCTCACCATGCTTGAGAGGCGGCTCGCGCGGCGCGGACACGCGGTCATCGTCGTCGCGGAAGGCGCGGGGCAGCATTTCTTCAATCAGACGGTCGCCTACGACGCTTCGGGCAACAGGAAGCTCGGCGATATCGGTCTCTATCTCAAAGAACAGATTCAAGTCTATTTTGACGCGAAGCATATGGACATCAATTTGAAATACATCGACCCCAGCTACATGATCCGCTCGGCCATCGCTGAGCCCATCGATTCGATGTACTGCGAGCGACTGGGCAACAACGCGGTGCACGCCGCGATGGCGGGCAAGACGAAAATGCTGATCGGGCTTGTCAACAACGAATTCGTCCATATCCCGATCCAGGCGGCGACGTCGAAGCGCAAGCAGGTCAATCCCGAAGGGAGTCTGTGGCGCGATGCGATCGAGGCGACGCAGCAGCCGGCGCAGATGGTGAATTCAAAGTAGAAGAGGAGGATCTGCCATGAAGATCTTTTTCGGTGTGGGCGGCTGACGGGCAACTCAGAACGATTCTCGATCATAAGGCGCGACTTTAAACTTGCACAAATATGAATTCGCATGCACAATACAAATATCCATTACTTTTTTCAGACTCGGGGAGGAAGAATAATGAGCGAATTCCATGCAAAGCTGTACGAAGCGCGAGGCCAAAGGACTGTGGCTGCGCTTAAGAAAAATGGTTTCGATGCCCTTTATATACCGACTGCCGCGCTTGCCGCGGAAAAAGTGCTCGAGTTCGTGCACGCCGGCGCGAAAGTCGGTTTTGGTGGTTCCTTTACGGTAAAGTCTATGAATATACAGGAACTGGCCGCTTCAAGGGGTGCGGTGATACTCGATCACAACAAGCCCGGCCTCGGCGCCGAAGAAAAGACGGAAATTCTTCGCGCCCAGCTCACCTGCGACCTTTTCATCTCGAGCGCGAATGCCGTTACGATGGAAGGATTTTTGTTCAATGTCGATGGCAATGGCAATCGCGTCGCGGCGCTCAGCTTCGGCCCGAAGAAAAATGTGGTGGTCGCCGGCATCAACAAAGTCGTCGCGAACCTCGACGAAGCCTATGAGCGGCTGAAAGCGTACGCGGCCCCCATCAACAATATCAGGCTCCAGAAACCGAATCCCTGCGTAACCTCGGGCTATTGCGCCGATTGTGCTCTCCCGACGAGAATTTGCAGGATTTATCACATCCTTAAACGCAAGCCCTCGCTCAGCGATTTTACCGTGATTATTGTCGGGGAAGAGCTTGGTTTCTGAAGTTGGGCGCCGTGCCATGCACGCCGAGCGCGTGACACGGCGCTCTTTCAATATCCGACCGTCGCGCGCTGCCGCGCCTCGCCCGTTTCGCTGCGGAAGGTCAGCGCCAGGCGCCCGGGAAGTACACTGACATCGAGCCAGCCATGGCCTCCCACATCGATCCATTTTGAATATGGCGAGTGATGGCTCGGTTCAGGATCGGGAAGCCCGCCCATCGAACCGACGATGGCATAGGTCACGCCATTGTGTGAGAGCAATTCCTGGTAGTGATTGTGTCCAGAGATGACAAGGTCAACTCCGTATTTCTCAAAGAGCGGCACGAGCGCCGGAATATTCTGATAATGATCGTACCAGGGCGTGCCGAAATCCGGGTCGTCGTAGCCCGAGGCATAGAAATAGCTGTGCGAGACCACGATGAGCGGCCTGCGGGGATCGGCGGCAGCGAGGGTCTTTTCGAGCCAGGCTTTCTGTCGAGCGCCAAACATTTCGGTGCCCCAGGGGAGATCGACCGCGACAATCGTCGCCGATCCCGTGTTGATACTCCAATAGTAAGGCGAGCCTGAATCGCTCGAGAAGTCTTTTGGGTAGAATGCCTTGCGATAGAGGTACTGACCACCGAAAAGCGCGTCGTGATTGCCTAAAATCGGGCGCAGAGGGACATTCGGGATGAGCGCTTCGAGGTCGGAGAGTGCAAGGTTCCACTGGGTCGCGCTGTTGCCAGTCTCCACGGTATCTCCAAGCATGAAGAAGGCATCAGGTTTGCTTGCGGCGATTCCCTCTAGAACCTGTGTACGCGCGGTCGCATTCGCCGTATCGGCGCCCCAGTGCGGATCGGAGGAGAATGAGAGGCGCAGAAGTGGTCGGTCGAGCGGCGAAAGAGCCCCCGGTGCGTCCTCCGCCTCCGGACTTTGGGTGGCGCTGTCTTTTACCCCGCCTGCGCTGAATCCGGCCTCCATCTGCACTTCCTGTGACTGAATTCCCTGCGACGGGTTGATGAGATCAAGCCGCGCAGGCTCAAGGGGACCCACTCTTGGGACGATTATGAGGAAAGCCAGCAGTGCAATTGAGGCCACGCTCACAAGTATCGAGCCTATAAAAGAACACCATCGTACCATGCGCATGGCCCACTTTTTTGCGAGCTTTTCGAGCGGCAGCGCCACAATTGCGAGCGAAATCGGCCCGAGCCCCATGAAAAGCAGTACTTTCAGTGCAAGAAGCGGATGCCATACATACAGCCCCCGCGCTCCCTCGAGACTGTAGAAATATCCATTCATGATAATGGAGAGCACGAGCGCCACAAGCGCTGAAATCAGTACCGTGCGCCTTGAGAGCCCTCGTGTGGTCCTTTTTATCTGCTGTGTCATACTATTTGACTATATCAGTAAGTTAATGAAAAGACAAATGAAAAAGAAATTGGGGCGATGATAAAAAAGCCAGGCCGGAAAATGCAGGCCTGGCTTCGAGCGATATAAAAGAACCGGATGTCGCTCATGTTTGAACGGGATGTGTGTGTCTTATTTCACTTCGTCCGAGCGATAGTCCCATCCTTTTTTTTCAAGTTCTTTCAGAATACTCACCGCAGTGTCGACGAGGACCTTTCGCATAGTCTTGCCCTTTTCGGCCGAGCCTTTTGTGGGGTCTCCCGAGGCGCCGGTATTGGTGAGCTCCGAAAAACGCCATTTGATGTCCACGTAGGGCGGCAGTTTTGGCGTAACCCCTTTTGCATACTGCATTTCACAGAGTTCGGGGAACAATTCGAGACAGATGGAAGTCTCGCCTTCGCCGCCATGACCGAGGCCGTTCCACACTTCAAAGAATCCCTCCGGGACCAAACTGCCGACGAGCACCCACCATGCATCGAGAGAAACAATTTTAAAATCCGGGTGCGCCACCTTCGCGCTGCGCGACGCTACCTCAATAGGGGAAATGTTCCCGTCGTGCCCGTTCATGATGAACACCTTGCGGATGCCTTCACGGTAGATGGATTCGAGCACATCGCGGATCAGGGCGATTTCCGTTTCGAACTGGAGAGAGATGCAGAAGGGGAATTCTTTGTAGTGCTCGCTTACACCGAACGGCATCGCCGGAAGGACGGCGGTTCCGGGAACCTTCGCGGCGATGTCGAGCGCAATCATGTGGGCAGTTATGGCATCGGTACCGAAGGGCAGGTGCCCGCCATGGCTTTCGAGTGATCCTAGAGGCAAGATGACCTTGTCGAAGGGCGCGGCTTTATAGTCGCTCGTCGTAAGATGCTGGATTTCAAGCGGATTTTTTTTCATTGCCTTCATACCTCCGTATGTTCATCAGGGGGCGGGGACCTTCTCAGGAACCACCTCTGCAGCGAGCTTCAGTGCATCATCCTGGATTTCGATGATCGCCACGCCTTTCTGAGGAATCGGGCTGCCGGGTTCGAAGGTGATGGAGCCGGTGACACCAGGCAGATCCTTGGTGGTCTGAAGAGCTTCGCGGATTTTTTTTGGGTCGGCAGAATTCGCTCGCTTTATAGCGTCGGCGAGAAGATAGACGGTGTCGTATCCAAGACCAGCGAATGCGTTTTCCGGGGCTGTATTATATTCTGCCTCGTAGGCGGCGATGAATTTCTGTACTTCCGGAGAGCCGGCATTCTTGTCCATCAAGGAATGTGTCGTGTAATAGACGTTGTTGGCGCCCTTGCCCGCAATTTCCATGAGAAGCGGCGTGTCGTAGCCATCTCCGCCGAAAATCGGGCTTGTTATTCCGGCATCGCGCACCTGCTTCACGATTGTCCCGATATCATCCGGCCCCGAAGAGATGAAAAGCATGTCGGGCGCGGGCTTCAGCGCTTTCAACTTGGTGATCTGTGCGGAAAAATCCTTGTCGCCAGTCTGGTAGGTGTCTTCGAGCACCACAGAGCCGCCCAGTTCCGTGAATCGTTCTTGAAAGTATTTGCCGAGCAGGAGCGTATACTCCATGCCCTTGTCTATGAGCAGATAGGCTGATTTTGCATTCAGCGTGTTCCAGGAATATTCGGCTGCTGCCGCCGCCTGCACGTTGTCGCCAAAGCAAGAAAGGAACAGATAATCGGGCACTTGAGATGGAAGCTTGGGCGATGTCGCTCCGGAAGTGATGAATACGATTTTGGCTTTTGCGGCGATTGGAGCAGCCGCCATGACCATATCGCTGTCGCTGAATCCGAACATGGCGACGACTTTGTCTTTTTCCACGAGCTGCGCCGCGGCTTTTCCGATCGTCTCCGCATCGCTCTTTCCGTCATACGAGACCAGTTCCAGCTGTTTGCCGAGGACGCCGCCGGCCGCGTTGATTTCCTTTGCCGCAAGTTTTGCGCCGTTGGAAGAAGGGCCGTCCAAAGAAGCTTGGGAACCTGTCATGTTGTACAGCATTCCCAGTTTGATGTTCTTGCTCCCCGAACCTCCGCAGGAAACGAGAAAAATGACGAGAATTGCCGCTAAGAACAACACTGTCTTTTTCATCCTGATACCTCCTTTTCTTTCTTGAAAAATCTTCTTACATCGAGTTCGGCGTCGCCGAAAAGACCTCGCGGCCGAAACACGATAAAAAGCACAAATAAAACCGCCATAATAACCTGGCTTGCGCCATACACTTCCGGTATCACAAGGGGGCCTATGGAAAATCCGCGCTCCGCGTTTCGCAGTATTTCCGATAATATTGTGATGAGCATGACGCCGACGACAGAGCCGCTCAGAGATCCCAGTCCGCCGACCACAAGCATTGTCACTACGGAGAATGTTTGTGAAAAATAGAATGATTTCGGCGAAAAGGCAGTGATGAAGTGTGCCCACAGCGCGCCCGCCACGCCGGTAAAAAACGCGCTGATGCAGAATGCCAGGAGTCTTGAGGCCATCACATTGATGCCGAGGGAGCGAGCCGCAATCTCGTTGTCGCGGGCCGCCATCATCTTTCTCCCAAAAGAAGAGAATTTTATTCGCCACACGATATACAGCACGAGAATGGCCCAAATCCATACGTTCCATACATTGGTATATTCCGGTACGCCCGCGAATGTTCTTGCTCCCCGCGTCATTGAGTCCCAGTTGGTGAGGACTACCTGTACAATCACCAGGAAACCCATCGTGGCGACGGAAATATAGGGTCCCGTGAGTCTCATGAGCGAAAGGCCGATCAGCAGGGCTACGACCATCGCTATCAGACCGCCAACGAGCACCGCAGGCAGGAAGGGCATCTGAATTTTCGAAAGGAATACAGGCAGATCCGGCAGATTCGTCGATTTTAAAGAGAGAGGAAGGGTGAGAATGGCGGAAGCGTATGCGCCGATCGCCATGAAACCGATGTGGCCCAGCGAGAAAAGGCCTGTAAATCCGTTTGCGAGATTGAGGCTTATCACCAGGATCAGATTGATGCCAATGCCGATGACAATACGCTCGATATAATATCCACCGAAAGAATGCAGCAGCCACAGCACGAGGAAAGTGATGCCTATGGCCGCAAGGGAAACAATTGCCGTCGACCGATCTCGCCTCATATCTTTTCCTTCTCAGTACTGCCCAAAATGCCATTGGGTCTGAAAAGCAGCAGCAGGATAAGGATCAAGAACACAAGGGCATCGCGGAAAGGGACGACATTTGCCGGCAAAAGCCCTTGCAGCAGAATTTCCAATGCGCCCAGCACATAGCCGCCAAGCACGGCGCTTGGTATGCTTCCCAAACCGCCGATGACTGAGGCGACAAAGGCCTTGAGCACGGGATTAAATCCCATGAGCGGATCGATTTTCCCAACTTTCGCGCTCCACAGAATTCCTACCACGCCTGCCATGAATGAGCCTATTGCGAATGCCGCCGCTATCACCCGGTTGACATTGATTCCCATGAGTCGTGCTGCCACCAGATCCTGCGAGGCCGCCCGCATGGAAATGCCGGTTTCTGTTTTGGTGACGAAAAGCGTGAGCAATATCAGCAAAATGATTGTGAGCAGTATCGAGATTATGTTCAGGCTGGCGATTTGAAGGTTGCCGAAACTCACCACGGTGTTGAGAACAGGCGGCACAGGAAATGCGCGAGAGGTCGCCTTGAAAAGAATAATTGCCAGATTTTCAAGGAAAATGGTCACCGCAAAAGACGTAAGGAGCATGGCAACATCGGGGGCGCCCCGGATGGGACGGTAGGCGAGGCGTTCCATCAACAGCCCCATGATCGTGCTTGCGGCAATTCCGGCCAGAGAAGCCCACACAAAAGGTATTCCGCCCGACAACAGGAGCACCGTTGTGTAGCTTCCTACCATGATGAGATCGCCATGCGCAAAATTTATGAGCCTCAGGATGCCAAAGACCATCGATAATCCGATGGCCATCAGCGCATACAGGCTTCCGATACTGATTGCATTGATAATTTGCTGCGAAATGTATTCGCCCGCGCTCATAGGTTTTCCTCTGGCACTTCGCCCAAATAGCTGCGCTCTAAATCAGAGTTTGCGCGGAGACTTACCCCTGAACCTTCCAATACGATGCGTCCCTTTTCGAGTACATACGCATAATCTGCAATTTCAAGTGCGAGATGGGCATTTTGTTCGACCAGAAGAATAGTGACACCTTCCTGTTTCAATCTCTGGATCACCTCGAATATTTTGTCGACGATGATGGGAGCAAGCCCAAGCGATGGCTCGTCGAGCAACAGGAGATGCGGCTCGGCCATCAGTGCCCGCCCCATGGCCAGCATCTGCTGCTCGCCTCCGCTCAGTGTGGCGCCGGCTTGTGCCATTCTCTCTTTTAAAAGAGGGAAAATTTCAAATACCCGTGCAAACGCCTGATCGAGATGACGTTTGTCTTTCCGACGAATCGCTCCCATTCTGAGATTTTCTTTCACGCTCAGATTGCCGAAAATTCTTCTTCCTTCCGGGCATTGAATGATTCCCAGACCGACAATCTCTCTGGTGTCTAGTTGTGTCAAATCTGTATCCCGAAACAGGATCTTCCCTGAAGACGGTTTCAGTATCCCGGAGATGGACATGAGCGTGGTTGTCTTTCCCGCACCGTTTGCTCCGAGCAGGGCGACGAGTGAACCTTCCTGTACTTCCAGGCTGATGCCGCCGAGCGCTTCAACCTGACCATATTTTGTATGTACCTGCAGAAGTTGAAGCATATTAGCCCACCCTCCCCAGGTAGGATTCTATGACGCGGGGGTCGTTCCGGACATTTTCAGGCTTTCCTTCAGCGATTATTTCACCGTAATTCAGTACCTGCAGTCTGGAGCAGACCTTCATTACAAGCGGCATATTGTGCTCGATTATAATAATCGTCAGGTGATATTCATCGTGTATGCGTTTTATCAAATTGATCACTTCCGCTGATTCGTGAGGATTCATGCCGGCGGTAGGTTCGTCAAGCAAAAGGAGACGAGGTTTCAGGGCGACTGCCCTCACGATTTCCAGGCGCCGCTGATCGCCATACGACAGTGACAGCGCGGGGGAATCTGCATGCTCCTGTAGATTGAAAAGCGCAAGAAGCGTGCGCGCCTGCATTGCGAATCTCTTCTCTTGTTCGCGGAAATGAGAAAGATTGAGTATCGCGCCGAGAAGGCTTTGCCGTTCTTTCATTTGCATTGCGGCAATAACGTTGCCAATGCAGGACATGCTGCCAAACAACCGGATGTTTTGGAATGTCCGGCCAATGCCAAGCCCGGCTATTTCTTCTGGCGCGGCATGCGTGATGTCGATATTTCTGAATACAATACTGCCTTTTGTCAGGTTGAGATGTCCCGTGAGCAGATTGAACACTGTTGATTTGCCAGCACCATTAGGGCCTATGATGCCGAGGATTTCGCCTTCGGTCAGTTGTACATTATAATTCTGCAAAGCCATAAGTCCGCGAAAGGATTTCGAGAGATTTTTGACCTCAAGGAGGACATGACTGGATTGAGACATATCTACAGGCATCCAAGTTTCTTCCTTCATCGCCCTGCGTACCGGAATATAGTGTATAAATATACTTTATAACAACACCAGTATGCAATAATATTGATGCTAATTTTCGTTGATTCCATGTTCCCCCAGAAAGCGCCTTCGGGCCTTGAAAATCTATAAGCCGAACAATTTTCTCTTTTTGCTTGTGTGCCGGTACAGAGAAGGGTATAATATCCTCGCTGCAAGAAGCATCAATTGAACAAGGAGGTTTGCGATGTTAAAGAGAGTTGGGAAATTTGCCGTCCTTGTGGCGGCGATTTTTACGTTAGCATTCACTGGTACGCTTTCAGCGCAAGCGAATCTGCCGGGCGATGTCACACTCACCTTCGCGCACACAAACGATATGCACGGACGCATCGTTGAAAGCAAGGATGTCATCGGGTTTCCGCGGATATACACGGCGGTACAGGATCTCAAGGCGAAGAATCCCAACACGATTCTCGTCGATGTCGGCGACACATTCCATGGTTTGCCCGTGGTGAATATTGACAAGGGGGAAACCGCAGTAAAACTCATGAACGAGCTTGGATACTCCTATATGACCACCGGCAACCACGACTACAACTACGGTTTCGATCGCCTGATGGAGCTCTCCAAAATGGCGAAATTCGAAATTTTGGCTGCCAACGTGTACAAAGATGGTCAGAGAGTTTTTCCGGCATACGATATTCGCGATATGGGAGGTGTGCGCGTCGCGTTCTTCGGGCTTGCGACTCCGGAGACTGCCTACAAGACCGATCCGAAAGGCATCGAGGGAGTAACCTTCGGCGATCCGATCGTCGAGGCGAAGCTCGTCGTCGCGGAGCTCACCGGCAAATATGACGTTCTCGTTTGCCTGTCGCACCTCGGTATCGACGATTCGAGCGATCCCACTTCGATCACCCTGGCGAAATTCGTACCGCAGATAGACATAATCCTCGATGGACACAGCCACAGCACGCTCGCTGATATCCAGAAAAAGAACACCACGGACACTCTCATCACGAGTACTGGTTCTTATGGCTCAGGCCTCGGCGTGGTCGATGTCGTCGTTGGTCCGGACCGCAAGATCATCTCCAAGACTGCCCGTACGATTACCCCACAGAATTCTCCTGACCTCAAGGGAGATCCGAAGATTGCCGCGATGCTCGACTCGCTCACGAAGGCTCAAGATGCCGTGCTCGCGCAAGTCGTCGGCAAAACTGCCGTGGCGCTCGAAGGCAAGAGGGAAATCGTCCGCACCCAGCAGTCCAACCTCGGCACGCTCATCGCCAACGGCATGCTCTATGTCACCGGCGCCGATATCGCCCTCATGAACGGCGGCGGCATCCGCGACTCCATCCCCGCCGGCGACATCACCATGAAGCAGATCTACACCGTCATGCCCTTCGGCAACTATATCCAGACCGGCAAACTCAAGGGTTCCGAGCTGAAAGCCGTTCTCGAGAATGGCGTCGGCAAGCTGCCCGCGCCTGACGGCCGCTACCCGCATCTCGCCGGATGGACCTTCACGCTTGATGTCACGAAACCGGCTGGCGAAAGGGTATCCAATATCATGGTGAACGGACAGCCTGTCGATCCGGACAAGGACTATGTCTTTACGACGCTGAACTTCGAGTTCAATGGTGGCGATGATTATCGTATGCTCATTGGCAAGGCCCAGAATGACTTCCCCTCAGACGCCGAGGTCTTCATTGCCTACCTCAAGCACATCGGCACGGTGACGAACGACAACATGGTGCTTACGAAGTAATGGAACATTAGCGCATGAACCTTTGGTACATGCGTGCCGAAGAAAGGCTCTTGCGTGTAACCCATTTTGTGCGGAAGAGCAGCTACCGAGAAGGTAGCTGCTCTTTTTCGCATACGACTGCAGTCTATTCCGTTACTTCATAAAACAGGTATCAATTCCTGTGGATAGCATCATTTTCCGCGGCTATTTAGCGTGTCGTCGGAGCATGCTTTGATTCTTATTCCTGCTTATTCTGCTTCAGTGGCAAAACGCCCGCGAGATCCCCGATTACATTGACGAGTTCACCATTTGTCGGAAGAACAATTTTGGAGTTGTTTTTGAGCGATTCCTCGACCGTCTGCAGCCGTTTCAGGAGCTGGGCATTGCCAACGAAGTATTGATTGGCTGCCTCGTTGACCAGACGAATCGCCTGCGCCTCGCCTTCGGCCTTGAGTATCTCGGCCTGTCTGATTCCCTCGGCCTTCTTGATCTCGGCCCGCTTCTGGCCATCGGCCATCGTCTCGGTGGCTGTCGCGAAGTCGATCGCGGCAATTTTTTCGTTTTCAGCCTTGACAACCTTGTTCATCGTCTCCTGGACGTCTTTGGGCGGATCAATTTCCTTCAGCTCGGTGCGAACCACAGAGATGCCCCAACTCTCGGTCTCTTTGAGGAGGGTCTGCAGGAGTTCGGTATTGATTTTCGATCGCTCGCTGTTGGCGCTTTTGAGTGTCATCGTACCGATGATATTCCTCAAGGTCGTCCGCGCGAGGCTCACGATCTGCACTTGGTAATTGTTCACATTATACTGGGAAGCCTTGACGCTTTTTTCGTCGGGCAATACGCGGAAATAAACCTGCGCGTCGACACTGGCATTCAGGTTATCGTTCGTGATTATCTCCTGAGGTTCGGCATTGACCATTTGCTCGGTCGTATTGACCAGGAACATTCTGGTTATGACAGGGAATATCCAATGAAAACCTGGCTCCGCGAAACGGCGGTATTTGCCGAATACTTCAATCAGCGCCCGATGAGTCGGGCGGACAATGCGTACTCCCGCCAAGAAGAACAAAACAACGATAATGACAATTATAGTAAGAATAGTCATATAGACGCCTTCTGTCGAATGCGGCAATATAGAGAATATACTAATATATCGTCATATCATGTACTTTTTCGGGCGGCAATTTTATATAATCTGAAATTAGCGAGCTTTTTCAGGTTTTCAGTTTATCTTGGCGGTAAGTATGCTCAGAAGTGCGATATACACAATTGAGGCCAGAAAGGCCACAAGAGAGCCGAGCCATGGTCCCTGCTGGGTGAAAGTCGCGACCGCAATATAGAGCAAGATTGCACCTGCCGCGTTCAATGGCGGAATTGCCCGGATGAAAATGAAGGCTGCTGTGGCCCATATCCCAAGAGCAGTCAATAGTGCTTTTCCAAGCCCCTTTTTACCATAAGCATAAACACGAACAGTGTATCGATGGCCATGCCGAATGAGCCCGGCTTTTTTGCTGCCCAGCCGCCCTCCTGGAAGCGTAGCGCCTGAAATTCAGGCTCCCGCAAGAATAAACGACAGTGCAATTTTCACAACCGAAGAGGGAATGGCGAACCCCCGTATAGAAGAATCGCCGCTCTTTATTTCCCGTAACGCTCGCGCAGCGCGGATTCAACATCTTGGCGCGTGCCGGCAAATGGTCCCAGAGTCTCCATCTTAAGGCTTGTCAGGGCCGCTGACCAGAAGGTCGCCTTTTCCGGATTCATGCTGATGCGAGCGGCCAGATATGAAGCCAGACAGGTGTCCCCCCGGCCGCTTCTCCCCACAAGACTCTCGGGCTTGAAAGGAGCCTCGAAGAATGAGCCGTCAGCATAGACGACTACGCCATCCCCATGCGTGAGCACAAACTCGGGGACGCCATATTTCGCAAGGATCTTTGCAGCTTTGTACAAATCGCGCGTCCCCGTGAGAATTTCCGCTTCGACGACATCCGCCTTGAATACATCGACGAGCTGAAGCACTTCAGCCTTTTCCGGCCACTGTGTGTCGTACGCGAGCTGGCCATCGCGCACCACGCGCACGAACCCTTGCGCGTCCAGCCCGATCCGTGCACCTTTCGCCTTGATTGCCTTGAGCACCTCGAGACTCACTTCTCCGCGGATTGAGGCGCCGATGGACCATACGGGCGCGGAGATGGATTCGACGTCGGAAGGCTCGAAGGGCTCCGCCACCGAGGTGACCGAGAGAATGCGATCATCGGGGTTGCCCGAAGGATAGAGCAGTTGAAGGCAGGTCGATTGCTGCGTGGAAATTGCCTTGACGAGCACATCATGTTCGAGCAGGAAACGGAAGCTCGAGAAGTCCTCGGGGGCAAGCCTCGTCAACGCGGCAACCTTGAGGCCCATGGATGTGGCAGCGGAGGCGCCGTAAAAGTACGCGCCGCCATTGACGACGCGCGAACCATCTTTTGTAACGATAGTATCCTTGGTGTACTGGCCCAGAAAGGCAATATCATACTGCTGTGCATCGCTCATGAGATTTGTTCCTGTTCTTCGGCCGGCAAAAGCCGGGCCGACTCAAAATCGATAATGATGCCGACTTCTGCCCCTTCTTCGAACACGAATGAAGCCTCGGGATTGTAAGTCTCGATCAAAAGCGGCGCGTTCTCCGTAGAGACCTCGTAGCGCGCAATATTGCCGAAATAGGTGAATCTGTCAATACGCCCTTTAAGCGCCGCGCTTCCCTGTGCGGAGGAAAGCGGCAGGAGTCTCAGCGCTTCCGGACGGACCACCAGCAGGGCCGAACCGGCCCTGGGCGCGGCTTTCCCCGCCCTCGGCACCGTAAACCGCATGCCTTCGATTTCGATGCGCGCCGCTTCGCCTTCGATGCCGAGCACCTGCACTTTAATGAAATTTGCTTTACCCATAAAATCGGCGACAAATTTCGATTGAGGGAAAGCGTAGATTTCCCGTGGCGTCCCGACTTGTTGAATCCAGCCGTCTTTCATAATCACTACGCGATCGGAGATGGCCATGGCCTCGCTCTGGTCATGCGTGACGTAGAGGCTCGTGATGCCGAGCCGCTTCTGCAGTTTGCGCAGCTCGTCGCGCATGTATTCCCGCAATTTGGCGTCAAGGTTCGAGAGCGGCTCATCGAACAGAAGGACGCTCGGCTCGATCACGATCGCGCGCGCCAGGGCGATCCTCTGCTGCTGCCCGCCCGACACCTGGCTCGGAAACCGCTTCGCCATCGACGTCAGCTGCATAAGCTCGAGCGCGCGCTGCGTGCGTTCCTTAATTTCAGCGGCCGGCAGCTTCTGCACCCTGAGGCCGTACGCCACATTCTCGTAGATCGTCAGATGCGGGAAGAGCGCGTAGCTCTGGAACACCATGGAGAGCCCGCGCTTGTTCGGAGGAATCATGGCCACATCCCGACCGCCGATAAAAATCGAACCCGATGTGGGATATTCAAAACCCGCGATCATGCGGAGCGTCGTCGTCTTGCCGCAGCCCGAAGGCCCCAGGATCGTCACTAATTCGCCGGCCCGAATCTCCAGGTTGATGTCGTTGACGGCCGTCACTTCGCCCGAGCCGTCGAGGCTCCGGAATCTTTTCGTCAGATGAAGTAAAGAAACATTTGAACTTCTTGCACTGAAATCACGCTCGCTCACCGCTGCCTCCACTCGACACCGTACCGCTGTTGCCCAAGCGTCCAACCAATAGATTCAGGCCTCCAATCACGACAATGATAATCACGATCATCACCACAATGTAGGCCGCGGCGTCCGAATACTTGCTCGACTCGAAGAGTGAAAAAATACTGATCGTCGCCAAATTCCAGCGCGGCGAAATAAGGAAAATCACCGCGCTCACCGCGGTCATCGCACGCACAAACGAATACACAAGTCCCGAGAAGAACGCCTGCTTGAGCATCGGCAGACTTATGCGCCGGAACGTGACCGCGCCTGTCGCGCCGAGAATCGTCGAGGCCTCTTCGATCGACCTGTCGATCTGAATGAGCGTTGAAGTACCCGATTCGATGCCCACCGGCATGTTCCGGAACGTGAACGCCATGATCAAAAGGAATGCCGAGCCTGTCCACATGAAGGGCTTGCCGTTGAACGCGAGGATATAGCCGATACCGACCACCGTTCCCGGTACCGCGAAGGTCAGCATGGAGATGAACTCCATCGCCCTCTTGCCCGGGAATTCCTTGCGCACTACCAGGAAGGCGATAATCATCCCGAGGAGCCCGGCGATCGGCGTCGAAGCCAGGGCCAAAACAACCGAGTTGCGCAGAGGTGTCCAGCCGAGCGTCATCACGTATTTGAAATGAGCCCAGGTGAAACTGAAGTTGATGCCCCAGATTTTCACAAAGGCGCCAACGAGCACTGTCCCATAGAAGAGAATGATCGTGAGCGACACCAGCATGCAGAACGCGAAGAGCGGCCACATCAGCTTCGGATCCCGGCTTTGCCGGCGCGATGTAGTCGGCTTGCCCGTCACCGTGACAAAAGACTTGCCGGAGAGCCAGTATTTCTGCAGCACATACGCGATGAGCGTCGGAGCAAGCAGCATGAGCGCCATCAAAGACCCTCCCCGCATATCGTACATGCCCGTGATCGTCCTGTATGCCTCGACCGCGAGGGTCGAGAAATTCCCGGAGATGACGGCCGGGTTGCTGAAATCCTCCATGGACTGGATGAATACGAGGAGAAACGAGCTCAGGATACCCGGAACCGAGAGCGGCAGGGTGACTGTGCGGAAGATCCGTCCCCGCGAAGCGCCCAGGTTGAGCGCGGCGTCCTCCACGGCAGGGTTGAGTTTTGCGAGCGTCCCCGTCAGCGTAAGGTACGCGATCGGAAAGAACGAAATTGTCTGCACCACGACGAGGCTGTGCATGCCGTAGACATTCGAGTCCTCCATGCCGAGCAACTTGTTCGTGATGAGCCCGTTCCGCCCGAACAGAAAAATCATCGACAGAGAAAGAATAAACGGCGGTGAAATGATGGGGATCGTCGCGATTGTCTTGAAAAAGCCCTTGAGCGGCATGTCGACCCGCGTCAGCGCGTAGGCGAACACATAGCCGATGATTGTCGCGAGGATGCCCGTCGTCAGCCCCAAAAGCATGGAGTTTTTCAGCGGCTGCAAGTAGGTTCTGGACCGAAGAATGTCCCACGCCGCCTGAAAACTCAGCTTTCCTTCATTTGTCGTTATGCTATAAGAAAATATCTTATATAGTGGCAGGAGAATGAAGAGAAAGAGTCCCGTAAATACTAAAATTACCAGGAAGAGCAGTACGGGGTCACGCACAAGATGTGCCACTGAAAGGCGGGTATTTTCTCTCATGAATGTGCCGGATTCCTTTTGAATTTTTGCTCTGCAGATATAGACGCAATCTGAAATCGATATGCATCTGCTGTCCACATATGTACATGCATGGCACGCTCACACGCCATAGGCGCGGGACACTGTGCCCGTCCCTATGGCGGCTTTTTCTTTCAAGCAAGTGAGCGCGCAAAAATCAGGTTTGCATGCGCTTTTGCCGCGTTACTTCAAATTGTTTGCCGCAGCGACCACCTTATTGAATTGCTCGACAAGGCGAGTTCTGTTGTTGCCAGCCCAGACGGGGTCGTAGTTGATCACCTTGAGGCTGTCGACAGAGATCGCGCCCTTGGGCGGCGTTGCCTGTGTGTTCACGGGAATCCTGAAGGATTTCGAAGTTTCGAACAGGTTCTGGCCGCGCTTCGACAGCATCCAGTCGATAAAGAGTTTGCCATTGGCCATTTCTTTGGCTGGGCCATTTTTAATAAGTGCCATGCAGCCGATCTCATAGCCGGTTCCGTCCTTGGGGAAAGACATGGCGACCGGGTATCCCTCGAATGCGGGTTTCAGCCCGTCGTGCGAGAAGGTGATGCCGATCGCCGCCTCGCCGAGGCCGACATCCATTGGCGGGGTGGTACCGGATTTTGTGTACTGGCGGATATTCTGGTTGAGCGCGGTGAAGTACTTCCACGCGCCTTCCTCGCCCCGCATCTGCACGATGGTCGCGAGAATAGTGTAGGATGTGCCTGAGGTGCTCGGATGTGCCATTGAAATCTGACTTTTGAATTCGGGTTTCAACAGGTCATCCCACGAGGTCGGATAGGACAGTCCTCTTTTCTTGAACCAGTCGGTGTTGCACGCAAAGCCGATTGCACCGACGTAGAAGGGGTTCGCGTAGCCCATCGCGTCCTGGTAGACTTTGGGGATGTTCGCAAGCTCCGGCGATTGATAGGCTTCCAGAAGCCCATCTTTGGCCGCCGGGACGAAGTTGTCGTACGAGCCTCCGAACCAGACGCTTGCCTGAGGATTGCCTTTCTCTGCCCGTATACGCGCGAGAAGCTCACCGGCGGACAGACGCACATACTGAATCTTTATCCCCGTATCCTTTTCGAACTCACTGAAATACGTGGGGAGTTCGGACTCAGGCAGGGCGGTGTACACGGTCAGGAATTTGTACTCTGGGGTTCCCTGTGCGCCGACCGAAAAAAGCGGCAGCAGGCAGAACAGGACCATCATCGACAGAAAAATCTTTCGCATAGATTGCCTCCTTTCATATACCTCGTTTATTATAAAGTAAGTTTGGCAGAATGCAATTGAAATCGTTTGCAGATAGATAAAAACGTTTTCATACAGTTGCTATACACCTGTAAAGGAGATTTACATGCGCTTCGATATCATCATGCTGGGGCATATCTCAAAAGATATCATCATCGATGAGAAAGGGCGGGAAACGAGACTTTTCGGTGGAGCGCTTTTATATTCTTCGATTTCTGCGGCCCGGGCAGGAGCCCATGTGCTCGCCATCACGAAAGCGGCTCCTGAGGATTTTTATGCCCTGGATACAGCGAAGCTGCAAAAGGGCATTGAGCTTGTCACGCTCGAAAGTCCGTCGACGACTTCAATACGGAACGTGTTTCTTTCAAGCGACCACGAGGGGCGTGAGACAAGTCTTTTGTCCCGTGCGGAGCCGTTCTCGGCGGCAGACATTCCCGGAGATGCCGAGGCGAAGATAATCGATTTGGCGGGGCTGTTCGTTGGCGAACTGCCCGATTCTCTCATCGAAGAGCTCTCCGGGAGAGCGGCTATTGCCGTCGATGCGCAGGGGCTTCTGCGTGAAGCTCAGCCTGATGGCAGAATGCTGTTCCGGGACTGGAAAAACAAATATCGCTACATGCCCTTTGTGCGGTATTTCAAGGCGGATGCCGCTGAAGCCGAGATGCTCACGGGTTTCAGCGACAGGGAGAAGGCCGCCCGGACAATTGCGGCCTGGGGCAGGAATGCGGCCGGTCATGAGCCAGAAGTCATGATCACGCACAACACCGAGGCGATAGTGCTCGTAAATGGAACGATGTATCGGGCGCCCTTTACCCCTTCCAATCTCTCGGGGCGCACGGGGCGCGGCGATACGACCTTCGCGGCCTATCTCGCATGGCGCCTTATGCACAATCCACAGGAATCCCTGCGGTTTGCGGCGGCGCTTTGCTCGATCAAGATGGAAAAGCCCGGACCATTCACCGGGACGCTCGAAGAAGTGTTCGCGCGCATGAAACGCGATGCATCGCGATAAGCTTGTGGCACGATTCCATTGGGCGGCTGGTGGTCCGGTGGGGACTTCCCGGCCATGTCAGGAGTCGCCTTGCCCTCGATATTCAAAAGACAGTATGCTTTGTCCTGTGCTGGTGTGGCTTGGCTCGGTTGGCATTGCGGTGCCGCCTGAAGGCTGAAGACCGCGGAGGCGCTCGGCCCACCATCGAGCACCGCCCGAATTCAGAATGAAAAGGAACTGAGAAATGGGCGCATTTTTTGGCGTTTTGCTCGCCTACCTCGCAGGTTCATTTCCGACGGGACTCATTGTGGGAAAGCTGCTCTTTGGCAAAGACCCGCGCGAGCGCGGCTCCAAAGCCACAGGCGCAACGAATATCTTCAGGGTATTTGGCGCGAAGGCTGCCATTCCCGTGGTACTTTTCGATGTCGGAAAGGGGGCGCTGGCGGTCTTCCTGGCATCATGGATGGGCAGGAATGCGGGGCTGCCGCGCGAGGCCCTGCAGGTGATGGGGGCCGTTGCAGCGATGGCAGGCCATGTATTTCCGGTTTTTGCGGGCTTTCGCGGAGGAAAGGGGGTGGCGACGGGAGCCGGAGCGCTTATTGTCATGGTTCCGACCGCCGCGATTTTTTGCGCGTTGGGATTTTTGCTTGTGCTTGGGCTGACAGGCATTGTGTCGGCAGCTTCGATGACAGCGGCGATAGTCCTTCCTTTGGCGATTGCGCTTGGGGCACAGGGCAGACCAGCGAATCCATGGTACTTGGGGTTTGGCGTTGCGGTAGCGCTTTTTATCGTGTTCACGCATCGCGCGAACATAAAGCGGATACTGAGCGGGCAGGAACAGGCTTTCGAAAAGTTCCGGTTTCTGCGCAGAAAGAAAAAGAGCGGGAATGCATGAATTTTTTAGGGACGCGTTTGTGCCTGCCTGTATTGCGGTCGTTGCTTTCGAGTTTGCGGGCGCTGTCTGTGCCGCGGCCCCGGTCGTGTTTTTGTCCATGTTCGTTCAGCCATCTTGTCTTTTGACATAAAATGTAATATTGTAAATAGCAATGAAGATTTCGTACCTTGATGGGCCGCGCCTTCGCATGGCTCTGACAGCCGGCTCCCTTTCGCTCATGCAAAACATTGGAAGCCTCAACGCGATCAATGTATTCCCCGTACCTGACGGAGATACCGGTACAAACATGGCGAGCACGGCCCGCGCCATATCTGCTTCGCTCGCCACTTTTTGCCCCAAAAATGCCGGAAGCGTGCTCAAACGGGCGGCGCAGTCCGCCCTCGCCGCAGCGAAGGGCAATTCCGGGGCCATCCTTGCCCAGTTTTTTTCTGTACTTGCAGAGGAGCTCGGGCATGAGGCGCGCATAAGCGCGAAGCAGCTGGCGAGCGCGGCCGTTTTGGCTGCCGAAGAAACGCGCAGAGCACTTTCGATTCCGAAAGAAGGCACCATTCTCACCGTCCTCCACGATTGGGCGCACGCGCTGCATGAGAAGGCCCAGCAGTCCGACGATATCCTCCATGTATTTATCGCTGCGTACGAATCGGCGAAAACTTCGCTTGCAAAGACGAAGGATATGCTGCCGGAAATGAGAAGGGCGGGAGTAGTCGACGCCGGCGCCAAGGGTTTTGTCCACATGCTCGATGGCATCACCCAATTCATCAAATCGGGTTCACTGAAAGAGATGCTCCGGGCTGACAAGTGGCGCTCGGCTTCCGGCGAGATCGCGCACGATGTGCTCGCGGAGCCCCTATTTGATATTCAAGCTCACCCTGAATTCGAAATCCTCGCCGATGCGGACAATGCAACTTTTCGATATTGCACCGAAGCCCTCGTGCATGGCGATAAGCTCGACCTCGATGCGATGAGGGCTGAACTGGCGACCATTGGGGATTCCGTAGTCGTCGCAGGCTCGAAGAGCCTCGCCAAAATTCATGTCCATGCAAATTCGCCGAGTCAGGTCTTCGACATGCTCGATTCGCGGGGATTTGTCGAGGCGCACAAGGTCGACGACATGAAATTGCAGACTAAGCTTGCGCACCGCGCGCGGGGTGTGCAGACCTGCACCATCGTCACCGATACCGGCTGTGACCTCCCCGAAGCTTTTCTTCTTGAGCATGGTGTGCTCAAAGTGCCGGCCCTCATCACCATCGATGGCAAAGCCCGCCCCGATGGCCCCGCGCTCGCCATCCAAAAAGTCTATCGTCTTATGAAAGAGCGGCCGGACTTCGCGATGTCCACAAGCCAGCCCACCGATGCCGCATTCTCCAGAGCCTTTGCGCTTGCTTCGGCGCATTCGAAAGAGATTCTCTATGTTGGACTGACTTCCGCGCTTTCCGGAACCTTCCAGGCCGGCGTCCGCGCAACGCGTGCTCTCGGAGGAAAAATTGTCGCCTTCGATTCAAAGACCGTCACCTCGGCCCAGGGTTTGCTCGTGCGTCGCGCCGTTGAAATGGCGGAAGGTGGCCGCGATGCCCAGGAGATTGCCCGCAGGCTCGAAGGTCTTCGGGGACAGCTTGTATTTTTCGTGGCGGTCCGAAATCTGTCGAGCCTCATTCGATCGGGAAGGCTTCATGGCCTCAAAAGCCTTATTTTGAGGAAGTTCGGACTGCGTCCCCTGCTTTCGACTGATCAGGCAGGCAAAGCGAAGACTGCAGGCATCTACATGGGAGAGCGCAATACTGTGACGACACTCCTTTCAAAAGTGAAAAAAGCTTTTCCCTCCGGCTCGCGTGTGGAACTGCATGTTTCCCATGTCGACGCGGCCGCCGATGCCCAGCACCTCGCGGATCTCTGTGCGGCACACCTCCACCGTGATTCAAAAATTATGATTTCCGAGATGGGCCCCGTGCTTGCATCCCTCGCCTGGCGCGGAGCTATCAGTGTCGCGGGGCTGCCTCTGGAGGGGTGAAAGGGGCTCGGCCTCGAAGCGGCTTCTTCAGGCAATCTGTAAGCTCATTCTGAGCGCCCGGCGGGCGATTTTCTCCACAGCTCGAGCATCTTGAGCGCGCGGTCGGCCGTGCGGAATACTACAATTCCACGTTTTTCAAGCTCGAGGCACAAGGGGTCGTAGAGCGGGCCTGCATCCACGACGGCCACGAAAGGCTTGTCGGTTTCGCCGACCAGCTTGTCGTACCGCACCGCAAGCGAATCTTCCCGTGTGATATCTTCGTTGTGGGCAGACGGGTTCGCCGGAAGAGAATTCATCATCCCAGTGAGCGGCACGATTCCCACAATGCCGAGGTCAGAGTCCGGATCGAACAAGGCCATGCGGAATGCGCCGTCGTAGGCATCGTCACCGGCCATAGGCGTCAAATCGACAGGATTGTGGATATCGACGATCTCCGCGATGCGCGCTTTCTTAAAAATTTCCTCGAGCGCGGACCTTGTCGTTTCGCCAAACGAAGAGAGCTTCATGCCTCCAAGATTGTCCGCAATCGCCACGCACTCAAACCCGGCATTCGAAACGGCCGCCAGCCGGTTGCCCCGCGCTTTTCGCCCGTCGAGCAGCGTAAAGAGCGTGATCGCATCGTCAAACTCATCGAGACTGTCACAGACAATCGCCCCTGCCTGCGCAAAAAGCTGTTTTGTCACCGGATAATCGCCCGCGATGCTCGCCGTATGGCTCGCCGCAGCTCCGGCGCCCGCCTGTGTTCTGCCCGCGCGATAGAGAATGACGCTCCTTCCCGACTCCGAGATGCGCCTGCACGCTTCGAGCGTCTTTTCTCCGTCGAGCGGCTTAAATCCTTCGACATAGACCGCAAAGACATGCAGCTCAGTATCCTGCGCCAGATAATCGAGATAGTCGCCTATCGTGAGGTCCATCTGATTTCCGAGCGTGAGAGCGTACTTTGGATTGATATTCTGATGCTTCGAGAGGCGCGTGACCGCAAAGGCGCCCGACTGGGAGATCAATGCGAGCGGTTCGACCTTGCCCTTGGGCATGGGGAGCTTGTATTCAGGAATGAAGAGCGTGTTGTACTTGCCTGGCACGGAACGGATGCCCAGGCAGTTGCCTCCGTTGATGAGAGGACCTTTCCCTTGGGCGCGCGCGTCGGCGAGGGCCCTGTGCATCTCGGCGACGATTGCGCCGGAGCCTGATTTTTCCTCAAGCCCACCGGGGATGACGATGATGGTCCATGCCTTGTCTTGCCGCGCGATGTCCGCGAGAGTGGACGGCGTGGCCGCCGCCGGAATGACCAGTACGAAGAGGTCCACTTTTTCGGGAAGCGAAGCGATGTCAGGCACGCAGCGGCAGCCATCGATCGATTCGGTTTCCGGTTTCACGACGTAGAGACGCGAGGTGTCGAAACCATTTTCTATGAGGTTCCGGAGGATAATGCGGCCATTGTTCATGTTCTTTTCAGAAACGCCGATGACAGCGGCGCTGGCTGGCTTGAGAATTCGCCCGATCTCCCGCACGGGACGAATGCGCTGCGCCATGTTGACGGGCAGGCCATCCTCGTCCCGCGCAAGGCCCAGTGAAGAAAAATCCTTGAGCGTGACGAGGCAGTCCAGCGCGACGAGCTCTCCGGCGCGCGAGAGCACCATCGGATTTACCTCGAACTCGCCAATGCCCGCCGCCGCGAGCGCGTCCGCGGCATCGAGGAAATGCTGAATCGCCTCCTGCAGGGCACCGGGCTCGAGCTCCCGCTTTGTGTTTCTGAGCCCGGCGCAGAGAAGCCCGTAGACGACGTTCTCTTTGAGGAGCGTTTCGAGTGTCTTTTGATCCGAAACGCGGGGCGAGAGCATGAGGTTCGCCGCGCCGGCCTTGAATTTCGACGCGAGATATTCGGTATAGATGCCGCCGGGACCGAAGCTCACGATTGGCCCGAAATCCGGCGCAAACCGATAGCCGAAAATCATCTCGTGCCCGAGCTTCGGCTCAAACGCGACGAATTCATTCACCGTGAAACCGTCGCGTGGCACGCCGCCAAAGCGCGACTCCATGCGGCGCAGCGCGGCGGCAATCGCCTCGGCAGCATTTTCGACGATTTCCACGCCCTGTACCTCGGTCTTGTGAAGAATCTGCGGACTGATGATCTTGACTACAGCCTTTGCGCCCGGGAAAGGGCTCCGGGCCGAGCCCCCCCCGGATACGCGGAAGGCACCGCCGGATGCATCGCTGAATGTGTCGCCATCGGCGCCCTTTTTGGTCTTCGGGATTTCCTGAGCAGACTTTCGGACCTTTTCGAGAAATTCATCCGCGGATTGAACGAGCCAATACTTCGGCGTCCGTATTCCCATCGCCGACAGAAGCGCCATGCCCTCAAGCTCCGTGAGCGCGCTTCGGCCTTCAGATTTTGCCCGCGCCACGATGCGGAGAGCTTCGTCGCGAAGAACCTTCCCGTCAGCACTTAATTTATTTCCATGCAATTGACTGTTATGCATGCTGGATATTTCTCCCCAATTCGAATGCCTTGAGGTTGGCCTGGACCATCGCTTCTCCCTTTCTGGAGAAGAGAGCCACAACCTCTTTCTCTATAGCTTCTGGCGGCACGGGGAGCAAGTCCGCCGCGGCACCGACCAGGACAAGGTTGGCACTCCGTACATTGCCCGCCTGCTTCGCGAGCGTATCGGCGTCTATGAGCCTGGCGCGCGGAATTTTGCGAATCTCTCCGAGGACGCTCTCGATGTCGGGATAATTCGGGATATTGAGAATAGGGGTCATCGCGGCCACGACTGTCCCGCGCTCCACGGAGAGCCAGGAAAGGTGGCGAAGCGCTTCCAGAGGCTCGAAGGCGAAGATGATGTCCGCTTTTCCCTTCGGAATCGTCGGGCTGAAAATTTCCTTGTCGGAGATGCGGAGATGGGCGAGCACCTCCCCGCCACGCTGCGACATCCCGTGAATTTCGGACTGCTTTACCAGAAAACCGGAGGCCATGGCCGCCCGCGCGATGACCACCGAAACCGAAAGGCCTCCCTGACCACCCACACCGCAGAAAATGATATCGCAGGTCATGATCTCCTCGCTTTCTTGAGCCATTCAATACATTCGCGGACCATCACGATGACCGAAACGCCGTCATAGGCGAGCTCTTCGCGGATGGCCGCCACATCGGCATCGATCGCGCGCCGGTGCGCCTCGAGTACGCGGATATGCTCTTTCTCGACACCGAGCCCTTCGAGCAATATGGGGAGCTGGGAAGTCGCGCTGATCGTCGGCTGGGCTCCCGTCATGCCCGTCGTCCCGTTGTCGAGGATGAGGAGGGTCATCGGGGAGCGGTGTCTGACGGCATCGAGCAGGTTCGTCATGCCCGAGTGATAGAATGTCGAATCGCCGATGACGCCGATCGCACGTTTCTGTCCGACGGAAGCGGCGCCGCGGGCCATGCCGACCGAAGCGCCCATGTCGACGCACGACTCTATGGCGCTCCATGGCGGCTGCGCGGCGAGCGCATAGCAGCCGATGTCAGAGGCCGAGAAGAATTCGGCCTCCCCCTCAAGGGCTTTTTTCAGCGCGGTGAAGGAGTCGGCGTGCGGGCAGCCCTGGCAGAACTGTGGCGGCCGCCCCGGAACCTCGATCGCTACCTTTGCGACACCTTCGCGGCGTGGCAGGCCCAGCGCCGCGCGCACCGAATCCGCGCTCAACTCGCCCGCAAGAGGAATCTCGCCCGTCATTTTGCCTGCGACAGGCACGGGCGGGCCGAACATTCCCCGAAGGTCGCGCTCGACATACGGATATCCTTCCTCGATGACGAGCACGCGCTTGACGTGTGACACCAGCGCCTGGATCTTTCCCATGCCCACAGGATAGCGGCCAATGTGCAAGCGCGAAGGCCGCTCGCCGCCATGAGCCTGGGCCCAATCTTCCTCATTTTCCATATAATAGGCCCGCCCCAGCCCGCAGGTTATGACGCCGAACTCTTTCGATCCCAGCTCCAGCCGGCTCGCGGCATCCGCGTCCGCCCTGAACGCAGCCTGTTTCGCAAGAAGGCCGGCCCACTGTTTTCGCGCCATCGCCGGCATCAGCGTCCATGCGTAGGCATCGGTTGTTTTTCCCAAGTCTGTCGCTGGTTTGGCCGGTGCGGTTGTCACAGACGCACGAGCGTGCGCCAGCCTCGTGGTTATCCGCACGAGCACCGGAACCTCGTGCGCTTCCGAATAATCGAATGCGAACCGCGTCATGTCGTAGGCTTCCTGCTGATTCGAAGGCTCGAAACAGGGCATGCGCGCAAAATCCGCCAGAAGCCGCGAATCCTGTTCATTCTGGCTCGAATGCATGCTCGGATCATCGGCCACTACCGCCACGAGCCCACCGTGTATCCGCACGAGCGCCGAATTCACAAAGGGATCCATCGCCACATTGAGTCCCACATGCTTCATCGACACCATTGTGCGCTTCCCGACAAAAGAGACGCCGAGCGCCGACTCGTAGGCAGTTTTTTCGTTCGAGCACCACTGGGCTACCCTTGTGATCCCATCAGGAGCCCGCGCTACAGAACTGCCAGCGCCTTTCGCTTCTCCAATGTGCTCCTGCAGGTACTCCATGATTTCGGTCGAGGGCGTCCCCGGGTACGCAAAAGCCCCCGCCACTCCCGCATCGAGCGCAGCCTGCGCGACCGCTTCGTCGCCCGAAAAAACCATCTGTGCCATGCCATCACTCCTTCAAAAAAATGGCGCGGGTAAAACCCGCGCCGAGAATCCGCGATTTCAATCAAAGTAGAGCTCATACTCCTGTGGCACAGGCGCGTTGTACACGTAGGAAGCCTCTTTTCCCTTGCGCTCAGTCCACGTTTCGATCAATTCGGCGGAGAATACCGGCGCGAGATAATCATTGTCTTTCTTGAGCCCGCCCAGCACATGAAGAAGGCCCACGGGGAATATGTGTTTTTTGTGGTGTATTTCTTTTGCAAAGCCGAGAGCGACAGGATCGAGCTCATTCTTTATACCGTCGAGACCAGCGAGCAACATCGCCGCGAGAAAATAATACACATTCGCCGTGGCATCGCCCGTCCGGAACTCGATGCGCGCCTCCTTCACGCCGAGATACCCGGGAATCCGTACCGCCGCAGCCCTCGACCCCTGCGCGAATGTCGCGCTGACCGGGGCCTCGTAGCCGGGCACGAGCCGGCGGTATGAATTCGTGGAAGGATTCGAAAAAGCCAGGAGAGAACCTGTCAGCGCGTGGCTCAGGAGCCCGGCGGTATACGCGAGCCCTTTCTTTGAGAGCCCGTGCAACCCATCGCCGGGAAAAATTGAGGCGCCATCTTTCACAATAAACTGATGCACATGCATGCCGCTTCCTGCCACACCGTACATCGGTTTGGGCATGAAAGTGACCTTTAGTCCAAGCTCATCTGCCTCGTTGCGCAGAATCCATTTTGCGAGCGAAACCGAATCCGCGGCCTTTGTCATCGAGACAAAATCGAGCTCGATTTCGAGCTGCGCCGCGCCTACCTCGTGGTGATGATATTTCACGGGAATACCGACATCGATCATCGTTTTCACCGCGCGGTTGCGCAGAAGCTGATACCGGTCCTCGGGCGCCATGCGGTGGTATCCCTGCGACATGCCGACACGCGGCGTGTCACTGTACTCATCCCCAATGCCTTCGGAACTCTCGACAAAGTAATACGAATGATGCGACGTGGTTGAATAGCGCACATCTTCGAAAACATAGAATTCCAGCTCCACCAGCATCCTGACATCCTCGCCGACGCCGGAATCGCGGAGCGTCTGATGCGCAGCCCGTATCACTGTGCGCGGGTATTGCTCAAAAAACTGACCCGCCGTCGTGCGCACATCGCAGAAAACATGAAGAATGTTGAAGCCGTCTTTCTGCTCGACAAACCCCGTCTCCATGTCGGGCACCGCGACCATATCCGATGCGTGCACCTTCGCATACCCAAAATTCGAGGCATCGAAGCCGATACCCTTCTTGAGCACCGCCTCGCTCGCATACGAAGAGGGCAGGCTGACCGCCCTCATTCGCCCGTCTATATCGATCACGATGAACGAAACATAATCGATGCCGGCAAAATCGCCGTTCCATTCGGATAATTTCATATCGTACCCCTCGAAAGGAAGCGAACGCTGATAGTGCCCCGCTGTCCGGCGTTCAATTATTATAACCCTAATTTTTCCATCGAGCAAGTTATGAAACGCTGGTATCAAAATTTGAAACGGTACTTTTTGGTGCTATATTAAGAAGTGCTCGCTTGAATATGTGCGAACCTGTTCATATAATGAAAATTGATAATATATTCACATATTTCTTTTGATATAATATGTCTTTGTTAAGTTATGGTATAAAGAGTATCCATATTGGATGGAGAAGCACACTATGGCAGAATCGTACGGCAAGAAGAAACTGACTCGCACTGTCCTGAGCGAACAGATCAAAGAGCAGCTTATGGAAGATATTTTCCATAGGAAATATAAGGCAGGAGATAGAATTGTCGAAAGCGCCCTTGCCAGAGAGCTGGGTGTCAGTCAGGCCTCTGTAAGAGAGGCCTTGAGGAGCCTTATTGCAATGGGGTTTCTGGAAAATGAGCCTTTTAAGGGGATTACAGTTCGTTCTTTTACCGCGCAAGATTTAATGGAAGTAATTACTGTAAGAATCGCCCTTGAGACGCTTGCTGGGCAGCTTGCCATCAAGTGCATTACTGATGAAGAAATTGCCGAGCTCGAAAATATAACCAGTGAAATGATCGCCGCATCGAAAGAAGGTGATACGCAGAGGCGTATTCATCTCAATATCGCTTTCCATGAAAAATTCGTTCAGACATCTGGAAATAAGCTTCTTGTTCAGCTTTATAATTATATGCGTTTTGGTAATTGGTCGCTTCTTACAGGAAATTTATCAGAAATGGACCCAATTCAAATCTCCACGCGCCACAAGATACTTATAGATGCGCTTAAGTCTAGGGATCCAGACAAAGTCGCAAAGGCACTTCGAGAGCATATCGAGAGTACAAGCAAGCCTTTGAGCGACATGCTTATAAAAGAAGGGGCCGGCGTAGATAAATCCTGATGATATACTAAAAAAGTGGTGATAAGTCATTGTAAGTTAAAGAACAATGGTGATCGAGAAAGAAAATAACTCCAAGGCACGAATAGGCAATACTTTCCTTGAGACATAGTTTAACAGCCCCCGATTGTTTCCAGCATTGTTGCGAACATTCTTTGCTGCTTCTTACGGATAAAAAGATATCAGATATTGAAAAAATTTCCTTGACAAATGAAAAATTCGGATCGATAATCGCTAATCGATAGTGCTATTGAAGAATAATATTCTTCAATTAAGGAGGTATCATGGACAGAAATCAAGTCTTGGCGCGGTTCTTTGGCGACAAAGAGTTCCCGGTTGAATGGGTAGATGAAGAAGAGAAAAAGCTTTTTTGGTGGTTCGACGATAACCATTGCCCAAATCCAGTGTCACCAATGTATTTCAGCCTTGATGGATGGTGGGGTCCAACATGCGAGTACATGTATCGTAGATTCGACATGCCAATGGGTGTCAAATGGCCTGCCAAACGGATCAATGGCTATGTCTACACTGCCATTGTGCCACGCAGTGAAGAGGAGGAAGCTGCTACTGGGTCATATTATTCGTGGGTAATGCCTACATATGCGAAAAACTTCCTAAGCTGGTGGAAAGACCGTTATGTGCCTGAAGTAAAGAACAACTTTGCATATATCGACAATTTTGATGCTGAACATGCCACACTTCCCGAGCTCATGGTTCATCTCGAAGAGATGATTGATATTCAGGAAAGACACTTCCGTCTGCATTGGATCCTTAATTACGCTCAATTCCAGGTTTCGACAGACTTTGGCGCTCTTGTCAAAGAACTTTTCGGTGATGTGCCTTCTGACCTTCTGGGCAAAGTAAATATTTCCAGAGCGGACAGAAACTGGGATGGCCTGCGTGAGCTTTGGAAACTTAAAGAAAAAGTGAAATCCAGCGAGGAGTTAAGCGAAGCTTTCAAGAGCGGAACGAATGGAGCAGAAATTCGCGTTCTGCTGCAAAAGACCAAGGCAGGAAGTGAATTCCTCAAAGATGTTCAGGCATATGCAAATGAGTTCGGATATAAGTCTATTTATACCCATGAATACAGATTCAAGCTATGGGTTGAGGACAACACGCCGGTTATTGAGCAGATAAAGAATTATTTTGACACCAATTATGACTACAATAAAGCCTACAATTCGTGTATCAAAGAACAGGATGACGCTATCGCTGAACTCCGCAAACGTCTGGCTTCCAAATCTCAGGCAGACAAGGACCGCTTCGAACAGGCCCTTGATCTCAATCTGAGGATGATGCCCTTGACCCCGGACCATCACTTCTATTTCGATCAGTCTACGTATGCACGGATGCGAATTGTACTGCTCAGGGTCGCACGGAAGATGGTAAAAGAAGGAATTCTGGATGATCCAGAAGACATCATGTATCTGGAATATGAGCAACTCAGGCGTTATATCGCGAATCCGAAGACCTATGACGGTCGCGGACTCATTAAAAAAGCCAAGGCCGAAATGGAAAAGGCCAGCAAGATCGCACCTCGTCCATGGGTTGGCACAGTGACCAACTGGGGCATGTATATGGAACCCTACCACATGCTTTGGGGCTATCCGGAACGATTTGAGAAGGGTTCTGGCCAGGGAATAAAGGGAGAAGTAAAAGGCCTTGCTGCATCTCCTGGCATCGCCGAAGGTGTGGCACACGTTGTACATAGCCCTGCTGAATTCGATTCGGTCAAGAAGGGGGAGATCCTTGTCTGCGTTATGACCAATCCCGCATGGGTTGTTGTGTTCAGCAAGATTGCCGGCATCGTCACTGATGCAGGCGGCGTGCTCTCCCATTCGGCGATTACTGCTCGCGAGTTCATGATTCCAGGTGTTGTCGGCACAAGCAATGCGACAAAGGAAATCAAGACGGGCGACAAGGTGCGCGTGGACGGCAGCACTGGTGTGGTAGAAATTCTTTGAAGCAGTAGAAATTTTGAGCTGTTGCAGATTTTGAACTGGAACAGCTCATTATTGTGAAGAGAAAGGAATACATAAGGAGGCGTGTCATGGCGGAAGTCAAGACAAAGGAGACAATTCCGTTCTGGTTGGCAGTAGGTATTACAGCGATCGTGTTTCTGCCTTTGACGATGTTCTTGGGGAAATTCAATATTCCCTTATGGGTATCGTTTATTGTGTGGGCTGAGTTCTTTAATTTTGGCGGTACAGTGAAAAAAGCAGGCAAATATATTCTTTTGGCCTTTCCTGCTGGCGCAGCAATCTGCGCATTGGGTTTCATTGTTTCATTTTCCCTATCGGCTGGTATTCCTGGATTGGCTGGGCCGAACGGATCTGGCATGTGGGGAATGTGGGTAGGTTTCGGTGTTGCAGTGTGCGTTCTTGTTTACATCATGAAATTCTCCAAGATTTTCGCCGATGGATCGCTCGCCTATTTCAATGGCATGACAATGATGATTGCAGTTCTCTTTACAAACTCTTATCCGCAGAGCGCTAATGCAGCAATTCAGGTCAATACTATCATTGCCTGCCTTTGGACGATTCTCTCGGGGTACTTTGGCCTTTTCCTGGGCTGGTTCAACATGGCTATCACATTCCCCAAGAAAGTGAGCGAATAAATAATTATTTCAGAATTTTCCCAAGCAGCCCTGAGGCCATTCAAGACATTGAATGGCCTCCCTTTTAATCCTTCCAGCCTTCGTAAAAGGCAAGTTCTGCCAAGACCGACTTCGAAACTTCATGATAGGAAGGTTCTTTGAGCGCCTCTGCCATTTTTCTCGCTGCATCAGTATAGAGTTCGATGTGGCTTGCTTCTTCTATGCCTTCTGCAAGGCCACGCAATGTATCGAAATTTTTATAGCCGATTGATCCATACTCGGCATATACTTTAATGACTTGCAGCAGTCCCACCCATCCAAATTTATCAATCTGGTCAGCATCGCAGAGCACTTTTTCTTCGGGGGTGGAAGGCTCATATGCCGTGTAACCAGGATATTTGCCCTTGTGTTTGAGAATGATGTCAGAAATCTTCTTCCGTTCTGCTTCACTCCATTCGGTTAAATAGGAATGACAAGCAGAGGCGCCATATTCGTTATGCTTTTTCGGTTCTGAAGGATTCGTAACGAAGCCAATATCGTGCAAGAGCGCTGCAGGGATTACAAGGCGCAGGTTTGCGTTTTCTTCAGTACCCAGCACAACTGCATTGAGCGTGACTCTCATGATATGTTCCCAGTTATGGCTGATCTTCAGTTCACTGTACATTGTCTTCATTGCAGAATAGAGCCTCCCAAGTCGTGGCTCCGTAAGTAAATCATTCAATATGCGATAGGCCTTGTCGTTATCCATTGGTATATCCTTAACGTACGGTTTCAAGGCGTCTCCATCCAGTTTCCGTAAATTGAGAAAGCGTTCGCTGCGTGACACCAAAACCTATAAATTCTTCTGGCGAAAGGCCATCCGGCTCATACGCCCGCACAAATTCTTTTATTGTGTAAAGACGTTCCAGAACCTGCGACTCAATCGGCACTGGATATTTTTCTTCTTTTGGTGCCTCATTTTCCATTAATGGCTTCTGATATTTTGGATGAATTGAAAGAATGATGTCTGCTCCCGCCAGCTCTGTCGCATGGTAGGTGCCCCGCAGCGCGGCTACAAGTATTTTTGCGTCATATTTTCTTTCCTTAAATAAAGCATAAGCTCTTTTCGCGATTGCAAGGCCCGCCTTTCGAATATCATCAGGAGAAGCCTTCGATTGATTGTCAGCTGATACTTCCGTGAGGTAGTCGTCAATGCGCCCAATCATAAGCACTGCGTTGCAAGGCGCGGACTTCTTGCCATTTGCAAGCGCTCTTTGAACTCCTCGCGCGTGGGCTTCTGCAACCGCCAGCATTTGAGCAACAGTAAAGCTCACCGTTCCTGTTACAGCGATGCCTTCGGCTGCGAGTTCTTCGAGCACATCCAAGCCAGCGCTTGTCGCAGGAAGTTTGACGGAGATGTTCGGCGCCCAAGCTGAAAAACGGCGCCCCATGGCAAGCATGTCTTCGCGGCTGCCTGCTTTGGCCGGATCGACTTGTGCACAGATATAGCCAAGTTTTCCAGAGGTATGAGCAAAAAGAGGGCTGAGTACTTGGGCGCCTTGAGTGGCTACAAGTCGAGTCAGCTCTTGCGCCTTGGCCGAGGGATCGGTAGCAGATTTTATTATTTCTTCAATCTGTGTCTGCCATTCTCCTGGTTTTGCAGAAATGGCGGTGGCACTGAGGGGAGGGTTTGTGGTAATTCCTACTGCCCCATGCTGAAGCGCAAGCTTTATTTCGGATGGTGTCCCTGAATCGCACCACCAGTTGGTTACGGTAGATTCGCTAAGCCATTGCAGATAGCTTTGAAGTGGCATGTATACCTCCAACATTAAAATCGATTATCGATAGTATTGTAAAACAGTAACTCCAGCTAGTCAATCAAGCCCAAACCAAACATTCTTGTCTTTAAGCAAGGCCAACCTGGCGACCACAAACTCAATCTGTCGCATGCAAGTGGTTTTCCATATGCCGCTTGCAATGAATTTTTCGTGCTCTGCCGGAATCGATATTTGATAAGGAATCAGAACCCCGCATTGATCGGAAGAAAACTGCTTTTGGAATTCTTCAAGTAGTTTCTGAATGGTGGCGCGCGCCAACTTTTTTGCATCCTGCTGGTCTCTCAGCAAGTGCCCAGCAAGTTCTCCTACTGCCAAGGCAGCACCTGTGATTGCACCACACATGCCCCCCGAATACGCGATGCCTCCATTCAATACCATCGCAGGTGAAGAGTCTTCCGGCGAAGGGAGCCCGAAAATAGTTTTAAGTGCGATATAGGTTGATTCTGCACATCCATATCGATTGTCGTCGCGCAGAAAATATCTTCTGGCTACCATGATTGCTTGTTCCTGAAGCTCTATATGCGTCATATTCATAATGGCTTAATGATATCATGGTTTGAAAAATCGAAAAACCTCTATATTTGTCGAAAATAATTTTGCTTGACAATTGAGTTGCCTGATGGTACGATGAACCTATCGATAATCGATAATATGTGCTTGACATCCAATTGATAAGGGGATAGCGATGAAAATCGTTCATGAATCACAAGTACCAGAAATTCAAGTGCCTGGCCGCTATCTACGATGGATCGCTGATGCAAAAAGCCTGCAGCCGGAATTTCTCACCTCATGTGTCATGCGGGTATCTGCTGGTGAAACAGTAAAGCCGGCCCATGCGCACCCGGATGGCGAAGAGCTCATCTATGTGATTTCCGGAGAAGGCAAGGTCTATGTGGATGATGAAGTACAAGTACTTAAGCCGGGAACAGCGGTGCTATTTCAAAAGAATAGTATTCATATGGTGAGGAATAGCGGCACTGAAGAAATGAAAGTCATCTGTTTTTTTGCGCCGCCTGCGAGCCTCGACACCTATGAATTTCATCCTGAGGTTTCCTTCCCTGAAGGAATTTGAGCCTAAGAAGGAGAGGATAGGCATGAAAGAGAATCCGATCAGGAACTTCCATATTGATAAAACTAAAATAAACTTCATTGGGAAGGACCTTCAAAGACCGGAGTGCATCCTCGCTGAGCCTGATGGAGGCTTGTGGGCCGCTGATGCACATGGCGGCGTCATGCATATTAGGCCAGACGGGTCGCAAGAACTCATCACTCAGAAACGCTCAAGCGATTTTACTCAAAGTGCAAGCGACGTAGATAGATTCACAAAAGGAACACTTCCCAATGGACTTGCCTTTGCGGAAAATGGCGACATTTTGATTTCCAACTTCGGTACCGATTGTCTCGAAGTGATGAAAAGGACTGGAGAGACGAAAGTCCTTATGGATACCGTCGATGGAAAACCGATAGGCAAGGTCAATTTTGTACTGAGAGATTCTAAGAATCGGCTATGGATTACTGTTACGACGCGGGTCAAGAATTGGATAGATGCGCTCGTACCGGATCTCGACGATGGTTACATCATTCGTCTTGATGAACTCGGTCCTCATATCGTTGCGGACGGGTTTCATTTTACCAACGAGGTGCGCTTTGACAAAGATGAAGAGTTTTTCTATGTCGTGGAAACGACAGGGGGAAGAATCCTCCGCTTCCGCGTCGATGAAAAGGGCGAGCTGAGAAATCGCGAAATCTATGGGCCTTCGCATCTGGGAGCTGGTGCGTATCCGGACGGCATTGCATTCGATGCTTTCGGCAACCTGTGGGGCACCATGGTCTACTCCGACAAGCTTTTTGTAATCACGCCGGATGGAGAGTTTATTCTTTTGTTGGACGAGGGGGACCCTGAAAAGGTGCGGCGTCTCGATGAGGCCTTTTATCGTAAAGGAGTCACTTCCGACATTCTCTTTGAAACGGGTCAGGGGATTGCCCCATGGATGGCAAGTGTGACCTTTGGCGGCCCCGATTTGAGTACTGTTTACATCGGATCACTGAAAGAGACAAGGATTCCCTATTTTAAATCCCCCGTGCCAGGACTGCCAATGGTGCACTGGAAACACCAGAAATGAACTTGTCATGCAAGACATATTGAAGGAGTAGTGGTGTGGTTGAAAAAACGATGAAAGCGATCCGGCTCAATGCCCCGAATGATTTTGAGTATTGCGATATTCCGGTTCCAGAGCCAGGCAGCCACGATATTCTCGCCCGTGTCGAAACGGTGGCTATATGTGGAACAGACCCGCATATCTTTGCAGGAGAATTTCCAGGATTCTGGCCTAAATCTTTCCCCCTTATCCCAGGTCATGAGTGGGCGGGCACCATTGTGCAAGTGGGAGAAGTTGCGAAAAATCTTGGATGGAAAGAAGGAGAGAGGGTATGTGGCATCAGCCACGTTGGCTGTGGATATTGCTCGATGTGCATGCAGGGGCGTTATACCCTGTGTCTTAACTATGGTCATGAAGAAAAGGGCCATCGGCAGTATGGTCATTATTCACAGGGGGCCTATGCACAGTATATAGCGGCCTCGGTCAAAAGCATTGCGCGCATCCCTGACACGATGGGATTCGATGTCGCTGCATGCATGGACCCTTTTAGCATCGCGCTTCATGCTGTGATGCGCTCTGGCATGGAACCAGGCGATTCCGTGCTTGTGAATGGATCCGGGGCCCAGGGACTCATGAGCATCATGATTGTGCGGGCTATGGGAGCCGGCGCAATATTGACAAGCGGCAGCGGTTTCCGACTTCAGGTCGCTGAACGCCTGGGGGCGATTACCATCGATTATAGAAAAGAAAATGTAGTTGCGCGCACCAGGGAGCTTACCGGAGGTCTGGGGGCAAAGCGGGTCATTGAATGTTCGGGAACGCCGGAAGGCGTGCGCCAAGCATGTGAAGCGGTTGCCAAGGGCGGCACCATTTCTATGGTCAGTCTCCCCTCAAAGGATGTCGAGATTCCTATCCGGCGACTTGTGCTCGACGAGATCGATCTTAGGGGCAACAGGGCCAATCCTAACACCCTCGAACCCGCGATTGCCATGGTCCAGGAGAACAATATCGACCTCAGCAGCCTCATTACCCATGCTTTCCCTCTTTCAAAGTTTGCTGAGGCTTTCGACATATTTGTCCATAGAAAGGATAATTCCCTGAAAGTGGTGGTGAAACCGAATGACTGAGGCGACTATGGCACATGAACATGACGTGGGTTTTCTCGAATCTGTAGCTCATCAAATAAGAACACTAATTATTGACACTGCACATACGGCAGGAGCGGGGCATACCGGCGGATCGCTGTCGGAAGTTGAAATATTGACTGCGCTCTATTTTTCTTTCCTCAATGTTGATCCAGAATGCCCCGATTGGAACGAGAGAGATCGCTTTATTCTATCGAAGGGCCATGCATCTCTTGGATATTATGTGACGCTTGCGCTGAAGGGTTATTTTCCAACAGACAATCTGAAGACATTCGACAGAGAAGATTCTACGCTGCAAGCGCACCCCGATATGCATAAATGCAAGGGTGTGGATTATTCGACAGGTTCTCTTGGTCAAGGGTTGTCGATCGGAGTAGGCATTGCGCTTGGCGGATTGAAAAAGAATCAGCAATTCAAAACAGTCGTGCTTCTGGGCGATGGTGAATGTCAGGAAGGCCAGGTATGGGAAGCGGCTATGTTTGCTGGTTCCAAGCATATTCCAAAACTTATAGCGATAGTGGATTACAACAAGGTGCAGCTGTCGAACAAAGTTGATGAGAATCTCAGTCTGGAGCCTTTTGCGATCAAATGGGAAGCATTTGGCTGGAATGTACTTTCCGCAGATGGCCACAATATTGCAGACCTGCTTTCGGTGCTATCCCGAGCGAGTGCACTGTCAGCACGAGGACCAGTCGTCATCATAGCCAATACCATCAAAGGCAAGGGTGTGTCCTTCATGGAAGGCAAATATGAATGGCATGGCAAGGCGCCGAACGATCAAGAATATACTGCGGCCAAGAAAGAGCTCGGCAGCAAATAGGAGAACGCAATGGAACTAGGCGAGGAGATTGCCCAGAGGACGGCATTTGGGCAGGCGTTGGTCGAACTGGGTGCGGAAAAACCCAATATGCTTGTTCTGGATGCAGATGTAGGGCCATCGACACAGACTCATCTGTTCGGGCGTGCGTATCCTGATCGCTTTATAGAGGTAGGTATTGCTGAACAAAACATGGTCGGTATTGCCGCAGGTTTGTCCACACTGGGTTTTGTCCCATGGATATCGACTTTTGCCGTTTTTATGACAAAGCGGGCAGGCGATCAGATCAGGAACTCTATTGCTCACCCAAAGGCAAATGTAAAGATAAATGGTGCCTATGGGGGGCTTCCTACTGGTCGAGCCGGAGCAACGCATTCCGCCATTGAAGATTTGGCAGTCATGCGCGCAATGCCCAACATGATCATCATGGATCCTGCCGATCCGCGGGAAGCAGCGGTATGCGCACGATTGGCTATGGAAATAGAAGGTCCTGTATATTTGAGGACAGTGAGGTGTCCTGTCCCTGTCATTTTCCCTGAACATCACAAAGTGGAGATTGGCAAAGCCGTAAAACTCCATGAAGGGAAAGATGTTGCAATAATTTCGAGTGGCATGATGACGCCTCGCGCGCTCAAGGCGGCGGAGATTCTCGAAGGCCAGGGAGTCTCTGCGAGGCTCTTGCATATGCCGACTATTAAACCGATTGACATCGAGGCCATCTGCGATGCTGCAGAATCGATAGGTGCAATTGTCACTGTAGAAAATCATTCTATTATTGGTGGTCTGGGAGGAGCCGTTTGTGAGGTTGTCGCAGAATATGCGCCATGCCGGGTCAAACGATTGGGCTTCCCGGATGTCTTTCTCGAGAGTGGGGATGATGAAGTACTATTTAGTCGCTATAGCCTTGATATTGCTGGTATTGTATCTGTGGCAAAGGCTCTGGCAGAAGGAGGCAAGAAGAATAAATAGCGCTGCAGAGAGAAAGATATGTGATTCCTGTTCATTCTGTTGTGCACAGAAATGCACTGCGCTTCTTAATTTCTTTATTTATTTGACAACATAACATCGCAAGGAGGATGAATGATGTTCATTAGGACCTTCAAGGAACTGAAGAAAGATATGTGTGAAGAATGCGGCGGAAAGGCTTCTCATTTAGGCGAGCTTACCAGCCTCGGGCTGAACGTGCCGGCGGGTTATACAGTGCTTGGAAGCGCATATTACCATCACCTTGAGGCAAACGACCTTACGGAAAAAATTCGGGCCATCGTCGCCACCATCAATTTTGACACATATGAGGATCCTGAAAAAAAGTCACAATTGATCAGAGATCTGATTATAGCTGCTCCAATGCCGCCAGAAATCGAAAAGGAAATCGTTGAGTATTATAGTTTGCTGCCCGGCGAAAAAGATCCTTTCGTCGCAGTACGATCATCAGTTGCAATGAAGGATTCATCTATTTCTTCTTTCCCTGGCTTGATGGACACTTACCACTACATCAAAGGTGCAACACAGGTCGTTGAAAAAGTAAAAGAATGTTGGGCGTCAGTTTGGTCAACGAGAGCTGCGGTGACGCGGTACAACAAAAAACTGGATCACGAAAAGGCTGTTATTGCTCCGACTATCCAGCTCATGGTGAATTCAGAGGTGGCAGGTGTCGCATTCACCATGAACCCCATCACAAAAGCAAAAGATGAAATAATGATTGAATCGAATTGGGGCTTGGGGGAAACTGTTGTGTCCGGGAAAGCGACGAGCGATCTCTATATCATCGATAAACAAACATCGGAAGTAAAAAATCAAACTATTGCGAACAAGGAAGATTCGTACGTTCAGGCTGAAGGCGGCGGCGGGAAATGGATTAAGGTAGAGTCTTTCAAAGCCAAAGCTCCCACCCTTACACCAGAGATGGTGAAAGAGTTGTGCCGGGTCGCACACATCATCGAAGACCACTATGGCTATCCTCAGGATATCGAGTGGGCGTTTGAAAAAGGGCAGCTCTATATACTTCAGGCTCGCAAAGCCAGGGCGAGCGGTGAATGAACCCTGCAATATATCTATATGAGGAAAGAAAAACAGAAGGAGTGGGCGTATGAAAGTATTTTCTGAGGAAATGTTGAGCGGAGACGGAATGCTGCGCATCGATGTGGTAGGAGGCGAGGGGAGAGAACACGTTCTCGAAGAGATGACCTTTCTTAATTACCGGCTCGCTGATGTCAAGCTCAGGTCTGAAGTTAGAAAACAAAAACCGGACATTGTCTGGGATGTGGAAGCCTCAAAAAAAGCAATTCGCTATGACGGGGTACGGTTGACACTCGATGGGACTTGGGAACAAGGGGAACTGAATAAAATTGTCGTCAGCATGCTCGCTCTCGAGATGGAAAAAGTTGGACTTCATCCCTTTCATTCATCCTCTGTCCGTTACAGAGACAAGACAATACTCTTTCTCGGCGGGGAATCGAATCATGGCAAAAGCATGAGCCAAATTGAAGGATGCCGCCGGGGAGGCCTTCTCGTCTCTACCGAGACAACCGTTACCGACGATCGCGGCTGGGCAGTCATGGGCTCGAAGAATGTGTATTTACGCATGAGGGCAAAGGGTACTGAGCGTGCAGATCTTCCGAATCAGGATGAGGGCGTCTCGAAATTTTTCAGCGAGAATCCGCCATATATCAACTACAGCGACCCGACAAATATTGACTTAGTGATCATGCCGGGAATCGATGGCCATTTTGATACAAAAGTGGTCGAGATGAATCGTTTCGAAAGAGAATATCAGACATTCCATTCCCTTATGAATTACTTCGGGCTTAATCAGCTGCTTTCTCCTCCAGGGATCGTGATGCCCATCATCGATACCGACGCGCTTCGTGCCAAACGAGGCGATTTCTGCAGTCGATTTGCTGCGGATAGACCCTATTTTATGATTCGTGCCAAAACGCCCCAGCTTCTTTTCGATGAAATTGAAAAACTTATGTAACCGTCATAATGGCGAAGTTCTAGATGGAGGTATGCATTGGAACAGCTTACAAAAAATGTATTTGCAGAAACGAAATTGCGCGGCTGCAACCCGGGGTATGTGGTTACCTCGGATGGCGTAGTAGTGATCGATACACCCCAGCTGCCTACCTATGCGATCCGGATGAGGGAAGAGTGCGAAGCAAAAGGACATATCCGCTACATCATCAATACAGAGCACCATGTTGACCACATCTTTGGCAACTATTTCTTCAAATCCGCTGAGCACGTTATCTCTCATGAAGAGACCCAGAAACTCTTTATGGTCGTGTATCCCCAGATCAACCCTTATGAGTATGCCAAAGAGGCGATGCCGACTGACGATCCAGAGGGCATTCCTCTGTTTCCTGACGAGAAAACCTATTTTGCTGATCCAAAACGCCCGGATATTACCATAACACAGGATGCAACTATCATTGTAGGTGATCGTACCTTCAATCTGCTGCATACCCCGGGACATACGCCCGGTCAGCTCGCGGTCCATATCCCCGAAGAGAGAATTGCCTTTGTTGGCGATACGATATTCAATCACTGTCAGACTTGGCTCTATACTTCAAATCTGGAACAGTGGTTCCGTTCGCTCGACAGGCTACTCGATTTGGATGTGGATCTTCTCGTTCCTGGCCACGGACCGGTCTGTACCAAGCAAGAGATTTACGTTCAAAGAGCGTTCCTTCTCGAGTGGATCACTGCCGTTGCGACTGCGGTAGCAAAGGGCTGGAGCAAAGAAGAATGCATCGCGAACATCAGTTTTCTTGATAGATTTCCTTGTGATATCGGACAGGAATACATGGGTCCCGAGGTTACGAGAAACAATGTCGCTGCACTCTATGATCAATTGACCGTAAGAATGCCGGTTACAGTAGAAAAGAGGTAGGCGGATGGCAATTGATCTCAATGCATACCGGGCCATGTTTGACTTAAAAGGAACCAACGCGCTTGTTGCGGGAGGGGCTGGTGGCATCGGAAGCGCAGTGTCAGCAGGACTGGCCGCCTTGGGTTGCAGAGTATTTCTTACCGCGCGGCATGAGCAAAAAGCAGAAGAAGTGGCTCAAGCAATACGGGAAGAGGGAGGCGAGGCAATCGGGCTCTCTCTTGATGTTAAAAGCATGGAAAATCTCGAGCGGTTTTCCGAAGACCTGCATAAAAAGGTCCCCAAGATTGATGTGTTCATCAACTGTGTGGGAACCCATATAGAAGCGCCAGCTGAAGAATATTCGGAAAAAGATTGGGATCATATTCTTTCAGTCAATCTAAAGACGGCTTTTTTCCTTTCACAGGAAATTGCAAAACATCAGATTGGAGCAGGTGGGGGCAAACATATTCATGTCACCTCGGTACGAGGCCAACTTGGGATATCGCGTGGATATATCAGCTATTGTGTCAGTCGGGGTGGCATGAACATGATGATCAAACAACTTGCGACAGAATGGGCTAAATATGGCATCACCGTGAACGGCATAGCACCGACATTTACAAAGACGTCTTTGGTAGCCCAGTATCTTGAGGACCCCGCATTCTATAAGCCTCTTGTTGCACGCATTCCGCTTGGCCGTGTATGTGAGCCAAGCGATATTGCAGGGCTGGCGATGTACCTTGCCTCTCATGCTTCAGATTTCATAACCGGACAGATAATGTATGTGGATGGAGGGCTTACGGCCACACAGTAAAGCTGCAATGGGAGGTTTTTTGTTGGGTGGCAAAAGATATAGTAAACTCAAACATCAGTATTTTTCGCTTTTATTTTGGCAATCAGACACAAAGAAAAGGAGAAGAGAAATATGTCTGAAATCAAGCAACTTCAGTACTGGGTAGACGGAGGATGGAAGACATCCACCACGACGAAATATATGGATTGCTACAACCCTTCAACAGGCGAAGTACTCGCAAGAGCGCCCCAGTGCACGGTGGAAGAAGTAGAGTCCACGATTGCCTCGGCGGTAAAGGCATATCCTGCGTGGTCCAATACTCCTCCAAACAAGCGGGTTCAGGTTTTGTTTCGAATGAAAGCCCTGCTCGACAAGCATCTTGACGAGCTCACACTCATGGTGGCCAGAGAGAATGGCAAGGTCCTCGATGAGGCGATGGGTGATGTGCTGAAAGTAACCGAAGTGGTCGAATTCGCTTGTGGAATAACACATCTGTTAAAAGGTCCCGCATTGATGAACTGCACTGTCGGCTATGACACTACCCAGTATATGGAGAGCCTGGGGGTGTTTGCGGGTATCGCGCCATGGAATTTCCCCGCCATGATTCCGATGGGCTGGATGGCCCCACTCTGCATCGCGACCGGCAATACGATGATCATCAAGGCAGCCAGTTTCTGTCCCCAGACTGCAATGCGGATCATGGAGCTATGGGCCGAGGCTGGACTTCCACCAGGAGTCCTGAACCTTGTCACATGCTCTCGGCACGAAGCAGAGATATTCCTGCGGCATCCCGATGTAAAGGGAATAAGCTTTGTCGGTTCTACAAGCGTAGGACGGCATATTTACGAGACTGCGGCAGCGAATGGCAAGCGTGTTCAGTGTCTTACCGAAGCAAAGAACCACGCCCTTGTCCTGAAGGATGCGGCCCTTGAGCGTACAGCCCGCGGAATCATCAACTCAGCGTATGGTTGTGCAGGAGAACGCTGCATGGCTTTGCCGGTCGTGGTTGTTGAGGAAGAAATCGCAGATAAGCTTGTCGCTCTCCTTAAAGAGCAGCTGGAAAAACTCAAAATTGGTCCAGCATATGAACCGACAAGTAAAATGGGCCCTCTTGTCAATGCGGAACACAAGGCATTTGTTTCCAATTGGATTGAAAAGGGGATCGAGGAAGGTGCAGAACTTTTGCTGGATGGCCGTAAGCTGGTTGTGAACGGCTATGAGAATGGATTTTACCTGGGACCGACGCTCTTTGACCACGTCGCACCCGATATGAGCATAGGAAAGAAAGAGGTATTTGGCCCAGTCCTGTGTGTGAAGCGCGTGAAGAATTTCGAAGAAGGCATCGAACTTATGAACTCGAGCGAATTTGCGAACGGCTCAGTGATCTACACACAGAGTGGCTACTATGCGAGGGAATTCGCAAAAAGGACTCATGGTGGCCAGGTAGGTATCAATGTAGGCATCCCTGTGCCACTCGGAGTTTTTGGCTTTACAGGGCATAAAAATTCGTTTTTTGGCGACCTACATGCCATGGGTACTGACGGGATCAGGTTCTACACAGAACTCAAGAGCGTTACCTCGCACTGGTTCTCAGAAGATGAAGCCAGAGAGGGGAAGGTGCTCAACAGTTGGGATGGAATGATCTCCTTCCCGGATAAAAAGTAGTATTTATTCTTCTTGGCGAACAATAAAAAAGGGCGGCGCCTTATGCGCCGCCCCTTTTTTATTGACCGATTGCCTGTTTATTGCGGAGAAGATATTGATTTCTGCGTCTGTATTGCCGTCCATACCCGTTCGGGAGTGAGGGGTAGGTCTTTGATCGTCGTGCCAATGGCATCGCCAACCGCACAGGCGACCGCCGCCGATACACAGAGGAGCGCACCTTCACTCATTCCTTTTGCACCATATGGCCCAGGGCCGTCTGCATTTTCTACTGTTTCACTATAGAATTCTTTTGGGAGGTCCATAGTAGTCAGAATTCTATAATCGGCTGCACCGAGATTCCGTATGCGCCCCTTTTCATCGAAGATATAATGTTCCATGAGCGTATGACCCAAGCCCTGTACCGCGGCTCCTTCGTCCTGCATGTGTACCTGCATTGGATTGATCGATTTGCCAACATCAGAAACGGTTACATACCGTGTAATGGTTATATCCCCTGTATTTTTGTCAACTTCGGCCTCAATTGCCGTACAGTTGAACTCATAGAAGCATGCAGACCCGCCAAGTGGATGATCCTTCTCTGCATCTTTCCGCTCTTCTCCGACGCCTACAATTTCTCCTCCAAGCTTGCCAAGCGCAGATTTTATGAGCTCTGCTATCGGAGCTTCACGGTCTGGCAGTTTGACCTTCCCATGCTCCACGGTGATTTCTGATTCATCGATTTGGTATACTTTTGCAAGCCTCGTCTTCAGTTGTGCATGGATTGAATAGCAGGCCTTCAGCACAGAGTTCCCCATCAACACTGTGGAGCGACTTGCCGATGTCTGCTGATCGTAGAGAACAGTTGCAGTGTCCCCCATGATCACATTCACCTTTTCGTAGGGGACTCCAAGCTCTTCAGCGGCAATCTGGGCAAAAACAGTTCGAGCGCCTTGTCCCATATCGGATGTGCCACAGGAAACGATGACGCTTCCATCTACCAACAACCTGACCAACGAGTATGACAGGCCTGTAGTAGGCCCTAACTTTATGCCGACCGCGATCCCCCGATGATGAGAGGGCAGAAGAGGCTTTTGCCATTCGATCAGTTCGGCAGCCCTCAAGACCGTCTGCCTCCAGTTGCCATCAGAGGGTTTATCATAAGGAATGAATTTATCGCCTTTTTCTGCAAGGTTGCGGAGGCGGATTTCCAACCTGTCTATGCCGAGCAGACGAGCAGCTTCATCGATATTGGATTCTACAGCCCAATTCACTTCAGGGTTTCCGAATCCCCGAAACGCAGTAGCAGGTGGAGTATGGGAAAGAATGCTTCTCGATACAATCCGTACGACAGGCACATTGTATGGCCCCGCACCGGCATAACTCCCCTTGGCCACTACGCGGTCCGCAATATCGACATAGGCACCTAAGAGATAGTTTGCTGTTATGTCCTGGAAAACGATCTTTCCATCGCGAGTAAAGCCGGTCCGGATATGGGTATCACAAGATGTTCGACGCACAGCCTGGAACGTTTCTTCAAGTGTGAGCACGAGGCGGACGGGACAGCCGAGTTTCACCGCAGCGAATACGAGTGCGGGTTCATATTTCGTATGCTGTTTGCCCCCAAATCCGCCGCCCGGGTCCGGAGCATAGACTCTTACTTTCGAAAGAGGCAAATTTAATAGATTTGCCAAAATTTTCTGCAACCAGTATGGATGCTGAATTGTGCTCCATACCGCAATTCCATCTTTATCAGGAGCTGCGATAAATGCATGCGGCTCAATCGCAAACTGCGTGACCATCGGGAAAGAATACGTGTTATCGACAATGAGATCCGCCTTTGAATCATCTATTTCACCCCACCCAAAGTGGTGTTCTTTGAAAATGTTTGTCTTTGCCAAAGGCTCGTCAGGTCGCAGAGACGCATCCATTACAAGAGGAGCAGCAGGATCAAGCGCTGTCGCGACTGTGAAAGCAACGGGTAATTCTTCATACTGGACATTAACTAGACGGACGGCTTCCTCAGCGGCCTCGATTGTTTCAGCAACGACGAGCGCTACCGGTTCGCCGTGGAATTTGACTTCTCCATCTGCCAGAACCGGGCGATCGGCTATCTGTGGCCCAAATCGCGGCACCGGCTGTGGCAGATCTGCTGATGTCATCACAAGTCGCACACCAGGGATTTTCTTTGCATCTGTCGTATCGATTGAAAGTATTTTCGCATGTGCGCTGTCTATTGTTACCAGTTTCGATTCGAGCATTCCTGACAATTTGATATCAGCTACATATTTCTGCTGGCCTGTTATCCTCTCAAATCCTCCCCCCCTATGAGGAGAGGTGCCGACGGTCTGAAGATTCATTTTTGCTTCTCCCCCTTTTCTGCAACAGATATAACCGCGTCGATGATCCGCTCATAACCACCACAGCGGCAGAGATTGCCTGCCATGCCTTCTTCTACTTCCTGCCGTGTAGGATGAGGATTCTGGGTAAGCAAATATTTTGCTGCAATGAGCTGACCGGGGATACAGAAGCCGCATTGCACCGCGCCTTTTTCCAGGAAAGCCTCCTGTAGGGAATCCAAGCGGCCATTATTAGATAGGCCTTCCGCAGTCAGTATATCGGCGCCATCCGCCTCTACCGCGAGCATGAGGCATGAATTGATGGCCCGGCCATTTACGAGCACCGTGCACGCACCACACTCTCCAATGCCACAGCATTCTTTTGTTCCTATCAAATCCAGGTCTTCACGCAGAACATCGAGCAAACGCTTGATAGGAGATACATTGAGCCGATAATGTTGGTAATTTATATTCATTTCAATAGGAACTAATTTCTCCATTTTTATTTTCCTCCTTCATGCAATCTCTCAAGAGCAAGCTTGAGCGCTTGTCTGCCAAGGACCCTGAGCATGGCCAACCGATAGGCTGGACTTGCGCGCATGGATTTCTTCGATGGACTTGCCTGTGCAAACATGGATTCGAATATTGCGGCTTTTGCTTCTTCCGATGCTCTCTCATCTGCAAGTACCCCGCTTTCATCTACCACGAGAATAGGCCGGGGACCAACACTTCCATAGCAGAGCCGAACCGTCCCCGTCTCTTCGACACCGCAGCACAATGTCACCGATGCAAGATCGTGACCCCGACGCCTTGTGCGCCGGACATGCGCCGCTCCCATCTTTTTGCGGGGGACAGGCAACTCTATCGAGGCGACAAACTCTCCTTTTTGCAGGATCGTCACTCCAGAGCGCACAAAGAAATCATTTAAAGGGATATGCCTTGCCTCTTTTGATCCTACGGCAATGACTTCTGCCCCATACACCAGAAGAGGAGGAGCGCTGTCAGCAGCTGGCGAAGCATTGCAGATATTGCCGACGAGTGTGGCCCTGTTGCGTATCTGTACGGAGCCAACCACTTCTGCCGCATCAATGAGCGCAGGGAAATATCGATCGATCAGCGGATTCATAATGAGTTCGGACATGGTAACCGTCGCGCCTATCGACACAAAGCCATTTTTCATTTGAATGCCGGTCTGAAGCTCAGGAATATTCTTCAAATCCAGAACAAAAGACGGCTGAATATCATTATTCCGAAGCTGAATGAGCAAATCAGTCCCCCCCGCAAGAATGCGGGCATCTGGACCATGAACATCCAGAAAACTGACAGCTTCATCTATAGTCTTTGGCCGAATATACTCGAAATCATGCATTGGATTACCTCCATCCTACATTACAAAGCGATAGATATAACATTATTGGTTCATTATTATTAGAATGCGCTTGAAAGCATTGCTCCTTATGTATAACATAGCCTGCAAAGAATCTCAAAATAATCGATCATCGATTGTTTGATTCTACCATGTGATATCTCATGTGTCAACGAAAAATGCAGGAGTGACCTTAATCCTTGACATCTATCCATTGCCCG
>DJVZ01000050.1:50990-51283 GCA_002441395.1 Spirochaetaceae bacterium UBA6243 | reverse complement strand
ATCAAGGGCCCGTTCAGCATCGAGGCGGTGGCGCTGCCCTTTTTCAGGCCGAACACGATCCCCGCGAAGAGTTCGCGGTGGTATCCGGCAAGCCTCGCGGCACTGGACGCACAAGACGGGTTTTCCATTCCTGCAATACCACCCAGTACGCCAGGGGTCAAGTTTTCCGTCGACACGACACCTTCCGACCTGAGCCTTAACAGGGAGAATATGCAGGGTGCCGGACGAATGAGCCTTTCACAGGGGGCGGTGGATTTTGGTCTTTCGGGCTGGTACGGCTTTACGAAGACGCC
>DJVZ01000050.1:36132-50943 GCA_002441395.1 Spirochaetaceae bacterium UBA6243 | reverse complement strand
CTGGAGAAAAACACTCTCGTGTCGGCCTTCGGACTCGACAGAACATTTGGGATCGGCAGCGCCGGGGATCTCTATTGCGCGATGGAAGGCAATCTGTCATGGATACTCGCCTATGACTCCCGGCTTGCCTCATCGGCAAACGAAACTGAAATCGGAGCAACGCTCATTACAGAATATCGGCCTTCCGCACAGGACTTTACCATTAGGCTCGTCGTCATGGAGCCGGATTTCTTGACAGTAGACACTACTGGTCAGTACCTGGCGCGCCTTTCGATGAAGGCCAAACTTGCGGACAGCTATTCTCTTACCCTTGGAACTGTGCTCTTCGGTGGCACCAGTGGCACAATCGGCCAATATGCTGACAACGATTTTGCCTACGCGTCCATCACCGCTTCATTCTAAGGAGTTCCCATGGCGGCATTTGTATACCGGTTCCGTTACCTCATCGTCGCGGTATTCTGCATTCTCACGCTCTGTGCAGCCTTTTTTATTCCAAATCTGCGTTTTGAAGGCGATATTCAGGCCCTTGCTCCCAACAATGTCTCTTCTGTCGGAGAATTCAGGCGCGTCAATCAGCTCTTTGGAGGAGCCGACTCACTCGCTGTTTCAGCTCAATCCAAATCACTCTTCACCCCCGAAGCGCTCGCCGAGGCGGCCGCCATCAATAAGGAACTTCAGAGCCTTCCGGATGTCTCTGACGTCGTGTCGGTATTTACGTATGTCGAACCGGCAAATGTCGAGGATGGTCTAAGCTTTATCCCTTACATTGATCCCGACGCTCTCCCTTCCGATCAGGCTTCCTCTGAAGCACTGAAATCCCGCCTGCAAGGGATCAAGACCGTCTCCGGTAAATTGCTCTCGAGCGACGGAGACACTCTTCTATACATAATCCAAACGTCCCCCAATGTCTCCCAAATTCGCCTGATTGATAACATCAAAAGCATTATCGCGGCGCATCCGGATTTCGCGTTCGAGATGGCGGGAACACCATTTATCGACTATCAAATGGTGAACTATATGCGGCACGATGTAGTGATTCTCATAGTATTCGGACTTCTGGCGGTCGTGTTAGTCCTCCTTGTGGGGTTCAGAAGTCTGCGAGGCGTTCTGTTGCCGCTTTTTACGATCGGATGCTCGCTCATCATGACGTTCGGATTCATGGGCCTCCTGCATGCAAAGATCACTATTGTGGCGCTCATTATTCCCGTTATGCTGATCGCGATCTGCAACAATTATGCGATCCATTTCTTAACGAGATTTTATGAAGATGTCTTCATCAATGGCATGACCGACAAGGTCGAGATAATCGATGCGAGCTTCCGCTCTCTCAGCAAACCTGTCTGGCTCGCTTTTCTGACGACCGTCGCCTCATTCATATCGTTCGTAACGTCGCCGATACCCCGCATCGCGGAGATGGGCCTCTTCATCGCATTTGGAATTACCTATGCATTTGCCATGACGATGTTTTTCATTCCGGCGCTCCTCAGCATTCTGCCTCTTCCCAGAAAACACCGGCGCTATCATGCGAACGAGGCACTCATCACTTCGATGTCAAAGAAAGCCGGGGGATTTATCACGCGGCACAAGACAGCCATTCTCGTTGTTACCCTCGTCATTGCAGCAGTCGGAGCTTTTTTCATTCCTCATATCATTGTCGATTCCGAGATGGCAAACTATTTCAATCCAAACGACCCTGTCCGGGTTGGTATCGACTTCATAAACAAGAAAGTATCTGGCTCACAACTCATCAAAGTTTCCTTGCCGGTCGATCCGCGCACCTCAGAGGGCCTAAAAAAGGCCAATGAGTTCCAGGAGTACGCCGAATCGCTCGGTCAGGTAGGAAGTGTATTTTCTATTGTCGATTCCATCAAATCGCTCAACCGGGTCTTCCACGACGATGACCCTGCCTTCGATGTGGTGCCGGACAACGACGAAACCGCGGCCCAGCTGCTCCTGCTGGTTGAGACTTCCCTTTCGCCGGAGCGCCTCACGCAGTTGGTTTCGGAAGATTACCAAAACCTGTGCTTCAATATTCAGCTCAAAGCGGGGGATTCGGCAACCTTGCAAAAGACCGCCGACCTGTTGCGCACAAAAGCCAATGAGATAGTGGGTACTGGTGGAGTTTCCATGGCCGGTGTCTCACTCATCGCGAACCAGCTCAACGGTTTGGTCATAATTTCCATGCTCAAAAGTTTCGTGATCGCGTTCACGCTCGTGTTTGTGTTTGTGGCGTTTGGATTCAAGAACATTCCGGCCGGCCTCGCCTGCGCAGGCATTATGATCGCCATTGTCACCGTGGTGTTTGGAACCATGGGCCTGGCAAAAATCGAACTGTCGACAGCTACCACGCTGGTCGCTTCGATCACTCTTGGAGTAGGTATCGATTACCTTATTCATTTTTCCGCGCGATGGTTCAGCGAACGAAACAATGGCTATGACAAAAAAGAAGCGACATCGAGAGCGCTTGGGCTCACGGGCAGAGGCATTATCATCAATGCGATGGCCATCATTTTTGCAGTGATTCCGCCATTTTTCTCCCAATTCCGCCCAATAATGTATTTCGGAATCCTCTGTTTTGTGTCCATACTGCTTTCGCTGATCTGTGGCCTTGTGACTATGCCCGCGCTGTTGTCCATAATTCCCGACAAATATTTCAAGAAGATAAAAATATGATATGCTCTGAGCACAGATGCACGGCAGTGCATCAGGAGATGGAAGCGCAAGTATGGGGAATGAAGTACGAACTCGCATTGTCGATCTATCCAAAGATCTCTTCTTTACACGCGGTTTTACCCGCGTGACCATGGATGATCTCGCCTCCGCGTGCGGGATCAGCAAAAAAACGCTCTATGTCAATTTCCCAAGCAAAGACGCACTGATTCACCAGATCATATGTCAGACTCAGGAGGATCTCATCGATCAGGTGAGCCGGATTCTAAATGATTCAAATATCCCCGTCGTCAAGCGCCTGAAAGATGTCATCAACGCGGTGAGCCTTCACAGCCTGCAATTCGCTCCTCTTTTTCTCGAAGATGTCAAGCGTTTCCAGCCCAAAGGCTGGAAGGATTTGCAGGACTACAAGAGAACCAGCATTGCAGATGCGATTCACCTTGTCATCCACGATGGGCAGGAACAAGGGTATATCAGGAAGCCCTTGCCAGAAGACTTTATTGTCTATGTATGCTTTACCCTCATCGATAACGTTCTTACACCGGCAACAATGTTCGAGCTGTCCATGTCGTTCCATGACACCTTCGAAAATGTCATGTCGCTCTTATTTGAGGGGTTTCTGACGGATGCTGGAAGAAAGGCAATATATGCTATAGAATAGACCTCGATAGAGGAGACTGCATTATGGAATCAGTCATGAAGCCACCTGAAAAAGACGAGCTGGCTGTGAAGCGGGCCGATAGCATCGCATTCAACAAGCTTATCCATGTGTCGCCCAAAACGATTGATAAGCTTTTCGACAAACCGGCCCTGAGAAAAACAGTTGCAAAAATTTTCGAGTGGTCAACCTACCGCTCATCGCTGTCTTTCAAGGAATACCCGAAACAGGTCCAGCTCGACAAGTTCTATATCACCCGGGCATTTATCAAATCGATCGATGCTGCGATCGCGAATGCCCGGCAGAGTCCGGTCTTCAGAAAATCGTTTGTCAACAATGTGGCGCCTGCCATGTTCGGCGCCATCGAAAAAACCAACGAACGCAGGGAAGCATTCAAACAGCACTATGGCTTTGGCCCTCCGGCCTTTCTTGTCGTAAGCCCCACCAAATTTTGCAACCTCCATTGTACCGGGTGCTATGCAAACAGCGACGCCGCGAGCCACGAAAAACTTTCTTTCGAAGTAGTTGACAGAATAATCCAGGAAAAAACCGAAAAGTGGGGTTCGATCTTTACGGTCATCTCGGGCGGAGAACCGCTTTTGTACCAAAGCGAGAGCAAGACAATATTCGATCTCGCCCGGAGACACCAGGACAATTATTTTCTCATGTACACCAATGGCACGCTCATCGATGCGGCGATGGCCCGCAAACTCGCGGAAGTGGGGAATATCACTCCTGCGATATCGGTTGAGGGCTATGAGGCTGAAACCGATGCGCGGCGAGGCAAGGGCGTTTACAAAAAAATCCTGAGTGCAATGGAGCATCTGCGCGCCGAAGGGGTGCCGTTCGGCGTTTCGCTCACCGCCACAAAGGAAAATGCGCACCTCATTCCGAGTAGAGAGCTTGTCGAGTTCTACACGAAGCTTGGCGCTCTCTATTTCTGGATTTTCCAGCTCATGCCCATCGGCCGAGGCTCGATGGAACTGGTGCCGACCGCGGAGCAGCGCTTTGAGATGTACAACCGCATGTTCAAACTGATAAAAGACGATTCGTACTTTATCGCCGACTTCTGGAACGGCGGAACCTTGAGCAACGGGTGCATTTCGGCAGGCAGAATGCGGGGCGGCGGGTATCTGTACATCGATTGGTCCGGCCATGTGACTCCCTGCGTATTCAATCCCTATGCCGCGGGCAATATCAACGAAATCTATGCGCGCGACGGAGAGCTGAGCGAAGTGCTGATCTCCCCCTATTTCGAATCGCTTCAGGAATGGCAGAAAGATTACTCCATGAGTGGCGATGCGTACACAGGCAATTGGGTTCTGCCCTGCCCCATGCGCGACCATTATGCCGACATCCTCAGCATCCTGGAGAAAACGCATCCTGAACCTACCGACGAAGTGGCGGCCGAGGCACTGAGCGATCCGAAGTACCACGAGGCGATGGTACAATACGACGAGGAACTTGAGACTATTTTCGGGCCGATGTGGAAAGAAAAATACCTAAAGCAAAAATAAATCCTTGAATTCATACCGTAAAATCATGGAGAGACACGGATGAAACTCGTACTTATCGGGGCAGGCAGCGCACAATTTGGATTCGGCACCCTGGGCGACATTTTTTCAAGCGCTGCCTTGAGAGGCTCGCATATTGCGCTCGTCGATATCAATGGAGAGTCGCTGGGCCGAGTGCTCGCAGCGGCCAAGACGTTTATCGGAGCCCACGGTCTCGATTTTTCGCTCTCCGCGCATACGGATCGCCGCGAAGCCCTTAAAGGCGCCGATTTTGTCATCATATCCATCGAGGTAGGGAACCGGTTCGAGCTCTGGGATCAGGATTGGATGATCCCCCTTCAATATGGCATTCCGCAGGTATATGGCGAAAATGGCGGTGCCGGCGGGCTTTTCCATGCCCTTCGCATCATCCCGGCAATTCTCGACATCTGCGTGGATTGTACCGAACTCTGTCCCGATGCGACGATCTTCAATTTTTCGAACCCCATGACCGCCATTACCACCACCGTGCTGCGCAAATTCCCGCAGTTGAAATTCATAGGGCTCTGCCACGAAATCGCCTCACTCGAGCGCTACCTCCCGCTCATGCTCGGCCTTCCTTTCGAACAACTCACTCTCAGGGCGGCCGGCCTCAATCATTTCAGCGTGCTGGTGTCCGCCCAGTACCGGGACAGGGGGACGGACGCATATCCCGACATTCTGGCCAAGGCGCCGGCATTTTTTGAAAAGGTGCTTGGCTATTCCGACATTCTCGAATATATCCAGACGACGGGCAACATTCCCCGGACAGAAGGCGAAACCGGCATGCCGGACATCGGGCGGACGATTTCGTCGAGACAATGGTCCGACCGCAGGCTTTTCCGCCAGATCCTCGAGCGCTTTCATCTCCTGCCCATCACCTCGGACAGCCACATCGGCGAATATATCCCATGGGCGCGCGAAGTAGCGGACCATAAAGGAATCCTCGATTTCTACACGCTGTACCGCGCCTCCCTGAGCATGCTCGAGCCCACAATCGAACTCAAAGTCAAAGAGCGAGTGATACCCATCATCGAGGGAATGCTCGAGAATTCGGGGTACGAGGAAGCCGCGGTCAATATTATGAACGCCGGGCTCATCCCAAGCCTGCCGGAAAGCGTAGCGGTCGAAGTGCCGGCTCGCGTGTTCAGAAGGGGCGTTGAGGGTATCGCTTTCCCGGATTACCCAAAGGGCTTTGCGGCGCTCCTCCGCAATTATGCGGGCGTCTACGACCTCACCGCCGAGGCGGTTCTCCACAAGAGCAAGGACCTCGTCGTCCAGGCCCTCTTGGTGAATCCGGTCGTGCCGGTCTGCGAGCGTGTACCCGAACTCGTCGACGTGATGATCGGACGGCAGGCGCAGTGGCTGGGATATCTGCGATAAGGGTTCCCCCTAGAAATCGTCCGCCATCTGTCGTGCGGCGTCGATTTCCTGCTCACTGAGGTCTTTCGAGAGATCCTCCACATACGAGGCTGCGTCCTTGTTGCCATAGTCGCTTGCAATCATGTACCAGGCGAGCGCCTGCACAATATCTTCATCGACTGAAATGCCGAACTCGTAAAAAAAACCAAGTGCGAGCATTGCCTCGGGAGACTCTCCCTCCGCAGCCTCGTTGTACCAGTGAAATGCCTGAGAGAAATCGACAGCTACGCCATCTCCGTTTTCATACATGAGTCCAAGCATGTACTGCGCTTCAGGCAATCCCTGTTCAGCTGCAAGGGTGTACCACTGAACAGCCTGGGTATTGTCTTCGGCAACGCCCAAACCCTTGTCATAGAACCAGCCGACGCTATACTGACCATAGGCATAGCCCTGCGCGGCGGATTCCTGATACCACTTGAATGCCTCATCGTAGTTCTGCGCGGTGCCAAACCCGTTTTCATAAAACCACGCCACATTGGCCTGAGCGGCGGCATGTCCCTGATTTGCCGCCATGGTGTACCACTGAAGGGCACGCGCATAATCCTGAGGTACGCCTTTTCCCTCTTCATACATAAAACCCAGGTTGTTCTGGGCAGTAGCATTGCCCTGACGCGCCGATTTTTCAAACCATATCGCGGCCTGCTCATAGCTCTGTACGACACCGTCGCCATTGTAGTATCGAATAGCCAAGCCGTTCTGGGCCTTCGCGTCGCCGCTCTCGGCCGTCGCAGTGAGGAGCGCGAGATCAGTCTGCCCCGTTTGGGCCGAAACCACCGGAAGGGCAACAATCAACATTGAGAGGAAGATAAAAAGCCTTTTCATGAGGCCCCCTTGTATATCTGAATTATATGTTCGGGGGGAAAAAAATGCAAAATCGTTCATGGTAAGAATCGAAATATATTATCTTGCAGCGCTCTCCCTTCTGGAATAGGATGGCTGCACAGTGAAAGAATCTCCCGTTCCACGATTGGGTTGGGCCCGTGGTATGCCCATCCTGGCCGTGCTCGTTGCGGCGGCCCTCGGCGCCTCAAGCGGCCTGTACATCAAAGGACTTGCGTTTTCAAGCCTGGCGATGACATCGCTGCGCATGACCGTGCCTTTGCTTCTGGTGCTGCCCTCTGCCGCAAAGCATGGTCTCCTGCTCGGAAAGCGCGGCATGAGATGGCAGCTTTTTTTGGCCAGCGCGCTCAATGCAATTCGCCTGTATCTCTATGTGCTCGCCTACAAACTCACCAGCATGGGAAATGCCGTCGTGCTTCTGTACCTCTGGCCGGTGTTCGCGCTCGTGATCGACAGCATCAGGCTGAAAAAATCTTTGAGTGTGGTCCGGCTCGGTATACTTCTGCTTTCTATCGCCGGCGTTCTCGTCATGAATCTGAACAAACGTTTTTCGCTCTCGGAGACCGACTTGCTCGGCAGCGCATGTATGATAGCCTCGGCTTTGATTTTTGCGGTAACAAACATCATTTTCAAACAAGTCCTCACGGTGATAAGCGAAATAGACACACTCTATTTTCAGAACGCGATCGGGGGCATTATCTTCTTGCCATTCTTAATCGCCGAAATTCCCCATGCCCCTTTAAGTCATTTGAGTATCGGAATATTCTATGGCGTAGCAGTGGGCCTCGTGGGTTTTGGCCTCTTCTTTGTGGGCATGAAGCGCCTGCCTCTCTTTCAATACAGCGCACTCTCATACAGTGAGGTTCCTTTCGCCGTTCTCCTGGGAATCGCTTTCCGCGGCGAAAAAATGACCGCACTTCAAGGTTTGGGCATGGCACTCATCGTCCTCGGAAGCTTCCTGGCCCAGCGGTCACATTCATCTTCGGAATAGTGCAGATGTCAAGAAAGGCGGATTGAACAATTTGAAGGATGCTCAGCACAAAACGGTGTACACAAGCTCATCTCATGATACGACGAGGTTAGAAATATTCCGCAACGCCTCGATTCCTTCAGCGGTCGCGAATTTCGCAATTCCTACTGTGATAAGTCAGCTTGTGACCATGGTCTACAACCTCGCGGACACATTTTTTGTCGGTCAGATGGGAGACCCGAGAAAAGTCGCCGCGGTGTCGCTCGTGCTGCCGGCGTACACCATGCTGACCGCCATTGCGAATCTCTTCGGCGTAGGCGGAAGCAGTGTAATTTCGCGATTCCTGGGCGCTGACCAGCCCGACAAAGCCAGACAGACATCCACATTCTGCATCTTTTCGGCGATCGCCGCGACCCTGATTTTTTCAATGCTCATTTTCATCTTCAAAGGACCATTTCTCTTGCTGCTCGGGGCAAATCAGGACACGTCCGAATTTGCGAGCAACTACATTGTATGGATTCTGGTGATCGGAGGCGTTCCGACGGTATTGGGCATGCTTTTCGGACACCTTGTCCGCTCGGAAGGAGGCGCAAAACAGGCGAGCATCGGCATGTCGTTCGGCGGCCTTCTCAACATAATTCTCGATCCGATATTCATCATGGCGCTGGGCTTGGGAGTCAGGGGCGCGGCTATCGCGACTATGATCTCGAACTGCGCTGTCGTCTGTTATTTCCTGGTATATCTCTACCGCAAAAGAGGCAAAACCATCATTTCTTTTGTTCCCCGAGGTTTCGACCAGGAGTTGCATATTGCGGGCAGCGTGGCGGCAGTCGGGCTTCCCGCATCGCTCCAGACGCTCTTGTCCCTCACATCCAATACCGTGCTGAATAACCTTGCATCCGGTTACGGCTCCACCGCCCTTGCCGCGGTCGGAATTGTCAAGAAGATCGACATGCTGCCGATGAATGTGACTTTGGGCATTTCGCAAGGCATTCTGCCCTTCATCGGATATAATTATGCTGCAAAGAGATATAATCGTGTACGCCAGGTGAACAGATTTACGCGGATCATCGCGGTGTGTTTTTCGCTTTTGTGCGTTTTTGTATTCGAGATTTTCGCGGAGCGCATTGTCGGACTCTTCATCAATGATGCGGAGACCATCCGTTTAGGCGCGACTTTCCTGCGAATCCTCTGTCTCGCGACACCCATGATGGCCATCAGCTACCTCATTACGACAATGTTCCAGGCAACGGGCCAGGGCAAACGCGCGCTTGCCATTTCGGTGTTCCGCAAGACGACCGTCGATGTGCCGCTCATGTTCCTGATGAATCGACTCGTTCCTCTCTACGGCCTGCTTATGGTGCAGCCGATTGTAGATACCCTGTCGATTGGCCTTGCATTCGCGTTATACCGCGATTTTTCGAAAAAGCTCAAAGCAAAATCAGACACGGAGGGCTAAAATGGACTTCGGGACGCTTTTTCTGATTTGAGTATTCCGGTGTGTGGCGCTGGTGCGAGCGGACGGGGCGGCAGAAGGCCGAGCCGCGTTCAATCCTCTATATTTTCAGCGCGACTTTGCGCTAGTATCGAAACATGCTCGTTGCACTCCAGAGTGTTTTCTCCGTAATCCTGATGATTGGGCTCGGTTTCGGGCTCGCAAAGGCACGGTGGTTCGAAGGTGGCGCCAGCAACCTCATTTCACGCCTTGTCGTCAATGTGGCGCTCCCCGCCTACATGATCTCGAATCTGATGGGCGGATACGACCGGCCAAAGCTGCTTTCGATGCTGCCCGGCCTGCCGGTACCATTTGCGGTCATGATCGCGAGTTATCTTGTGGCGATTGGCGTCGCGGCCGTGCTCCGTGTAAGGAAGGACCGGCGAGGCACTTTTCAATCGATGTTTTCGCTTTCGAATTCGGTGTTCATTGGCCTGCCGGTCAATCTGCTCCTTTTCGGCGATGCGAGCCTGCCCTTCGCGCTTCTGTATTACATCGCGAACACGACGCTGTTCTGGACGATCGGCGTGTATGGAATCGCGGTGGATGGTGCCGTCCGAAACGGGACCCAGAAACCGTCGCTTGTCTCGGCCTCGGGCCTCAGGCGCATTCTCTCGCCGCCCCTCCTGGGGTTTCTGACGGCAGTGATACTGATTCTATTGGGCATAAAGCTGCCGAAGTCGATCATGGATACCTGCAAATACCTGGGAAACATGACGACCCCCTTGTCCATGCTGTTCGTCGGCATCGTGATCGCGCGCGTGGAGTGGAAAAAGCTGAGATTCGAAAAAGACTATATCGCCATACTTGCGGGGAGATTCATCGTGACGCCTGTTTTGATGGTGCTCGCCGTGCGCTGGCTCGATCTTCCTGTGCTGATGAAGCAGGTCTTCCTCATGCAGGCTACCATGCCGGCGATGACGCAGACTCCCATCCTGGCGGAAGCCTATAACTCCGATACCGAATACGCGGCAATCGGCACTTCGCTGACCACGGTCGCCTCAATGATAACCATTCCGCTCTATATGACCTTGATAAACGTGCTCATACAATGATGGCAAGGTATGGCATTATGATTCGTATTATGCAATTTTATGTAAAAAGGCGTCATATTTTGCATACAGCCCTTGAAATATTCATTAAAAACGGATAATTTCTCATAAAGCTGCGAGCGGGCTTTGAAGGAGCTCTATGTCCCGGAAAAACAAATCCGCAAGACTTGTGCTGGAAGACGGCTCTGTGTTTGAAGGTCTCTCCATCGGAGCCGAGGTCTCCGTAGAGGGCGAAGTCGTCTTCTCCACCGGCATGGTCGGCTACAACCAGTCCTTGACCGACCCGTCATACTGCGGACAGATTCTTGTGTTTGCCTATCCTCTCATCGGCAACTATGGCGTACCGGCTCTGCACACAAACGCACAGGGCGTCCCCCTCAACTTTGAATCGAAGAACATTCAGGTGAGCGGAGTGATCGTCTCGGAAGCTTCGATGGAACCGAGTCACTACACGGCAAAGCAGTCTTTTTCAGAATGGCTCACTGTCGGGCAGGTGCCCGGCATCTCGGGCATAGATACGCGAAAACTCATAAGGCTTTTGCGCGAAAATGGAGTGATGAAGGGGCGAATCCTCGTGGACGGGTCAGAGGAGCCCGTGCGGGATGAACTCAAGGCCCATGCTCCGGTGAAGCTGGTCTCACCAAAGGATGTCGTCAGATACAAGGGCCACCCCGACGCCCCGAAAATCGCGCTCATCGACTGCGGCGTCAAAGCCAACATCCTGCGGATCCTTTTGAACGCGGGAGCGGAAGTGATTCGCCTGCCTTGGGATTATCCTCTGGAAAGTATAGAATACGACGGCCTGTTCCTGTCGAATGGTCCGGGAGACCCCAAGGCCTGCACAAAGACCATAGCCCACCTCCGCCATGCGCTCTCCAAACCCCAGCCCATATTCGGCATCTGCCTCGGCACACAGCTCATGGCACTCGCGGCCGGAGCCGACACCTTCAAGCTCAAGTACGGACACCGCGGTCAGAATCAGCCCGCAATAGAGACAGAAAGTGGCCGCTGCTACATCACAAGCCAAAACCATGGGTATGCCGTGCACGAAGATTCCCTGCCTCCAGGCTGGGAGCCTTGGTTTTTAAATGGAAATGATGGGACCGTCGAAGGCATACGCGCCGCGGGCGCTCCCTTCAAGGCAGTACAATTCCACCCCGAAGGATGTCCGGGCCCCCGCGACACCCAATTTCTAATCGATGAGTTTTTGCAGGAAGCCAGGGCAGCGAAGGATTCAATATGAAAAGTTTTGCAGCAAAAGACCCGCGCCCGACTCTTGTCCACTCAAAACCCCGGAATATTGCGGTAAAAAAAGTGCTCATGCTCGGCTCGGGGGGACTCAAGATCGGCCAGGCGGGCGAATTCGACTATTCAGGCTCGCAGGCGCTCAAGGCCCTGCGCGAGGAAGGAATTCGCACTGTCCTCATCAACCCCAACATCGCGACGAACCAGACGAGCGAAGGGATGGCGGACGCCACGTATTTCCTGCCGCTCACCCCTGAATTCGTCACGCAGGTCATCGAAAAAGAGCGTCCCGACGGTATTCTCCTCTCTTTCGGGGGCCAGACTGCCCTCAACTGCGGCCTGGCGCTCCACAAGGCGGGGATTCTCTACAAATACGCAGTGGAAGTGCTCGGCACGCCAGTGGAAGCCATTGAGCTGACTGAGGATCGCCAGCTCTTCGCCACTCACTTGAGATCGCTCGGTCTGAAAACGCCGGCGAGCAAGGCCGCGCTCACTCTCGAAGAGGCTATCTCGCACGCGGAGTCGATCGGCTACCCCGTGATGCTGAGGGCCGGTTTCGCGCTTGGCGGCGCCGGTTCAGGCATCTGCAGGAACGAGCGCCAGCTGCGGGCGCGGGCGGAAAAAGCCTTCGCCGTCTCGCCGCAGGTGCTCATAGAAGAATGGCTCGGCGGGTGGAAAGAAGTTGAGTACGAAGTTGTCCGCGACAGCGCCGACAACTGCATCGCCGTCTGCAACATGGAAAACATCGATCCGCTCGGCATTCATACAGGAGAGAGCATCGTCGTCGCCCCTTCGCAGACCCTCACCGATGAAGAATATCATTCACTGCGGAGCATCGCGCTGAGACTCATCCGGAGCCTGGGAATTGTCGGCGAATGCAATATCCAGTATGCGCTCGATCCGCACTCCGAAGAGTACCGAATCATCGAAGTGAACGCCCGGCTTTCGCGGAGCTCCGCGCTCGCCTCAAAGGCTACTGGCTATCCGCTCGCATACGTTGCCGCGAAACTTGCGCTCGGCTTCTCCCTCACCGACCTGCGCAACAGGATCACGGGCGTCACCACCGCGTGTTTCGAGCCGGCGCTGGATTACTGCGTGATAAAAATGCCGCGCTGGGACCTCTCGAAATTCAAGAACGTCGATACACGGTTGGGCAGCGAGATGAAATCCGTCGGCGAAGTGATGGCCATAGGCCGCTCCTTCGAAGAGGCGCTTCAGAAGGCCATCCGCATGACCGGCATCAGTGAGTTCGGCTTACAGACTGACGGCAAACGAGAGAAAATTCTGCCCAATGACCTCAGATCGGCCCTTTCGAAACCTACGGACAAACGCCTCTTCGCGGTGTACCAGGCGCTCGCCGAAGGCTGGACTGTCCAAAAAATCGGCAAACTGACGGGCATCGATCCGTGGTTCATCTCGAAGATTGCGAATATTCAGAATTGCGAGGCTGAGCTGACAGGCACAAAGCCCGGCGCTTCTGGTCCTGTCCGCTCCGCGAAGAATATCTCCTTGCTCTATAAAGCCAAGCGTCTGGGCTTTTCGGACGCGGGCATCGCGCATGTTTTAGGCCGCAGCGAGCCGGAAATCCGAAGCTGGCGCGAATCCGTCGGACTGCGTCCAGCGATCAAACAGATCGATACGCTCGCCGCCGAATATCCGGCCCAGACAAATTATCTGTATGCCACGTATGGATACGCCATGGAGCACGGTGCTCATGGCAGCCCCGCGAGCGACGTCAGGCCGTCCCACGGCAGCATCCTGGTCATCGGCAGCGGCCCGTACCGCATCGGCTCAAGCGTAGAATTCGACTGGTGCGCGGTGAGCGCGGTCGAAACATGCCGAAAGCTCGGGCGCTCCACCATCATGGTCAACTGCAACCCGGAGACGGTCAGCACCGATTACGACGTCTGTGACCGCCTTTATTTCGAAGAGCTCAGCTTTGAGCGCATCCTGGATATCTATGATTTTGAAGAACCGGCCGGCATCCTCCTTTCGATGGGCGGCCAGATCGCGAACAATCTGGCACTGAAACTCTTCGACGCGGGAGTGCTGGTGCTCGGGACATCCCCCGTCAACATCGACCGCGCGGAGGACCGGCATAAATTCTCGTCCCTCCTCGATGAGCTCGGCATCGACCAGCCCGCGTGGGAAGAACTCACGACACCCCAGGAAGCATATGCCTTTGCCTCAAAAGTGGGATACCCGGTCCTGGTCCGGCCGAGCTATGTGCTCTCAGGAGCCGCGATGAACGTGGCGTGGGACAGCCAGAGCCTCGGATCTTTTCTTGGCCTCGCCGCCGACATCTCCAGTGAATATCCTGTTGTCATCTCAAAATTCATTGAAAACGCGAAAGAGATCGAAATCGACGCGGTCGCGAAACACGGCAAGCTTCTGTATCACGCGATGACCGAACACATAGAGAACGCCGGCGTCCATTCAGGCGACGCGACGGTGGTATTTCCCCCGCAGCGCCTCTATATCGAAACCGTCCGGAAGATATTGAGGATCACCGAGAAAATCGCAGCGGCCCTCGACATCACGGGACCCTTCAACATTCAGTTCGTCGCGCAGCAAAATCACGTGATGGTGATAGAGTGCAATCTCCGCGCGAGCCGCTCCTTCCCCTTCTGTTCGAAAGTCTCCCGCGTCAACATGATCGACCTCGCGACGCGGGCAATATTGGGAGAAACAGTGCAGATTTCTTCCAACGCGATATACGACCAGCCATGGGTTGGAGTCAAAGCCGCACAGTTCAGTTTCTCTCGCCTCCATGGGGCGGACCCCGTGCTCGGCGTCGAAATGGCCTCCACGGGAGAAGTCGGCTGCATAGGCAGCGAACTGAACGACGCGTTCATGAAAGCGATGGTTTCCGTAGGCTATGCCCCCAGGATAAAAAAACTGCTGCTCTCCACCGGCCCCCTCGAAGA
>DJVZ01000050.1:23038-36088 GCA_002441395.1 Spirochaetaceae bacterium UBA6243 | reverse complement strand
AAGGCCGAACCCAACATTCTCACCATGATGCACAGGCGCGAATTCGATCTTGTCATCAATATCCCGAAGAACAACCGCAAACGCGAGCTGCAAAACAACTACCTCATACGCCGGCTCGCGGTCGACCTCAACATTCCGTTGTTCACCAACATCAAGACGGCGCGTCAGTACATCGAGTCCCTGACCTACGCGAAGAAGAACGGCCTCGAAATAAAGGCCTGGGAAGAATACCGCAAAATGGATGTATAGATTTGCCCGCGGGGAAAAAACAGCGCGCCGGGGCCGTAGTGTCGCACATTCACTACAGGCGGATGAGCAGCATGTAGAGCGCAGTGCCGCCGACGATCGAGAGGAGTACGTTCCGCTTCCAGAAATGCAGAAGCGCGGTCACAGCGCCCGCGATGAGGGCGGGAACGCCGAAGGGCGCCGCCCCGTAATCGATGTCCTTATACGAGGCAAAGACAAGAATAGCCATAACGACTGGCGGCATATACTTCTGGAGGAAAACCAGGAGGGACGGAGGCTGCCTCTTTGCGAAGAAAATAAAGGGAACGGCGCGCGTAAAAAAGGTGACGGCGGTCATCACCACGACGACGAGGAGAAAATAGCTCATGTATCGCCCCCGCCGTCATCTTGATGGGCCTTGGTACTCTGCTCGATTTTTCCTCTCAGCAGCGCGAGCACGCCGGTCGCGATGGCGAGCGCGACGAGCAGGAAGTTGCGGGGGCTCACAAAGAGCGCGACGACACAGGCGAACGCGGCGGCGAGGTAAGGCTCATACTGTCTCACCGCGCGTATCTGCTCGACCAGAAGCACAATGAACAGCGCGGTGAGCGCGAAATCCAAGCCAGTCGTATCGAGAGCGAGCGCTGAACCCACAATGCTGCCCACCGTGCAGCCTATGACCCAATATGATTGATTCAATGCGGTGATCGCCGCAAAAAACTTGGTCTCGTCGACGTGTGCGGGCGGCTTCACCGTTGTCAGCAACCCATATGTCTCGTCCGTAAGCCCGAAAATGAGGTAAGGCTTCCACTTCCCTGAATTCCGGAATGGACCCAGCAGCGACAGCCCGTAGACCGCGTGCCGACCATTCATGAGCAGGGTAAGAAGTGCAATCTCAAATAAGCCCGCCCCGCTCTGCAGAAGGCCGATGGCCATGAACTGCGCGGCGCCCGCAAAAATGCAGAGCGCCATTATCGGGGAAAGCCACCACGGCAGGCCCGCAGCCACAAGCGTCAGCCCGAACGCGATCCCGAGCGTCGTATATCCAAGGAGCACGGGAATGCTCGCCTTGAATGCGTAAGGGAGAACCAGACGCCACTCGCGACGGGAATGATTGTCCTGCATGATTCTCTCTACAATATCGCAAAGCTTCCCGGAGATAAAAGAGCCCCGGTGCCAGACAGCCCCTCTATTGGGTCGCCTTTTCGAACATCATCGAATAGTAGCGGTCGATCTTCGCGCCGAGTTCCATGATGCCGAAATTGCGGGCCTCGCGGATGTATTCCCTGCCCTGAAAGAACACAAGTACAACCGGCACGGAATAGACCGAAAACTGCCCCCGCGCTTCGGGCACGGCCTCAGTATTGATATAGTAAAGCTTCAACAGCGGGAAATGTTCCTGAACGAGAGAGATCACCTTTGGCTTTATGCTTTTGCACACGCCACAGTCCGGCGTGGAAAAATAAAAAAGCGCGGCCTTTTCCTGCTGCATCAAGCGAATGAGTTCATCGTAGGAACCGAGTTCTTTCATGTCCTTAAATATATATAAAAATCGATATAACATCAATTCGAGCCGATCCTTCATACAAGGTTGACCGCATTTCCGCAGCCCCGTTAGAATATATGACAGATCCATTTCGGTCNNGTGGAACAGGGGCGTATTCAATCTGTACGAAAGTGGGGGAAGCACCACGAGCGTCGGCCCTGACTGGATGGGCTATGCAGATCCGCAAGGGGCGTACAATGGCCTCACAATATATTATGCGGCACAAAATGTAAGCTGGACCATGACTGCCGAATGGGAAGGCGACTGGTCGAAGGTGGATATCAGCAACACCGTGCTGAGCGAATTCAGCGGTTCCTATATGATGTTCAACGGCATCGCGCGACTCACCGCAGGGAAGGTGCGGGCCGATGGCGGGTATCGATTTACAAATTTCGATACGGCCGGTTTCTCCACGCGGATTGCAAATGCCGAAACCGGAGTCTTATTGACCATCCAGCCCCTGCGCGGCATCTCCTTCGGCACCTTTCTGCCCGTGCCCGTTGAAGCCCAGGCCGCATCAACCACGTACCAGCGCATGAATCTCGGCGCTTCCTGGGACATTCCCGAGGTCGCGATATTCAAGGCTTCCTACCGCATGGAACCATACATCCTTTATGGCATAACGCCGAAAGGCAAAGAATTGGCGGTCGGCGGACAGTTGAGAGCTATCGAGAATTTTCTCTTTACCCTCGGCTATCGATGGTTTGATGTCGCGGACGAACATGATTTCTTCATCGATACGTCCTATCGTTTCCCAAGCACCCTCCTGAGTGCCTATGCATATTTGAGCGTACAATCTCCGCTCTTGTATAAGGGCTTCAAGGCGAACATCGAACAGAATATCGGCAAAACGGCGCTCGTTGCGGGGACCTCTGTCTCCTGGGGAGAAGGGCCTGATGTCTGGTGGCTCGACGGGTGGGATGTCAATCCTTATCTGCGCTACGATTTTGGAGGATCATCAGTGCAGCTTGGAGTAGATTGTACCTATACAACATCTTTTGCCTATAAAGTACAGCTCACGTACACGATCGGATTCTGAGCGTTCCTGTGCTGAAAAGGCCGGCAAGCGGGGCCAAGGCAATCTGGTCATAGCGGAGGCCCATTCTTCCGGTGTATTATTCACACAAAGGAGAGAATGCATGAAATCGAAGATCATTGTGATCATGCTCGCGCTGTGCATGCTCGTGGTACTTTCGTCATGTCTCCCCGGCGACGGAAAGAATACGCCGGAGAGGCAGGCAAATTTCTTCACCGGCATCTGGCATGGCTGGATTGCTCCAATTTCTCTCATTATTGGCATTTTTGACCACAATATTCGAATCTATGAGACTCACAATACCGGCTGGTGGTACGACTTCGGATTCTATATGGCGGTCATCTCGGGGTTCGGCGGGCTGGCGCTTACCCGTCGAAGAAGAAGGGATTGAGCACAAAAAAGCTTTTGTGGCTTGCACGAGGCTCATAAGGCCACAGAGTCCGATTGGCGCTCCAGATCTCAGCGCGCCTTCAAAGGCTCCTCGGTCTGCAACAGCGCCAAAAGCCGCTCTGCTGCCAGACTTCGGAGACTCGCTTCGACGGCGAGCTTCAAGGCAAGCGTGCGAAGCTTTGCATCATCGATTGCCGATGCCTCAAATCTGGCTGTGCTCTCCGCACTCCCCGGTTCAAGTCCAGTGCGAATCTCCTGGGCAGTGGAAATCGCGCATTCGGTGAGGGCTTTCCTAAAGCGATCATAGAATTCGCGATATGAGCCTTCACTGGAGGCGTCTGCCAGAAGGACGCCCATATCCTGGATTGAGAGGGCTTTTTTCAGCATGAACACCGAAAGCAAAAGTGCGATGTGCTCCTGACTATACTTCTTGCTTTTGGCCCGGGGAATTATCTTCGCTTTTACATAATTATTTATCATAGATGAAGTTATTGCGCGCTCTTTTTCTGAAGGAGAAAACGGCCCCAGCTGGCGCTCGAGGTAGCTCGTGACCTGGTCCATGTAGAGTCCGATATCAGGCAGCTGTTCCCACTCAGGGGGCTTACCGGCCAGAAGAGACTCAAGATACAGATCAACTGCCTCATATGCTTTTTCGTTCATTATTTGCCCCCTGCATAAATGAATTCATGTTTACCATATCATATGTTATTCAAAGCTACAATATATAATAAAAAACATCTTGACACATCGAGATTAGTGTTATAAATTATCAATAACTTTATTATATGGTTTTTATTACTATATTGTGACATTAAAATAATTGTCTGTCGGAGCAAGCTATGTATGGCCAGGAAGTATGTTTATTCGGAGATTCCATCGCGAGAGGCATCATCCTCGACGCACAAGGCTCATACAAACCGATCAAGGAATGTTTCGCCTCGCTCGCGGCGAGCGAGCTCGGGTTCGGGCTCATCAACAAAGCTCGCTTCGGCTGCACCATCACCAAGGGGCGCGAAATCATCGAGCATTTCCTGAGCAGGGTCGACAGCGAAACCCGCCGCCTCGCTTTCCTTGAGTTTGGCGGCAATGACTGTGACTTCCGATGGGACCAAATCTCGGCGGACCCACACGCCGAACACGTGCCAGCGACAACTCCTGAGCGCTTCTTCCGGATGTACAGTGAGGTTATCCAGGAATTGAAAAATAAAGGTTTCAGGCCCGTCCTCATGACACTCCCGCCTCTCGACGCCGAACGCTATTTCGCCTGGTTCACGCGCACAGGCCTCGATCAAAAGGCCATCCTCGGCTGGCTTGGCGACGTCCAGTTTATCTACCGCTGGCATGAAAGCTATTCCAGCGCCATCTGGGAAATCGGCGAGACCCATCACGTGCCCGTCGCCGACATACGCAAAGCCATTCTCGAAGAGCGCAATTATTCGCGATTTCTCTGCAAGGACGGCATTCATCCCAACGCCGAGGGCCACCAACTCATCAAATCGGAAATCATCAAATTCGCGAAGGAACATCAGGCAGACAAAGCCTAAAAGCCAACGCGGCCGCACGTCAGGGCTTATTAAGCCAGCAATCTTCTCTCAACGCTGAGGCTGATTGCGCAAATTTTCTCACTGCGCTAGACTCAGGCCCATCCAAAGGCGGTCGCAGTTCCCGCCCAAACAAAACAGGAGGCCCTCCCATGCGTGGGGAGCAAACTTCGTATTCGCCAGTATTTCTTGGGCTGACTTCACTTTTTATCACATGTCTGCTCATCTCGAACATCATCGCGAGCAAGCTCATGCAGGTCGGCGGTATCGTCCTGCCTTCCGCGGTCATCCTTTTCCCCGTGACATACATTCTTGCCGATGTATTCACCGAAGTGTACGGTTTCAGAAAAACCCGCATGGTCATCTGGATAGGCTTTGCCGCCAATGCCTTCATGTCCATGATATTCCTCATCGCCATAGCTCTGCCGCATCCTTCGTTTTTTGCCAATCAGGCAGCGTACGCGACAGTGCTCGGAAGCACCCCCCGCATACTTCTGGCATCCCTTGCGGGCTACTGGGCCGGTGAATTTTCAAACTCCATCGTGCTCTCGGTGCTCAAAAAGGCCACCAAAGGCCGTCACCTGTGGACAAGAACAATAGGCTCGACCATTGTGGGAGAAGGTCTCGACACGGTGCTTTTTATCGGCATAGCCTTTGCCGGTACCGTTCCGGCCGGCACACTGGGGGGCATGATGCTCGCTCAATACCTCTTCAAAGTGAGCTACGAAGTGATCTTCACACCTCTCACCTATCTCGTGGTCGGCTTCATCAAGCGCAAGGAACATATCGACACCTTCGACAGTGAAGTCGTCTACAATCCTTTTAAGCTGGGAGAATGAACATGGCTGAATATGAATTCAAGTCACTTGGGAAAACGACCCGCGCCCCGTCGCGCGAGCTCGAGACTTTTCCGACGCCACCATCGGTCACGAAGGTGGTCCTCGAAAGCGACGAAGTGACGAGCCTCTGTCCCGTAACCGGCCAGCCCGACTGGGAAACGGTCAGAATCGAGTTCGAGCCGGGAAATCTGTGCATCGAATCCAAAAGTCTCAAACTCTACCTCTGGTCTTTCAGAGAGGAAGGAGTGTTCTGCGAGGCTCTCGCGGCCCGTATCGCCAAAGATGTATTCGATGCCATCAAGCCCAAGAGCGTCGCCGTGAGCATCACTCAGAAACCCCGCGGGGGCATTACCATTTCGGCAGAAGCAAGACTTCCCAAAATAGTGTAATATTGAAGGCGCAAGATTGCGTCCACGCTTTTCCGCAGAACGAAAGGGAAAATCATGTTAAACATCATTCTTATCGGACTCGTGAGTTTTTTTGCAGATATGAGCACCGAAATGGTGTATCCGATGATTCCTCTGTACCTCACGTCTGTCCTGGGAGCCACGCCTGCGCTTGTCGGCGTGATCGAGGGCATCGCGGAGAGCCTCGCGAGCATTCTCAGGGTCTTCAGCGGCTATGTGACGGACAAGTACCGGAAGAAAAAACCCATCGCGTTTCTTGGGTATTCGACGGTCCTGATCTATAAAGTGGCGCTTCTTCTGGCGCATTCCTGGGCCGGCATTCTTTTCGCAAGGGTTATAGACCGTTTCGGCAAGGGAATCCGGACCGCTCCGCGCGATGTGCTGGTCAGCGAAAGCAGCGACCCCAAGACTCTGGGACATTCTTTCGGCATCCATAAGGCTCTGGATATGGGGGGATCCGCGGTCGGTATCCTTGCGGCGTTTTTTATCATGAAGACGTGGACAGGAGTAACCGTTTACAGGAATCTGTTCTTGATTTCTACCATACCCGCGGTCGTCGCCCTTGTAATGTTCTTTTTCATTAAAGAGACGAACAAGCCGCGGGAATCAAAGACTCCTCTCAATGTGTTCAAGGGGCTAAAGACGCTCAACCCCGATTTGAAGCTGTATCTCACGGTGGTTTTTCTCTTCAATTTAGGCAACTCATCGAACAGCTTCCTCCTTCTGCGGGCCGGCAATATAGGTTTTGACGCGGCGTCGGTCGTGCTCCTCTATTTCCTGTATAATTTGGTTTCTTCGCTTCTCTCCATACCCGCAGGCAAGCTCTCCGACCGCATAGGCCGCAAAAGAGTGCTGGTGACTGGCTATATTGTCTATGCCATTGTGTACGCAGGCTTTGCGTGGGCTCCCGGCAAGGGCGTCCTCATTGGAGCTTTTGCGCTGTACGGTCTGTATACGGCGATGATCGCCGGGGTAGAGCGCGCATTCATCGCAGAAATCGCGCCAAAGGAGCTGAAAGGCACGATGCTTGGGCTTCATTCGACGATTGTCGGCATCGCCCTGCTTCCCGCCAGTCTGATCGCGGGAGAACTCTGGAGCGCCTTCGGCCCCGCGGCCACCTTTTCGACGGGTTCGGGGTTAGCGCTTGTCGCCGCCCTCATGCTTGCAATCGGTCTTAACAAAAAGCCTGAGCGAAATATGCTCCAATAAGCGCGGCGCGATTTTTATGGCCAGGGAACACAGAAACGGACGAGCATCTCCCTCAGGCGGGCACTGGGGGAAAATTGACTATCTCTACGAGGACAGAGATATAATCGTAGTCTCTAAGCCTGTAGGCCTCGCGGTAATTGCGCCCGAGGGCTCCAGGGCAAAAACCCTGTACGATATTGTGACCGATCACATGAGAAAATCGAACCCACGCGCGAGGCCGGCGGTCGTTCACCGTCTGGATCGGGATACTTCCGGGGTCATGATGTTCGCGAAGAGTGCGATGGGCAAGAAAATCCTCATGTCCCGATGGAACGAGCTTGTCAGAGAGAGAATCTATGTGGCGCTCGTCGAAGGCACATTTCAGGGAGAATCCGGGCTTTTCGATTCGTGGCTTATCGAGAATCGCGCCGGAACGGTGTATGTCGCCGAGCCCGGGGTAAGGGGTGCGCTCCGGGCAATCACCAGATGGCGTGTTTTAAAGAAAGGAAACCGCTACTGCCTTCTGGAACTCAGTCTGGAAACGGGCAGAAAACATCAAATCCGCGCACAGCTTTCGGCGGCAGGCCATCCGGTGGCTGGCGACACACGGTATAAAGCCCGCACCGATCCCCTCGGGCGCCTGTGTCTTCATGCCACAGCCTTGACGATAGAACATCCTTTTACAAAGCAAATTATGCGTTTCGAGAATCCTTTCCCGGACGAATTCCTCTCTTTTTGCAGAAATTGATTTGCGCGCAGAAGCCAACTGCGCTGCTCTTATGCATGCGCGCGGAGACTGCAGGGCTGCCCGCTCTCATTGCCGACTTGAAAGAGACACTGAGAGCGTGGGTGGCCGCAGGACCCGACCAAGCCGAATTCGCATATTATTGCTATCAATTAGGAATAAAAATGCAGCCATAGGCTCTGGTTTACCTTGACATTAAGGCGGCCTCATGAAAGAATTGATCAGCTCGGCGTTGCCGAGAAAGGTTTAAAGAGGAGTAGAAAGATGCGCGACATTTCCAAGCTCTTTTTGCTGTTAACTATCGCCCTCGTGGCGGTCTCGGGTGCCTTTGCCCAGAGTACACCCCCCGCGGCAGGGCCCAATCTCACCATTGGCCTCGTTATGGTCGGTCCTTACAACGACCACGGCTGGAGCCAGGCAAACTATGACGGCTTGCAGTATGTCCTGGCAAAAGTGCCAGGTACCAAGCTCGTGTACATCGACAAGGCGAATTCGGCAGACCGTCCGGGCACAACGGTATCCCAGCTCGGCGAAAGCCTCGTCGCCCAAGGTGCCAAACTCGTTATCTTCAGCTCGGATGACATGACTGACGAAGCCATAAAGTTCGCCCAGGACCATCCGGACATCTTCGTCATCCTTACTTCAGGCTCACAGCAGTGGAAAGAGGGCAAAAACTACTTGCCCCTTCCCAACATGATCAACGTCATGGGCAGGATGGAATACATGAAGATGGTCGCGGGCGTCGCCGCGGCGATGACGACCAAAACCGGCAAGATCGGCTTCCTTGGCCCGCTCATCAACGACGAAACCCGCCGCCTCGCGTCCTCCGCCTATCTCGGCGCGCGCTATGCCTGGGTCAACTATCTCAAGAAAGACCCCGCGAAACTCACCTTCAAGGTCACCTGGATCGGATTCTGGTTCAACATCCCCGGCGTCACCTCCGATCCGACGCAGGTCGCAGACGATTTCTTCAACTCGGGCTTTGACGTCGTCATCTCCGGCATCGACACTACCGAAGCAGTCGCCGAAGCCGCAAAGTACACGGCGCAGGGCAAGCAAGTCTGGGCAATCCCCTACGATTATTCCAAGGCCATCGATGAAGGCAAGGGTGTCTCGCTCGGCGTTCCTTACTTCAACTGGGGACCGGCGTACGTGAACGCCGTAAAATCCGCGATGAACGGAACCTGGAAGAATCACTTTGAGTGGAACGGGCCGGATTGGAAGAACATCAACAACCCGGACACCTCGGCGGTCGGCTTCAACAAGGGAACCCTCTCCAAAGACGCCTCCGCCGCGGTCGACAAGTTTGTCGGCGAACTCGGCAAAGGCCTCAACCTGTGGGTCGGTCCGCTCAATTACCAAGATGGCACGGTTTTCCTGAAAAACAAGGAAAAGGCTACTGACCAGCAAATTTGGTACCTGCCACAGCTTCTTCAGGGCATGGAAGGGCAATCGGTATCAAAATAATATAAGCAGCAAAAAAGATGCCCTTTCACGGCAATCGCGGAGGCACGGAGCAGTCCAACTGGTACTCTCCGCGCCTCCGCGGTGCATAGAGAGGGCAAAAAGAAGGCAGCAATGCAGGTTGAGCTACGTGGAATAACAAAGTGTTTCGGTGCCTTGCGTGCAAACGACAATATTTCCTTCACCGTTCCTCCATCCACCATCGAGGGTATTCTGGGGGAGAACGGCGCGGGAAAAAGCACTCTCATGAAAATTCTGTCAGGCTTCTACAGCCCCGATTCCGGCGACATCCTCCTTGATGGGGAAAAGGTCAAAATCGACACACCAGCGGACGCGATCCTGCAAGGCATCGGCATGCTGCACCAGGACCCTCTGGATTTTCCGCCTCTCAAAGTCATCGATGATTTTATCCTGGGGGAAAAAGGCGGGCTGCTGCCGAACCGCAAGAGAGCGTCCAAAGAATTCAAAGAGCTTTCCGCCCGCTTCGATTTTTCGATCGATCCCGAATCGTATGTGGACACGCTCACTGTCGGCGAGCGCCAGCAGCTCGAAATCCTTCGTCTCTTGTGGCTGGGAGCGCGCGTTCTTATCCTGGACGAGCCGACCACCGGCATCAGTCTTCCACAGAAGGAAAAACTCTTTGCGACGCTGAAAAAACTTGCGGCCGAAGGCATGACCATTCTCTTTGTTTCCCACAAGCTTGAAGATGTCGAGGCGCTTTGCAGCCGGGCGACGGTTCTGCGCCAGGGCAAGCTCATCGGCACGATGGAACTGCCTTTTGCTACAAAAGCCCTCGTCGAAATGATGTTCGGCAAGGAGATGCCCCAGGAGTCCAAAACACAGCTCAAGATGGGCATGAACGTGCTCAACGCCAAACACATCGATCTGGATGGCGTCAGAATCCAGATCAAAGGAGTCGATCTTCAGGTACATGCCGGCGAGGTGATTGGGCTGGCAGGCATGGAAGGCTCCGGTCAGACTCTCTTTCTGAGCGCCTGCGCGGGTCTCTCTCAGCCAGTGGGAGGTTCCTTCTGCCTCGATGAGGAAGAGAAGGACATGACGGGCCAGACCTACCACGAATTCCGCAAAAAAGGCGTCGCCTACCTTCCCGCCGCGCGACTCGAACAGGCACTCATCCCGGGACTCTCGCTTACGGAACACTTCATCCTCTCGGAGGGCATGAGAGGTTTCTTTATCGACCGTAAAAAAGCGGAAGACCTCGCCAAAAGCCGCATCGCGCTTTACAACATCAAGGGCAGACCGGACAGCACCGTGGAATCGCTTTCCGGCGGCAACCAGCAGAGAGCCCTCCTCGCGCTCATGCGCGATCCCCTGAAGCTCATTCTGGTCGAGCACCCGACGAGGGGGCTCGACGTCGAGTCGACCATCTACATCTGGGGCAAGCTCAAAGAGCGCTGCGCCAACGGCACGGCCATTGTGTTCATCTCGTCCGACCTCGACGAAATCCTCAAGTACAGCGACCGCGTGCTGGTGTTTTTCGCGGGGAGGGTGACCCCGCCACTCAATGCCAGTTCACTGAACGTTGAGCGCCTGGGGCGCCTGATCGGCGGCAAAGACTGGGACATGCTCGAGACGGAGGCGGCCCATGCGTGACACTCGCACCAACCGGATACTTTTTCAAATCGGAGCCATCCTTTTCGCGCTCATCGTCACGACGCTGGTACTCTCCCTGGCCGGAGCCCAGCCTTTTGCCGCGTACAAATACATTATGCTCGGCGCGGTGGGCTCGTGGGATGTCGTGTCAAATGTCCTCGTCTCATGGGTCCCCCTTCTTCTGGCCACTTCGGGCCTGCTTGTAACATTTACGGTAGGTCTCTGGAACATCGGCATCGAGGGTCAGATCACGCTCGGGGCCATCTTTACCACCTGGGCGATGCGCCTTCTCCAGGATTCGGGCTGGAATCCCTCGCTCATTCTGGTAATCGCGGTGCTGGCCGGCATGCTCGGCGGGACACTCTGGGCTCTGCTCGCGGGAGCACTCAAGACATTTGGGGGGGTGAACGAAATTTTTGGCGGCCTCGGCCTCAACTTTGTGGCGACGGCGCTCAATATCTGGCTCATCTTTGGGCCATGGAAGCGCCCCGGCGTCGCCTCCATGTCGGGGACCCTCCCCTTCGACCGTTCACTCTGGATGCCGATCGCCGCGGGCTCTTCGCGGCTTACGCCGGCGACCCTCGTGATCGCCATCGTCGGCATCATCGCGGTCTACGCGACGATCGAGGGCACCTATTTCGGCCTGAAACTCAAAGCGGTCGGCAGAAACCCAAAGTCCGCCTACATCCTGGGCATCCCCACCTGGCAGCACATGATGGCCTCGTTCGCGATCTGCGGCGTCTTCGCGGGTCTCGCGGGCGCGGTTCAGGTGACTGCCGTGTACCACCGCCTCATCCCCTCAATTTCATCCGGCTATGGCTACCTGGGCCTCATGGTGGCCATGCTGGTCGGCTATAAGGCGAGCCTCGCCGCTCCGGTAGCACTTTTCTTCGCCGCCCTCAATGTGGGGTCGATTCAACTGCCGATCATCCTCAAGCTGGATTCCTCGCTGGCGGGCGTGCTTCAGGGAACCTTGGTGCTCTTTGTCATTCTCGGCCAGGGAGTCCGGACAAAACTCCTCAAAAAAACGAAGGTATCATCATGAATAATTCAGCCCTCGTTACAAGCATTGCCGGCGTGCTCGCGGCCGCCGCGCCCATACTTTTCGCCGTCATCGGCGAAACCATTTCCGAACGGGCCGGCGTGCTCAACCTCTCCATGAACGGCATGATCCTTCTGTCTGCGATGGGGAGTTTCGCGGTCGCTCTCGCGACGGGCAGCGTGGTGCTCGGCTTTCTCGCCGGGGCGGCCATCGGCGCCCTCGTCTCCCTCATCGTCGCGTTCGCGAGCCTGACACTCCTCCAGTCGCAGGTGGCGGTCGGTTTTGTGCTCGCCCTGCTCTGCCGTGATCTCTCCTATTTCCTCGGCAACCCGATCATGGGCAAGGTCGGACCGCGGATCTCTCAGGTCCCCATCCCCGGTTTTGAGCGAATACCCGTTCTCGGCACGATATTCTTCCGTCAGGATGTAATGACGTATCTTTCGTTCATCCTCATTGTGCTTGCGTGGTTCTTCATCTTCAGAACAAGGCCGGGCCTCATCCTGCGCGGCGTCGGAGAGCGCCCCGCCGCCGCGTATATCCGCGGAGCCAACGTAAACCGCCTGCGCTATCTCTACGCGGTCATCGGCGGCGCCATAGCGGGACTGGCGGGCCCGATCTATTCACTTTCGGTAAAGGCGGGATGGAAGGGCACCATTTCCGGCCTCGACGGTATCGGCTGGATTGTACTCTCCATCACGATATTCGGCGGCTGGAAACCGTTTAGGGCGGCATTCGGCGCGTACCTTTTCGCGTTTCTGCAGTGGCTCGGCCTCGTGCTCCAGCCCAGCCTGCCTTCGGTGCCATCCCAAGTCCTCCAGGTCGCGCCCTTCCCCCTCATGATTCTCTCCCTGCTTCTCGTCAATATAGGCAACGCCGAATGGGTGGATCGCTCCCTCTCTCGTCTTCCGGAGAACGTCCGACGGGACATAGCCAAGGTACTGCGCGCGATGAACGCGACGCCGCCTGCGGCGCTCGGAGTGCCGTTCGAGAAGGAATAAAAATCAGGGGGCTGC
>DJVZ01000050.1:0-22999 GCA_002441395.1 Spirochaetaceae bacterium UBA6243 | reverse complement strand
AAAGGACCCGTTCCCTTGAAATCGTCAGAGACGACTGGTTCGTGGATATAATATTCAAAAGAGCCGTCGCGGTAGGGGTTGCCGCCCAGGCCCGCCACTTTGCAGATTCCTCCCAGATGAAGGCGAGGAATCGCTCCCTCAGGACATTCCCAGCGTATGAAGGTCAGGATTCCCTCCAGAGCCGATGAGGCGGCCCGCAGCCATTGCCCCGCCTGCGTCTCGTTCCGGCTGTATCCTGCTCTGACACTTTTGTACAGCGCATAGGCAAACATCGCGGATGCGGATGTCTCTCCGTAATTGCCCGATCCGGAAGGAACATCCGCGACCTGTAACCAGAGCCCCGACTCCTGCTGTGCGCGCACGACCGCGTCGAGAAGTTCGGCCAGCATGCCCATTATTTGGGCACGCTGGCCGTGTTCGGGAGGAATCCAGTCGAGGGTATCGACGAGCGCCATGCTCAGCCAGCCGACGCCCCGGGCCCACACGTGCGGAGAACAGCCGGTCTGCGGATCTGCCCACTTCGATACTCCCTTTTCATCTTTGGCATGATAATAGAGCCCGCTGGCTGCATGCTTCATGGAGACTTGCACTGCGAGAAATTGCCTGCACACATCATCGATAAGCTCAGGCTGACCAAACTCAATTCCATAGCGGGCCTGGAACGGGCCGAACATGTACAGGCCATCGAGCCACACCTGATCCGGATAGATTTTCTTGTGCCAGTAGGACCCCGATGCTGTCCGAGGCTGATGGGCCAGCTGTCCGGCCAGCGTCCGGATCGCCTTCTCATAGGCCTTCCGGCCAGTTGCTTTCCACAGAGAAAAGAGCTCTTTCCCCGGATTGATCTGATCGAGGTTGAATTCATCGACCGAATAGCCCCGGATCGTCCCGTCTTCCAGCACGAGCTCATCGACACAGCTTTGCATCGGCGCGTCGAACAGCCCGGCGAAACGCCGCCTCGACAGCTCTCCAAGCGCAGACAGCAGCACTCCGGTCTCGTAATTCCACTTGATGGGCCGGGATGTACAATCAGCGAGCGCCGCCGCCGCGGCCGAAGCGAGAACCTGCAGATACACCGCTGTCCTGTAGGAATTCATCGTGGCTCAATGCACTGCACTCTTACTGCAGGTATCCGGATTCTTCCATCAGCTGGCGCGCGGTCTTTTCCCACTCCGCCGCGCCAAGCTTGTCCATCTGCGCGATGAAGGCCGCCCAATTGTCTTTGGTGAGCGGGCGCTTCCCCAGCACGAATTCCTGAACACCCTGATTGATGTAGCGCTTCAAATCCGCATTGTTCGGGTGCGGTTTGATGGTACCCGAGCCTGTGACGTTCGTCCACGGGAAATTCTGGAAAACCTTGAGGTAGAGCAAAGGCCCCATGGTGCGGCCGTTCGCGGTCTTGAAGTACGGATACCGCGAGATGAGTTCCATGTTACTGTTGTAGAACACCATATTTCTGAGCTGGGTGACGGTCTGGCCTTTAGGAGAGGAGAATTTGGTCTCGTCGGGCACTCCCTTGTCGGAAATATTTCCATTCGCATCGATCGAATAGTTGACCCCTTCGACGCCCCATCCGATGAGTTTGTATCCCTCATCGGTCGCCATATAATCAAGAAGCTTGGCGATGGCCTCTTTCTTGCCTGCCTTTGCCGCCTTCGTCGAGATCGCGTAGATGCGGTAGTTCGTATCATAGATGCCGACGGAACTCTTCCCTGTCGGGCCTTTGGGCGGAGGAAGCGCCGCCCATTCGCCGTTCGGGAAATTCTTGTCGAAGGGGGCATAGTTGGCCGACGCCGAGAGCGCGGCGAACTGCTCGCGCATGACGCCGAATTTCCCCTGTTTCCAAGCGGCCCGGAAATCGTCCTTTTTCAGGCTCGGCCAGTCAGGGTCGATGACCTTGGCGTCGATCATTTTCTTTACGAACTGCAGCGCCTCGTAGAATTCGGGCTTTTTGACATTGAGCCCGAAATTCTGCTTTGTCATGTTCCAGGTTCCGGCCACTCCAAACGCGCCCATTATGGGGTCAAAGCGGCGGCCCATATACTGCTCCTGATCGAAATGCTCGACGAATGCCCCAAAACCATAGGTGTCATTCTTGCCGTTTCCATCAGGATCCTTGTAGGTAAAGGCATAGCAGACATCAAAGAGTTCATCGAGCGTGGTCGGCATCTTGAGGCCAAGCTTGTCCAGCCAGTCCTTGCGGATGACCAGACCTTCATTTTTCTGCAGCGAGCCGGGGAAGGCCAATCCATAGCTCTTGCCATTGATCGTCGTGTAGGTGCGGCTGTCCTGATCGAACCAGTTCTCCGCGCGGTTCGGCATGAGGGGGTACATGTCATCGACATCGGCGACAAGCCCCTGCTTAATAAGAACTTGCCAGGGCTCGCGGCGGACCATGAAGATGTCCGGCAGCTGGTTCGCCGCCGCAGCGGCGAGTATCTTCACGTCCTGATCATTCTCGTTCGAGGGAAGCGCCATGAGCTTGAGTTCGATACCGAGCTGTTCCCGCGCAATCTTGTAGAACACCCAGTCGTCGGGAGGGGGCCCGGCCTCGGTAATGGCCGCGCCATACCAGAGTTCAACAGTCACCGGTTTTTTTGCCCCTTGCCCAAACGCAGATGAAACAGCGGCCATCATGAGCAATAGAACCACGGCGGCTTTTACAATCTTTCTCATATAAACCTCCTTCAAGACGAAATACCAAACTATCCTTTAATGCTCCCAAGCATCGTGCCCTTGACAAAGTACTTCTGTATAAACGGATAGGCGACAAGCATCGGAATCGCCGCCAGAAATACGCTCGCCGCCTTGATGGCATAGATCGGCGCCTCGCCAAAGGCGCTCGCCTCCACATACTCATTCATGCCCGAAGACAACAGAATGTTCCGGAGGAGAATTGGCAGCGGCTGGAGCTTTGGATCATTGATATAGAGCATGGCGTTGAAGAAATCGTTCCAGAAATGTACACCATAGTACAGACCAATCGTGAGCAGAATCGGCTTTGAGAGTGGCAGGATAATCCGCAGAAGCACCGTAAGCTCCGAAGCGCCATCGATGCGCGCCGATTCCTTCAGCTCTTCCGGAAGCTCTTCGAAGAAACTCTTCATTATCAGAGTGTTATAGACACTGACCGCGCCGGGCAGGAATACCGCGGCAAGCGTGTTGGAAAGCCCCAGCTTGGTGACCAACAGATAATTCGGGACAAGACCAGGGTTGAACAGATAGGGCACAAGGACTATGCCATACAGCAGCTTCCTGCCCGGCAGAGTCTTTATCGACAAGGCGTAGGCGAGCGGCACAGTAAAGAAAAGCGCGGTCGCCACCCCTTCGAAGAAAATCCGGAAGCTGTTGCCTGCTGCGCTCAAGAATGAACGGTGTCCCAGAAGTGCCCGATACGCCGCAGTGGACCACTTCCACGGCGCCAGGAACATTCCGTCGAGCGCGGACCCGATAAAGTCGTTCGGCCGGAAGGAAAGCGTGAGCGTACTCCATATGGGTACGATGAGCACTGCGAGTATCAGCACAAGTCCGGCATCAATGAAGAAGTGAAAGAACTTGTCGCTTTTGGTCAGCCTAATTGTGCCCGCCATACCAGCCTCAAATCCTCCATTTATCTCATCTTGCCCTCAATAGAGGCCATTCCCCGTATACCGCTTGATGAGCTTGTTCGACACGACAATCAGCAGGAGTCCGAACACGCCTTTAAACAGACCCACCGCCGTGGCAAGTCCGAACCGGAATTCAAGGATGCCCTGCCGGTAAATCCACGTGTCGATAATGTCGGCGACGCTATATACCGGCAGTGAATACAACATGAATATCTGATTGAATCCTGCGTCGAGCACCGTACCAAGCCGCAAGAGCAGGACCACCACAATGACCGGCTTGATGGCGGGGAGAGTGATATAGCGGACCCTCTGCCATGCGCTGGCCCCTTCGACCGACGCAGCCTCGAACAGACTTGGGTCAATGCCCATGAGCGCCGCGAGGAAAATGATTGCGCTCCACCCTGTTTCCTTCCATGTGTCGGAGAGAATGACTATCCACGGGAAATATTTGGTATCGGTCATGAAGGAAACCGGCTCGCCGCCGAACGCCTTGATGATGTCGTTCAGAATGCCATTTGAAGGTGACAGGATCGCAAGAAGGATGGCGTACATAATGACCCAGGAAAGGAAGTGCGGCAGATATGCCATTGTCTGCACGGTTTTTCGAAGCCCGTATATGCGGCATTCATAGAGCGCAACCGCCAGGAAGACCGCGGCGGGGATGGAGAACGCCATTTTCCCCACACTGTAAAAAACCGTATTTCGGATCAATTCCCAGAAATAGTAGCTGTTGACAAAATCCGAAAAATTCTTGAGCCCGACCCACGGGCTCCCTGTGACCCCCTTCAGCGCCTGAAAATCACGGAAAGCGATCTGCGCATTCCAAATGGGTATGTACTTGAATATGATGAAATAAATAAATGATATTGAAGCAACAAGATAAACTGATCTGTGCCTTATGATGCGGCGCCACAGAGCATGAGAAGCCGGGTTTCTCAGCAAGACCGATTGTCCTTCCATCATTGTCCGCTCATCGCTCATGATAGGCGATAAATCTGCTCTTTTTCAGTCGGATTCTTGTACTTTTCTGACTTCAGCAAAAGATTCGATGCGAAAAGACCCCGGGGTGGCGCCCGTCATTTTTTTAAAAACCCTGCAAAAATACGCCTCATCCTTAAAGCCGGTTCTGTCGGCTATCTCCGCGAGGCTTGCGCCGGTGGAACGCAGCATATCAATCGCATTCACTACCCGGAGCCTTGCGAGATATTCCCAAAGCGAAACTCCCATCTGCTTATGGAAAATTCTGCTGAGATAGTCCTCGCTCGTGTTGAGCAGAGAGGCGAGTTTCCAGCGTGAAAGTTGTTCGGCATAGGTTTTGTTTATAAAAAAGATGCACTTCGCGACAATGCATGCGGTGGGGCTCGGAAGGAAATTCTGCCCTTCCATAGATCGCTGAACCAGGTTTGTCAGCAAACCTGAAAAAACTTCTCCTGTATTGCAAAAAATCGTATGCGGACGTTCAAGAACTGAGGTCCATTCTTCCTTCGCTTCAAAGGAACGAGACGCCGCAATCAGCGGTACAGTGGGAAACCGCCGCAGAAGAGGGCCGTATCCTTGAGTCTCCAGTTTCGGCTCCAGGGCAAGGAAGAGCACAGGATGCCACCTGTTCAACGCCGCCTCCGCCGCCGCGGGGGAGGCACATGCAACGAGCCTTATCCCCGCCTCTTGTGTCAAGTGCTGAATATGGACCATTCCCGGATGCAAAGCTGTCTCGCTTCCAATCATCAGGATGGCAGAAGGTGAATCCGAGAGCAGGACAGACCGCAAAAACCCCGCCGCATCCGCAGACTGGCGCAGCATAGGATATGCTCCCTCCGAAGAAGCATGGAGCGCGATGTAGCACTCTGCTCTCTGGAATACATCCTGATCGAGAATAAAGGCAAGCGCGGCGGAGCTCTCATGGTCGATGCTCGCAGGGTCCAAATAGAGAAACATCCTCTGTACCTTGGATATCTCCTGATTAAAAACGGCATTGTAAGGCAACACCTGAAATGACTCATCAGCTGAAAGAGAAAAGGCCGATTCTATCACGGATTGATCTGGCCCGATAAAACACACCACCTTCGAATCGTCGGAGATGTTGCGGATGGCGCCATTCATCGAGGGATACGGCAGGCACAATGTGACGGAAACACCATCTTTTTCTTTAGCGAAATGAATCTGCCCCCCATGAAGGATAGAAATCTGCCTGGCAAGCTCGAGGCGAATGTCTTTTTCAATTTTGGGAAGATCAGGAATGTCCCCGCGCGATGACAATACTGAAGGCAGCGAGAGCGTCAAGGCGCACCCTCGCGTCAAAACAGCTATCGAAAGCTTCAGTTCGGCCGTCTGGTACATCTCAGCAAAGAGCCGAGCCAGAATCGACAGTATCCGCGCGAGCTGCTCCGTATCTCCATAGAGCGCGGGATACATCGAAGGAGGTTCGGCGCACTCTATTTTCAATCCATATGTGCTATCCGCACACTGGCCACGAGCCCATGCGACGCAGAATGCATAAGGATCAAACAAGGCCGCTTTTGCCAATACCACATCCGATTTTGCCTGTGAAAGATCCAATAAATATCGCACAAGCTCTTTCAGTCTCGAAACTTGAAGTCCCGAGACTTCCAGTCCCGAGACTACGCGCCCGCTCGTATCTGACTCCGCAGAGGCATTGAATGTATCGATTGAGTTCCGAAGCTCTCTCGATATCACTGCGACGATATCCGACTTCGACTTCTCCGCCCTCTCGGCGCGCTTTCGTGCCTCATCTCCTTCCTCGAAGAGCATTATTCCTCTCAGCGCAGATGAGAGAATCGAACGGATTTCCTCGTATAGTGAAGGATCAATATCTATCGCCTGAACCACCAAATGCCCTAAGTCTGTCGATTCAAAAAACAGGGGCAGGACAAAATAGGCACCGGGTTCGGCCGGCATCATACGGTCCGGCAAAAAACAGCCCTGCGGGACAATTTCGCAGGATCGCCTTGGGCGGACGATTTCCACTGGAAAATGTTCTTTTTCCTGCCTGAATCCGCCACGGAACATCAGTGCACCCTGCTTGTCACGCGTCATGAGATACGCGCTCGCAATGCCGAGCTCAGGCAGATGCGCCGCAGCCGCGCTGATGATCGACTCCATGTCTTTTGCGCAAAGCAGCTCTTGATTAAAAAGATTGAGCTTTTGTTCGTCCTGTTTTTCTTTCCACAGCCGATATTCGTATTTTCTCTCTTCCGCAAGACATACAGCGACCATCCCCTGGTGTATGAGCGTTTCCGTCCGCTCCGCCTCGCCGGATGAACCAGCGCGCTTCAGAAATTCGACGCGGAGCGCGGAGAGCGTGTTCTGCAGCCCTCTGACCTCCCCTCGAACTCCAATGTTCGCGTCCAGCATTCTCGCGAGCAACACAAGAAATGAACGATCCTGCCGGACAGAGAGCGAAGCTTTGAACGCCTCGATCAGATCAGGAGAAAGATCCGCCCATGTCCTCGACCTGCCTGCTTTCCGGACAGAATTCAGCATGCACCCGCAGGAGCTTCGGATTATGAGCTTTGTCTTCAGGGACATATCGGCAGGAGGAGTCCCTTTGCGCATTTCAGAGAGCAGTCTAAGCGCGCACAGCGCCTGATGACTGAACGGCATATGAACAGTCGTGAGGGGAGGAGAAAATATGCGGCTCTCTTCCGAGTCATTGAACCCGCCGATCGGAATATCAAAAGGAATTTCCATCCCCCGTTCTCTCAGCACGAGCCCCGCTTCAAACGCCAGAAGATCGCTCGCCGCGCACAGCGCGTCAAAATCCTTGCCGGGGACGAGGCCGCGCTCGTCGAGGAGCTGCAGGGCCGCCCGACGCCCCTCTGTCCAGGGAATATCAAGGCATACAAGAGAGGAATCATAAGCTATGTGCGCTTCGTTCAATGCATCGCAATACGCACGGTATCGTTCCTCTGCCGATGAATGCTGACGGGGCCCCGCGATGAACGCGATACGTCTCTTTCTGTGAGCCCGGATAAAATGTTTTATCAGCGCTTTCATGCCCGAATACGCGTCGATGCCGACAAAAGGGTGTTCGCCAATTTTGAGTCCAAAAGTGACAAGCGGCACATTGACGGTGTCGAGCAAGAATTGCTCAACCGTCGCTTCTGTCGCATATCCGCTCAATGTTGAAGCCCAGCACAGCGCCGAATCGATATTCGGAGAGCGGGCATATCGGTATACTCCATTCCTCATGTGCTCAAATCCCGGAACGGCGTTCAGCCGGCCCCCGGGCAACACGAAGAGAATGCAGCGGTGCGACTGCGCCGCCGCTATCAGTTCCGGCCACAGGCCACGCGCCGAACCTGTGTGCAGCGACGCCAAAAGAAAGGCGATTCGCGGACAATGTGCCTGCATTTATCTCCAATTGTGCTCCCTGCATGAGCAAACTGTCAATAAATTTTTACGGCGCCTCTTTCAACAAGACAGAAAAATCCAATTCTTGGGCATCAAAGACAATTGCAGGCACCATGAGACGGTTCTATAACATAGCAAGAATATACGCGGAGAACGATGTATGATAGCGGATATTGCGGAATTCGGCGGCACAGGTGATGGACAGACCGATAATTCGAAAGCCTTCGCCGCCGCGATCGCCTCACTGAAGCGTGCAGGCGGAGGGACACTAAAAGTAACCCGAGGCACGTATCTCAGCGGCCCCATAGAGCTCTTCAGCAACATTACACTGGAAATCGGGGCCAGCGCCGTTCTGCAATTTCTTCCTGATATGCAGTTGTATTCTCCTGTGCTCACTCGGTGGGAGGGAATAGTCTGTTTTGGCATGCACCCTCTTGTTTTCACCAGAGATGCCCACGATATATCACTGAAAGGTGAAGGAACCATAGATGGCAACGGAAATCCGTGGTGGGCCGCACTCAGACATAAAAAAAGCGTGCATCAGTCATGCCCTGTCGAACCGATAGAAATTGCGCTCGCGGAATACAACAAAGACCTGATCGATCAGCCATCCGGAGGCGGAGGCAGAGAAATGCAATTTCTGCGGCCGCCCCTCGTTCAATTTTTCAGATGCTCAAATATAACCATCGAAGGCCTGACATTCCGGAATTCACCGTTCTGGACCATTCACCCTGTATTCTCGGATCATGTAATCATTCGCGACATTTTTGTACAAAATCCCCCGGACGCCCCCAACACCGACGGCATCGACATCGACTCATGTACGAACGTCAGGGTTGAGAATACTACCGTCGACGTCGGCGACGACTGTATCGCCATCAAGGCGGGCGCCGGGGAACGCGGCCTGCGCGAAGGGAAGGCATCAAAGCAAATCACCATCCGCAACTGTCATTTCAAGCAGGGGCACGGCGGGGTCGTCATCGGCAGCGAAACCGCTGGCGGCATTCATGATGTTTCGGTGAACGATTGTACATTCGAGGGGACAGACCGTGGGATACGGCTCAAGACGCGGCGGGGGAGAGGCGGAGCGGTCAGTGGTCTGCGCTTTCGCAACCTGAAAATGGAGAGAGTCCTCTGCCCCGTCGCGATCAACATGTACTATCGCTGCGGCGCGAAGCCCGAAGACAAACAGGCGCTTTTTTCGCTGAAGGCAGAGCCTCTCGACAGCCTCACACCCAGCATCAGCGATATCGAAATCAGCGGCCTTGAGGCGCAAGGCTGCCGCGCATCGGCAGGATTCATTGCAGGCTTGCCTGAGTCTCCAATCGGAGGCCTCAAAATGGAACAATGCCACATCGGGCTGGCCGGCCACGACATGGTCCCTGTTTCCGAATCGGAGATGTTCGAGGGCATCCCCGAAACCAGCGCGCGCGGAATCCGGATTCGCCATGCATCGTGTGAATTCCGGGATGTCAGGGTGATGGGACTTGGAAACCAGGAAAAACCTTTCGTGAATGAAGAGGGTGCCAAGATAAAGATAGATATGCCTGCTCCCTGAAAATTCCTGCGCTTTTTCCTTGAGCAAGTCCTTCCTGAAGCATACAATATGCTTCAAGGAGACATACCATGACACCTTCCAAAGAAATGCTTGACCAAATCGTACACGAAGAAGGAGAACTCATCCTGGAGCGATTCACCGAAGAAGACGCATGGGAACTGGGCTGTCTTCTCGTCGAAGAAGCCCGAAAACGCGAAGCCCGCGTCGCCGTCGACATCCGCCGCCCCGCGCAGATTCTGTTCCACGCGGCCCTCGAGGGTGCCACTCCGGATAACGATGAGTGGATACGCCGCAAATCAAATGTGGTATTCCGTTTCGGAAAGGCATCGTTCGCCGTTGGGATAAGCCTGGCTTTGACCGACACCACCATTGAAAAGAAGTCCTTTGTGAGCCCCTTGGACTACAGCCCCCACGGAGGAGCTTTCCCCATCAGGGTCACGGGCTGCGGCCTTATCGCCTGCGCCACCGTCTCCGGCTTGCCCCAGGAAGAGGATCATGCGCTCGTGACGGCCTGTATCCGCAAGTTCAAGGAATCAAAAACAGCTAAAAAAGAACACACGGCGCGATGAATAAAGGAAATGAAGTCTACAGCCACTTCTTCACTTTGAAATAGATAAGCTCCGCGATTACGACGATGGCCATGAGCCCCAGCGCGGCGGGATATCCCCAGGGAAGCTCGAGCTCCGGCATGTAGGCGAAGTTCATGCCGTAGACGCCGGCGATAAACGTGATCGGGATGAATATGGCGGAGAGGATCGTGAGAATCTTCATGACCCGCGACATGTTCATATTCACCTCGCTGAGATGGAGCTCAATGATCGACGCCGTGTGTTCACGGTAGGACTCGAGCGCCTCAATCGCCTGGACCGTATTCTCGTACAGGTCGCGCAAATAAGGAGAAAGGGAGTTGTCCATCTGAATCGAGTCGCTGCGGGCAAGAGCCCCTATGGAGTCGCGGACCGGCCAGATCACGCGGCGCATCCTCGCAAGCTCCCGCTTGAGCTCCTGAATGCCGTGAAGGAAGGCACCATCATCCTCCGTGGCGGACGCGTCCTCAAAGCCTTCAAGTTTGTCGCCCAAGCTTTCGAGCACGATGAAGTAATTGTCGACGATGTTGTCCACGAGGGCATAGAGGAGATAATCCGCGCCGAGCTTGCGCAGTTTCCCAACCCCCGCCAAAATCCTCTCCCGCACCCCCTTGAAGGAATCGCCTGGCCTTTCCTGAAACGAGACGAGAATTTTCCCTTTAAGAATAAAACTCACCTGCTCGTACTCAATCGTGCCGTCCTCGTGCATCGTGAGCATTTTCGTGATGAGGAAGAGATAGTCGTCGAAATTCTCGAGCTTCGGTCTGTGCTCGGTGTTGAGAATATCCTCGATCACCAGGGGGTGAATGCCCATCATGGCGCAGAATTTTTCCACCACCCCGCCCGAAAGCCCATTGATGTTGATCCAGTTCACCACGTTGAGATCGATGAGGGCCAGAAGTTCGCTCACGTCCTCGGGGATGCGCATCACCGCGGATTTTTCGTCGTAGGAGTAGATTGAATAGGTCGCCAGAGTTGGCTCGACATCGCCGATGTAGCGGGCCGATCCGGGAGGCAGCCCCGCGGTATCGACCGAGACACCAGAAAATGGCAGGTTCGAGACTCGCCGCGTCTTCTTGTGGCCGTTCGCGCCCTGAGAAGGCTTGTCCACTGATTCGGCCGCGCCGGCTCTCTTCTTTTTCCATCTCCGCTTCATGATGCAAAGAGTAGACCTCTCTACATGAACATTCAAGCTCGTCGTATCAGTGAATGACGCCCTTCTTGATAATTATGCACCCATATGCCGCGGGCTCCGTCGTCGCCAGGATCGCATAGGCCTGCCTTGCCTTCTCATAGAATTCGAATCTCTCCACCGAGATCACGGCGGAATCTCCCCGCGGGTCATGTCTTCTCACCACTTCCCGAATTCTCTCCTGCACTTCGGGCACCGTCGAGTCGCCCTTCACCACCTGCATCAGAGAGACGGGTTCCGCGACGAAGGTATCGAGGGGGAAAAGGCTCAGGATGGCGTCGAGCATCTCGGGCACGCCGTGGCCGTCCGCCCTGACGAGCCTTTTGGCGTTGCTTGCCGCCGGAAAATTCGAGTCGCCTATGACAAGGTCATCTCCATGACCCATTTCATGGAGTATTTTAAGAAGTTCCGGCGAAATAATTCCGGGTATTCCCTTCAGCATGCTCACCTCTCCAACAATTGAGTTTTCTCTCGGATCGACTTCATTCTACACGATGCTCCCACTTATTGCACGCCACGGACCGGGTTCATCACAAACCACGAACCACTAATTCATGCTCTTCCGCACCGCCCTGCGCTCCTCCCGCCAGGAGAGCAGCTTATTGAACACAAGGACGAGGATCAGCACTCCGCCCCAGATGACGTCGCGGTAGAAATTCGAAATATTGTTGAACATGTTGAGGCCGGACGAGAGGAACTGAAGAATGAGGATCGCCATGGTGACTCCGCCTATCGTTCCGAAGCCCCCGTTCGGGTTGATACCGCCGAGCACTGCGATCAGCACGCACTGCAGGGTGTAGGGCGCGCCGTAATCGGCCTTCGCGGAGTTGGCCCGCGCCATCATGATGAGTCCGGCGACCGAGGACAGCAGACCGGAAATCATGTATGTCCGCAGCGTAATCGAGGTGTTGTTGAGCCCCGCGTAGCGCGAGGCGCGCGGGTTTGTCCCCATCATGTACATATAGGTGCCGAAGCGCGTGCGCGAGAGCATGATCCCGACGCCCACTGCCACCACGAAAAAAATCACGAAAGAAATGGGCACAAACCTGAAGAACTCCATGTTGCCTATTCTTGAATAGAGCAGTGGCAGCCCGCTCTGCGGCCGGCCGCTCGTGATGCCGATCGCGATCCCCGTGAAGAGCTGCTGGGTTCCAAGCGTCGCCAGAATCGCCGGTATATTGAACCGCGAGATGAGCATCCCCGCAAAGGCGCCACAGACCAGACCGACCGAAAGCGAGAGCAGCACGGCGATGATGAGGTAAGGTACAACCTGAGCCGGCGCCGCACCCCGCGGCACGGTCCCTATGAGGAACTTGGCGGCGACGATGGCGGAGAGGTTCGCGGTCCCGACAACGCCGAGATCGATGCCGCCCGTAATCATCGTCAGGCTTATGCCGATCGCCATGATGCCGTATTCGGGGAACTGCCGCATCATCGAGTTAAAGTCGGCCATCGTCGCGAACTGGTTGGGGCGGAGCACGGTCATCAACACGAAAACAAACACGAGCATGACGAGCAGACGGAGAAGATTCGGGTCACGCGCGCTTCGTCCCCTGCGAACGGAATCTGCAGTTTTGGTCGTTGTCATGGGCGTCTCCTAGGCCGCGGCCTTCTGCGACTGGGCACGGCGCCGCCTCGTGGAAATGGTCTGATGGGCGGTGACTCCCGTGCCGATAATGATGACGGCGCCAGTGAACACGCGCGTCCAATAGGTCGGTATGCCGATGAGAATCAGGCTGTTCGACAGAATGGTCATGAGCGCGACGCCGAGGATCGTGCCGGTCAATGTTCCCATGCCGCCAGTCACCCGCGTGCCTCCCAGAACGACCGCGGCGATGACCGTCATCTCCATGCCCAGCATGGTCGAAGGGTCGGCATACGACATCATGGAGATGCGCGCGATGCCGGTGATCCCGGCGAGGACACCGACGAAGCAGTAGAGAAACATCTTGATGCCGCGCACATTGAATCCGGCGCGCTCCGCCGCGGTCTCATCCCCACCGATCGCGTAGATGCCCCGGCCGAGCATCGTGTAGCGCAACAGGAAAAAGGCCAGAATCAGTACGGCGATCAGGATCAGAATCTGGGAGGGCATATTCGAGGTGAGACCCATCGTAGGATTTGTCGCGGTGAAGAGAATCTCTTTTCCGTGCTTCGCGATGGACGGAGGCACATCGGAGGCGCTCGCCGAAAAGGCTCCGAACATGAGCCCGGTGTAGAGGCTCGAAGTGCCGAGCGTCACGACCAGGGTCGGAAGCCGCAAAAAGCCGATCAGGAAACCGTTCAGAGCCCCCATGAGCAACCCCAGACCCGCGGAGATCGCGTATGCCAGAATGACATTCCCCGAATAATTCGAGGCCAGAAGCAGCTTGTCGGTGACGTACATGGCCAGCGACGCGATGGCGGGGAAAGAGACGTCGATGCCGCCGGAGACGATGACCATCATGCACCCCACGGAGAACAGCGCCGGCACGATCAGAGACCGCGCCAGATCCACGAGGTTGTTGCCCGAAAAGAATTGTCCCGACCTCACCTGAATCAGCAGGCTGAGCAGAATAATCGCCGCCAGAACGTACGGCTCGGATCTTTTGGTAATCCGTCTCAAGGAAATCACCTTCTCTACCTCCCTACGCGATTCCTGTCGACAATTCGCTGAGTTTCGACTCGGTTGTCGCAGATGGATCGAGCTCCTGCACAAAGGCGCCGTCGCGCATGACAAGTATGCGGCTCGCGCACGCCAGCACCTCGGGCAGGTCGTCCGACACGATGATGATCGCGAGTCCCCGCGCCGCGAGCTCACGCATGAGCACGTGGATGTCGTACTTTGAACCGATGTCTACGCCCATGGTTGGTCCATTGAGCATGAGGATGGAAAGATCGTTCGCGAGCCACCTCGCCAGCACCACTTTCTGCTGATTGCCGCCCGACAGCGCCCACACAGGGAGCGCAGGGCTCTTCGCGGCTATCGACAGCTCGCCGATCCACTTCCGAGTCATATCCGCGATCGCGCTGCGCCGCAAAAAACCGAAGTGGTCGCTCAACCTGTCCAGCGCCGTGATGGCGAGATTGCGCTCCACGGACTGCGGCAGGAAAAGCCCCTCGGTCAAACGGTCGGATGGCACATAACCTATTCCCTTGCGTATTGCGGATTTGACGCTCTTTATCCTGACTTCTTTGCCTCGGATGAAAATCTTGCCGGCATCGGGCTGCGAAATCCCAAACAAGGTTTCCACAAGTTCGGTGCGCCCCGAGCCGAGAAGCCCCGTGACGCCGAGAATCTCGCCCGGGGAGAGATCGAAGGATATATCGGAATACGCACCCTGGAGCGAGAGCTCCCGAACCGAAAGGATTGGTTCACGCTTCGCCGCCGAAGGTCTATAGAACTCGTCCTCGAACTGTCTCCCCGTCATGTGGAATACGAAGGTCTTCCGGTCAAGCTCTTTGGTGTTGCCTCTCGCCACGTTCTCACCGCTCCTGAGAATCGTGTAGCGCTCTGAGATCTCGAAGACTTCGTCGAGCTTGTGCGAGACGAACAGAATGGGCAGACCCCGGGCCTGAAGTCTCTTGATGACCGCGAACAGTGCCTTGACTTCTTTCTTTGTGAGCGCCGAGGTCGGCTCGTCCATGATGATGAGCTTCGCCTCCTGCAAGAGAGCGCGGCAGATCGCGATGAGCTGCCGGTCCGCGACCGAAAGGTTCTCCACCCGCTCATCCAAATCTACGTCGAACTCTATCTGAGAGACAGCATTGCCGGCGATCGCCCTGGCTCTCTTGTAGCTCATCAGTTTGCGCTTGTCCATGAGCTCATTGTTCAGGGCAAGGTTTTCCATGACCGTAAGGTTCGGGAACACAGAGAAATCCTGATAGATAACCTGAATGCCGAGGCCGATCGCTTCCTTGGGTGTCAGATGGGAAAATTGCTGCCCATTTATCTCGATTTTGCCCGCGTCGGGCTCATAAACGCCGGAAACTACTTTTATAAGAGTCGACTTCCCAGAACCATTTTCTCCGGCGAGACAGTGAATCTCTCCAGGCGCGATGTCGAAGTTGACTCCCTTGAGTGCCTGAACACCGCCGAACGATTTTGTGATCCCTTCAACCCTCAACACTGAGGCCGCCATCGCCACCTCCCTGCCAGTAAGGGTGTGGGGGAGCATAAGCCGCCCCCCCACACCTGTTTGAATACGCTAGGAAAAGAATCAGAAGCCAAAGGAATCGACATTATCCTTGGTGATCGTTATCCAGCCTTTGCCCTGCAGCACTTTTGTGGAACCAGGCGCAAACTGCATGGAGGTCCATCCCGGCGCGGTGAGGTTGCAGCCGTTCTCGATCTTCTCTCCCTTGAGAATCTTAACCGCCATGGCCAGCTGGGCATAGCCCGCGTCCCTGGGGTCCCAGAGGAGGACGGACTGGAGAGTGCCGTCTTTGAGGTAGACCTTGTTCTCGTTGGGCAGGCCAACCGAGGTCACGAATGCCTTGCCCTTGAGTCCGAGTTCTTCGATAGCACGCGCGACGCCCGGCGAGGAGAGCGAGGAGGTGCCGAAGATACCCTTGAGGTTGGGATATTTCTTGAACAGTTCCTTGGCGCGCTCGTACGCGGTGTCGAGGTTGTCCATGATCTCGACGCGCGGCTCGGCGGCGAGGAGTGTCATGTTGGGATAATGCGCCTTGGCATAAGCGACGCCGGCGTCGGCCCACTCGTTGTGCGAAGCGTTGGTGACGTTGCCGACCATCGTGGTGTAGACGCCCTTCTCTCCCATCATCTTCGCGAGCTCAACCATGATCGTCTGGCCGAGCCCCTGGTTGCTGAATGCTTCGATATCATAGAGGCAATTCTGCTGCGAGGCGCCCTCGTGATCGATGACCACGATGCCCCTGGACAGGGCCAAGCCGAGAACCGGCTCGAGGGCCGCGGGATCGACCGGCACGACACAGATGGCGTCGACGCCCTGCGCGATGAGGTCCTCAATAACCTGAGCCTGCATTGCGGCGTCGGTCTTGGCTGGTCCTTTCTGGAAAGCGTTGATGCCGGTGTCCTTGGCGAATTGCTTGACCCCTACTTCCATCCGGACAAACCACGCGTTTGTCGCGTCCTTCGGGACCAAAGCGATTTTCCACTGGCTCATCGGTTTTTTCGATTTGAAGCTCATCGGGTCATACGATTGCGCGAAGAGAGGAACCGCCAGAGCGAAAACCATCACAAGCGAAACCACTAACAGAAACCTTCGTTTCATCTTGTCCTCCTTGGAACGAAAAAAAGCTTTTTTAATTATAGCACTGACCCCCGAGGTGTCAAGAAAAATTTTAGTGATGCTAAAGTAATAATTAGGCGCCAAAATTTACAAAATTTGTCTAAAACATCACAAAAAGGCCTAAAAACGCCCACAAGCGACAGGAAACAATGCGAGAACAGTCATCGCGCCGAAAACACTTAACAAAATATTATTTTAATGTATTATATATAAATATATCGAAACAGGAATATGACTGGTTTGCCGGCGCTCTCAGTCTCTTTTCTTCAAACGAAATATAAATATTTACTAAATTATTAGTTTTCCTTGACAAGTCGGAAACTATGCCATACCATATGGAACTAGCCATAAAAGATTGGTGTCACACAATGAGCATTCGAATAAAAGATATAGCAGAAGCGGTCGGCGTTTCTCCCACGACGGTTTCTCTGGTTTTGAACAATAAGCCGGGAGCCAGTGAAGAACTGCGCAGAAAAATCCTCAAGACCGCGAAGGATTTAGGGTACACGGCGTCCCGCAACGGAAAACCCGGCTCGCTTTGCCTGCTGCACATCGCGCGGCACGGCCACACGGTGAACCGCGACCACGACGTATTCATCGCTGATTATATAGAAGGCCTCAGCCAGGGATCAAAGCTGGCCGGCTATTCTCTCGAGATAGTGACCTTCAAGCTCGCGCCCATGGAACAGGTCCTGGATACTGCCCTGAGCAAGACTACGAACGGCTTCATCATCCTGGGGACGGAGCTCAGCCGGGAGGACGCCGAATTATTTCAGGTGATCAGAAAGCCGATCGTATTCATCGACACCTACCATGAATTCCTGAACTTCGACTTTGTCGATATGAACAATGAAGATTCGGTATTCCTCCTCTTAACTCACCTCTACACCATGGGTCACCGCCGCCTCGGTCTTGTCAAAGGAACGATCGAGACACGAAACTTTCGCCTTCGCGAGATGGGGTTCTTCGAGGGGCTGCAGAAACTCGGGCTGGAAGCCGACAATTCTTTTATATTCTCGGTCGACCAGACGTACCACGGGGCCTACAGCGACATGAAGTCCATCCTCGCCGGCCACCCGCGATTGCCCACAGCCCTCATCTGCAGCAACGACATCATCGCGAGCGGCTGCCTCAAGGCTTTCGCCGAGGCCGGAGTCAGAGTCCCGGAAGATATTTCCGTCGTCGGATTCGACAATCTGCCACTCTCGGCGATCTCCGATCCGCCCCTGACGACAATACAGGTGTCCAAGGCCCAGATCGGCAGGATGGCCATCCAGCTTCTCGTGTCGCGCATACAGAGCGAAGCCGACATGCCGGCCGTAAAGGTACTCATTGGTGGAAAGCTCGTAGAAAGAAGTAGTGTAAAACGAATCGATATTTCATAGAGTCAGGAGGAAACAAGTCATGAAATATTCCATTATTCTTGGAAACCTCGGCAACACATGCGACAGATTCCTGTCCTCCGGCTATAAGGACCAACCATCCAAGGAGACAATGATCCGGCAGGCTTCCGAAATAGAGGGCGTCACGGGAGTCGAGCTTGTCGGCACTTGGGACATAACCCCGCAAAACGCCGACGAAATAGGCGAACTGCTGGATAAGTATGGACTTGTGTGTGCATCTATCCTGCCCGACCATTTCTCCCAGAAGCGCTGGGGCCGCGGCGCCTTTGTCTCTTTGGATCCGGCGATACGTTCACAGGCGCTCGACGAGACAATCGCGGCCGCTGAGCTCGCGAAGAAACTCGGATGCTCGCTCGTGAACATCTGGCCCGGCCAGGATGGCTACGATTATCCGCTCCAGGCCAACTACCTCAAGGCGCGTCAATGGCTTGTTGACGCAATCCGCACGGCTGCCAAAGCCTTCCCCGACATACGATTCTCGTTGGAATACAAACCGAAGGAACCCAGGACCCACTCCTTCCTCGCGCGCGCCGCTGACACGCTGCTGCTCGCCCAAGAGATCGGCCTTCCCAACGTAGGCGTTACAATCGACACGGGGCACTCTCTCGTCGCGGGTGAAAACGTGGCGGAGGCCGCCACCCTTCTGAGCCGATCCGGCAACAAACTGTTCCACATGCACTTCAACGACAACTACCGGTTCTGGGACGACGACATGATCGTCGGTTCGGTCCACTTCGTAGAGTTTGTCGAACTTCTCTTCTGGCTCAAGGAAATCGGATACTCCGGATGGTACTCGATGGATCAGTATCCCTACCGCGAGGACGCCCAGGGCGCGCTGCGCAACAGCGTGGAGTTCCTCCAGGGCATAGAGGCGATGCTCGACGCGAAGAGCATGGGGGAGATCCGCGCCCTCTTCACCCAAGGCGACGCGGTGAAGTCGACCGCCTGGATCAAATCGAAGATATTCCCCTTGAAATGAATTAGTTAGAGCCGCACGTCCTCACTCCGAAGCAACCAGAGGCGGTCTGAGCCACGTGGAGGCCGCAAATGCCGTCAGGATGCGAGTATTTCCCTGCCCATCCCTCAGAAAGTCTCTCCACTCAGGCCTTTCGGTACGTCTTGCCGCGCCCGTTCTTCCCCGATTCGACGAGCAGTCCGGACCGCGAGAAGCAATAGAGTATTTTTCGGGCTCTCTCAGGGCCTATGCCGAGCACTTCACCGAGAACGACTGAGCTCCATGGCGGTTCGAGGTTCTCGGGGATGAAGGAGAGCCATTCGCGGGGGGTCTGAAATGAGCACGATGACAGGACCTCCACAAGTTCCCGGTCAACCGTTCTGTCGCCCTTGCGCCACCACGACCCCGAGCCGTCGCGCATCTTCGTCTCGACGCTGCGAATCATGATAACCTCGACGGCGACATTTTGCGCGGCGACGAATTCCGGCGCATGCACGAGTTCATCGAAAAGGCTGTAGATATCGCCATGCTTCGGACTTCTGCGGGTCGAAAGGAGCTCGTGCGTCACCGGATCAAGCCTCCGCAATTCGCGCACAGCCGAGACGGGATATACGACACGCACGCGATAGCCTTTCCCCGCGAACTCGAGGACCTTGGACTCGATTTGGCCAAGATGACCGGTCTGGACCTCGACAAGCTCCCCGTCGGCGCGCACCAGATCGATTACCTTGCCCTCAATCGGGGCCTCGAGACAATCCCCGGGCCGCGCAAGATATTCCTTGAGCTGCGCGTGAAGGCTGTATTCCGAATAGAGATTGATGCCCGCCCGCTCGACGACGATTGAACCCATGCTCACCAGTATGCTTCATTTTATGGCTGGCCGCAACAAAAAGGCCACCCTTTCGGGGCGGCCTTTTATGCCCAGAGGAGGACTTGAATCCCCATGGTTTCTCACTATAACTTGAATCTAGAATTTATTTTATAATAAAATATATTAAAGTAACTATCGTCAGTAGACTACATGGTTTTAATCCGTCAAGACGTTTCTTGAAATATCATCGTATTTCAATGGTTTAGGTAACAATCGAGTAACAAGATGGCCAGCGTTACCCAAAAGAAGAACCAGGCCAGGAGACATAGGGCTTTCCTTACTCATAACGAGTCCATATCCGTAATACTCTGACAATGCCCTTTTCTTCAAAGATTTGATATATGAGCCTCTGTTGTATGTTGATTCTTCTTGAGTAGGCTCCATTGAAATCCCCGAGCAATTTTTTATACGATGGTGGATTCTTGAATGGGTCTTCCTTGAGAATGACAATGAGGCTTTGTGCTCTTTCTTTCAACCCACATTCAGCGATCTTTTTTGAGTCCTTGACCGCCTGCTTAGTGTAGACAATTTCCCACACATCATTACCAGGATAATTCTTTTATGCTTTCTGAAAGAGGTTCCTTCATGCCATTGATGATCGATTCTCTCATCCCCGGTATCGAGGTCAGATACAAGGTCTCTTGAATAGAATCCCAATCGTCCTCAGAAATGAGCACCGCATATCTTCTGCATGGTTCTCCATTCTTGAAATGACACTCTTCTTGGTATGCAATCTCTTCGCCAGTTCTTCCTGTGTCATCCCCTACGGCAAACGCTGGGTCTGTTTTCTTTCTGGTCTCAATATATTTTGATACATCACTCATACCTTACATCCTCTCGCCAAGAAGTCTTGCATCCTTCTTCTACAGATTTCAATTTCCTCCTAAAGTTTTTATGCCATTGAAATGCTTTTCCCCTCACGCGGGCGCGTTGGGCGTAACTATGTTTTATGAGAAACACCTCCACGTGCGTGGAGAAAACAGACTGGCATTATGAACTATACTAAACAACCCACCGGCTAAAGCCGGTGCATTGTTTATTCTCTCGCGGCGAGCTCTTCCCAGCGCGCAAGTTTTTCCGCGATGAGCCGATCGATTTCGTCGTAATGGCGGCCGGCTTCCACAAAGTCTATAGAGGCAGTAAATGGCGCCCCTCCGGAAACGGCTCCTGAGGGGTCCTGAAAAAACGTATCCAGGTTTCGCTTTTCGCTCTCAAGCGCATCGATCTCTTCCAGCAAGCCGGCGAGTTCCTGTTTTTCCTTGTAGCTGAGTTTATTTGATTTCGAGGCTTGGATGGGTGAGCCCGGCGCGGTGTCGCGGGCATGCGCCGGCATAGTGCGCTTTCCGATGTTCGAACTTGTTGCATTTGAGCTAGGAGCGCCTGCCTCGCCGGCCCTGCTTGCCGCGCCGGCTCTTTCAGCGTCGGCAAGCTTCCAGTCGAAGTAACTGCCATGGAAACGCTCAATCTGCCCACGGCCATCGAAAACAAGAAGTTCGTCCGCAAGCCGGTCCACGAGGAGCCTGTCGTGAGAGACCATCAGGATCGAGCCCGAAAATTCCGCACAGTATGTCTCGAGGCTTTCGATAGTCTCGATGTCGAGGTCGTTCGTCGGCTCATCCAGCAGAAGAAAGTTAGGTGATTCGACGAGCACGCGCACCAGCATGAGCCGACGCATTTCGCCTCCGGAGAGCGACCTCAACTTCTGTTTCTGGAAGGTGCGCGGAAAATCGAACCGCTCCAGAAGCGATTCCGCATCGAGGCCTGAAGTGCCAGGAAGCGCAAAGTGCTCTGCATGTTCCCGGATGAAATCGAGGATGCCGAGCTCGCCGTCGACCGCTTCGTTGGTCTGTGCAAACATCGACATGCGCACGGTCTGCCCGATCTCGACGGAGCCTTCGGTGGGCCCGAGTTGCCCCGCGATGATCCTGAGGAGACTGGTTTTGCCCGAGCCATTCGGCCCTACAATGCCGACCTTTGCCCCTGGACCCAGTTCCCAAGAAAAATCGCCGAAAAGCCTGCGCGCGCCGTACGAAAGACCCAGCCCGCGCATCACGCAGACTTTCTTGCCCAGACGTGCCACATTCGAGGCAAAAACGACCTTCGAGCGCGCTTCCTCCAGGAGCGACTCGCGCATTTTTTCAATCTCTTTCTTGCGACGCTCGCTTTTTGTCGCGCGGGCGCGCGCGCCGCGGTTCAACCATTCGAGTTCTATTTTAAGGTTTGCCAGCCGCTTGTTCTCCATGCGGTCGAGGCTCGCGATATCCGCTGCCTTCCGCTCCAAAAACTTGGAATAGCTGCCAGGATACGAGTGCAGCGTATGCCGGTCGATTTCCACAATCGAGTTGACCACCGAATCAAGAAACCACCGGTCGTGAGTCACCAGAATGAATGCCCGATCCTTCGCGGCGAGTTTTGATTCAAGCCACTCGATGGTCTGGACATCGAGGTGGTTGGTCGGTTCATCGAGCACGAGAAGACTCGAGTAGGGTGCCAGTGTTCGCGCAAGTGCCGCCTTCTTTTTTTCACCACCAGAAAAATGCCGCAAGGGGGCGTCCACATCTGACAACCCGAGTTCCCGACAGAGTGCCCGATAACGGTTTTCCAGGGAAATTGTCGGAACATCGCCGGATCGTGTAATGTTCGCCGGATCAGCGCCCCTCTCCTTCTTTTCGACTGCAGCGCTTATTTCCGTGGCATTCCCGAGATACAGAAAATCCCGCAATGTGACGCCGTCCGGTACCTCGATATTCTGGGACAGGTACGAATAGGAAAAATTTCTGGCCCATGCGATTTCTCCCGAGTCCGGGACAAGTTCCCGTATCAGCAGGCCGAGAAGGCTACTTTTGCCCGCGCCATTCCGTCCGATAAGACCGATCCGGTCGTGTACTTCAATCTCAAGATATGCATGTTCAAAAAGCGGCCCGGCTTTGCGGGAAAAGCCCGCGTCCTTTACCGATAGTATGCTCATTGGTTCCTTGGGTTGCGACTTGATTTAGGAGTCTGCAGTATAGAGAAAAGCTTCGATTTATTCCACTCGCCATACTGCGTGGTTATGGCGCGACACCCCGCTCCCAGATGAAACAATAAGATGACGATGATACTCATTGTACATACCAACGACTCTTATCGCCCAATCAGGAGTCAATAAAAAAGGCCCCTTTACAGGAGCCTTGATTTTGCCCAGAGGGGGACTTGAACCCCC
>DJVZ01000052.1:36099-48655 GCA_002441395.1 Spirochaetaceae bacterium UBA6243 | reverse complement strand
TCCATGGCGACAAAGCTCTTTGAGGGCGCACACAACGGGGTCGTCGTTGTCTACGCGCCCGGTGGGCCTTACGGGGCGGAAGGCACGGCTATAGCTTCGGCGGCCCGGGACCTCGCCGAATGGTGCGGACACGCCTCCGGCATGGCAGAGATCAAGTTCGCTTCCTTGTCATAATTGCAAATAATGCATAGTATTTCGGGCCATGGAGATTTTGAGCACAAAAGAGACTGACCTCGTGAGAGCCGCGCAGGCTCTCCGCGAGGGGAAGCTCGTCGTGATACCGACCGAAACAGTATACGGCCTGGGCGCGAACGCCTTCGACGAGGTGGCGGTCGCACGCGTCTTTGAGGCAAAGGCGAGGCCCACCTTCGATCCCCTCATCGTGCACATTGCCAGGATTGAAGATATTGGCCTCGTCGCGCGCGAAGTGTCGGAATCCGCCCGTTCGCTCGCTCGCGCGCTCTGGCCGGGTCCGCTGACCATGATTCTCCCCAAGAAACACGATGTTCCTGACATTGTCACCGCGGGGCTGCCCACGGTCGCGGTACGTTTCCCGAAACATCCTATCGCGCAGAAAATCATTGAGCTTGCCGGCATACCCGTCGCGGCACCCAGCGCGAATCCCTTTGGATACATCTCGCCCACGACCGCCGCGCATGTCATCGCGATGCTCAAGGATAGAGTTGATTTTGTCGTCGATGGCGGGCCCTGCGATGTGGGCGTCGAGTCGACCGTGATCGATATGACTGGCGCAAGGCCAGTGCTCCTGAGGCCGGGAGGAATGCCGCTCGAGGCCATAGAAGCGGTTGTCGGGCCCGCCGTGATTCCTCCGCGCATCCTTCATCCGGCAGGGGAGGCGCTTTCAAGCCCCGGCCAGACCTTGAGCCACTATGCGCCTTCGACACCGCTTTATCTTTTCGAGGCGAACAGTCTGCCGGCCGCGGCCCTGGCCCCGGGTATTGTGCATCCCTCGGTCGCGCTTGTGTACACCCCAGCTCGAGCCCGCGAGATGGAAGCGCTTCATGTGTTCGATGAAATCGAGGTGCTTTCTCCAGGCGGGGACATGCGCGAGGCCGCGGCGCGCCTCTTTTCACTTTTGCATGATTTCGATGCCCGCCAGTTCCGCGCCATCTACGCCGAGCGCGTGCCCGAAGCGGGTCTGGGAAGGGCGATAAACGACCGCCTGTACCGGGCCTCGAAAAAGTAGCCTGGAAGCGGGCCGGCCGGCCCCCGCTTCTTGCCCTGCGTCAGGGAGAGAGGTTTGGCGGAGAGCCGCCGTTGCTCTGCGTCGGCACCTGCAGTGAGGTCTGGGGTGTGGTCTGTTGTGGCGTCGAGCTCGCGGCCTCCGGTACGGCTGTTGGCGACGATGAGGTGCCTGTGAAGTCTGGCGATGATCCAGACGACGTCGCTGTTGCTGTCTGATTCGTTGCTTCCTCAGGCAAGGCCTGCTGAGGCAGCGGCTTTATTCCGTAGATAAAATCGAGCATATCTTTCGCCGAAATGCCGTAGTAGAGCTTGCCGTAGAAGAGCGCCGCCGCAGTGATGTTTTTGGTGTACTGGCGCGGCTCGGCGAGAGGATAGAGCTCGATGAGGATATCGTCCTCGATGTTCCCCCAGTCGCGGGCCCACTGTGCCATGCGCGAGGGACCGGCGTTGTAGGCCGCGATGGCGCGGACCGGTCTGCTGTCAAATCGCTGGAGCATATAGCCGTAGTAGGTGAGTCCGATCGTCAGGTTGTCCTTCGGGTTGAAGAGCGCGTATTGGCTCATTTTCAATCCGCGCGCCGTCTCCGCGGCCGTGCCGGGTAAAAGCTGGCTCAAGCCCATCGCGCCGGAGCGGGACACCGCTCTCTGGTTGAAAAGACTTTCCGACCGCACAATGGCATAGGCGAGCGGCTCCGCGATATTGCGGGGAGCGGTGAGCTCGCCGAAATGTTCCGGCCATGCCCTCGGGTAGAGCAGCGCGTATCCGAGTTCTGGCTTGGCCGCGGATTTGCGGTTGAGAGCCTCGCGGCCAATGCGCAGGGCAGGGTAATACTGCTCATGCTGGACGAATTTCATCGCGAGCCACAGAAGCGCGTCGGTGCTGAAGGGAGAAAGCGCCGCGACCTGATCCGCGGCCAGGGTTTCGAGGCCATAGTCGAGCGACTGGCCGATGAAATCGAGTACGTCCTTGAGTTTGTCGTCGCTTACGGGCGGGTCCTCGCTGTTCGGATACAGGCTTGAAATCGCGGTGATGATATCGAAATTTTTATCAAGAACCGGGGCATTTGCGAGAAGAGGCGGATCGATTCCCAAGCGCCATGCGGCCAGTGTCCGATAGTGCTCCTCAATCCCATTTTCCCGCAGGAGCGCACTGTAGAAAATCGGCGCGGCCTTTTGGGCGACATTCTGGGGGCCGGCCGCACTGCCCTGGTTCCCATTTTGTGCGTCTGTGGATGGGCTTGGCGCGCTTGTTTGCTGACCAGGCGCGAGCCATCTCCAGAAATCGCTCTCGTCAGAGAGATCTACGTTTGCCCGGTCTGTCTCAATGAGTCTTCCGGAGACATACAGAAGGGGGCCCCGCATCGCGGCGGTCAATTTTTGGCTCATGAGTGCGCAGAGTCTGACGACATCATCCCAGGCCCCTTCCCGGAGAAGACGCCGCATATAACCCGCCACAATATCCTCGAAATACGAAGGACGATTCCAGAGGGCCGCGGCCTGCGAGAGCGCGGAGATCTCGAGGGCGCGTTTCGCGTGCATCGCATTCGTCCCCTCCTGCCCCAGATCGCCCAGCAGAGAATCCGTCGCCGCTATCGAATCCATCGTGATATCGAGCCAGTACCAGAGCGCCGAGTCCGAGTCCTCGCCTGAAAAGGCCAGCGGCACGAGTTCGATAAAAATGCTCGCCGCGGTCTGGCTTTCGCCCATGCCTTGGTACATGCGGGCAAGATAGAACGCCATGACCCACGAGAGCTCGGAGGGGATGCGCGCGCGGTCGAGGGTGGGGAGGGCGCTTTCAGGTGTCGCGGAATGTGGCGCGGCTGTGGTGTCTTCGATATTGGCATCGGTAGTGGTGGCATCCGTGCTGTCGGGCATCCGGTTATGGAGGACGACCTCGGAACTTCGAATCTCCAGGCCGAGCGCAGCAGAAAAAAAACCCAGTCCCTGTTGCCACGCACCCGCGCCATAGAAACTCCTTCCCAGCTCCGATATCCACGCGCGCGGCGTATCGGGCATGGCGAAGGTCGGCAGAATGGGCGTGGCGCACCCCACGGCTTCCGCGTATTTTTTTTCGGTCGCCGCGGCCCGAAACAGCGCGAGCGCGGCGATGTTCTGCGGCACGTTCGGCGCTGCGGCATAAAGCCGGTAGACCTTCGCAATGTAGGTATCTGGAGTTTTGGCGTTGATGAAGGGCAGTCCATTTCCGGTCCAGCCGAAATCCTGCATCGCGGAGCGGGCGTTGTATTCCATCCACGAGAGCTCCGTGGACCTGCCCTTCGCAGGGCCGGGCAAGGCCTTAGACAATTCCGATACCAGGTCAAGTGCGGCCGGGTATGAGCCCTGTGCCATCAGGGCATCGTAGAGATTGCGATACATACCCCAATCGGGCCCGAAGACTTGAATCCACTCGCGCGCGATGGCGGCTGCCTCCGCGAGCCTCCCCTGATTCGACAGAAGGCTGAAAAGTGATTTTCCGGCTTCCTCCGCGGCCGGACTCTTCGCGAAGCGGAACGCGAGCGTGTACATGAATTCGGAGAGCTGCTGGTCGGGAGTCACGCCGGTATCTTTGGCCTGGTTGCGCATCTCTTCTGCGACGAAGAAAAAGCCTGAAGGGTCGACGGGATCGCCCAAAACAGGCAGCATGAGCGGCAATGGAGAGGGGGCCTGCCGCTCCAGTGTTTGCGTGATGTCGCCGGTCTGAGGGCTGGTCGGGCTTGGCACAGGCTCGGAGTCCTGTGCCGCGAGCGAAAGTGGCGCACCGCAGAGCAGCAATGCGAGAGACAGGCCATATATACGTTTCATTCGCGATGTATCCTCGATTCACTGTGCGCACGTCTGTTTTTGCCGATCGTATGCAGAGCGCGCCGGCCAATGTCTGCCTTCCGCGCCACCGCCACGAGCATCTCCGCGCGCTGATCGTAGGCTCGTCCGTCGAGATCGCCATAGAGCGCCACCTCATCGAAGCCGGCACGCAGAAGGAGCCTCTTGAGCTCTGTCCCCGCATAGAGCCGTATGGCGAAGGATCGTTCATAGACAGTATTCTCTTTTTGGGCCCTCCACACGTTGCCGAGCTTCTCCCAGTCACCGACTATACTGTAGCATGCGCTGACCTTCCATCCATCGCACTCGGTTGTTTCGGTCTCGACGAACGCGCGCGCCGCGGTTTCCTTTCCGATTGTTTCGAGCACGAAGACGCCGCCCCCAACAAGATTTTCCCGGCAGCGCCGCAGAATCAGCCCATCATCGCGCGCATCCGAAGAATATCCGAAGCTCGCTCCCAGATTGACGCAGAGCGCAAATGCGCCCGGCCTTTGGAATGCGCGCGCATCCTCGCGGATACATTCTATTGCCAGCCCTTCGGCGGCGGCGCTTTCCCGCGCGGCCTCAAGGTAGCTGCCCGTGATATCGACGCCCGTCACCTGGAAACCGCGGCGCGCGAACGCCAGACCGTGTCTTCCGACCCCGCAGCACAGGTCGAGCACCTTCGCGGGCGGCGCGATACCGGAGAGCGCGACGATCCGCTCAACCTCCGCATCGGCCATGGTCCAGCGCGTCTCATCGAACATGAAGGGCGCGAACTCGTCCCAGAAGCTTTCATCCTGAAACCATTCTTGCGCGCCGAGGACAACATTACGTTTCAATCTGTTGTTTTGAGTAAACTTATTCACAGCGCACCGTAATCCATGATGAGTGACATCGCGTAAGTGACGGTATCCATATCGAGCTCGTCCGCGCAATCCGACACCAAATCGCGGAGCTCGCGCCATTCCGAGAGCGTGAGGGGCGTTCCATCATATTGTCTGAGCAGCACGCCGGCAAAGGTGGCGATGACCAGAGGCCCGCGCGAGGGGTTCGACCTGAATTTTTCTTCGGTCAGGCCGATCAGTATTTCGATTGCCGGGCGAGGAATTGCCGGCAGGGCCCGACTGAGAGCCTTCGATATTTCCTGTGCCGTCCAGTCACGAGCAGCGAGCCCTGATAGTGCATCGAGAAGGTCATTCATGGCTTTTATTTCAGGTTTCATGACATATATCTCCCACTCGTCATTCATATTATCGACAGCCCGAGGCCCTGGCTCAACCCTGAGTATTTGATTCACGCCAATGCAATGAACAGCACGATGGCGTCGTAGAGGGCATGTCCAAGCGCGAGGGAATGAAGCCCATACCCGCGGAATCTCAGGCTTGTATAGACCGCCGCGAGCGCTCCCGCGAACGCGATGCCGAAGATTCCCTGCGCGTAATGCGAGAGCGCGAAGATGAGGGTCGAGACAAAGGCGGCTGTATTGATGGACGTCCCCGCCTCGGCCAGTCCGTCGATCAGAAAAAAGCGGAAGAACAGTTCTTCCGCATACCCTACGGAGATGCTCGAAAACACTATGAAAGGCAGCAAAACCAGCACCGAAACGTGCCGGTGCGCAATAAGAAGAGGGTTCGATAAGCCGCTCAGCCATGAGACCACCATGCCGATTCCCGCACAGCCCATGCTGAGCAGCATCACGGACAAGGCTCTGCTCATCTCTGGCCGCGACGGGAAATGCCCGAGCGCGCGCTTCCATTGACGCATCGAGAAGAACGACAATTGAGAGGCAGTGTAGAGGATGAATACGATTCGGACAATGTTTTTGAGCGCGCTGACGATGAACCATGTGATCGAAAAGGCGGTGGGCTGGGGTATGGAGAAGATGATATCCGCCCAGACGGCGATACAGGCAAGGAGAAGAGCGATATATGTGGAAAATCGCTTTGCGGAAGGATCGGCCATGTCTACCTCGCACAATACTACGAATTGAATTTTCTGTCATCGCTTTTTGAAGCATAAAGAGAGTTCTGTGCGTCTTTTTTATGAAGGGATCGTGGCAAATTTGAAGTGGGGTGTGCGAATACTGTGGCGGAACATCGAGCGCCGTGGTCCGCCTGTGTGTCTGGCCGCCCTCGGGCTCTGGGCGGGGCTTGGGTTGGGGGGCGGCGGGACCTTGCAGTTGGGCTTTGCTGTGGTGTTTGGCGCCTTTGCGGTGAGCTGGATGGAACTGTGCGCCGCGGCGGCGAAGCGTGGACGCATCCTCCTTGGTGCCCTGTGCGCGGGATGTGCGCTCAGTGCGGGCGTGCTCCGATTTCAGACCCAGCAGGAGGCGGTTCCGGACGCGGTTGCGTCCGCCGATGTGCGCGGCCTGCACATCGATGCGTTTGAGGGCCGGCTCGATATCGATTCCCAGACGACGGCGAGAAAAAATCGCAAGCTCGAGCTCAAAGTGCGGGCGTTGGAGTTTGTGGGGTTGAATTTTCGCGTGCGCTGCGAGTGGAAAAGGCCTGCATTTTCCCAGTTTCTGCTCTCAGGGGCAGGACCAAGACTTTCTGCCGGAACCATGATTCGGGCAGAATCGGTGCGTGGCGGAGATTTTTTCTGGGTCGACGCGCGCGACATAAAGCGACTGGAGGACGCCAGGTTCTTTGCACGGTTTCGCGCGGTGCTCGCGCGTCATTTTGCCCAAGGCATTTCGGCGGCGGCCGGAAAGGCCGGCCCCCTTGCCCAGGCCTTGCTGCTGGGCGTCAAGGATGAGCTCGACACTGAATTCAAGGGGCTTTTTCAGGAAGCCGGGTGTGCGCACTTGCTTGCGCTCTCTGGCCAGCATCTCTCGATTATCTGCGCCCTGGTGTCGCTTGTCGGTCGGCGTGTCGCGCGCAAAGAGAAGAGGGTGCGCCGGGTGTCGCTCGGTTTCGCATGGTTCTTCGTGTGGCTGGCCGGCCCGGGGCCTTCTCTTTTGAGGGCTATATTCATGCTCAGCATCGCTGAAATTGGCAAGGCGCTCGACAGGCCGCAGTCCTCTTTTGCCCTGCTTTCGTGTGCCGCTGTTCTGCTCGCGCTGCTTGCGCCTTCTTCAATCAATTCTCTGTCAAGCATTTACTCTTTCAGTGCCATGGCAGGGCTCATGCTGTTTGCCCATCGATTTTCGGGCTTTCTAAAGCCTTATCTGCCAAATTCGATCGCGCAGGCTCTTTCCGCGTCGCTCGCGGCCATCTGTGGCACCGCCATGGTATCGGTGCTCACTTTCGGAACACTCATCCCCGCGAGCGTTCTTTCCGCGACCGCCGCGGCGCCCGTCATGCTCGCATTTATGTGGATCGCGCTTTCTGGAGGGCTTCTCGCGGGGTTTTTTCCTGTAATCGGGCATATCACGGCGCCGGCCCTCGAACTCTTGCAGACAGTCCTCACCTCAATTCTTGCATTCGGCGCATCTCTGCCCGCGATTCATCTGGAATCGGACATGGCAGGACGCATTGCCGCATGCATACTCATTGCCTTGATTATTGCCCTCATTTATGCTGTTCCATGGTTGCAGTGGCGAAATTCGCGCCGCACAATGGAGATGCTGGACTCGAAGAATCCCTCTCTTCGCGCGAGGGGCAAGATCCTGCTGTTCGAACTGCAGGAAGAATGAACTTTCAGAAGAGGCTTGTCATTTATATGGGTTATAATGAGTTAAATTACGATTCCCCTGCTTCGATCCGCGCTTTTCTCGAGAACAACAATCTCGCGATGAGCCGGCGTTTCGGCCAGAATTTTCTTGTCGACCGGCAGGCGCGCGAACGGATCATTCGAGCCCTTGAAGTAGAAGCGGGCATGCGCGTATGGGAAATCGGGCCCGGCCTTGGCGCGATGACCGAACTCATCCTGGAAAAGGGGGCGCTGCTCACCGCGTTCGAAATCGATTACGGCTTTGTGCGTCTCCTTGAGGGACTTTTTTCAAGCTGTGACAATTTTTCGATCGTAAAAGGCGATATGCTCAAAACATGGCGCATACAGGCAGATCGCCCTGACCGCGTTTTTGGAAACCTGCCCTACAATGTAGCCTTTGACATAATTATGGATCTTCTCAAGCATGGCTGCGTGCCGCCGCGTATGGTATTCACGCTTCAAAGAGAAGCCGCGCGGCGCATGACCGCTCGGCCCGGGAGCAAAGATTATGCCGCCTTCAGCGTCCTCTGTGCTTCCGTGTGCGATGTGCGCATATTGTTCGATATTGGGGCGAGCGCTTTCTGGCCCCAGCCGCGGGTGACGAGTTCCGTAATTCAACTCGTGCCGAAAAAGGAGCCAGTGCCCTTCGAACAGCGCAAAGACTTTTTCGATTTCGTGCGGGAGGCCTTTTCTTCACGGCGAAAAACAATGCGCAATGCGCTGTATCTCTGGGCCCGCGCGACTTTTCCTTCTCTGGATGAAGGCGAATTTGGAGGTCGGTTGCAGGAGAGCCTGAAGAGCATCGGCTTTGGCGCCGATATCCGCGCGGAAGTGCTCAATCCGGAAGAACTTTTTGTATTGTACCGTGCATTGATGCCGCCCGGCCGCCCTGATAGGCACTGACCAGGCCGGGGCCGGCGCCCGCGGCCATCGATAAAGCTTCTTGCTGAAAACGGGCTATTTCTTTATCATATTGTTTCGATGAGCAAAGAAGAAGTTAAGCTGAGCGTTGTCGATGAGGAGGAAGTCGATACGGTGCTCGGCTCGGAGATCGAATTCGAGGGCGATATCGAATCATCGAAATCGCTCATGATCAAAGGAAAAGTCAGCGGCACCATCCGCTGCGGCGCCGAACTCTACATTACGGAACAAGCTGACGTTCACTCCAATATCCACGCCGCGACAGTGGTAATTCGAGGCAAGGTGTATGGTGACATCGCCGCGGATTCTTTGATTGCGGTCCTCGACTGGGGGCATGTCGAGGGGAGTCTCGCTGCGCCGGATATTTATCTTTCGCCGAATTGCTTTTTCAAAGGGACAACGGTTATCACATCATGAGGCATACATCAAAGAGCATCGCGCGGATTGCGATTTTAGGTGTATTTATATGTATTGTCTGCGCTTCTGAAGCATCCGCCCAGACCTTGATCGCGGCGATCAACGTTCCTTCAGGCATGACGGGCTCGGACATTCTGCGCATGAGTCAGGAAGGGAAACACAATGAAGTCGCTCTGATTGCCCCTGAAATACTCAAAAAGAATCCTCAGGATATCGAGGCGTATATAGGCTATGCGTGGAGCCTCAATGCGCTCAAGGAGTACCAGAAGGCTCGCGATATCGCGCAAGCCGGTTACACGAAGTTCAAAGATCCCAGGCTCGCGCAGGCTCTCGGCGAATCCTTGTATTATCTTGGCGAAAATGAAACCGCCCTCGCCAATCTTCAGGAATACCTGGCAAAATTTCCGGAAGGGAACAAGGCGGCGGTTACCTTCTACCTCTGCGGCGAGCTTTTTGTGCGCATGGGAAAGTTTAATCATGCCGACATCGCTTTCAGTACCGCGCTGCAGTATAACCCCAACAATGCCCGATGGTGGACGCGTCTTGGCTGGGTCAGGGAGAAACTCTCGCGATACCTTCCCGCGCTTAAGGCATACGAAGCGGCCGTCAACCTCAATCCCAACCTTCAGGATGCGCTCAGCGGCAAGACGCGCATGCTCGCGAAAATTCAGGACTGATGCCGGAGACTCGGTTTTTATGACACTGTTGCGCGTCGCATTTCAGACACTGGGCTGTAAGCTCAATCAGCTCGAAACGGAATCCGTGGCGGATAAGTTTCTCGCCGCGGGGGCGGAGATTGTGCCATTTCACCTTCCCGCCGATCTCTATGTGGTAAACACCTGCACGGTGACTTCCAAGGCGGAGCAGAAAGCGCGGCATGACATTAGGGCGGCGCTCGCAAAGGTGCCCCATGCGGTCGTCGTGGCGACAGGCTGCTATGCGCAGATGGAACCCGATGCTCTCGCCGCCCTCGGAGAGCGGGTCGTTGTCATATCCGGCGATTTGAAGGGGAGCCTGCTTTTGCTTGCGCGGTGGCTGTCGGACAACTGGCAGGGCCATGGGGAATTGCTTCACGCCGTACTCGAATGGCAAGAAGAGATTAAAGGGCGCTCCAATGCGGCGACCGACACTGCTTTTGCATCTTTCGACCGCTTTGTCTTTCACCCCGAGCGCTTCGCGATGCATTCCCGTCCGGCCCTCAAAATCCAGGACGGGTGCGACAATCGCTGTTCGTACTGTCGGGTCTGTCTTGCCCGAGGTCCTTCGGTTTCCTTGCCTGCCCGGGAAGCTCTCGCGCGAGTACGCAAGCTCGAAGAGTCCGGAAAAGCCGAAGTCGTGCTCACAGGCGTCAATCTTGCGCAGTATCGCGGCGACGGGCTCGATTTTGCTGGCCTTCTCGCATTTTTGATTAAAGAGACAAATTCCATCAAATTCAGGATTTCAAGCTATGAGCCAGAGCGTATCGACGAGGCCTTCCTCGCGACGTTTGCTAATTCGCGCGTGAGACCTCACATGCATCTTTCGGTGCAGTCTGGGTGTACCGACACGCTTCACCGCATGGCCCGCCCCTATGGCGCCGGGCAGGTGCGCCATGCCGTCCGGGCGCTGCGCACGGCCCGCGACGACCCGTTTTTGGCGGCCGATATCATTGCTGGCTTTCCGGGAGAGACGGATGCCGAGTTCGAAACCACCTTCGGTCTGCTCTCTGAGTTCGATTTTGCGTGGATTCATGCTTTCCCCTTCAGCCCGAGGCCCGGCACGCGCGCCGCGACCATGAGACCGCATGTGCCGGAGCGCGTCATGGGCGAGCGCGTCGAGCGTCTGCTCGCGCTTGCCCGCCGCGGCAAGCATGCCTACATCGGACGCTGGCTCGGCCGCGAAGTCGAAATGGTCGTCGAGCATGAAACCGCCGATGCGCCGCGGATTATTGGAACGACGGAGAACTACCTCAAGGCTGAAGTCATCAGCAACAGCATTGGCGATATTCATCCGGGCGAGGCCGTCAAGATTGTGATCCGGGATGAATCGAAGAGCGGACATGCTGAAATCAGGGCATATTTGGCCGGGATTTGAATAAAAACACTGAATAATCCTGATTTTTCCCTTGATTTTTGCTGAAACTGCACTACAATTGAACCGTATAATGTTTTCTACTGAAAAAATAGCTTTGTGAGGAGGCTTCTATGCGAAGGGGATATGTCGCATATGCAGCATTATTGGCAATGGTCATATTGCTCTTTACCGGCTGCGATGCACTGATTGGCAATGCTTTCAAAGCGGCGAATCTTGGGCAGCCGAGTGTGGAGAAGATTAAGGAGCTGGATACAGCCGCTCTCGTTGCGCAAGCGGGCATTACATCCGGCTCTGTCTCTGACACCTTTATCCAGACCATTATCAGCGATGACGCGACAAAGGCTGCCGTACTTGCTACGCTGCAAACTACTGTCGACACAGGATCGGCGAGCGATGCCCAGGCCGCGCAGGCGCTTATCCTTGACATCAAGCTTGCCGATATCGGGGCTGATGAAGTCATAAGCAATGTCAATGGAGCGATAGGAGAGCTTGCGAGTTTGAGTGACAGTGAAGACGTGAAACCTGCGGATATCATCAATACGCTCCTTCCTGCTGATCTCACCGGAGAGGCGCTGGCTGATTTTATTGATGAGATAGGTGCACTTGGCACGGATGTCGATACGCTTGCACAGAAGATAACTGACAATGGAGGGACTGTGACTGAAGGACTCGATGTCGCCACCCTCGCGCAGACCGCGGCGCTCGTGAAATTCGTCAATATCGTCGATCCTGCTGACGGATATTCTACGGGGGAAGCCGTTGCCCAGGCTGTCGCAGATTTAAAGGCAGATCCTGATGCCGACGTGACAAAATATTTCGACAAAGAACCGGATATATCTTCCCTGGCGGATGATGCAACGTTGAAGACGCTCTTCGATGCGGCGGGTCTTGGTGATTTGCTCGACCAGTTGAGCGGCAGCGGCAGCTGACAGAGCCGGAAGTGAAAGGAGCAAGTATATGAAACGAAAAGCATTAATAGTCATATTGTTGATAACGGCTGTCTTGGCTGCGTCCGCGCAAATTCAATTTTCGGAGATAGTACCCAAGGACGCGCGCTCCATGGGCATGGGTGGGACCTTCCGTGTATTCAGTCAGGGCTACTCAAGCTTTTTCGGCAATCCTGCCGGATTCGCGGGGGCGACCCAATCGTTTACGCTCGCGGATGTGAGTGCCTGGGCATATCTGGCCCCTACGTCGGAGAATCTCGGACGAGTGCAGGGCATAATCAATGATACCGCTTCCGATACCGATATTCTGGGCTATGCCGGCGATTGGCTTGCCAGCAACAACGGCCTTGGCGCCGGAGCCTCCGTGGGGGGCGGATGGGTGGGAAAGAAGGGGCTTGCCATAGGAGTTACCTTGGTGACCGATGAGCTGGCATATGGGGATTCTCTGCTCGGCGCGAAACTGGTCAGCGCTACCCAGGCGAACGGCATCATCGGCTTTGCGTATCCCATCAACCTCGGCCCAGTGTGGCTGAAAGT
>DJVZ01000052.1:1152-36043 GCA_002441395.1 Spirochaetaceae bacterium UBA6243 | reverse complement strand
TCGGGCCTGTCATGCTCGGTTTCACGGCCCGTGATCTCGGTCTGGAATTCAAGGTCGGCTCTCTCACCGCACAAAACCTCATCGACAGCAATGTCAGTGCATTGCCTACCTCAGGGACGACCGCAGCCGCACTCACGCCGACGTATACCGCTGGCCTGGGCCTCAGGCTCTTTGAAGACAGCAAGTTCGAGCCAAGTGTGTATGCTGAAATAGATGATCCTATATCACTCTTCAGCAGCACCGATATTGTTACGGATGTCTTCACTTCTTTGCATGCGGGCGCGCAGCTCCGCCTGTTTCGCTTTATCAGTGTCCGCGGAGGCCTGAACAAGGGATGGTACAGTGTCGGAGCAGGCCTTGATCTTTCCTTTGTTGAGATTGATGCCGCCATCTTCACCGAAGAGGTCGGATTGTATCCTGGGGATAGAGGAAGAAGCGGCCTTTCCGTACAGGCTGCGATTCGCTTCGGAAGGTAAAATTCATAGAAGGCTCTTATCAGGGAGCCCTTTTGTGACATGAAAGCCGCCGGCGCTTGGGCGCCGGCGGCTCTTTTTTGCAAAATTTCATAGATTTTGCAGGGCATTCCTTCCGATACATTAAATGAATACATGACGCAGACAAATGGAGGGCTTCATTGATTGTGCACTGCAGGCGACTGGCGGCTATTATTTTATTCGCAGCTATATGCTCGATTTCTGGATTTGCGCAATCCAGTTTGTCTAATCTCCTGCCAAAAGACGCGCGTTCGATGGGACTGGGTGGCTCATCTTTAGTGTTTGCAGAGGGCTACGGCGCATTGTGGGGAAATCCCGCGGGGCTCGCGAATAAGAAATCGCTTACGCTCATAGATTCGTCCACATGGGCGTATATAAAGCCGACACCGCTCAATATCAAAAACATTCTTGCCATTCTGAATCAGCAGATGAGCCACGATGAAACCGCTTCAACGCTCGATGGGTTTATCGCCGAAAATGGCTTTGGAGGCGGGGAATACCTTGGCTTCGGCTGGATAGAGGATGGAATGGGGCTTGGAATAACCTCAATAACGGACGCGGTAGTCAGCGGAAGCGCGCTGTCGGATTCTGCGGTGGATATAAGAAGCCAGACGAATGCGGTGCTGGGAATGGCATGGCCGATCCATTTCGGGCCTGTTGAATTCGATATTGGGGCGAATGTACGAGGTTACTATCGAATGGAGACGGCGTCCGGAGGATGGGCATTTGATCCTCTCGCCGAAGCCCTCATGACGAACTCCGATATCTATTCTCTCATGTATCCGAACAAAGTGAAGGGAGGTTTTGGTTTTTCCATCGACGCTGGCGCGACAGTATCGTATGGTCCTTTTGCGCTGGGCTTTATGGTGCGCGATTTGGCAGACAAATTCGCGATGAAAGATTCGAGCATAGAAGAAATCGCAAATTCCTACATGGTTCCTTCGGGAGGTCTCGACTATTATGCTGTTTCACCAGTATACACGGCCGGCTTATCGCTCAAGCTGAACCAGGGCTCTTCATTCTCGACCACGTTTTTTGTCGAGGCTGACGATCCGTTTTCGCTCGTATCGTTGCTTGCGAACGATATCGAAGCGATCCCGTCGAAGTTGCATATAGGTGCCGAGATTGGACTGCTCAAGTTCCTTGCGCTGCGAGTCGGATACAATCAAGGCTATCTCTCGTTTGGAACAGGTCTTGATGTGTTGTTTTTGGAAGTGAATGCCGCCGTGTTCACCGAACCTGTCAGTGTTGCAGGGGAAACCGTGGGGAGGACAGGCATAATGGTGCAGGCTGCGGTCAGGTTTTGATGGGGCAGCCGCTGCCCGGCGGCATTTTAGTGTGTCGGCCCGGGCCGGATGAATTTTTTGCGGATGAGGTTCTTTCAAAAGTCGGACGAGTTTTGAAAGAACGACCTTTTATTGCGGCATTTGCGTACGGTTTCAACGAAACCGGAGCAAATGCGAAGTCAATTTCAGAAGCAACAGACTTTTGAAATTGACTCGGATTCTTGACATTTCCCGCCATTTCCGCTAGTGTTACAACCCGCGACAGAGGTACACGGGCCGCTAGCTCAGTTGGCAGAGCAACGCCCTTTTAAGGCGTGGGTCCCCAGTCCGATCCTGGGGCGGCTCAAAATTGTTTCTTCGTCGGGGTATTCACCGAGGAGGATATGAGGGCAGGAAGTGCGGCTTTGCACTTGACCGCGCCTACGGAATAAAAGTATATTCGTTCTGCAAGGGGAGTAGCTTGTCCGTGCCACAGCGCGGAAGAAAGATCGTCAGGACGACGTGCGGGAGCAGGTTCCGGTCTTTCGCTCATGCAACGAGAAAGCAAGACCTTCGTTTCGAGTCCTTGGGATTCGGGGCGAAGGTCTTTTTTTGTATCCGGGGAACAACAGGTACAACAACAGGTACAAAGCGGAGGGATGTATGAAATCATGGCATACAAGGACCATTGAAGCGACACTCGAGGAGTTCAGGACAAACGCCGAGCTTGGCTTGACCTCCGAAGAAGCTGAAAGGCGTCTGGAGGAATATGGTCCCAACACATTGAAAGGGAAAAAACCGAAAAGTCTTTTCCGTCGGTTTTTTGAACAATTCAACGATTTTCTGATTTACATTCTGATTGCCGCCGCCGTTGTTTCCGTCCTTCTTGGCGAAATTTCAGATGCCATCATCATTCTCGTCGTCGTCCTCATCAATGCCATAGTCGGGGTAATACAGGAATCCAAAGCCGAAAAGGCCATAGAGGCGCTGAAAAAACTTTCATCGCCCAGGGCGCTGGTTGTCCGCGACGGCCGACAGACGGAAGTTAAGGCCGAAGAAGTCGTTCCTGGCGATTTGGTTGTGGTAGACGCGGGGCGGGTCCTTCCCTGCGACCTCCGGTGGACGGAGACCGTCAACTTGAAAGTGGAGGAAGCTTCGTTGACGGGAGAATCCGTGCCGGCCGAAAAGGATGCATCCTTCCTGGGGGAAGAGGAAGCGCCCCTTGGCGACAGGCTCAATATGGGTTATCTCTCCACGACGGCCACCTATGGCCGCGGGCGAGGCATAGCCGTGGCGACGGGAATGAGCACGGAATTGGGAAACATCGCCGAAATGCTCGAAGCCGAACCGGAAGAGGCCACACCTCTTCAGAAAAAGCTGGATGATTTTGGCAAGAAGCTCGGAACCGGCATTCTGATTCTCTGTGGTTTCATGTTTTTGCTGGGGCTTGGCGAGGAATTTATACGGTATGGCGTCATAGCGCAGGGAAGCGTGTTTGAACTTTTCCTGACATCGGTGTCGCTTGCGGTCGCGGCGATTCCCGAGGGCCTGCCTGCCATCGTGACGATCGTCCTCGCGATAGGCGTCCAGCTCATGAGCAAGGAGAAGGCCATAGTCCGCAAGCTGCCTGCGGTCGAAACGTTGGGTTCCGTCACCATGATCTGCTCGGACAAGACGGGCACGCTCACCCGCAACAAGATGTCGGTGACGGCCTTTGCGTCGGATGGCCTTGACGGCGCCGCAGCGGGCCTCGACCCTTCGCGGGAAGCGCACCGGCTTTTGCTGGAAACGATGGCGCTCTGCAACGACGCCACGATCGGCGCCGGCCCGGAGGGGAGCCAGGCGGGAGGCTCGGCCAGCCACGTGACTCAGGCGACGGGAGATCCCACCGAAATCGCTTTGCTCGAACTTGCGAAGGAACATGGTATTGAGCAGACCGCTCTCTTGCTTGCCACTCCCCGAGTCGGAGAAGTGCCTTTCGATTCCGTGCGAAAAATGATGAGCACCGTCCATGAGAGGAGCGGGGAGCGTTTCATCATGACAAAGGGCGCGGTGGACCGGCTTTTGGGAAAATGTACCCGCTATTATCGGGATGGCAGGGTGTTGCCCCTTGACGATGCGGCCCGTTCCGCAATTCTGGCATCCTCGGATACGATGGCCGCGCAGGCACTGCGCGTGCTGGGCGCGGCCTGGCGTCCCCTTGTGGACGGCGAGGAGGTGTCGGGTGAACCCATGGAAAGCGACCTGATTTATTTGGGCGCCGTCGGCATGATGGACCCCCCCCGGCTCGAAGTCCGCGATTCCGTCGCCGCGTGCAGAAAATCCGGCATTGGCGTGGCCATGATAACGGGCGACCACAAGGCCACTGCCCTCGCCATCGCCCGCGACCTGGACATCGCAAATGACGAAAACGACGCCTTGTCAGGCACGGAGATCGATCAGCTTGACGACGCGCAGCTTGCCGAAAAGGTCCGCCACGTCAGGGTTTTTGCCCGCGTTTCGCCCGAACACAAGGTCCGGATTGTCAAAGCCTTCAGATCAATAGGGCATGTCGTGTCCATGACCGGCGACGGCGTCAACGACGCCCCCAGTCTGAAAGCCGCCGACATTGGTGTGGCGATGGGAATTACCGGTACCGACGTCGCAAAAGGTGCCGCCGACATGATTCTCGCCGACGACAACTTTGCCACGATCGTGCGGGCCATAGAAACAGGCCGCAACATCTACAACAACATCAGGAAGGCGGTTCTTTACCTCATTTCCTGCAATGCGGGAGAAATCATCGTTGTCTTTACCGCCGTGCTGTTCGGTTTTCCCATACCGCTCCTGCCGATCCATATCCTGTGGGTGAATCTCGTCACCGACACGTTCCCCGCGTTGGCTCTCGGCATGGACCCCGGCGATCCGGCCGTCATAAACGAGAAACCCCGGGACCCAAAGGAGAGCCTTTTTGCGAGAGGCGGAACCAGTTCGCTCATAATGAATGGAATAGTCATCGGCGCCCTCGCACTATCGGCATTCTTCATCGGCATGAACCGTGCCACGGTCGAGGGTCTCACCGGCGATGCCGCACTGAAGCTTGCCAGGACGATGGCATTCGCAACCCTGAGTCTTTCCCAGCTTTTTCACGCGTTCAACCTGCGCCATCCGACACGGTCTCTCTTTTCGATAGGCATTTTCGGCAATCGTTATCTCGTGGGGGCATTCGCTGCGGGGTGCCTGCTTCAGGTCCTGGTCATCATGATTCCGCCTTTTGCCGGGTTCTTCAAGGTTACGGGGCTCGGCGCGATGGACTGGCTCATCGTGCTTTTGCTGGCGGTGTTCACCATCACCCTGAATGAAGTCGTGAAAGTCTTCAAACGCCGGAAACTCTGAAATATGTTTCGGACAGGCTCCGCAGCCTTCTTGCGATGTCGGCGGAAAGGGCGTTCTCGCGCATCCTCCACGTCCAATAGCCGTTCTGTCTGCCGGGAAAGTTCATGCGGGCCTCGGAGCCCAATGCGAGCAGATCTTGGGCAGGCGCCACGGCTATGCACGCCGGACTCGCCCAGACGGTCCTGATCATGTCCCAGCAGAAGGAGCGAGGGGAGCCGTTCGTGTAAGCCAGCGCCCTCGCCCGCGCGGCGGGCGAGGCGGATTCCAGCCATCCGGTCGACGTGTCGTTATCGTGCGTGCCGGTGTAGGCAATGCAATGCTGGGGGTAATTGTGCGGATAATCCGGATTGTCTTCCTCCGGCTCGAACGCGAACTGCAAAATCCGCATGCCGGGGAATCCGAGGCCGTCGCGCAGATCGATCACTTCAGGCGTAATGAATCCCAGATCCTCCGCAATGATCGGCAATTCTCCGAGTGCCCCCTTTAACGCATTGAAAAGAGTATACCCCGGACCTTTCTCCCAACGGCCATGTTCGGCGGTCGGCTCTCCGGCCGGAACGGCCCAATATGCCTCAAACCCGCGGAAATGATCGATTCTGAGCGCATCGACGAGCCGGAAAGAATGACGAACGCGTTCAATCCACCACGCGTAGTTTTGTTTTGCGTGGAAGGGCCAGTTATAGAGTGGGTTTCCCCAGAGCTGTCCCGTCGCGGTGAAGTAATCGGGCGGCACGCCCGCCACATGGGTAGGCACCCCCTCATGATCGAGCCTGAAAAGCTCGGGGTGTGCCCATACATCGGCGGAATCGTACGCGGCAAAAATCGGGATGTCACCAATGATTTTCACGCCGTGCGCGTGTGCGTAGTCTTTGAGCGCCTGCCACTGCGAAAAGAATAAGAATTGCGAAAATTTTACGCGTCCAATATGGTCCTCATGCTCTAGTGAAAATCGAGAGAGCGCGCTCCGCTTCCTGAACCTGAGCTCCTGCGGCCATTCATTCCAGGCATGGTAATGTTCGGTCTCTTTAATTGCTGCAAAAAGCGCATAATCGTCGAGCCACACCGCATTTGTCGCGCAGAATCGCCCGAAATCGGTTTGAATCTGCTGTCTGTCATTCGTTTTGAACCGGCCCCATGCGGTGTCCATGAGCTCTGTGTTTATGGCAAAGAGTCCCGCATAGTCGATACGTTCTGTAGTCGCTGCCGAGGAATTCATGCGATATGACTCAGTTTCGTTGTGAGTGAGCAAGCCCTGCGCTATGAGAGGCCGGGGATCGATGAGGTAAGGGTTCCCTGCAAAAGCCGAAGGGCTCTGGTAGGGTGAGTCACCATACGCTGTAGGACCGAGCGGAAGAACCTGCCACCAGCCAATTCCCGCTTCTGCGCAAAAATCAACAAACGCATGCGCTTCTTCTCCCATTGTCCCGCAGAGCCAGGGCCCGCTCAGGGACAGAGGGTGAAGGATGACACCGCAGCTTCGTGGAATATTCATAATTAAACCGATTTACATGATGTACGCCACAAAACTGATTCTGTCAAGACAGAAAGCCGCCTGGGCAGAGCGCGCTCACGTTGCAGCGCACTTCCTCCATGGTGTGCTAATTGGCCACTACCGAGAAACTGACAATATCGGAGTATTGTCCGGCCTCGACATCCTGTCCTGAGGGGACGCTTATCTCTCCCAATAATACTTTGCTATACATTGCTTTGGACGTTTGCCGATCAATAATCACGCTGGGGCCGAGTGTGTAGCTAATGCCATTGATCGTCAAAGAGTAGCTAACCTTATCAGAGGTCGTGGTGGAAGTAAGGTAGCCACCAGAAGTCACATTCATGTATAGGGTATAGGCCGTATTTCCTCTTACAAATATTCCAAAACTTCCGGTCGGCCCCTGTGATAGATCGCCAAGGGCGATATTGTATGAGCTTGCTCCCGTATCATAGCTGCCGCCTGATGACCCAACTTTTACATCTATCGTCTGTGCAACAGCCGCAGTATAGGTGAAACTTGCAGTATCCGCCAGAAAAAAGCTGAACGGGATAGTGCCAGAGTAGAGCTTTACATAAAAGGTACCTGTATAGGTTCCCCAGGACGCGCTCTGGCCTTTGGAAAGACGCGGATAGACAGTAACTTGATAGGTCGTGGCGTTTTTTGGGATTGTTCCTGTGATAAGTGTATCAGAGGTATAATTTACGCTGCTCTGTATTTCAGTTCCATATGAGGAGTCTTGAAAAAAGCCTACTGTAAGAGTGTTAGCCGATGAGGTTAATGTGCGCGAGCTTGCATAGGGCGACCCGTCGATCACTGCACAAAAGTCGACAGAATATCTTGGCTTTTTACTTAATCGCACGGTAAACGTAAACTGCGAGCCCGTCGTATCGCTTCCGGAATAAGGATCATAGGTGACAGGACTTGGATCTGACATCGTGTCGAGCGACAGTGTCTGCCCACTCACCGCGATTACCAGTGCCGCCCACATTAGCGCAAAGCACAAAATTTTATTTCTCATGGCCATGTCCTTCTTTTATTGTAACGCTATTTGGTTTCTATATGTACCTTGATATCGCCCAAATCAATGCTGTCACTTTCAGTTTCAGGCAGCTCGAACTGGGTGCTTCCATAGCCTTCGGGCCACTCGACCCTGTACATTCCCGGCAAAATGTCATAAATATCGAATTTCCCCAATTCATCCGTAAATGTCGAAGTTTCCAGCGAGCCGCCAATATCATAGACATCGCCAGGAAGATACGCGATTGGTTTGCCATTCTGGTCAATGAGACGGCCAGTGATGATATACCGTTTCACCACATCGCTCTCAAAGAGAATGCCGCTGCGGTACGCGGGAGAGACGACCACAAAGGGATGGCGGGGGTTGAGATTGAGTGAAGCTTCCACAAGATCGGTCGAGAGGACTGCCGTAGTATAACTTGTGAGCGGTACGACGACATTCTGACCGTGTTTCGCAAGATATTGCGAGCCGCTGCTGAGTTTGTACGACACAGCCCCATTTTTCATGGCCGGTGATGAAGTGATCAGCAGGAAGGAATCAGGGATTTGCCGCGTAAACGCGACATGGTTTCCGACAAACGCCATTGTGGTTCTCAATTGCGCATATCCGCTTCCAGAATAAGTATTTGTGCTGTTCGCATAGCTGAGGGTTCCGCTTGCGCTGACATCGATGTAATCTGAATTATTTCGGATTCCTAGACCGACGGAGCTGTCATTCTTCGAACCTGGCAGAAGATTGCTCGCATTGAGGTTTACATCGAAGACTTGTCCAAAGGCGGAGGTTTTGTCCAATATGCCAAGGCTCGTGCTCCCCTCCGAAGTCTGCAGGTAATTGAAGGATCGCTGATATATGTCCTTTGGCATAATACTGAAGGCCAGAATCGCGGAAAAAGTGGGTGTGCCCGATGCGGGGAAGGAAAGTTGCCCGGAAAGATTTACATTTCCGCCGCGTATAAAGCTCTGGCTGATCGATGCATACAACCCGTGGGTCATCGTCGGAGGCGCGCTTTCGGTGAGTGTGAAAGAATAGCCGATGCTTGTGCCCGTTCGCGCGAAAATCTTTGAATAGAGATTTGCTGAGAGTGAGAAGAAGGCATCCGGCGCTGACCCTGTCGGCGCCGAAGTGCCTGGCGATTCGAAACCCAGTCCGCGATAATTTGCTGAGATTCCTAACGAAGGAATGTAGTCTTTTTCAGGCATTGAAAAGAGATAGCTCACAGAAGCCGCAGGGGCGAACATTTCGCCCCACCCATCCCAGCGTCCCACGACAGAAGCCGAGCCATTCAGTGTGCCAATCGGAAGGGCGGAGACCCATGTAAGGCCCCCCATTGCTGAGCGCTTGTCGGATTGAAGGTTGATACCTCCTGAAAATGTCGGCGAAAAACCGTAGAGATAATAGCCGGAAGCAAAAAATTCGCTCCAGTCAGTCGTTGATGTTCCCGCGGAAAACGCGAATTCAGAAGTTCCTACCTGCAAGATATTGCCGTCGCGCGGGACAATGCGACGAAGAACCTGCACATTGCCATCTGTTTCTTCGATACGCAGGATGAATTCATTGAGGCCGGTGGTGAAAGGCAAATCGAGAATGCGATAATTTCCGGGAGCCAGAAGTACTTGCCGGATAGGTCGGCCATTCACTTCGACCGTTACTTTTGCGAGTTTATGAATAGTAAACTCGGTTTTATCGTCGATAAATCCTTGACGCACAAGATAGCGCTGATTTTCGACGCTTGCGAACGAAATGGCGTAAAGCGAAGGTTGTGACTGAAAGCCCGTGCCAGGAGCGCTTATCATACCCAGCGAGATCTGCAATTTTCGGGCGTTGTCGTTCCAAAGCGCGTAAATGCTATCGAAATAATACGAAGACGACGTCTGAGAGAGGGATACATATCCCGAACCGAAAAGATGCGTTCCCATAATATCGATCATGGAATAGAGTTTTGTCGAAAAAAACAGCGTACTGTCGGATGAGCTCGAAACTTGCAGATTCGATTCATTCTGGATGAATCCCGAGAAAGGCGCCGGTCTGAGAATGGGCTTGTAATTTGGCACTTGTTCGGGCACAAAATCAATATCCACAACGGGCGCATACTCGGGAGGTATAGTGATACTGATGGTGAGCTCCGCCGGATCGAATTCAAAAGCAATGCCCGTGATCGCGAAATCTTCGGCGCTGAGCCATGTGAGGCCTTTGAATATCGTATCGAAAATAGTTGAATAGATATCGGGACGCAGGTAATCGATCAGGAGCCGGGCTGCCGGTTCCTTTTCGAGGATTGCCTCGTTGTGCCACACGCCCGCATCGATTTCGCCCATGGGCTTGCCGTTTATCGTGAGCGCAAAGCTGATTCTGAGCTCCGGCATTATCGTGTCGTGAGCGATGGGTACATTGGGAAATGCAGGTTGGCCGTTTGTTTTCCTGACACCGGGCACCTGGCCGAAAAGCATGGTTATTCCCCAAACGAAGCTCAGCACGAGGAAGAGTGAAGTTTTTCTAAAGACCATTGAATAATTGCTCCACACATTACATTTTTTATATCGACTTCAAATCACCCGCGCATGAAATCGTTATTCGATCGTAGCCGACAGTGCGCCCGAGTAATTTGCGTTTGGACTTACATTATCATAAGGAATAAAGAACTTTCGCACATTTCCCGCAAGCAGATTCTGGCCTTGAATCGCTTTCAGCAGGTCATCACTGAGCGTGACCGAAACCGAAGGTCCGCCGGAAATTTTCAGGACAGGGTCGTTGATGAGCGCGTGGCGGGTGCCACTATTCGTGATGGTCACCAGAAACCCTTTCTTTCCGTCCTGTTCGGCATATTCGACTTTCGAGACTGACAGCTTGTCTTTGACATTGGACGGCGCCACATAGAGTGCCGCAATATAGCGGAATAGTACCTTTACTCCTGAACTCTGCGGCTGACTGAAATCGATTGGAACCTGTTCCGCGATGATGCGGTATGCTACTTCCTTGGCAAGCTTGGGGCTGCCTTTGTACTGCACTTTTATATTTTGAAAAGAATTAGGCTGAACGACAACTCTCGTTGGGAATATCGTGAACTCATTGTCGGCCGGTTCATTTGTCTCATTTCCATTTTCGTCGATCTGGCGTGTCATGGCCTTGACCGAAATGGCAATTTGCTGGGCAGCATCATTGGTGAGGCGAAAACTGGCGATGCTCTGCGCGCCGCTTGGCGAGATCGAAATGGACATTGGCATGAAAGTGAAGGCAAATACGGCTGTTCCCAGTATCATGAACAGACTTGCAAAGGCCAAGCTCTTATAATGGCGCAATATATTCTGCATGTGCTCCTCCAATAGTACCGTTATTGTATACGCAAATGCATCCAAACGCAATTCTTGAATACAATTCTTTCATGGAAAGGGATCGCTTGACATTCTCTGTCTCTGTCTGATATAAGAGCTTCTGTCGTCTGTAACAGATGCGGGCGGTTAGCTCAGTTGGTTAGAGCACCAGTATGACACGCTGGGGGTCGCAAGTTCGACTCTTGCACCGCCCACTCTCCATTTTACACAAGGTTGCGGGCGATAGATCACAGCATGCCGCTGTAGCTCAGTTGGTAGAGCAATGGACTGAAAATCCATGTGTCATCAGTTCGATTCTGATCGGCGGCATTTTCGGCCACCTCACGGAGAGGTGGCTTTTTTTTGCCCGCGGCTGCCCGGTATCGCGGCGGAGGACGGAGGCTTACGGCTTACGTTTCCCCCTGCAACAGATTGATGTTCCTGATATTCCGGTATTTGGCGGATGCGAGAATTTCACGGACCTTTTTCACGACATCCTGCTTTTCATCGGAGAGAGGCTGATCGAGCTCGATTTTTTGCAGAATCCTGTCCAAATCGCCATACGTGATCCCCATGGCAAATTCATCGGTGATGCCGGGAGCTATGTCCGGACTCGGTTTTTTGTCGATTATCCTTTGAGGGATTCCAAGCTCTTTTGCCAGTTCAAATACCTGCGTTTTATATAAGTGCATGATGGGTTCGATATCACTGGAATCGTCTCCCCATTTGATATAAAAACCCGTAAGGTACTCTGTCCTGTTGGTGGTGCCGACGACCGCGTAACCTCTTTGCTCCGCTTCATAGTACAGCTCGATCATTCTGAATCGGTGCTTGGTCCTGTAATACGCAAGATTCCTCCTGTTGGTTTCCCCGCCGGAGTTTTTGAGGTCGTTGATATAAGGATTGGCTGTTTTCAGCCACTGGGCCCTGGCATACTCCTCCTGTACTTTCCTTGGGAAAAGAAACGCGGGCGGCTTCGTCCTGTATACGCCCAGTTTTCTCACAAGCGGAGTAATATTTCTTACTGAGTAGTGGATTCCCAGGAATTCGCACACCATGACTGAATCGGCGATCGTGGTTTTTGACGAATCTCTTTCTGGCAAAAGGAGTCCGAATACGTTGTGCTTTCCCAGGGCTTCCGTCAAAAGTTTGCCGACGACGGCCGAATCGATTCCGCCGCTGATCCCGACCACCGCCCCCCCGAATCCGTACGCGGCGATTTGTGTTTTGATGAATTCTATTATCCTTTCTTTTTCTTCGGACATGGAGAGCTCTCCTCTTTGCAGAACTGTGCCGCACCTCTCCGCGCAAGGACAGTTTATGCGTATTCTATTGTACCTTAAAAACCTGGGCTGAAAAAGCTTCCTGCTGCCTGTCGACGGCTTTTTCTTTGTTCGCTTTAACGGTATTATGCGAGAAACCCAGGTACCGTGAATTATGTGGATTTCGATCGGGGAGGGAAAGCGCATGAAAGTATTGGTCATCGGCGGAGCGGGCTATATTGGCAGCCATGTGGCCAGGCTGCTTGCCGACAAGGGCCATGACATCAGCATCATCGACAACCTTTCCTCCGGCACCGAAGAGAACCTCTTTCCCGAATACGCTTTTTCCAAGGGCGACATTCTGGATTACCCATGGCTCGTCTCGGTCATGAAACAGGGATATGACGCAGTGGTGCACCTCGCCGCGGCCAAAGCCGCGGGCGAATCCATGATCAAGCCCGAAAAATACGCTACTCAAAATCTGACTGGGACAATCAACATTCTCAATGCGGCATGCGAAGCAGGAATTTCCCGCCTTGTGTTTTCGTCCTCGGCGGCAATTTACGGCGAGCCGAAATACCTGCCGATCGATGAAGCACATCCGAAGGACCCCGCCAATTTCTATGGTTTTACCAAGCTCGAGATCGAGCGTTGCCTGGCGTGGTACGACAGGCTCAAGGGGCTCAGGTTCGCGGCGCTGCGCTATTTCAATGCGGCCGGGTATGATCCCGAGGGCAGGGTGCGCGGGCTTGAAAAAAATCCGGCTAATTTGGTTCCCGTCATCATGGAGGTCGCGGTGGGACTGCGGCCGCACCTCGAGGTGTTTGGCACCGATTATCCCACGCCGGACGGTTCCGGCGTGCGCGATTATATCCACGTGACCGACCTCGCGGAGGCGCATTGCGCCGCGCTCATGCGTCTTGTGGAAGAATCGCAGAGTTTCGCCGTCAATTTGGGCTCCGAGCACGGGCTTTCGGTGCTCGAAATCCTCGAGACGGCGCGAAAAATCACCTGCCAGCCCATCCCCGCCGTAATAACGGGGCGCAGGCCGGGCGACCCCGCGAAGCTCGTCGCTTCAAGCGCGGCGGCAAAGAAACTGCTCGGCTGGGAAGCGAAACACTCTGATGCAGAAACCATTATCGCCACGTCGTGGCGTGCGTATGCACAGCATTTTGCCCATGAAAGGGAAAGACCATGACCACACTCGCTCAGATACAGCAATTTCTGGATTCGCAGGAGAAGGGCATTATCGAGCTTGAAACGCTCCTCACTTCCCACCCCGCACTTGCGCCAGAGTCAGACGGCACTGGAGAAATAGAGAAGGCCGCCGCCCTGGAGACGTGGCTCAAGGAGCAGGGGATAGTCAATATTCAGCATTTTGACGCTCCGGATTCGAGAGTCCCCTCAAAAATCCGCCCGAACATGGTGGCGACTATCCCCGGCAAACGACAGGACAGCCCGGTTTGGATTATGTCGCACCTCGATGTCGTGCCGGAGGGCGAACGCGGCCTCTGGGAAAGCGACCCCTGGAAGGTCATCGCAAAGAATGGCAAGCTCTATGGCCGTGGCGTGGAGGACAACCAGCAGGGTCTTGTGTCCTCAGTCTTTGCGGCGCTTGCGTTTTTCAAGCTCGGCGTTGTCCCTGAACGCACGATAAAACTTCTCTTTATCGCGGACGAAGAGGTCGGGTCCAAGTTCGGCATACAGTATCTGCTTGAGCATCACCACCTTTTTGGCAAAGACGACATTATCGTCATCCCCGATGGCGGTTCCTCCGACGCGACCGAGATTGAGGTTGCCGAAAAGAATATCTGCTGGCTCAAAGTGACGACCAAGGGCAAGCAGACGCATGCGGCGATGCCCGACAAAGGCGCCAACGCATTCCTTGCCGCCTGCGACCTCGCGCTGCGCATTCACCGGCTTGAAAAATCGATATTTACCGCGCGCGATTCTCTGTTTAGCCCGGACCGAAGCACCATCAACCCCACCAAAAAAGAGGCAAACGTGCCGAATGTAAACACTATCCCCGGCGAAGACGTGTTTTATGTGGATATGCGGATTTTGCCGGTCTATCCGGTCGCCGCCGCGCTTGAGGAGGTTTCGAGGCTGGCACACGCGATCGAGGCCGAGTACAACGTGAAGATACAGCTCGATGTGGTGCAGTCGACTGAATCGAGGGCGACACCGGCGGGTTCGCCGATAGTGGGGCTGCTCGCCGAGGCGGTTCGTCAGGTGTATGGTGTCGAGGCAAAACCCATCGGAATCGGGGGTGGTACGGTGGGCGCGTATTTGCGCAAGGCCGGGTTTGACTGCGTCGTGTGGTCCAGGATGAATGAGACTGCCCATCAGCCAAACGAAAATGCCGACATCGCGAATATCATCGGCGACGCAAAGGTGTTCGCGACGCTCGCGATGATGCCGTAAAGAGCCACAAGCGTAGCGGATAAATGCGGGGCGGCCCACTATGGATGGCCGCCCTTTTGCATTTACGGAGCGGCTGGTACCTTCAGTTTTTGTCCGATTCTCAGGACCGAATCTAAATAAATACCGTTGAGGTTCGCCAATTTCTGGGCTGTCGTGCCGTATCGTCTCGCAAGTCCGTAGAGCGTGTCGCCTTTTTGTATTGTGTGGATCGCGGTCCTGGCACCGCCGGCACCCCCCGCGGAACCGCTCGAGGGTTGAAGTGGCTGCAGCGAAAGCGGAATCATGAGCTTTTGGCCAATTTTGAGTCGATCCGGATTGAGGCCGGCATTCACCTTGGCAATCATCGAGATGGAGATGCCGTAACGCTTGGAAATAGCGGTGAGCGTGTCGCCCTCTTTCACTTTGTAGATTTCGTAGCGGACGAGCGGGGCGTTTGGATCGGAGAGGATCGCTTTCACCTCTTCGGATTTGTCGGCAGGAATTTTTAAAAGATGCGCATTTTCCGGCGGTGTAATGGTATAGTGCAATTCGGCATTGCCGAGCTTGAGCGTGTCGAGCGGGATCTCGGCTTTCGCGGCAAGCAGTTTGATATCGACCTGTCGATCGAGAGGGATAGCTTCCCACCTAATGTGTGATGAAGGCAATTCCAGGCCATAAAGCTCCGGATAGCGGAGAATCGATGCCACCGCGAGGAATTTCGGCACATAATCCAAGGCCTGCCTTGAAACAAGCCCCTTGTCGTAGATGTTCCAGAAATCGGTGTCTCCGCCGGCGGCATCGACGGCTCGCCTCAACGCGCCAAGTCCCGCGTTGTACGCGGCGATGGCGAGCGGCCAGTCCTTCAAATCATTGTAGTTATCGATGAGCTTGTTGAGCGCCGCGTCAGTGCTCTTCATAAAGTCGCGGCGATCATCCACCCACTCGGTTATGGTCATCCCATAGCCACCGATAGAGTTTCTCATGAATTGCCATATTCCCGTTGCCCCGCTTCTCGAAACCGCGAAGGGCGAAAACGCCGACTCGATGACGGGCAAATAGGCCAATTCCTGTGGAACGCCATATTCAGTCACTTTGGATTGAATGTAGTCCATGAACGGAGCGGCTTTTTCCATTGTCGAGAGCAGAATTTTGCGGCCTTTGTCGCTCAGATAGTATTGCCGGTATTTTTCGAAGAGTTCATGGCTCCAGGGCATGGGAATGTCGTATTGAAGATTCTTGGCCTGTTCCTCAATAGTCAGTTCTTCGGGCTGAAGCTGGCTCAGGTCGGGCTCTTCCCCGTTCTCTTCGAGGGGTGCGGCCTGGAGCTCTTCGGGTGATTCGGAAGAGGGTGACTCAAGGCTGGCTATCTCAGCGGCGGCGTCCGGAGAGACAGTGGTGGGCTGCGTCTCCGGGACCGACTGAGGGAGCGGCGCCGGAATCGCCGCCGGGCTTCCTCCTGCACTCATCTCAGATGAGGCCGAAGATCCCAAGACGTCCGAACTCACTGCAGGGAGCGATGTCGCTCCCTCGACCCCTTTTGCTGACGCAAACGACACCGCGATGCACAGTGAAACCAGTATTCCAATATATCGAATCTTCGTCATTGCATTTTTTCTCCAAAATAGATGCCGGCCCATTCCCAATTGCCGTGTACTTTGGGATCAGCCGGAAAGTTGACTTTTCGGAAGCATAGATACCATACGGGGATGTAGCCCGTCCACCCCGAAGTACGGAGAAAAGCTTCCGAATCGTTGAGAGAAGGATCGAGGGAAGGCGCGACGTAGATCGAGCCCCTTGTCATGAAATTGCTGAAATTGAAGAGCACATTGGAATTTGAGTCTTCTCCGCCTTCCTTGTACCAGGACATGGCGAAAAAACCCGCCTTCGACATATATTTTCTGAGTGTCTGGGGAGAACGGGCGGCGATGGCCTTGCGAACGCCCTTCACAAGGTCGTCGAGATTCGCGTATGTCCAGTCTTTCGGGCTGTCGTTGAATTCGACCATCTTGCGGGCATAGTCATGCGCGTCGGAATATCCGGGGACAGAGACTCCGAAATATGGCAAAAACTTGCGATATTCCTCTATTGCCTGAGACCAGAGGCCGAGTTTTTCATATTCTTTTGCAAGTAGAAAATGGAAAGGCCCAACTTCGTCCGCATCGGGGAATCGCTGGATGAAATCGCGGTACCAGCCTATTTTTTTTGCTGGAGGGCTGTCGCTTTCGAGCAATTTTGCGAGGCAGGTGCGATGGATTGATTGCCCCTCGATGGTCATATCCGGCAAGGTATTGAGAATGCGTTCGTAGAATAAGCGCGCGACAGGCCCGCTGTTCATCGATTCATAGACCGCGCCCGCGGCGAAAAGATACCACGCTTCATATGCGTCGTGTTCGTCAGAGAGCGAAGAGAGAAACCGCGCCGCTCGCGCTTCCTGCCCGTCTTCAATAAGAATTGTGCTGATGCGTCTCGCCGCCAGCATGCGCTGCACGGGATAGTAGCCGCTCTTTTTTAATTCGGGTGAGTGAAAAATTTCGAGCGCGTCGCGAAGATATTTCTCTTGGGCTTTATTCGAGACCGAAAACTCATGTGCTCTGGAGAAAAAAGGCACAGAAAGGTCGCTGTTGCAAGCGCTCAGACTCAGCACAATCAGGATTGATAGCATACAGAGAATTGTGGCCCTGCCTTTCTGAGCTTTTCTCATCCTAGGTACCCTAGCATGCATCGTTTTTTCTGAGCAAGCACTGGCTTTCCTTGCAATCCCTGTCAAACTGTACTAATATAAACAATTGAGCATGAAGATTCGATTCAGGTTTTCGGCGGCAATTCGCAATATTTTTCTCGTGAGTATTGCCTTGGCAGGAATGCTGGCCCTGGTTGTTCCCGGCAGCGGCTATGCCCAGCAGGCTTTGCCAAAGATCGATACCGAACAACTCAAGAAAATAACGAGCGAATCGTCGGATCTCGAAGCGCTGATAGTGCTGGCCACGCCGCAATCGATAGCGCAGGCGCAGGCCCGAATCGAAGCCTCGCAATATCTCTCGGCGCCGGATAAAGTGGCCCTTGATGCCTTTGCGCGCAACGTGGGACTTATCGTGTATGGGGCAAAAGATACGCGCCTCGAAATCCCCGCGGCGGCGCAGGGAGCCAGTCAGAAATATATCACATGTCTGGTTGGACTCGCCGATGCTTCGTCCGGGGAGATTCCGCGGATTTTTCAAAACGCAGTCTGTTCGACAATGTCTGAGTTCATCTCATCCCTCACATTCTTCCGAAGTTCGCGGAATGAAACGCGGGATCAGGCGCTGGCGGCCCTTGGCCGGTTTGAGGCGCTGGGGAGTGTTTCAGTGGTCCCCATGCTCATCAAAGGACAGATTGCGCTTGAATCGAAACAATATGGCGATAGCGCGAAAAATTTCCAGCAGGCGCTCGCACTTGATCAGCAATCCCAAAAAGCTGCGTGCGGGCTGGCGCGCGCATCGCTCGCGCTGGGAAATCCGGAGGGTGCGAAAAAAGCGCTCGATCCAATCGTGACACGGGCCGGCGCGGGAACTGCGGACATCGCGGGTCAGGCGGGCGCAGCGACACGGCCTGGCTTGAGTGCCGACTATAAATCATTATATGGAATGACCTTATATAGCTTCAACGACATACTTGATGCTGAGCCGTGGCTCGCTGCTGCGCTCAAGGATGACCCGACACGCACCGATGTGCTTGTTCCCCTTGCGAAGGCCGCCATGCAGAGGCGCGACTATCCGGCAGCGTGGCGATATCTTGAAAGTGCCGCAAAGACAGCGTCGCAGGACCGGACATGGCTTGTGCTTAAAAGCCAGTATGCCCTCGAGAATTCCCGTCAGTACGATGCCGAACGCTTTGCCCGTTCTGCGGTGCGGTATTTTCCCAAAGATCCCGTGGCAATCGCTCAGCTTATCCTGGCGCTGCAAATATCTCCTGACCAGGCAAGGCATCTGGAGGCGGCTGAGCTGGCGAAAGTTGTGCTCGAGCTGACGAATGTGCAAAACGCGAATCTTACCCCCTTCGAACAGGCACGAAGAGCGCAGGCAAGGGATGAGGCGCTTCAATTTCTTGTGAGCGAAAGCTATAACCAGCAAGATTGGGCGGCAGCGGCGAATTATATTCATGAGGCGGGCAGCGCGCCTCTCGATAAGGAGATGGTGGCGACTATTCTGAGAAAGTCTGGCAATGTACAGGCTGCCGTGCAGTTTGCGTCGAGCTGGTATGCGCGGGACCCGAATTCTGAAAAAGCGGTGGAAGCATACTTGCGCAGCCTGGCGATGGCGACCGGTGGGGGGCTGGCATCTGCTGCACCGGCGAGCGATGTACATACAGGGCTCGGCATCGCTTTTTCTGCGCTCGGCGTGGGCCAGGGAGGAAGCGCGAATTCGGCAATACTGGACATGGTAGTGAAATTCATTGCCGCGCCTTTTTCTAAGGAACTGAAATCTTTTCTCTATTATATGTCGGCTTCTCTTCAGGATGACGAAAACAAGGCCATCGATCAGCTCAAAGATGCGCTTGCCGAAAGAGCGGACAACGTTGAGGCGCTTGTGTCGCTTGCCTCGATCTACCTCGATCGCTACAATCGCCAGTCGGACAAAAGCGATACCACGAACCGGGATAAGGCCCTCCGCTATCTCACCCAGGCAAAGGCGCTCAACCCGACCGACAATGATCTTCGCGCCCGCATCAGCCAACTTGAATCCCAGATTAAATGATGAAATCATCAAGAAATAACTTCTCTATAGAAGAGTGGGGCGAGAACCGCGAAAAGGTGAATAGTGCGGTCCGCGGCGGGCCGCTCAAAATAGAAAGCTATGCTGCCAATGACAGGCCGCCCGCCGGCTACGATCCCGATATCGCCTGTTTTCTCGAGGAAATTTACACTGTATGCAATCGTTTCGAACGGCTCGAACTCGATCCGCTTGCCGTCGTGCGACGGTATTCAGCGCCCGGGGATATTGAGGTGGCGGGCCTCGTATGCTCCACGCTCGCATTCGGCTCGGTTGAGCTCATCATGCGCGCGTGCGAAACAGCGCTCGAACCTTTGGGGGCGCAGCCCGCGGAGGCCCTATGCAGAATGAACCAGGGAGACATCGAGCGCGTATGGGGCTCGTTTCAGTATCGCTTCTGTTTTCCGAAAGACATGATTGCGCTCATGTGGGCGATCCGAAAAGCTCTGCGCGAGTACGGCAGCCTTGAAACGCTCTTTATGAAGGGGGACGGAGGTTTGATGCTGGGGGCGGCGTCGGCCTTTGTGCGGAATCTGCGGCGGTTCGCGCGTGAGGCGCTGCCATCCGGCTTGCGCAAAAATCTGCTTCCGGATCCGGCCGATGGTTCGGCCTCCAAGCGCCTGTTTTTATTTCTTCGCTGGATGGTCCGCCGCGACGAAATCGATCCCGGCTGCTGGAATCAAGTGAACCCGGCGCGCCTCATTGTCCCTATGGATACGCATATGATTCGCACCTGCACCGAGCGGCTGCGTTTTCTGCCGGGGCGGACCGCGGCGGCAGGCGGGGGCGCTGGGGGGAGAGGCGCCCTCAACAGAGCCCCTGCTCCCAGCGTCAATCTGCGTGCCGCACTTCGCGTTACGGAAGCCTTCCGGCTCTACGCGCCCGATGACCCCGTCAAGTACGATTTTGCGCTGACGCGCCCCGGCATCGATCCGCGCCCGGGGGACGAGCGCTTCGGCTGCCGGTGAAGGAGCCTGAAAAGAGGCGCGCACTCCATCAGCGTCGGCTTGTCCGATATCTCCTTCGCATTGACAACGGCGCTCTCGCCGTGCTACTTTATTCAGGCCTTCAAACGGCACATTCGGGCAATAGCGCAGGTGGTTAGCGTACAAGTCTGGGGGACTTGGGGTCGCCAGTTCGAGTCTGGCTTGCCCGACTATTATTTTGTTTTCTAGTAACGACTCGCTCTTATTGGAAGCAAAAGCTCCCCTCGGGCAAGACAAGTTACTACTTGATGTACGGACATTGTAATTTCAGAAAACGAGAAGAGTATATAATTGTAACTACCATCTAATACACGCTTTGGGCCGATCCTGCCGGGGGAATAAGATGACCTTTGACATACGGTTTGGATTCGTACTGCATACTTGTGATTGATATCCCCTTTATCAAGAATTTTCTTCATAAAGGCGATATCGTCAGGAATACTTTGATAAGCTTGGGAATATGTAGTAAGGTACCTCTATGGTAATTACTGACAAGCGGCATCTCGTGGAACTATTTGAATCCCAGGCGGAACGACGCTGGCAACTCGCCGCCACGGGTCCCGCGGAGCGAATCGCCAGGCTGAAGAAGCTCCGCGCGGCGATTCTGGCGCGGAGCGACGAACTCTACGCCGCGGTCAAGGCGGACTACGGAAAGCCGGCTTTCGAAGCATGGCTCACGGAGATATTCCCTTCGATAGAGGAAATCGACTGTGCGACGAAAAACCTCGCTTCGTGGATGAAGGGGAAGCAATCGAAGGGGACTTTGATTCTACCTCTTTCTTCGACCAGGGTGCTGTACGAGCCAAAGGGGCGGGTCCTCATCATGTCCCCATGGAATTACCCTTTCCAGCTCCTCATCGCGCCGCTCGTCGACGCAATTGCCGCGGGCAATTGCGTCATCGCGAAGCCCTCGAACAAGACACCGCATACGGCGGCTTTTCTGGCCGATCTCCTGGAGAACGTGTTCCCTCCCGAAGAGGTGGCCGTGGTCGAAGGGCCTGGCAGCACCATCGGCAACCTTCTTCTCGAACTCCCCTTCGACCACATTTTCTTTACAGGGAGTCCGTCGGTCGGGGCGAAGGTCGGAGAGGCAGCGGCGCGAGTCCATGCCGATCTCACCCTCGAACTTGGCGGCAAGTCCCCGACTATCATTTTGGCGGGAGCGAGGATGGAGGAAACAGCCCGGAGGATCGCCTGGGGAAAGTTCCTCAATGCTGGCCAGACATGTATCGCCCCCGATTATCTTTTCTGCCCCAAAGATTCGGTTAGGGTTTTTGCGGCAGCGTTACAGAAAACCGTGGAATCCTTCTACGGGAAAACAGAAGAGGATCGCGAAGCCTCGCCGGATCTTCCGCGAATTGTGGATCGAGCCGCTTGTTCCCGACTTCAGAACCTCGTTTCGGATGCAGTTTCCAAGGGAGCCAGGCTGGAATTCGGCGGTCGCTTCGATATAGAGAGACGCTATGCCGCCCCGACGCTTCTCACTGGCGTACGGCCGGATATGGACATTATGGCGGAAGAAATATTCGGCCCGATACTGCCGGTCCTGCCCTACGACTCGCTCGACGAGGCCATCGCATTCATAAGGGCCCGGCCTAAACCTCTCGCGCTCTACGTGCTCGGCCGCGACAAGAAGAGCGCGGAGCGCATCATAGGCTCGACGACCTCAGGCAGCGCGGCGGTCAATGACCTCCTTGTGCAGATTGAAAACCTGGACGCTCCTTTCGGCGGTGTGGGAATGAGCGGCACGGGCAATTATCACGGTTTCTACGGTTTCAGAACTTTCTCTCATGAGCGCAATGTCCTCTACCAAGGGCCTTTCAGCGCCGTCGAAAAATTCTATCCTCCCTACGATTCCCCGGCGCAGAAGCGGCTCTGGGGAGCCCTCAAAGCAGTCAAGAGACTCAATCGATGAATGTGGCACTTGGCTGGTCGCCACGTCAAATCGCCGACTTTTTGTATCACCCCATGGGTTTCGCAAAGGGGTTGCGATAGTGTATCTTTCTTGTTGGGAGAGTTGCTGGTAGTTCAACGATGTATTTCTTTTTCTTGGCAGAATGGGAGTGCACGTAGTATCGCGACTCTCTCTTCTTTTTGACTACACCGTTGCACTTCCTGTTTGATCTGCGCAGCATAACATACTCAAAAAGTATACAAGTAATTTTTGATAGAAAATGTAGTTGTTATGGAAGGAAAGAGTAAAAAATACTTCACGGAGGTTTATCTATATGGAGGGGAGGGATTTATTTGTCTCTGTATTGGAACAAATGCCAGACGGTCTTATTGTTCTTGATAATAATGATAAGGTTGTATTTGTCAACAAGGCGGCTGAGAAAATAAGCGATATAAAAAAGGAGTCTATACTTGGTGTTGATGTTTATCAATGTCATCCTGAGCATGAGAAAGAAAAACTAGGGAAGGCTCTTGATTATTTAAAGAATAAAAAACATGAGGTGCGCAGAATATTTCACAATGAAACGAACAACACGACACAAGAGAATCTGTACAGAGCTATTTTTGATGAAGAAGGTGAATTCCTGGGTTCATTGGTGATGACCCGGGACATCTCAGAGAAGTATGATCTCGATGAGAAGAAGTTGCTGCTTATAGATCAAATGGACGATAAGATCAAAGATCTTCGGGCAAGATTCCAGAACCTGTTTTTATCATCTCTTGAGACATTAGTGAATACCCTTGAGGCGAAAGATTATTATACAAAAGGGCATTCGATGAGGGTGGCCTCCCTCTGTGAACGGTTTTTAGAGCGAGAGTCGTTGATGGTTCCGTTAAAGCAGAATATTATCGTTGCGGCAAAACTCCATGATATAGGGAAGATAGGGATAAAAGAATCTATCTTAATGAAGAATGACAAGCTGACGGCGGAAGAAAATGAACAAATGCAGCAGCATCCCATAATCACGGCAAAGATTCTTGAACCGATGGATGAGTTGAAGGATGTTGTGGAAATAGTGAGACATCACCACGAGCGATACGATGGCACCGGCTATCCGGATGGTTTAAAAGGGAATGCGATTCCCTTTGGGGCGAGGCTGCTGGCGCTGGTGGACGCATTCGATGCGATGACTTCAGTAAGGCCCTATAGGGATAGTTTAAGCTTTGAAGAAGCGGTCTCTCAGATACGAAACAATCTGGGGACGCAATTCGATCCTCAGCTGGGGGAAAAGTTTTTGCTTCATCTTGAGCTGGGGGATCTCGATTTGCCCGATTTTTTCTAAATCCTGTTCTTCACCTATGTCAACATGGGCGCCCTGGCTGCCGTCGCCTCAATCGGGGCGTTCGTCATGGGTGTTCTCACTTATCACCGTTGGATTCGATGTCCTGCCCAAGAAGAAAGCCCTCTCAAGGCTAAGGGCGGTGCCCGTCATCACTGCAATACCCTGAAATACGTCTGTTTTTTGAAGTGTAGGTGAAATATCCTATCCTCACATAAGGCATTTATTCTATTTTGGGATGGGCAAATGGGGGCTAAAATCATTCTAGTCGCTGTAGCTTGCGCTACTGTTCACGTAATCAATGGAATAAGGAGGAGCTTGCATGAAGAAATCAAGAATTTTCGCGTTATGTTTCCTGATTGTCTGTCTTTTTTCAACGGCGGTCCTGTCTGCAGATGAAGTCAAGCTGACAATATGGGGCCGTGACATTCCCGATGATTCGGCCGATCACGCCTATGTACACGCGCTCATCAACGGTTTCCAGGCCAAGTATCCGGATGTAAAAATTGACTATATTGCCTTGGGAGATCCGGGGCTTGCGGACAAAACGAAGATCACGATGGCTACTGGATCGGGACTTCCTGACATTTTTCAGACTTGGGGTGGTTCGGTGATGGGCGGCTATGCCGATGCTGGCATGCTTTTCGACTTGACCAATGAGCTTAAAGGAATACCCTGCAGCGATGCCGCACGACAGGCCATGACATGGAAAGGCAAGATTTATGGTGTTGCTCCCTTCTTTGCCGTGGCGGGAATTTTCGTCAATGAAGGGATTTTCAAGGCGAATAACCTCAAGGTGCCAGCCACCATTGAGGAGTTCGACAAGGTCTGCGATGCCCTCAAGGCAAAGGGGATTCAGCCCTTCGCATGCGGGGAGAAAGACAAGTGGCCCGCACTCGCCCTTTACATGTATCTTACAAACCGTTATGGCGGCGATGCTTCGGCGAAGGCCGCGGCGCGACAGATACCCTATGATTCCGATGCCTTCGTAAAGGCCGCTCAGCTTTATCAGTCATGGATCAAGAAAGGTTATTTCGGCGCCACGCCACTGGGTGAAGGATATGGCGATGCCCAGCAGCTCATGGCGACGGGAAAGGCTGCCATGCACATTACAGGCTCATGGATGTGCGCCCAGTATGCCAATAGTGAATTCACGGATCAGACGATTGGCTTCTATGCGTTCCCTGCTTTCAAATCGGGCGGTGTCGGAACAGTGAATGACATCATGGGGCAGACTGATATCGGTTTTGCGGCCACAAAAGTCGCTGCTTCCAAAAAGGATGCCGTCGTGAAATTCCTCAAATACGCGATGAGCACCGAAGCGTGCGAGGCTGAGCCCGGCCGCATCTGTTCGGTGCCCGGCGTAAAAGCCAAATCCAGTCTGACCGCCCAAGCTGCCGCAGTCTTTGCAACCGCGAAAACGGTCACGTTCTGGTGGGATCAGGACCTTCCACCTTCGGTGACATCGCCGCTCAACGACATGCTTCAGACTTTCTTCCTGCCGGGCGCGGATGTAAAGAAATCGCTTTCCTCCTTTGAGGCTCTCTGTGTCGAAAACATCGGGCCAGTCAAGAAGTGAGATACTTACCAAACGAAAAGAGCCATGAAAGAATATTAAAAACGTGGGAAGGCATCCCTGTTGTTTCGGACAGGGATGCCTCTTGGGAAAACAAATGTTGTTCTGAAATCCCGATTCCGTTAAGGGAAGATCGCGAGAGGATGATTGTGCGCTATGGAAATTGTTGAAGGGGAAACGAGCTGCGCCGGGAAAAAGAAACACAAAAAGAAGGACAGGAATAGAAGTGTTTTTATATTCTTTTGCATTCTTCCCGCGATTCTTTTTCTGGTTATTTTTCTTTATTATCCCATCGAGGAGACTTTCAGGCTTTCCCTCACGAAGACGACAGGGCTTTCCAAGGAGGTTTTTGTAGGAACCGACAATTACCAAAGGCTGTTTCACGACGAGGAATTCTTCGCCGGCCTGAAGCATGTGTTTTCATGGGCGTTTTGGAGCATCGTGATACAGTTGCCGCTTTCCTTCTTCATCGCTTTTTCCCTTACCTATTATTCGAATAGATTCACGAGGCCTCTTCAGGCAGTTTTCTTTCTTCCAAACGTTCTTCCATCGGCAATAACCGCCATGCTCGGCAAATTTGTGTTTGCGCCCAACTATGGCCTCATTGTAAGCCTGGGAAAGGTTTTGGGCTGGAAATGGTTGGCATCGATAGATTTCCTTGGGAATCCCAACCTTGCTTTCTGGGCCATATTCGCCATCGCAACATGGGCTTACAGCGGCTTTTACGTCATCTATCTCATGTCGAGGATTGAGCAGATACCACGCGAATTGCGCGAAGCGGCGGAACTCGACGGCGCCTCGATGTGGAGTTATGCGCGGCGTATCGTCCTGCCTGAACTCAATTATCCTTTGCGCATACTCGCAGTTCTCTGTACGGTGGGGAGCCTTAAGCTTTTTGACCTTCCCAATATGATGACGACAGGGGGGCCCGGGAATGCGACGGTTACGCTGGGTATTACGCTGTATCGCCATGGATTCATCAACTGGAACTATGGCAAGGCTGCGGCCATCGGTGTCGTGATTTTCGTCCTCTCGTTGGTCTTCACCATTCTGCAGTTCAGCCTGGGCAGAAAGAAGGACGAGGCGATATGAGAATGCGGAGAGAACAAAGTGCCGGCCGCGGCCGGAGTTCGTCGAGAGTGCACTATGGCATGTCTGAAATCATCATAACCATAGTTCTCGTCGTTCTCGCCGTGATTACCATATTCCCGCTGGTGGTTCCCCTGCTTTTTGCCTTCAAGACACAACTTGAGTTTGCCTATCATCCGTGGGCCATTCCCGAAGCCCTCCGATGGAACAACTTTGCAGAGGCGTGGAAGGCTGTCCGCATCGACCAGGGGCTACTCAACACACTGATTGTCTGTTTCGGTTCCATTCTATGCACCATTCCTTCCGCGGTTCTGGCCGGCTATGTGTTCGCGCGCTACAGAAGCCGCGTAACCGAAATACTTTTCTATGCGATTCTTATTGGATATTTCGTGCCCGTACAGATGGTCCTCGTTCCACTTTACCGGATGGAAGTGTCACTCAAGATGAACGATACGCTGTATGGCCTTTTCCTGCCGATGGCCGCCTTCGGCATCCCCTTTTGGACGCTCATCTATCGTTCTTTTTTCAAAAGCCTTCCCCGCGAATTGGCCGAAGCCGCAAGCATCGACGGGGCGGGACATACGAAGACTTTTTTCCGCGTCATGTTGCCCCTTGCACAGCCGGCAACCGTTCTTGCCGTCCTGCAGGTCTTCATGGGAGCCTGGAATGATTATTTGCTCAGCCTTATACTCTTGTCGGATCAGAACAAATTCACGATGCAGCTCCGGGTCGCCTCTTTCCTGAACTCGTATGGGACGGACCGGATGCCGAGGTATGCCGCGGCCGTCATCATTTCGGCTCTGCCTACCCTGATTTTGTATCTTGTCGGCCACCGCTGGATAATCAAGGGAATGTTGTCAGGCGCAATAAAGGAATAGAGCGGAAAGCATGAAATACCGAAATCCGGTTCTGGCGGGATTTCATCCCGATCCGAGCATTTGCCGGGTAGGAAACGTTTTTTATCTTGCCACTTCGAGCTTTCATTACTTTCCGGGCATTCCCCTGTGGCGTTCGGACAATCTCGTCGACTGGGAACTGGCCGGTTACGGCATTTCGCGTCCGGAACAAATGGACTTGGCCGGAACAAGGGCGTCAAGAGGTCTCTATGCGCCGACGATACGGGAAAAGGACGGCCGTTTCTATATTGTCTGCACCGAGGTCGATCGTCTCGGCAACTTCGCGATCACGGCTCCAGCGATCGGCGGACCATGGTCCGATCCCGTGAAAATCGCGGTGGACGGCATGGATCCTTCTCTCTTCTTTGATGACGACGGCGTCATATATGTGTGTGCCAGCTGTGATGTGGGCGGGAGGCGCGGAATAACTCTCTCGGTTATTGCCCCCGGGTCGGGTACGGTACGCGGCGGTCCAAGGCTCATTACTCGTGGTTCCGGCGGGAGGTGGCCGGAGGGGCCGCATATTTATAAGAGAAATGGCCTTTATTACCTTCTCCTCTCGGAAGGAGGAACCGAGTATGGCCATATGCTGGCGGTTTTTCGTGCCATTTCTCCGTGGGGCCCCTACGAGTCCTGTCCGCGCAATCCCGTGCTCACGCACCGCAACCTTGCGCGGAGTCCCATTCAGTGCGTGGGGCACGGCGACCTCGTGGATGACGCGGCGGGCAACTGGTGGCTCGTCTGCCTCGGCGTCAGGCCGATTGGTTCTCTCCTCCTCCACAATTTGGGGCGCGAAACTTTCCTCGCCCCCGTTTCCTGGGATCCCGATGGTTGGCCAATCATCGGCGACAATGGCGTCATAAGTCTGGAAATGGATGGGCCGCTCCCCGGTACGCCGCAAAACGACGGGCCGGCCGGTGTCATCCAACCGGATCGACGCGGTGGTGACGGTCGGTCATGGAGCTGGCGGGACGATTTCGATGGCGCCCGGCTGTCTCCCGAGTGGAATTTCATACGCGCCCGGAGCCCAGGCGTTGTGGCGATCGAAAAGGGCGGTGGCCTCGTTTTGTCGGGAGGGGAAGCCGGCCTTTCGGATCCGCTGGCGGCTCCGGCCTTTGTGGGGCGACCTCAGCAGAGCTTCGATTGCCTTTTCGAGGCAGCGGTGGATTTCGACCCCGCAAGCGAAAAATCGGAGGCGGGGATCACCGCGTATTACGATGATTCCTATCACTACGAAGCCTTTATAACCAGACATGCCGGCTCACGCGTCATAGTTTTGAGAAAACATGTCCATGATATTGAAGTCGCCGTTGCCACGGTGGCCATTCCCGACACAGGATGTGTCCGTCTGTCCGTTGACGCCAACCGTGAGCGCTACCGTTTTTCTTATTCCTGCAACGATGTAGGAGGAGAAATTGGTTTGGGCATGACGGCGGGACTCTGCAGCGAGGGTACCTGGCGCATGAGTTTTACCGGCGTTTTCTTTGGCCTTTTCTGTGTCCAGGGAAAGGCTTTTTTTCATGATTCCTCCTGCGTGGACTTGGAAGGGACCTCATGTTATCCTCGACAATGATGCAGGACAAGCGGAAGAAAAGTTCGCAGCATGTGCCGACAGTGGGTTTCCTTGCTGCCCGCTTTGACGAGGCGTATCAATATGCGGTTTGGAGCGGCGCTGCGGATGAGGCTAAATCCCTTGGCATTTCACTTGTGTTCTTTGGAGGACAACGGATCAGCAGCCCTATCGGATACGAAGCTTTGGACAATATAGCGTTTGACCTGGCCAAACGATGTGACATTGAAGGCCTCATCGTCATGTCGAATGTCATCGGCACCTATATATCGAACAAGGAACAAGCCGATTTCCTGCATCATTTTCATGACAAGGAGCTTGTGACGATCGGTGTCGAGTTTAAGGGCATCGAAGCTGTCTGCGTGGATCCTTCGGGGGGCATGAGTTCGATAGTGGAACACCTTGTCCACGTCCATGGACGGAAGCGCTTTCTTTTCCTTGCGGGGCCAAAAGGACATATTGAATCCGATGAGCGGAAGGCAGAATTCCTGCAGCGTCTATCCTGTCTTCTTCCTGAAGCAAAACCATCGATTGTCCATGGTGATTTCACCGACGATGATGCCTGTGCAAGGGTGAACGAATTTCTCGATGCGGGCGGCACGGCCGACGCCATAGTGGCCGCCAACGATCAGATGGCCTTTGGTGCCTTGGCGTCTCTTTCTGCCCATGGCCTCAGCGTTCCCTCTGACGTTTCCCTTACCGGTTTCGATGATACCGAAGACAGCCGGTTTTCGGATCCTTCTCTTACGACGGTGCGGCAGCCGGTTGCGATCCTTGGTCACATGGCCATGCGCCATATGGCGGCAAAACTTGGGCTTGTGCCGAAAGAACCGTCGGTTCGCCTGCCCGTATCCTGTATCATACGGGAGTCCTGCGGCTGCCGGTATTCGCCCGATCAGGAAGAGACCCGGCCCGGGGGGAGTGCCCTTCCGTTGGAAAGTGGTGAAGAAAAACTTCCTCCAAACACCGAACAGGAATGCCGCCACTTTGTCTCTCAGCGCCTCATAGTGGAAAAACGCGCGGCAATTCTTAGCGAAATCGAGGCTTCCCTCATCTCCTCGTTCAGCATGGAAGACATCCTCAGAGAAATAGCCCGCAGCACGAGGGAACTTGGCATCAGCAGCTGTTGGCTCAGCCTTTTTGACTCGAGCGATTTCCCGCCCGTCTGGTCCAGGCTTTTCCTCGCGGCGGACAAGAAGACTGTCCGCATTCTGGTGCCTCAGGGCATGTGTTTCAGAACAGCCGAACTCGTCCCCGGGGGGCTGCCCGAGAAATGGGACAGCTATGTCTGCGAGCCCCTCTGCTTTGGCAATGACCGTCTCGGCTACCTTATATGTACCGCGGATTCAACCGATCGGCGCATGTATGCGGCGCTGCGCGATCAGGTGTCGAGTGCCATAAAGGGCGCCATGCTCATGACCGCCGAACGCAACAAGGAGAAGGACCTTGAGCACAGTGTCCACCTTCGCACACTCGAATTATCCACAACCAATTCCCGGCTTGTCGAGGAAATGGAACGACGGAAAAGTCTGGAACGTGAACTGCTCAACATATCCAACACCATAATGGGCGATATTGGCCGCGATATTCATGACAATCTTTGCCAGGACATTGCGGTGCTGGGCATTATGGCCGCCGTTCTCGAAGGGAAACTGGCCCGGCTTGGACTTTCGGCGGAAGCCGGAGAGGCCTCGGCAATCGCCCGGAGATCGGGGGAGATCGCTGCCAAAGCCAAGGATATGGCCAGAGGCCTTTATCCTGCCGAAGTCGAGGCAAAGGGGATTATCTCCGCCATCGAAAGCCTTGTTGTCATGGCAAGAGAGCGAAATGAATCCCGTATACGGTTTGAGGTCACAAAGGGTTTTTTTGTGCGCGATTCCCAGAAGGCCCTGCAGCTGTACAGAATTGTGCAGGAAGCCCTGAGCAATGCCGTCAAGTATGCGAAGGCTTCGGAAATCAAGGTAGGCCTCTATGCGGACCGCGAGGATATAACCGTCGAGGTCGCCGATAACGGCATCGGTATTCCCAAGAACGCAAAGGAAGAAGGCGGTCTTGGTTTTCATATACTCAAGTACAGGGCGAGCGTGATCGGCGGCGAACTTCGGATTCGATCCTCCGGCGGTGAAGGCACGACCGTAACATGCCGAGTGGCAAGGTAGGCTATGTCGTTGCATCCGACCTTTATTGTTATTGATGATCACCCCCTGTATCGACAGGGGGTGATGACACTCATCAGCCAGGAACTCCATCTTGAATGCGTCGGCGAAGCAGGCACTATAAGCGATGCGCTCGAGCTTCTCGGCAGAACCAAGCCGCGGTTGGCCCTCGTGGATATCTCGTTGCAGAACCAAAGCGGCCTCGAGCTCATCCATCTGATAAAGAGCGAGTACCCCGAAACCCTCATGCTTGTGGTCTCCATGCATGAGGAGAATCTGTATGGAGAACGGGCGCTCAAGGCGGGCGCGCGTGGTTTTGTCATGAAACACGAAAATCCAAGCGTTCTCCTTGAAGCCGTACAAAAAGTGCTGGCGGGTCACATCGCGGTGAGCGAGGATCTGCGGCAGCGCATGCTTGAGAGCATTGTTGTGGGAAAACAGGATGTCGACATTGTGAGCCGGCTTTCCGACCGGGAGCTTGAGGTATTCGTCCTTATCGGCAAGGGATACGGAGCGACCGAGATAGCCGAACGCCTCCATATCTCCGTAAAGACGGTCAATGCCTATCGTGATCACATCAAGGACAAGCTCTGCCTTTCTTCCGCCGCCGATTTGCGCAAATTTGCCGTGGAATGGGTTTCGCAGACTTAATTAGGTAAAAAGTCCGATGAATTAAACAGTCGCAATTCCTATAAGCAGAATTCCATTCAGGAAGTATAAATAAGAGAGGGAAATGCTGGAAATGAGGGAGTGATGGCAATGGCGGTTCGTGTACCAGAGATCGATTACTATTCATTGCACGGAATATGGGGAGCGTATGCTTCGCTTGTCCTTGGGCGGATTGGAAAGGGCGCGGGGGTTGTCGTCGGTGATGTTCGTCCGCCGGACAGAGGGCTCTTCATCGGCTACAGAATCGGAAATGGCGAGCCGCGCCTGCTCCCCTTTGCCTCGGGCAAGGATATTGCCGCGGGGGCTTCAGCCTACCATGCGGATGAGGACATGCCGGCCAGAGAAGAAAGCGGTCTACGCTACTTGTCATATTTCAAGCCTGAAGAGATGGAGCGCCGGGTTTCTTTTTCGGGTGAAGAATGGCGCGCCGGCGCTCTGTCGTTTCGTGTAATTTCATTTTTTGGCGAAATACCTGATCCACAGAGCATGACGCCCGCTTCGGCCCGTTCGGCATTAAGGCCAGCCATTTTCCTGCAGCTTACGTTTGACAACATGGCGAACGAAAACCAGATGATTGGCCTTTTTGGCATGCAGGGAATCCGGAGGCCACTTTCCGACATTACCAATGGCGGTCTTCTTGGCATGGCCTGCAATAATTGCCTTGGCTTTGCAATTCGGCCCGATATTGGCATTGACGAAGTGATGGACTGGTCTGTCGTCGATGCCGCTTTCAATGGCAGCCGTCCCCTCAGGCGGCTTGCACAGGAGGGGGGCCTTCGTTTCAGGATCGCGCCGGGGCAAAAAGCGCAGTATGTCATTGCCCTTGGTGTTTTTCGCGAAGGCATCGTAACCACTGGCCGTCCTGCCCATGCCTACTATACCTGCCTGTTCAAAGATATTGAGGATGTCTTGGAAAATGCTCTCGACGAGCAGGTCGAATCGCTTTTCAGAGCCGAAAGGCTCGACAGTTTCCTTGACAATTCGGGTCTCTCCGAGGATCGGCGTTTCATCATTGCCCAGGCGGCACATAGTTACGTGGCAAACACGGAGCTCCTCCTGTCACAGTCAGGCGAGCCCGTATTCCTCGTGAACGAAGGTGAGTATCAGATGATGAATACGCTTGACCTTACCATAGATCAGGCCTTCTGGGAGGCAAGATTCTCACCCTGGACACTCCGCAACGAACTTGAATCCTTCGGAGAATACTCTTCCTACCGGGACTCGCTTGGAATAGCTTTTGCCCACGATCAGGGCGTCGATGATTGTTTCACGCCTTCGGGATGCTCCGTCTATGAAATGCCCGGACTTACCGACTGCTTCAGTTACATGAGTTATGAAGAGACATTGAACTGGCTCTTAACGGCATGCCTTTACGTAAACCTTTCCGGTGACTGGAATTGGGCAAAAGAGAGGCGCAAATTGTTTTCCGCCTGTCTTCAGTCCGTCAGGGCCCGCGACGGCAACAATGACGGTGTCATGGACAGGGATTCGGACCGTTGCGAAGGAGGGGCGGAAATCACCACCTATGATTCTCTTGACCCAAGCCTTGGCCAGGCAAGAAACAATCTCTATCTCGCCGTAAAATCATGGTCGGCCTTCGTTTGTCTTGGAGCTCTTTTCCGCAGAATCGACAGGGGCGAGTCACTGGATGCGCAGGAAACTGACCGAGCCGCCGCGCTGGTAGCTGCGACCCTGACGCAAAAAATGCAGGGAAGGAAAGGATATATCCCAGCCATATTTGAAAGTGACAATCAGTCCTCCATCATTCCCGCGATTGAAGGCCTCGTCTATCCGGTTTTTTGTGGCGCTTCTGAAGCCATCACACCCGATGGGCCCTATGGGAAGCTTGTACAGGTCCTCAGGGAACATCTCGATACCGTTCTCGTCCCTGGCCGCTGCATCGATGCGGAATCCGGAGCCTGGAAAATATCGTCGACGAGCAGGAATACATGGCTCAGCAAAATATTCCTGAACCAGTATGTGGCTGAGCATTTGCTTGGCTTTAAAGATGAGCGTGTGACCGACGATCACATTTATGCGTATTGGCTCAGGACGGGAAGTGCGGATTTTTCGGCGACCGACCAGGTCGATTCTTCGAGCGGGAAGGCCCTCGGGTCACGCTTTTATCCCCGCCTGGTGACATCGATACTGTGGCTTGGAACTCCGCTTTCCTCTGGTTCATCAAGAGAATCTGAGGCGGCCATGCGGTAGCCAACCCGCTGCTCGGCAAGGATTAATTCAGAATGCTCCGGGCCAATTCCCCACGTGCGCCGTAATGCACGGATATGGACACGCAGATTTTCCTTTTTTCTGGAATTCTTCTCATTCCTTTTGGGGTTCTTCACCCGGCAAGAGAAGTAGTGCCAGAAGTTGGCCTTCTTTGACGATAGTATCCCGCGGAGCAACAATGCGATGGAGGCGACCGGACACAGGTGCCGGGACTTCGTAACTGGTCTTCGCCACCTGTACCTCGAGAAGAGGTTCTCCCTCTTGAACCGCAGCTCCCTCGCGCTTAAACCAGGCGACGACCACGCCTTCTTCTGTCGTATTTCCGATCCCGCTTAAAAGAAACTGATAAGGCATAATTTTTCCCCTTTGTAGTTACTGTGTGTGCTATCTGGCCAAGGATCGCGCCGCCTCCGCAATCGCCTCAGCGTTGGGAATGACAAACTGTTCCAGTGGATGGCTATAAGGAATAGGGACATTGGGTACTGCAAGCCGTTTGACTGGCGCGTCCAGATATTCGAAGGCCTCCTCAGCGGCTATGGCGGCGATCTCTCCCGAAAGCCCAAAGCCGAGATAGTCCTCGTCTACGACCAGAAGTTTGTGTGTTTTCTTGATTGAAGTTATGACCGCTTCACGGTCCAGGGGAACCAAAGTCCTCAAATCGATCACTTCAGCCTCGATTCCCTCCTTGGCGAGCTTTTCAGCCGCATCGAGGGCGCAGTGAACCATCATTGCAAGGCAAACGATGGTGATATCGGTACCTGGACGTTTGACATCGGCCTTTCCAAAGGGAATGGTGTAGCTTCGTTCGGGGACGACGTTGACACTCCTCTCAGGGTAGCGCATCCAGCCGAGGCCCATGAGCCCCTTGTGAAAAAAGTACATGACAGGGTTGTCGTCGCGGATTGCTTCGATCATTAAGCCCTTAGCATCATAGGCCGTGGAGGGGACAACGATCTTCAGTCCTGGTATATGAGCAAAAACACTGTAGAGACACTGGGAATGTTGCGCCGCATCGCCGTAGCCGCCACCGATAGCGGTGGTGAGTACGACCGGCAGATGGAGGTTGCCGCCTGACATATATGTATTTTTAGCCAGATGATTGTATATCTGATCCATGCACAC
>DJVZ01000052.1:0-1123 GCA_002441395.1 Spirochaetaceae bacterium UBA6243 | reverse complement strand
AACTTGCTCAGCAGCCCCTGAGTGGCACCGAAAATACCGCCGTAAACTCCCACGTCTTCTCCCATGACGAATACGCGCTGATCTCGCTCCATTTCCTGGGAAATGGCCTCTGCAATGGCCTTGGCCATAGTCAATTCTCGTTCGTTTGACATTGTAGTTTCCTCCCTCGATCTTAGGCGAAAACCTGCTCAAGAGCCTCTTCCGACTTAGGGTAGGGGCTCTTGCGGGCGAATTCGATGGCCTCATCGACGGCTTTGACGGCTGTTTCCCTTTGTTTATCAAGTTGAGCTCGACTGACCAGCCCTTTTGCTATGATCGTTTGCTCGAACTGACCAATGGGATCGGCGGCCTTGAGGTTTTTCACTTCGTCCTCTGGTCGGTATAGCTCTGGGTCGCCCATAAAATGGCCAAAGTAGCGGTCGGTCTTGACTTCGATCAGAGTCGGCCCCTCTCCGCGCCGCGCTCGCGCTATTGCCTCGCCTGCAGCATCATAGACTGATAAAAAGTCGTTTTTCTCCACCCTCACCCCGGGAATACCATAGGCAACGGCTCGCTGGCTGTTGTAGGGGATAGCTGTGGACTTGGATTTGGCCACGGAAATAGCCCAGGCGTTGTCCTCGATGATAAAAATGACGGGAAGTTTCCACAGTGCTGCCAAATTCAACGATTCATGAAATGAGCCTTGATTGGCTGCCCCTTCTCCGGCGAAGGCGACCGCCACCCAGTCCTTTTCTTTTTTCTTGGCTGCCAGCGCAGCACCACAGGCCACAGGGAAGCTGGCGCCGACGATGCCGCTGCAACTGAACTTGCGCTTCGGATCAAAAAGATGCATGTGCCCGCCCTTGCCCTTCCCTAAGCCTGTTTCCTTTCCGAATATCTCCGCCGCCATTGCCTTTAAATCAACCCCTTTCGCGATGGCGAAGTGGTGGGCACGATGAGTGCCTACCACGGTATCTTCTTGGCCGAGGTGGGCACAGGTGCCCACAGCCACCGGTTCCTGCCCGGCGGACAGATGCATCTCGCCTGGAATTGTACCGGAACCGATGTCGAAGGCGGGACTCTTGCCCTCCATGTAAACTTGGGCCAAGGCTTCTTCAAAAAGCCGGATGGTCCATGCTTGACG
>DJVZ01000006.1:46241-47641 GCA_002441395.1 Spirochaetaceae bacterium UBA6243 | reverse complement strand
CGGCCGGAGTAGTCGACGCGCTTGCCGAGAAGGTTCTGGCGGAACCGTCCCTGCTTGCCCTTCAGCATGTCGGCCAAGGACTTGAGGGGGCGGTTGCCCGCGCCCTTGACGGCGCGGCGGCGGCGCGTATTGTCGAAGAGCGCATCGACGGCTTCCTGGAGCATGCGCTTCTCATTGAAGATGATGATGTCGGGCGCGTTGAGCTGCAAAAGCTTTTTGAGGCGGTTGTTGCGGTTTATGACGCGGCGGTAGAGATCGTTGAGGTCGCTCGTGGCAAAGCGCCCGCCATCGAGCTGGACCATGGGGCGCAGTTCGGGCGGAATAACAGGGATGACCGTAAGGATCATCCACTCGGGGCGGTTGCCCGACGACCGGAATGACTCGACGAGCTCGATGCGCTTTAAAAGGCGCTTGTCGGACTTGGCGCCGCGCTCGATCATTTTTTGCCTGAGTTCCTGGGACAGCCGGTCGAGATCGATCTGCTCGAGGAGGGAGCGGATGGCCTCGGCGCCCATGCCGGCGGTGAACGCGCCGCCGTAGCGGTCCATGGCTTCGCGGTACTCCTCATCGGTGAGAAGCTGCATCTTCTTGAGGTCTGTCTCGCCTGGATCGATGACGATGTATTTTTCGTAATAGAGAACGGACTTGAGCGTCGCCATCGGCAGATTGAGCAGAAGGCCCATGCGGCTGGGCACGGAACGGTAGAACCAAATGTGCGATACCGGACTCGCGAGTTCGATATGACCCATGCGCTCGCGGCGGACCTTCGAATTCGTCACCTCCACTCCGCAGCGGTCGCATATGACGCCCTTATAGCGGATGGACTTGAACTTGCCGCAGTAGCACTCCCATTCCTTGGTCGTGCCGAAAATGCGCTCGCAGAAAAGACCGTCCCGTTCCGGTCTCAACGTCCTGTAATTGATCGTCTCAGGTTTCTTGACCTCTCCATACGACCAGGCGCGGATCATCTCCGGACTGGCGAGATGGATGGAAATGTTGTCAAAATCCTGAATATCTCTCATGCTACCCCCTCGGGCTTCGTCATANNTGCCGTGGCATACATCATGCCGTCCACTCCACAGCCCCTGCTGCGGAACAATGTTCCCATGGCGCCTTAAAGCTTCAGAATGCGCCACTTTGCTTCTTGATAATATCTTCGTCACGCTCAGTGAGTGCCAACTGTCTCCCTTTCGAATCATATACTTTGATGTCGAGTGCGAGGCCCCGCAGCTCCTGGACCATGACATTGAAAGCCTCAGGGATGCCGGCAGCGGTGTGAGGCTCTCCCTTGACGATGGCCTCATAGACCTTGGAGCGGCCGGTCATGTCGTCGGACTTGATCGTAAGGAGCTCCTGCAGCGTGTTCGCGGCGCCGTAGGCTTCGAGCGCCCACACTTCCA
>DJVZ01000006.1:0-46117 GCA_002441395.1 Spirochaetaceae bacterium UBA6243 | reverse complement strand
GCCTGGCGGAGCTTCTCTTCAATCTGCTCCTGCGAGGGCGACTGGAACACGTGGCAGGCATACCACTCGTTCAGTGTGCTCGCGGCCCAGCCGAGCTCGGTTTCCATAATCTGTCCGATATTCATGCGCGAGGGGACACCCAGCGGGTTCAGGCAGATATCGAGCGGCGTGCCGTNNCGTGGCGGCCTGCCATCTTATCGCCTTCTTTAAGCTTGCGCTTGACGGCGACAAGCACTTTGACGGTTTCTTCGACGCCGGGCGCGAGATCGTCATTGTTGGCGCGGGACATGCGCTGGACGTCGATGACCGTGCCCTCGATGCCGTGCGGCACGCGGAGCGACGAATCGCGGACATCCTTTGCCTTCTCGCCGAATATTGAGTTCAAAAGCTTGAATTCAGGCGTCGTATCGGAGTCGCTCTTGGGAGTGACCTTGCCGACCAGAATATCGCCGCTCTTCACCTTGGCGCCGATGCGGACCACACCTTCGCCGTCGAGGTTGTCGAGCATTTTCTCGCTCGTGTTGGGAATGTCGCGCGTGATGCGTTCCGGACCGAGCTTGGTGTCGCGCACTTCGAGAATGAATTCCTTGATGTGAATCGAGGTGAAAAGGTCTTCCTTTACCACACGCTCGGAAATGAGGATGGCGTCCTCGTAGTTATACCCGTTCCAGGGGACAAAGCCCGCGAGGATGTTGCGGCCAAGCGCAAGTTCTCCTTGGCTGGTCGCGGGACCGTCGGCAATCACCTGGCCTTTCAGCACTTCTTCGCCGCGCTTTACAATCGGCCTGTGGTTAAAGCAGGTGTCCTGATTGGTCCGCTGATATTTGATGAGCTGATAGACATCGGCATCATCGGGAGATTCGGGCTTTTCCGGACGGATCACGATGCGGGTGGCATCGACATATTCCACGGAACCCGCGCGCTTTGCCTTGACAAGGACGCCTGAATCGTACGCGGTCTTCCATTCCATCCCCGTGCCGATGCGCGGGGATTCGGTGAAGACAAGCGGCACCGCTTGGCGCTGCATGTTCGAACCCATGAGCGCACGGTTCGCGTCGTCGTGCTCCAGAAAGGGGATCAGCGCGGCCGAAACCGAAATGATCTGCTTGGGCGAGACGTCCATGTACTGGATCTCGCCCGGCGTGCGCATGGTGTAATCGCCCTGATGGCGGCAGGAAATGCTCTGATCGAGGAATTTACCCTGTTTGTCGATGCGCGCGGAAGCCTGGGCGACGTAATATTTGTCCTCATCTATGGCGGAAAGATACTCGATGTCATCGGTGACCATGCCGTTTTTGACCTTACGATACGGCGTCTCGAGGAAACCGTAGTCGTTGACGGTCGTGTAGGTCGCGAGCGACACGATGAGGCCGATATTCGGACCCTCCGGCGTTTCGATGGGACACATGCGCCCATAGTGCGTATAATGAACGTCGCGAACCTCGAATCCCGCCCGGTCGCGGTTGAGACCGCCCGGGCCGAGTGCGTTGAGCCGCCGCTTGTGCGTGAGCTCCGCGAGCGGATTGACCTGATCCATGAACTGCGAGAGCTGCGAAGTTCCGAAGAATTCCTTGATCGCCGCGACAATCGGTTTTATGGTGATAAGATCCTGCGGCTTGGCGGTCTCAAGGTCCTTGCCGGTCATGCGGTCTTTTGCGGTGCGCTCCATGCGGCTGAACGCGACCTTCATGACATTGGAGAGGAGCTCGCCGACGGCGCGGACACGACGGTTGCCGAGGTGGTCGATATCGTCGATGTTCGCCTCGCCGTAGTAGACGTTGATGAGATGCTTCATCGTCGCGACAATATCGTCTTTGGTAAGCGTGTTCGTCTTGCTGTCGAAATCGAATTTCTTGTTGAGCTTGTAACGGCCGACCGCACCAAGATCGTACTGTCTGGCGGTGAAAAACATGTTGTGGAGATCACGCTCGGCATTCTCCATGGAAATGGGCTCACCGGGACGCAGCACCGAATACACGGCGGAGATGGCGTCTTCCTTGGTAGGCTCATCCTGATCCGGCGTCTCTTTTACGAGCTTGACATCCTCGCGATCAAAGCAGTTGAGAATCATCTCGTTGTGGAGCGATTTTTCGTCTTCAAAGTCGATGACTTCGACGACATCGATGCCCAGGTTGATGAGCTCATCGATTTCATGGAGGTGAATCTTGTCGCCCGCCCGGAAAAGGCGCTTCTGCTCGCCATCGAGCTCGATATAGACGGCCTTTGCGAGGATTTTGCCGACCAACGCATCCTTCTCGGCCTGATTCTCGGAGAGGATGACCTCTTTCGTGGTGTAGAAGGCCGCAATGATCTCTTCCCGGGACTGGAATCCGATCGCGCGCAAAAACATCGTGCCAAGAATCTTCCGCTTGCGGTCGATCTTGGCGTGAATGAGGTCATGCTTCTGGTCGATCTCGAACTCGAGCCAGCTCCCCCGGTAAGGAATTATACGAGAAGAAAACACCCCTTTTTCATGGCTGAACACGACACCTGGCGAGCGATGAATCTGCGAAACGATGACGCGCTCGGCCCCATTGATGATGAAGGTGCCGCGGTCGGTCATAAGAGGAATGTCACCCAGGTAGATCTCTTTTTGCCGGATCTCTCCAGTCTTCTTGAACACGAGATTGATGACAGCCTTGAGAGGGACAGAATACGTGAGACCTTTCTGTTTGCACTCGAGTTCTGAATACTTGATCGCCTTCTCGTCCAGCGAATAGCGCTCGTACTCAATCACGAGATCGCCAGACGGGCTTTCGATAGGGAATGTGGTCCGAAATACTTCCTCAAGACCGTTCTGGTCGAGCGATTCGCCTTTTCGGAGCTTGTCCCTCTGCAGAAAGCGTTCATACGAAGAAAGCTGAATATCGATCAGATCGGGAATGTCCATGACATCCCGATAATCTTTTCCTATGTATGTACGCTTAATCTTCTGTTCGGTATACGCCATCCGTTACCCCTCCATGTGCGCCTGCACGCGCGGGTCAAAGGTCCTTGCGCTGAGGGCAATAGGCCGCAGCGCCTCCAACATTTTCGTCATCAGGAGGCACTCCCGCGAAAATCCACGCTGAATGCATCCTGAAAACGGGGGGACCACAAGGTCCCCTCCCACAGACACATCAAAGAACGCTTCGAGTCGGAGACGGCCAGGAGCACTAGGCCGCCCTGAACCGCCACACCGATTACTTTACCTCGACAGAGCCGCCAGCAGCTTCTATCTGCTTTTTGACCTTCTCGGCTTCCTCTTTGGAGACATTCTCCTTGATGGGCTTGTCGCCCGCTTCAACGAGATCTTTCGCTTCTTTGAGGCCAAGGCCGGTGATCACACGGACTTCCTTAATAATAGCGATTTTTTTGTCGGCCGGCACATTGCCTTTGAGGACGACCGTGAACTCGGTCTTTTCCTCGGCGGGGGCGGCTGCGGCGCCAGATGCGGGAGCGGCTGCGACGGCCACGGGGGCGGCTGCGGTAACGCCAAACTTCTCTTCCATCGCTTTTACGAGATCGGAAATCTCGAGAACGGTCATCGAAGCGATTGCGTCGATGATTTGCTCTTTGGTCAATGCTGCCATATTATCTTCTCCTTGTTTTATGGTAGCCCGTCACCAGGAACGGGCTTTCTATCGAATTCCGACAGGAACGGCAGCGTCCGAAGCCTGACGGGTTCTTCCTTTTTGAGCTTTGTCGGGGGCCCCCGATGCGGGACCCTCAGTTGGCGCCACTCTGCGCCTTCTTTTCCTCGATAGCCTTGAGCACGCGCACCAGCTTGGTGGGAATCGCGTTGATGACATAGACGAGGTTCTGCGCGGGTGCCTGCATGGCGGACATGAGCATCGCGATGAGCTGGCTGCGGCCAGGCAGTTTGCTGAATGCTTCAATCTGTTTGCTGTCCATAAACTGACGATCGACCATTGCGCCCTTGACGACGAGGCTGGGCGTCTCTTTCGCAAAATCAAGAAGTATCTTGGCAACCTCATTTGAGTCGGTCTTGACAAAGGCAACGGCGGTCGGTCCCCTGAGGACCGGTTCCACCGCATCCGAATAGCCGAGTTCCTCAAATGCCAGGCGCGCAAAATTATTCTTGATGACATGAAGCTCGACACCTTTTTCCCGCAGCTGGTGCCGAAGCGCCGTGATCCGCTCAACCGTGAGGCCGCGATACTCGGTGAAGATGAAATCGTTCGAACCAGAGATCATCTCTTTGAGCATGCCTATGGCTTCGACTTTCTTTGGCTGGATTTTCGATGCTTTAATGGCCATAGTCTTACCTCTTCTCCGATTTGTTCAGTGCGACTTTGACGCTCGGCCCCATGGTCGGCGTCAAATAAACAGAAGCGACAAAGTCACCTTTGGCATCAGCGGGGCGCTTGCGGTTGATCTCTTCCATGAGGATGCCGAGGTTCTCGGCGATCTTTTCGGCGTCCATGGACACTTTGCCGACTGGCAGGTGGATGATACCTGATTTGTCGGTGCGGTATTCGGTACGGCCTTTCCGCAGCTCGCCCAGGGCTGCGGAAAGATCGCTGGTGACCGTGCCGGTCTTGGGGTTCGGCATAAGACCGCGGCGTCCAAGCACCATCCCGAGCTTGCCGACGTCTTTCATCATATCGGGCGTTGCGACGGCGATATCGAAATCGAGCCAGCCACCTTTGATTTTTTCGATGTATTCATCGCTTCCTGCATATGCGGCTCCGGCGTCGAGGGCTTCCTTGACGCGCTCCGGCTTGCAGAACACGAGAATGCGCTTCTCCGCCCTGAACTGGTTGGGAAGGACCACGGTGTCGCGCACGGACTGACTTTTCTTGAGGTTGAGCCTGATATGCACTTCAACAGTCTCGTCAAATTTGGCGGTCTTGAGCTCCTTTACGAGCGCGCACGCCGCACCGACTTCATACGCCTGCAAAGCATCGACTTTCTTCGCCACATCGTTGTATTTTTTGCCGTGTTTCATCTCACCACTCCACTTCTACGCCCATGGAACGGGCGGTACCCGCGATGATGCGCTTCGCGGCTTCAAGATCGTTCGCGTTGAGGTCCGGAAGCTTCTGCTTCGCGATCTCTTCGAGTTTCGTCTTGGAAAGCTTTGCCACCTTGTCTTTCTGGGGAAGCGAAGAGCCTTTTTCGATGCCGCAGGCCTTTTTGATGAGCACGCTGGCAGGAGGTGTCTTCAGGATAAAGGTGAAAGTCTTATCCTGATAGATAGTGATGATCGCCGGAATAACGAGACCTGGCTCCATGCTTTTCGTGCGCTCATTGAACTGCTGGCAGAACATGGGCGCGGAAACGCCATGGGGCCCCAAGGCGGGCCCTACTGGAGGAGCTGGCGTCGCTTTGCCGGCGGGGCACTGCAATTTGACTATTGCAGTAATCTTCTTCTTGGCCATAGCCGTTCTCCTTTCGTGGTATCCCCGGCACTCACCGGCCGGGGTAGCGTCTCTGGCTGGCAGAGACTCCCATCATCGGAGCAAAAACCCCTTATCTGAGAAGCATGCCGACGACCACGCCGGTATGCTGCTGTACAAAGATCACCGTGCCTCTCAAAGAGGCTTGCTCCCACACGGGGCAAAGGCCCCAGGTGGGAGCATTTACTTAAATCTTTTCGACCTGCGCCATATCGACTTCGACTGGCGTCGATCTACCAAATATCTGCACGCTCACCTTGAGCCTGTTCTTCTCGGCGTTCACCTCATCGATGACACCCGAGAAAGACTCAAACGGCCCTTCCGTTATCTTCACCTGCTCGCCCACCGCAAAGGTCTGACGGAAATGCACCGGCCGTTCGCCTTTAAGCTCGCCGGTGCGCTGAAGTATCCGCTTTACTTCTTCCATGGTGATAGGTTGGGGCCTTACATTGGCAGCAGAGCCCACAAACCCAGTTACGCCGGTTATATTGCGGATGACCGCACAGGTCGCCTTCCATCCGTTCTCAGGAAGATCCATTTCCACAAGAATATAACCAGGCAAAATCTTCCTGGAAACAGTTCGTTTCTTGCCCTCTTTTACCTCGGAGACCTCTTCGGCGGGAACCTTGACATCCGTGACGATATCGCGCGACAGCTCGTTTGAATCAATGAGCATGCGGATAGTCTTTTCAATTTTGTTCTCGTAGCCGGAGTAAACGTGAAGAATATACCAGGATTTTGCCATCCCTTCTCTGCCTTATCGGAAAACGACCTCGATTCCCAAAACAATGAGGAAATCGATGAGGCCGAGCACAAGGGCTACCGCAACCGTGGAAATAACAACTATTTTCGTGGAGGCGATTACATCGTCTTTGGACGGCCACACAACTTTTGAAAGCTCTGCGTAGCAGTCTTTAAAGAACTGGATGATTTTCTTCATGGCGGCTCCTTGGACCCCTTTCGCTCTACGCTGCGCCCAGACGCAACGCCTTATGCCTTCTCATAACCAGGCCAGGTAGGACTCGAACCCACAGCATCCGGTTTTGGAGACCGGCGCTCTACCATTAGAGCTACTGGCCTAAACTGTTCATTTTACTTTTGTTTCCTTGTGCAGAGTATGCTTGCGGTCCCACTTGCAATATTTCATGAGCTCGAGCTTATCCTGAGTGGTCTTGCGGTTCTTCTTGGTCGTATAGTTACGGCGCTTGCACTCAGTGCACTGAAGGGCAATGATTTCTACGTTCTGCTTTTTCTTGGATGCCATGGCTCCCATTCCTTTCGCGGCGACCCACAATCGTGCGCGCCGTGATAAACATAAAATAAATTCGAGCCCCCGAACGGAATCGAACCGTTGACCTTATCCTTACCATGGATATGCTCTGCCAACTGAGCTACAGGGGCGCAAATAGAGCGTGGCGAATATATCACTCGTTGAGGGATGTGTCAAGATCGCGACGGGCCTCTCCCATGAGTCTTTCGCGAGAATGCATTGGTTATTGAAGCAGCAACCGGATCTTTTGTCAACACGAGCAAGCCAATGCCGACCGCCGCAAACACCGCCGTTCCCGCAACCAGCGGGACGCCCGAGGCCACAAGTCGCGAGTGTGCCGCCCCGACCTTCGCGACCACTGCCCTGTCCACAAGAATCGACGGCACCACCGCAATGATCGAAAAAAGCAGCATCTTCAGCATATACTTGAGCGACATCCACAGCTCGTTCCGGATGCCTTCGATATTCCCCTTAATGAGCGCCCTCACCAACAGCCCAGTATTCACCGCGCTCGAAAAAGAAAGCGCAAATGCGATGCCTGGTCCCTGGAACCTGAAAGCCAGCACCAATACCAGTATCACATTGACCCCGAAGCTTGCGATGCCAGCCCATGTCGGCGTCTTCGTGTCGCTGCGCGCGTAGAAGGCCGGCGCTATCAGCCGATTCATCGCGATGAACACGAGCCCCGTCTGATGCCAGAAAAATGCGCTCGCGGTGAGGTGCACGGACAAATCCGAGAAATCGCCGCTTTTGAAAAGAAGTGCCACGATGCGCTCAGGGAATGCCATCGAAAAGACCGCTACCGGCACGGTGAGCAAAAGCAAAGAGCGCATTGTGTTCCCCAGCGTACTCGAATATTCGCGCCAGGCGCCTTCCCGAACGGCATCGGCAAGACGCGGCAGGAGCACCGTCCCCGCCGACACCGCAAAAATGCCCAGAATCAATTCCTGCAGGCGCAATGAATACTGAAGGCTGGACGCCACTCCCGTGCCCGCGCGCGACGCAAAGGCCGTGCTCACGAGGTCGTTGACCTGGTACGCCGCCATGCCGAGAATGGTGGGAGCGATGAGCGCGAACACCTTGCGCATGCCCGGGTTGCGGAAAGCGCGGGCAGGATTCATGAATCCAAGGCGGGTGCCAAGTCTGATCACGGCAGGCAACTGAACAAGAGCCTGGGCCAGGCCACCGATCACGACGCCTACCGCCATTGCGCGCGCCGGATTTCCAAGTCGATTGCCCACAAGCCACGGCACCACAATGAAACAGATGTTGAAGAGAATCGGCGCGAAACCCGAAGGCCCGAAAATTTCATGCGAATTCAGAATCCCCTGCAGAAGTGCCGCAAACGAGACGAGCGCCAGAAAAGGAAACATAATCCGCGTAAGAATAGTCGTTTCAACGGGATCAGAACCGAAAAGCTTCACAATGGTCGGGGCAAACGCGATTCCCAGCGCCACAACCGCCACAACACAAATTGTAAGCACGGTCAGGCTCGCGGAGAGAAAGTCGTGGGTTTCCTTGTCGTTCTGAGCATGCAGATAGCCTTTGTAGGTGGGAATGAATGCGACTGTGACCGAGCCTTCGGCAAAGAGGCGGCGCATGAAGTTCGGGATAATGAAGGACACTGTAAACGCATCAGAGTAGATGCCCGTGCCGAGAAAGCGCGCCTTGGTCATTTCCCGGACGAGGCCGAGCACGCGGGAAATCAAGGTTAAAAACGAAAGGACGCCCGCGCTGCGCATCATTTTTGCGGAGGAGCGCGCGGCTTTTTCGGCCGCAATATCCGCGGCGACTTTGGAGGATTCCTCCATGAGTTCGACAGGCTCGTCGGCGGGATAGACAGGCTCACCCGATAATTCTACAGGTTCGATCGGGTCTTCTGGATTGTGTGAAGCCATCGAGGCTAGACTACTTCAAGCGTGCACAAAGGTGAAGTCCTCTTTCATAAAACCACGCTTGCATGATTAAATGAGGACCATGAACCAACCAGCCTCAGATGCGCACATCAAACTCATCGCGCTCGACCTCGACGACACGCTGTTGCGCGCAGATCTCTCAATATCAGAAGAGAATAAACGCGCCCTCCAGCGCGCGGAAAACATGGGCATTCACATCGTGCTCGCTTCGGGCCGCAACTATTTTTCGATGCACCACTATGCGGAAGAGCTCTTCATTCACCGCCGCGGCGATTATCTCGTCGGATCGAATGGAGCGCAGCTCATTCAGGCGAGCACCGGCAACTTGTTGGAAGACCTCAAATTATCCGCGGACTTCTGCAAAAGCATAACCCAGGAATTTGAACGGGAAGGTTACTTCTGGCAACTGTATATAGACGGGAATATCTATTGTAACCACATGAATGAATGGGCGATTATGGACCAGCGGCTATCCGGTCTGTCGCTCGAAGTCATATCCGATATGGACGCCGTCCTGAGCCAGGATCAGACCAAAATCCTGGTCTGCGGAGAGCCTGCCCGCATCGAAGCATTATATAAGGAATTGAAAAATCGCATCGGAAACAATGTCGAAATCGTAACCTCCAAACCCTATTTCCTCGAAATTCTTCCAAAAGGAGCAAATAAGGGCGCAGCGCTCGAACGCCTTGCCAAACGTCTGCGAATCGGCATGGAATCGGTTCTGGCGATCGGCGATGCGCGGAATGACTTCGACATGATTCAGAAAGCCGGCTGGGGCTGCGCCCCCGCGAATGCCGCGGAAGAAATACGTGCGATTGCGCGCTTTGTGTCGCCGAAGACCAACGAAGAGGACGCAGTGGCGAATATCCTCGAACATGTTGTGTTCGACTAATGAGGCAGCTCCGCGAGAAATTCGATGAGGTACTGCTGAACGCCGAGGAAAAACCGTTCCTGCATCTCGGCAGCGGCAGGCGAAATATAGCGATAATGCCAGCTCTCCCAGCGGTAGCCGGTGATTGCTTCCATGCCCTTCGGGAACGAGAGCGAAAAACCGAACTTGCCGGCATTCGCGGAGAGCCATCGTCCGGCAGCAGTATCTGCGAATTCATCGGTGATCGAACCGAAATCGATGGCCGTACCGAGCTGGTGCTGGGACATGCCCGGGGGCGCCGAAACGCGTTCGGCCTCGGTTTTCCCCATCTCTTTGACATTCCGCTCAAACACAGTCTTCTGGTAATCGTACGAACGATACGTCGAGGACACTACGAGCGTCTCGCCCTCTTTTCGCGCGGCTTCCGTCATGCGAACCAGCGCATCCCTCGCGGGGGCCCGCAACTGCATCCCCTTTTTTGAAACCACATAAGGAAACACACCGTCAAGCTTCACAAGATCGCTCGGTACGAAATTTGCGGGGAGCGCCACTGACTTGTCCACGCGGCGCAAGAGCTCTGGGTCTTTTTTCATGACATCGCGAACTTCGTGAAACAGCAGGGCAAAAGCAGAAGCGTCATTGCCGATCGCCTCAACAATGCGGCTTCGGTCTGTGTCGCCAATATGCGCCGCCGAAAGGGCGGCTTCAACTTGAGTCCGAATATCCGAAGGCAGGGCTGAGAGTGCCATGTTTTTTTGCGCGGCGCAGGACGAAGCTGCGCTCACAACGAGTATTAAAGAAAACATGGTCGCAAGAAATGACGAAGCTCGCATAATGAGAAAATATCATGATTCGAACATTTGATAAACCCGAATCAATCGACACCTCATGCCCAGCAGCTTCCTGCGGGGATACTGCATGGATGCGGCCGCCGCGTTTGCCCCGCTAATTGCGCCCGCGATGCTTTATGCGCAGATATACCTGTTTACCTGGGACCATCGGGTTTGTTCGCTCATCGATCTCGAACAGGTTGATCGCCTTGATGAGCTCACCGAGCTTGCGAAAGCCGTAGTTTCGGGGGTCAAACTCCGGCAGACGGTTTGCAATATATGTCCCGACTTCTCCGAGGTAGGCCCAGCCGAATTCGTCGGCGGCCTCTTCGGCCGCGCTCAGAAGCAAAGTCTTGAGCTTTTTGTCACTTTTGATGTCGGTCGGAGGCGTGGCACCTTTCCCCGATTCTTTGTCGGGGGGGTTCTCGCGCTCTTCGTCGGATTCGCTGACGTTGGCCTGCAATATCTCGGTGTAAATGAATTTGTCGCAGGCAGCCACAAATGGCTTGGGCGTTTTTCTCTGCCCAAAGCCGAGGACGAGCTTGCCATCCTCGCGGAGGCGCGCGGCGAGCCTGGTAAAATCCGAATCGCTTGAGACGATGCAGAAGCCGTCGAGATTTTCCGTATACAGAAGGTCCATCGCATCGATAATCATGGCGCTGTCGGTAGAATTCTTGCCGGTCGTATAGGCAAACTGCTGCACGGGTTGAATGGCGTATTCGAGCAGGCGTTCCTTCCAGCCGCGCAGGTTTGGGTTTGTCCAGTCGCCATAAATGCGCTTGACGCTGGCGATGCCGTATTTCGCTATCTCTGCCAAGAGGCCATCGATAATGGCTGGCTGTGTGTTGTCCGCATCGACGAGGACCGCAAGTTTAAGCTGCGGATCGGTTTTCATCAACAATCTCCTAATAGCGTATTATTGCACGATAAGTATTTGAATATCACATACATTCGTGCCGGTCGGGCCCGTTTTGAAGAGCCCGTCAGCCTTTTCAAAAAAGGCATACGAATCGTTTTCGGCCAAAAAGCGCGAGGGATTGAGATCGAGCGCCTGGGCACGCCCGATGGCCTCGGCATCGGCAAATGCTCCCGCGGCATCGGTAGGCCCATCATTCCCATCGGTCCCAGCGGAAAGAAAGACCACTCCTTTCAGCCTTGAACACAGAGCGCGCGGGAAATGTGAAAACTCCCTGAGCACTGAGAGCACCATCTCCTGATTTCGTCCACCCCTGCCTTTGCCGCGCAAAGTGACTGTGGTCTCACCTCCCGCGATGATGCAGGCGGGAACAGCGACGGGGAGTTCATGCAGCATAATATCCTGGGCAATTCCAGAAAAAATCTTGCCGATCTCGCGGGCTTCTCCCGATATACGGGTTCCGATAACGAGGGTGTTATAGCCCAACGCCCTGCTTGTGCGCTCCGCCTCGAGAATCGCATGATAATTTGTGCCGACAAGCATTGTCGAGCACGAATCGAAAATCGTATCACCCGGTTTCGGAGTCTCGGGGCGCAGGCCTGCAAGCCCCTCATGTGTCGCACGGACAACGGCTTCAGGCAAGGCATCGAAAAGCCCAAAGCGGTCGAATATCGCTTTGACATCCTGCCATGTACTCATGTCGGGAACTGTCGGGCCGGAAGCAATCACATCGAGATCATCCCCCATGACATCCGAAAGCACGAGCGACAGCGTCTGTGCCGGAGAAAAAGCGCGCGCGAGGAATCCGCCCTTAATCGCGGAAAGATGCTTGCGCACCGTATTGATCTCATGAATCGTCGCTCCGCAGGCCAGCAAAAGCCGTGTCACATCTGCCGTGTCTTCGGGCGAAAGCCCCTTGACGGGCGCCGACAAAAGTGCACTCCCTCCTCCCGAAATGAGCACGCAGACGAGCGTTTTGCTGCCATGCATCTCCCAATCTCTCACCTGCGAAGCGAGGGTGAGCATCTCTTTGCCGGCCATCACCGATCGCTGATCGGGCACAGGATGGCCTGCCTCGATGACGCGAACTGACTGTGCGGCAAAAACTTTCTCGACTTGCGGCGCGAGCTGGAGCGGCCGCCCGTCTTCAGACGCCTTGGTGACGACAAGACCTTGTGAAACCCGTTCGCCCAAAAGCGAAACAAGACTTGCGGCCATCGGGAGCGAGGCTTTCCCGAAGGCAGCGATCACTATGTGCTCAAACTGGGAAAGATCGTACTTCCGCGTCATTTGGCCATCTGACGCACCGAGCGCCGACCCCTCAAGCGACAGGCAATACGAAAAAAGCCGTTCGGGCATTACGCGATCCACGGCTGCCTGAAAAATCGTCTCAGCATCCTCGCGCAAAGCCAACTTGGTTTTTTCTCTCATCACATTTTCCTTACTTTTTCTTTTGCCCGCGGTTGATCGCCTGCCGGCAGAGCTCCACATTGCGGGCTACCTGGATGCTGTGCGAAAGCTCAAACGCCTGCGAGAACAGGGGCTCAGCCTCGGCAGGCTGTTTAAGCGTATTCATATAAATTGAGGCGGCATTGTTGAGGGCCGGCCAATTTGTTTCATCCAGGGCAAAGGATTGCAGGAACTTCTGTATGGCTTCCTGATGAGCCCCCGCCTCTCTCGATTCCTCTGCCTGTCTGAAAAACTCCATCGCTTTCCTCGTACCAGTATATCTCTTTTCATCCTCACACATTGCGAGCCGTTTTTCCATAAGGCCCCTCATATGGTACATCTTGCCGCCTTCAGCACATTCGGGCTCACGAAGCGCCAATCGATAACGGCGAGCCGCCTCTTTTCTCTTCCCCGTCGCATAAGTGAGATCCGCAAGGGCCGAATGCCGGTAAAAGGAAGCGCCATATAATTTTTCTTCTCTTAGCAAGTAACGCTCTGCTTCTTCGGATCGTCCTTCGGCCAGCAATATGACGCCGAGGTTTCTCAACACGCGAATGGAAGTTGGCTCAGACTGCTCAAGCTTCCGAAACCAACGTTCGGCTTTCTGATAATCGCCCGCGATATAGGCGTTGAGGCCAAACCGCTCGCACAGCGTCGCATAAAATTTGTTCATCGGCCTCAAAGACTACATCAATGAACGAACAAGGACAATATGAGAACGGCGGCGAAGGCCACGGCACCCTCCACCGCAGTCGCGGAAGTAAATGCCTTGTAGGCTATATTTACAGGCATACCGGAGAATTGCGAAACAACCCAGAAATATGAATCATTCGCGTGAGACACGACCATGGAACCGGCACCGATCGCGATGGTGGTGAGGGCTGGATCCAGCCCAAGCGACGGTAAGAGCGGTGCCATGATTCCTGCCGTCGTCACGATGGCCACGGTCGATGAACCCTGAGCGGTCTTAAGCGCGGCAGAGATGATGAATGGCAGGAAAATTCCAAGCTGCATGCCAGCCATGTTCGTCTTGATAAATTCGGTTATCGGGCTGGCCTTGATTATCTGGCCAAACGCACCGCCTGCCCCCGTGATGACCAGAATTATGGCCGATTCCTTGATCCCCTCTCCCATCCATCCCGAAATCGCGTTTTTGAGCTCGCCCTTCTGAACGAGCAGCAAAGAACACAATACGCCAATGATAAGCGCGGATACCGGATCGCCGATAAAGGACAGAAAAATGCGGAAATTGCCATTGCCGAATGGTTTCGAAGGAAATTCCGCGACACTCTTCAGAAGAATCAGCACAATAGGAAGCACGATCGGTAAAAACGAAAGAAACCTGCCGGGCAACTTCCCGAATTTCTTTACAATTTCGGAATAGCTTTCATGACTTTCCGGTTCAATTTCATATCTCCTGGCAAATTTCGTCGCCCACAGCAGTCCGGAGAGCGACGCGGGAATGGATGTGATCAAGCCCAGCAAAATCACCTTGCCAAGGTCCGCTCCCAGGGCGCTGGCCGCCGCGATGGGGCCGGGGGTTGGCGGCACCATGGTATGTGTCGCATAAAGCCCTGTGGAAAGCGCCACTGCCATTACGGCCATCGAAATGCCCGATTCTTTTGCAAGAGCCTTGTTGAGAGGATTCAGGATGACATAGCCTGAATCGCAAAAGACGGGAATGGAAACGACATATCCCGCAATATTCATGGCAAGCGGAGCACGGGACTTCCCGACAAGCTTCAATATGACCTGCGTCATCGAGAGTGCGGCGCCGGTTTTTTCGAGAATCGTGCCCATGATAGTGCCCGCAACGATGACAATGCCTATGTTGGCAAGTGTCCCTCCAAAACCGTTCTTGATGCCGGCAATCACATCCAGCGCGGGAAGCCCGATTGCAAGACCGAAGAGGAAAGAAACGCCTATCAGCACAAGAAAAGCGTTCATCTTAAACCTTCCGGTAAGGATGATGATGACAATCACCGACAACAGCAATAAAAGCAACGCAACAACGCCTGATACCATAGATTGCCTCCTAAAGCCAAACGTATCTGATACCGGGCTCGCAGACAATAGGTGACCACATTCTCCAAAATGGAATCAAAATCATCATCGCCCTTCCCTCATCGACAGAATGAGCTCGACGGGCAGATGATCCGAATATCCCTCGCTTCCTCTCCATTCAAATGGTGTACCATTCGAATCGAAGAGCATCGGTGCATTTGCGACTCCAAAACTTTCATATTCCACGCCTTCCCCATCATGAAGATTTGCATTGAGGAAAAAACAGTCGAATTGTTCGCGCTTCTCCTGGAATGCTATACTGAAACCATCAGAAATCTCATTCCAGGGATTGTAGAGTATTAGCTTTGGGGCGTTTTCATTGGAGAAGGGCTGATCTTCTCCAGTATTTGCAAGTCCTGCCCACGATCCGGAGACGCAGATGGGCTCACCTTCTGCCGCAGAGGGAGGAGTGCCGGCATCGGAGGGCATAATCGCCGTAGGATAGCGCCTGCTGACCCTGATGTATTCATCCGGCGATTCATTGAAATCACCGCAGACGACAATCGGTAGAGAAGGTTTTTCTGTCTGCAATCCACGAATCCTCTGCGCCAACAGCGCGGCAGCGGCGCGGCGTCCGGATTCCGTCTCCTTCTCGCCTTCCAATTTGGATTTCCAATGGCATACGAACATCACAATCCGCTCAGCGCTGCCAAGCTCGAGCTCCACTTCCAGGATATCCCGCAGGGGGCCAAAGCCCCATGCGTCCATCACCGAATGCGTACGCATCGCGACGATAGGGAACCGCGACAATATGCCGGTATGAATGATGCTCTCGTCGGGTCCGCTTATAGCCCAATACCGGTAGACTCCTCTGCCGAAATGCTCCGCGAGGTCGGCAAGCACTTTTTCGTTTTCGATTTCCTGCACGCACAAAATGTCGGGCGCCGCCGCCCGCCGCGAACCAGCTCCCTCGGTTTCCGAAACGGATAGAACGGCTTCCACCACATTGGCAAGCCGTTTCGCATAGAGCTCTCTCGTCCACTTGCCTTTCGATGGCTTGAATTCAGGGTATTCTCTTCCACTTTCTTCCGCATCGAAAAGATTGTGCACATTATAGGATACAATGTGGATTTCCTGGCTCGTTCCTGCGGGTGCAAGCGAACATCGGCACCCGACCGCCGCCATTGCAATCGCCGATAGAATAAAAAATGCCGGACGCACCTTCCCTCCTTTCCCATAAGGAAGACGCACCCCGGCATGATTCACGCTTCAGAATTAGGGCGCAAAATCGCCTATTTTTCAGGCAAGCTCGTTTTTCGACAAAATGACTTTTCCAATCAGCCCGTACTGCGACGCTTCGGACGCATTCATCCAGAAATCCCTGTCGGTGTCCTTTGTGATTTTTTCAAGGGGCTGGCCAGTCGCTTCCGCGATGAGTTCATTGATGCGCACACGCGTCTTTTCAAGCTCGCGGGCGTGAATCTCGATCTCGGTCGCGACCCCGTTCATCCCCGAAAGCGGCTGATGAATCAAATATGAGGAATTGGGCAGGCCAAAGCGCCTGTCTTGCGGCACAGCGATCAAAATGAGGGCCGCCGCGGACGCGACGAGGCCAATGCCGACGATTCGGACCGGCGCTTTTATAAAGCGGATCACGTCAAATATCGAAAATCCGGCGTACACATCGCCGCCCGGGGAATCGATGAGGAGCATGATGGGCTCGTCTGAAATGCTGTCGAGCAGCAACAGCTGCCTGACAACTTTTTCGGAGAGGTCTTTATCGACTTCGCCGACAAGAAGAACAGTACGGGTTTTGAGAAAACGCTCACTTAAAGGTTCTTCGGGCCGTTTGGCTTCGGTTTCGGCAGTCTGCGGCTCTGCTAATTTCATCTTATACGACTCCTTGCGATAAAGTAAAACTTGTTGCAGCACTCGATTGAATAGTAATGATTTCGAGGCAAAGCGGCAACGGCGGTAAGCATGTTGCCCATTTGTTTATTATATATTAAACTTTATATGTTACAATTTACAGCACTGCTGCTGAACCGAGCGCGTATAAGCGACTACAACATTACTATATCAGGAGATAGCATGGAATACCGACACAGCGCCTTCCACCGATTCACTCTTCACGCCTCTGCGTTGATGCTTCTTTCTATATTGATATTCTTCGCTTCCGCCGGATCAGTCTTTGGTGCCCAATCCAGGCCCTGGTATGCAACAAGGCTTGAAGCCCTCGGTTTTTATGTCTTCGACCAGCCCTTCGAGCAGCCCAATTTCAACGTCACTTCTGTCGATGGACATATGAAGAGCCGTCTTTCCACAAAAGGGAATATCACGCTTCTCAATTTCTGGGCCACATGGTGTCCGCCTTGCAAACAGGAAATTCCGACGATTCAGAAACTTCACGAAACCATGAAAGGCGAAAAATTCGAAATCATGGCCGTCGACCTGGGTGAATCGGCAAAAAGCGTCAAGGCATTTCTGGATCAGAACAAGATTTCCTACCCCGTCTACGTCGACCCCAAGAGCAGTCTCACAGGCCTCTATGCCTCGCGCGGCATTCCCACCACGTATATTCTCGACAAGAATGGGAAGTTTATCGCAGGCTTCATTGGCCCCTTCGAGTACGACAACCCTGAATTCGTGAGCATAATGAAGGAGCTCGCGCGGAAATGAATCAGCCCGACCTGATCGCAGCATTTGGCGCGGGGCTCGTCTCTTTCATTTCTCCCTGCGTGCTTCCGCTGCTCCCCGCATATCTTTCTCTCCTATCAGGACTCACCGTGAAGGAACTCTCTGATCAGCAGCAGAAGGCCAAACTCCTGGGCGCAAGCCTCACGTTCTCCGCTGGTTTCACGCTTGCCTTTACGGTCTTGGGCGTCATTTTCTCCGGAGGAATGAGCTTCATCGGCGGAGGCGGCACTTCCCAGCTCTTCGGGAAAATCGCGGGCATCATCGTGATCGTGCTCGGACTCAATGTCATGTTCGACTTCATCCAAATCCTGAACAATGATGCCCGACTCATCCGGAAATTCGCAGGCAAGGGGCGAGGCCAGGTCAACGCATTCCTGATGGGGTTGGCATTCGCCGCGGGCTGGTCTCCGTGCATAGGGCCGATTTTAGCCTCGATTTTGCTTATGGCAGCCAGAAACGCGAATGTCGGCGCCGCGGTGCTGCTTCTCGTCACATATTCTGCGGGCTTTGCGATTCCCTTTGTCGCGAGCGCGCTTTTCTTCGAGCGGCTTTCCCCTGTGCTCGGCTTTCTCAAAAAACACGGCAATGCTGTACGCACTGTCTCCGGCATACTCCTCATAACCTTCGGAATCGCGATGATTCTGGGATCCGTCTCGCGCATCTCGGCCATCGCAGCGCAGACTGGCGGCGCCCTTCTCGGCTTCGAAGCCTCCTCGCCGCTCCCGTCGCACATCATCGGCACGGCATTCTGGCTGCTGTTCGCGTGGCTCTCCAGCCGCAGAATTTTAAGGCGCCGCAAGGCGCTCAAGGCGGTCCCCGGGGCCGGGGGAGCCACACCCCGGGCGCAAAAATCTCCCGTGATAGCGTATATCTTTTCAGCCACCTTTATCGTCCTCGCCGTCCTCGAACTTGCGGGCATCATCAGCCTTCTGCATCTTATCGGCGGCTGGCTGACTTTCGGAGGGCTGTAGATCGAAAAAGTGAACGGCGCAGACGCTCAGCCCAGACGACGATCAGCGAGAGCACAAGGCGTGGCACCATGAGCCAGAGCACTGGCAGGGAAATCGCTCCGTAGAGTACGGTATCTTCGAGGAGAGAGTGTGAGATCGCGGCNNTTGATGATGCCCGCCCCGTATGCGTAGCCTACGATATTGATCACAATCCACAGAAAGCTCATCGATGGTTCGAGGCCGAAAATGCGCATGAGCCATCCGAGCCAGCGCGAGAGCCACTCCATCATGTTGAATTGCTCGAGGAGCGTCTGTGCGAGCATAAGCACCAGAATATACACGATAATGCGTCCCGTAAGCTTCAAAGTAGAAATCGCCCATGCCCCCAGCATTGGCCAGAAATCACTTTGGGCCACCGCGCCCGAAGCAAAGAGCTTCACCTCGGCAAATGACGGAGGAAGCACAAGGTTGAGAATGCCGCCCGCGAGAATCGCCACTCCGATGCGCAACAGGGCCATCTTGGCGGCCGACGAGCCCAGCGACTTCATCACCGCTGTTTCGACTATGAGGTTGTGCGAGATGAGGCACATCACCGCGAGGATTGTCGCGTCGTGCAGGGTGAGGTTCATTGAGCTCATCACGGCGATCGCCGAGTAATTGTTGAGGAGCGCCCCCGAAATGTAGACGAGCGCGGCTTCCCCTGGCAGACCGAGAATCCGCATGAGGGGATGCAACGCACGCGCGATTTTCTCAAGCGATCCGCTCCAGCCGAGAAGGGCTACGACGAGGCTCACCGGCACCATGATTTTCAGAAGAAACCAGGAAGTGTCAAAAGTCCGTTTGAACCAGGTGCGCGCTATGAGTTTCAGATTTTGGCCCGAAAACGTCACGCCGGCGCCTCCCGGGCTGCGAGCTTCGAGATAAGGGCGGGAAAATCCCTATCCTTTGCAAGAGTGTAAAGATCGACGGGCATCCTGTATGTCCAGTTTGTGGCAAGCGTGGTGCCGGGCACATTGATCCTCTCATCGCGCGGATCGGACTCCCTCCATTCCGAATGACATGCGAGGAGGTCCTGAAGAGGATATACCGCCGCGATCGAGGAAGAGAGCGCCATTGCGCGGATGATCCCCGCGGCGGCGGCGGTATCGAGCACCTTGGGCGGCTCGACCGCACTTTGCGGAGACTGCCCTGCCTCCCTTTTTTCGCGCACCCGGCTTTCGAACAATGAACGCAGCAGCGCATCGTGTTCCGCCATTTTTGTAAACATGGCCCAGAGCTGCGCTCGATCCGCCTCTTCCGTCCACCACTGGCGCATATTCGTCGAGTCATGCACCGAGGTGCATGCGACCGACAGAGGCTCATACATTTCGAGCGGAATATACGGCTGGCCAGGCTTCTCCCATTCCCGCTCCCAACGGAGCACCCGAAGCCCGGGTATCTCCATTTCGCGCAATACTTTGGGGACACAGGTAGGTACCGCGCCGAGGTCTTCTGCAAAAGGCTGCATCTTAGCGGCCGACACAAGCATCGACAAAAGATCGCGTCCTCTTGCCTCCCATATATCGAGCGATGCTGTCGTCAGCGCAGCGGCTTTTGCTTCCAGCGCGCCCTGCTCCTGGGGGCTGAGGCTCTTCCAGCTTGTCGTATCGTGATAGCTCCACTGAAAAACATACTTGTCAGGCTCAACTTCATAGAGCGCCCGATCGATCCACCAGTCACTCATGCCGCGCGCATAGTCATTCAGGCCGTGGTCCGCTTCGGGGAAATCCTGACGCACATGCCAGATGAGGTCATTGATCTCCCCTGTGCCGCGAATTTCTGGATTGAACAGAAAGAGCGGCTCGTTGTGGATGCGCGCAAAGCATGCACGGCGCACATCCTCCAGGCGCCGTACAAAGGCAGCCTTTCGATCCGCATAGGGCTGTGCGCCGCCGGCGCGTTCCGTCACGGCCGCGAACTCATCGACGCATTCTTTCTCGGCATTTCGAATCTTCAATTCAGGAACGTGCGGCTTCGAAAGCCATGTGATGCGTTCGTCCGAAAAACCGAGGGCGCTTAGCTCAGACCGGTGCATGCGCTCGGAAGGCTCGAAAGCCCCAAGGTAGGCATCGCTCTCGAATGCGCCGATCGCCCATATGCGGAAAAATCCGAGCACATGGTCGATGCGATACGCCGTATAGAATTTGTCCGCATAGCTGAGGCGCTGGCGCCAGAATGCATAATCCTGAACTCGAAGCGCGTCCCAATCATAGAGCGGAAAGCCCCAATTCTGGCCGCGCGGCGAATACATGTCGGGCGGAGCGCCTGCCTGTTTGTCGAGAATAAAAATAGCGCGATTGGCCCACACGTCGGCAGAATCCTTGGCAAGAAGTATGGGGATATCGCCCATGATATCGACACCCATCTCCCGCACCGACTGCGCAGCCCGCTGCAACTGCTCGCGCGCGAGGACCTGAAGCCAGAGGCGGAATCGCGCTTCTTCCGCGATTTCCAGGTTGAACCAGAGCGCATCGATGTCTGCGGCAGAAACGGTGGTCCATTCGGGCCACTTCCACCATGGCGCACGACCGAATTTTTCTTTCAGAGCGATGAAACAAGCATATGGCTTGGCCCAGCGCTCCTGGGCAGCAAAGGCCTCCGCGAGCGGGCCGCAAAAATCCTGGCTCACGCTCCATGCGGCGCGAAGCGCGGCAAGCTTTGCGTGCAGGACGTCTTCGAAAGGAACGCGCAGATTTTCACCGTATTTCCGGTCCAAAGCTCGCGCCGCACGAGCAAGCTCTTTGGCTGTCTCGTCCTCAAGCGGCACCCCCAGGGATGCCATCGTGGTCGCAGTCTCGGACAAAGAGATATACACAGGATGCAGCGCAAAGGCGCTTAAAGCCGCATATGGAGAAGAGCCATCCCCAGTGTCATTGAGCGGCAAAAGCTGAATGAGGGAAAGCCCCCATTGTTGTGCCAGCTTGCCAAGATTCACCAGATCCGAAAACACTCCGCACGCGGCATTTTTATTCTTTTTCAGGGCAAGAAGAGGCACCGCGAGCCCCGCAAACTGATTCTTTTCGTGGATGAATTTCATGTCCGACTCTCCTGATTCCACAGGATGCGCAGCGCTTCTTTGAGAGAAGATACACTCAGCCAATGTGGGCCAGATTGGCTCGAGCCGGTCGCGGCTCCCACCTTTCCGGCGCGCGAGAGAGACAGCTCATCGCCGGGCAGTGCGGCCCTCGGTCCTATAATTCGCCCGAAGCCAAGCTGACGTGCCGCTTTCGCCCGCCGTTCCATCGAGCGGACAGGCCGAATTTCCCCTGCAAGCGAAAGCTCGCCCGCAATCGCCGAGCCCTCGGGCAGCGCCTGACCCGACCTCGCGGAATAGAGTGCGCAGGCGAGAGGAAGATCGACCGCCGGCTCCGTCAACCTCAAGCCTCCTGCCACATTCACATAGATTTCCTGGCTCGAAAAATCGAGCCTCGTCTGCTTTTCGAGCACCGCCGCGATCCGCGACACGCGCAGAGGGTCGATCCGATCCGAATATACCCGCATGATGCCCGATTTCGAGGGAATTGTCAGAGCCTGGACTTCGGCGAGCAGAATCCGCGAACCTTCGTGGACGATGGCTACCGCGATGCCTGCGGGCAGTTGCCCTTCGCGCCGCACCATAAAAATGCCAGAAGGATCCGCAAGCTCGGCAAGACCGCCCTCTCCCATGAGGAAAAACCCGAGTTCGTCCGAAGAACCAAAGCGGTTCTTGCTCGTGCGCAGCACCCTGAGCGCGTTCTCAGCCTGCTCGAAACTGATCACCGCGTCGACGAGGTGCTCGGCCGCCTTTGGCCCGGCGATCATGCCGTCCTTTGTCACATGGGCGACCAGCACGACAATCGAATCGTGGCTCTTCGCCCATTCGACAAATTCCTGCGTACAGAATTTTATCTGGTTCGGCGTTCCCGGCACCGCGCCAGCTTCCGGCGAATGAACTGTCTGTATTGAATCGACCACCGTGAGCAATGGATGCACCGAATCCATCACCGACAGGCAGGCGTGCACATCGTTACTGCAGAACACCTCGATCTGCTTCGAAAGCGCCCCGATGCGCTCGGCCCGAAGCCGGATCTGCGCGGCCGACTCCTCACCCGAGATATAGAGCGCCTTGCCCTTCGCGCCCAGCTTCGCGCAGGCCTGCAGCAGCAGCGTGCTCTTGCCGATGCCCGGCTCGCCACCGATGAGAATCGCCGAACCGCGCATGAAACCGCCCCCCAGCACCCTGTCCAGCTCGGAAATCCCCGACGACACGCGCGCGCCCAATGCGGGGTCCACCGATTCCAGGGGAACCGAGAAGGCCGTCTTGTCTTTTTCAAAACGCCCCGTGGTCTTGGCTTCGACCATGGTATTCCACTGCCCGCACTCCGGACAGCGCCCGAGCCACTTCGGCTCCTCATGGCCGCACGCGGAACAACGGTATATGAGCGATGGCTTTTTCATGCTGCCTTTATGGTATATGAGGGCGCGGGGAGGTTCAATATGGCTTGTATTGAATACGTGCCCGCTATTACCATACAGACATGACTGCAATTACGCTCAAACCCAAGGAAGACATCCGCATCCGGCATGGACATCCGTGGATATATGACAATGAAATCGCTCGCGTCGAGGGCGAGCCAGCGCCCGGCGAGGAGGTCGAAGTGCGCGACGCCCGCGGGCTCCACGTGGGGTACGCGTTTTTCAACCCGAATTCGAAAATCCGGGCGCGCATCTATTCGCGGACCGCGAAGTCCGTGGATGAGGCATTCTTCACGCGCGCCTTCGAGTCGGCGAAGGAATGGCGCCGCTTCTGTTTCGGCAGGGACGCACTCGAACGCGGCATGAGCCTTAGGCTTGTCTACGGCGAGGCGGATTCGGTGCCGGGGCTCATTGTCGATGGATTCGTGGGGACACCATTGGCAAAGGACGAAGAGCTGTCGGACGCGCAGGAGCGCGCCCGATCCGGGCAAGGTCTCTGGCTCTCGGTACAGTTTCTGAGCCTCGGCGTCGAGGTCCGCAAAGCCCTCATTGTGAAAGCCCTGTGTAAGGTATTTGCACCTGATGGGATTATCGAGCGCTCGGACGCCCCGGTGCGGGCGCTCGAGGGCTTGCCCGAATCGACGGGCGTCCTGTGGGGCTCCATGCCTGAGCGCATCATCATGGAAGAAAACGGGGCGCTCTTCGAAATCGACCTCGTGGGTGGGCAGAAAACGGGCTGGTTTTTGGACCAGAGGGCGAACCGCCGCGCAGCCGCGCGTCATGCGGCCGGCCGCCGCATCCTCGATATGTTCTGCAACCAGGGCGGCTTTTCGATCCTCGCGGCGAAAGCAGAGGCGGCCTCGGTGCTCGCCGTGGACAGTTCCGCCGAAGCGCTCGAGCTCCTCAGGCGAAATGCCGCCCGCAATCAGGTCGCCGACCGCGTTTCAGTGGTCGAAGCCAACGCCTTCGATTATCTCCGCGATCTCGAAAAGATGGGTCAGCGCTTCGATCTCATAATTCTCGATCCGCCGGCCTTCGCGAAGAATCGCGCATCTCTGGAGGGTGCGCGGCGCGGGTACAAGGAGCTCAACCTGCGCGCGATGCACCTTTTGGAGCGGGGTGGCCTGCTCGTCACATTCTCCTGCTCACACTGGTTCTCGCCAGAGATGTTCGACGCGATGCTCGCCGACGCCGCGTTCGACTCGAATCGCCGGCTGCGCGTACTTGAAGAGCGGTCACAGGACCTCGATCATCCCATCATGATCGGCTATGACGAGTCGCGCTATCTGAAATGCAGGATTGTGCAGGTGTTGTAGGGACGGACAGCGCCGGGAAAGACAGCAGCCTTTGTTGCGGGAGAAAGGAGAAAGCGGCAAAAATTGCCGCAGGCAGCGCGCGCCAGGGAAATAGGGCGCGGCATGCATCGTCTACAGCACTTTCACCTTCGAGATTTCATCGAGATAGACACCGAACAGCCTCGAGAGCTGGCTCGATTCGGTGTACTGCGTGCCTGCCTTTTTGTTGAAAAGATCGATGAAGGCCTTCATCTCTTCGGGATTTTTGGAATAGAGCGCCGAGGCGAAGGCGGCGCGGTACAGTCCTTTTTCGGCGAGTTCCGCGCTTGAAAGACGGCTGAATTCCTTTTTTGCCTTGCCATCGACGATCGCGGTATCGCCGTCATATCCGATACAGAATATAAAATCATCATGAGAAATCATAGATACTCCGTACATAAAAGATATCAAAGAAAAACCGGATCGGTTAGAGGGCACAATCTCGGGATGCCAGACTCACAAGCTAGGACCCAATGCACCACCCGCTTTGAATATTTGCCGCCACCACGATAAAAAAGGGGCGCCATACGACGCCCCTCAATGCTTACTCCTTTGAGTATTATGTGCGATTAAGCCGCCCCTCAATCCATCGGCGAGAATGAATCTTTGCTCGCTCCGCACATCGGGCATACCCAATCATCAGGCAACTGCTCAAAGGGGGTTCCCGGGGGTATCTTGCCATCAGGATCGCCTTCGACAGGATCATAAATGTAACCACAGACATCACATACATACTTCTTCATGGAGCGCTCCTTTCAGGTATCAATTTACTATGCTTTCCACAATCCGTGAATATTGCAGTATTCTCTTGCGCCGACTTTTTCCGCTTTTACGGGGAAGAAAGCCTTGGGCTCCTTACCGGGCGACAGGAAAGCACGATAGGAATTGCCATCGGCGATGAGCTCGATCCATTCGATGTAGTGCTTCTCTTCCATGGGATGCGGTACAGCTCCTACTTTTACCCACCAGCCATCCGCAGTTTTTTCAAGCACAGGGACGTGTTTTTCCTTTGCCGCATCAGTGGTGTTCTCGACAAACAGCTTCATCGGCTCGCCGCAGCACACCAGCTCACCGTCTCCTTCATGCAGCACTTCTACGATATTGCCGCACTTCATGCATTTGTAAATCTGCTTTTTCTGTGTCATCTCATACCTCCCTATTACCAATTTTCACCTAAAAGTTCGAAATACGACTGCGGGTGGGCACACGCGGGGCATGCTTTCGGCGCTTCTGTCCCTTCGAAGAGATAGCCGCAGTTGATACAGCGCCACACCACCGGTTTGTCCCGCTTGAAGACGCGACCGGCATCGATATTCGCCATAAAGGCTTCATATCGCTTTGCATGCTGTTTTTCGGCAACCGCGATGGACTCAAAGACCGCCGCAATCGCATCAAAGCCCTCTTCGCGCGCCACCTTTGCAAAACCAGGGTACATTTCCTTCCACTCATAGTTTTCACCGTCGGCCGCTTCAGCCAGATTCTCACGGGTCGTGCCGATGACTCCGGCGGGAAATTCTGCAGAAATTTTGGCAGACCCCCCCTCCAGAAATTTGAAAAGGCGCTTTGCGTGTTCTTTTTCCTGGTTGGCTGTTTCCTCGAAGACGAGCTGCATTTGGATAAAGCCTTCATCCTTGGCCTTCGAGGCAAAATAGGTATAACGGTTGCGGGCCTGCGATTCGCCGGCAAACCCAGTAAGAAGATTCACTTCAGTCTTTGTGCCTTTCACGCTCTTCATTGTTTCCTCCTCTCGAAATTCCAAATGCTCATTTCAGACTCTATATTCTTTTTTGATTATATACCAGTTGGCAGACAAACGCAAATACCCACTCAAGGAATTCCAGCAGCCGGGGAATTGAATCAAAAAGCCAGACTGACGCGTCTTTATTTTAGGAGACAGTATGGCAGAATGGCAGGCATATGAAAAAGCGACGCTACAAATCGGACGCAGCGGCTCGTCCCTGGATATTCGCGAGCGGATGTTGAGGTCTGGCAGCGGCTCGATATCAAATCTCGATCTCGTGGTCGCGATTCTGGGTACGGGGGTGCCGGGGAAACCAGTGCGCAGGCTCGCAAAAGAAGTTTTGGATCAAATTACGGAAAGTACGCATACCTTCGATATCGATAAACTGATGGTGATCGCCGGCATGGGCGAAGCAAAAAGCTGCGCCGTCGCCGCCGCGATCGAGCTGGGCAGGCGCATATTTTCAACACGAGGCACGCGCATCGTCATGCCCAAAGACGCCTTCCCCCTCCTCATTCATTTTGCGGACATACGGCAAGAACATTTCATTGTAATGTCCTTAAATGGAGGGCATGAAGTGAACGCGGTCCGGGAAATCACCAAGGGCCTGATCAACAAGACTGTGGTGCACCCCAGAGAGGTTTTTGCCGATCCTATTACCGACAGGGCATGCGCGGTCATCGTGGCGCACAATCACCCCAGCGGCAATCTTGAACCTTCGGATGAAGATTTGGACATCACAAAGCGATTGCGTCAGTCGGGCGACATTTTGGGCATTCCTGTGCTCGACCACCTCATCTTCTCCGAAACAGGCTATTTCAGCTTTGTGGAACATGGACTTATCGCCGCGTCAAAAGGCGGATAGTGGCGCCAGACAGGTGCGCTTGATATGCAACGCCGCAAGCGCACCCCGGCGCCTTGCATCAGATAATGCCGAACTTCTTGCCGGCCTTTTCAAAAATATCGAGTGCGCGCTGCAATTGCTCTTTGGTGTGCGTCGCCATGTAGGAAGTGCGCAGGAGCGCCATACCCTCCGGCACGGCCGGGCTGACGACGGGATTCGTATAGAGCCCGTTGTCAAAGAGCTCTCTCCAGAAGCGGAAGCAAGTTTCATCCTCGCCAATGATGACGGGGATTATCGGCGTCTGCGTATTGCCGATATTGAAGCCAAGCTCGCGGAAGCCCTTTATCATGAAGTGGGCATTATCCCAGAGCCGCTCCACATGCTCAGGCTCAGTTTCCATGATATCGAGCGCAGCGAGAGCAGCCATCGCGTTCGGTGCGGGCAAGGATGCCGAGAAAATGAAAGAACGGGCTGTATGTTTGATATAGTTGATGACATCTTTGTCGCCCGCGACAAAGCCACCAAGCGATGCAAAACTTTTCGAGAAGGTGCCCATGATGATATCGACTTTGTCAGTAAGGCCAAAGTGCCACGCCGTGCCATGCCCGCCTCCGAGTACGCCGAGCGAATGTGCGTCGTCGACATAGAGCCTCGCGCCGTATCGCTTGCAAATGTCGACAAGTTTCGGCAGATCGACAATATCGCCGCCCATGGAAAATATGCCGTCGACGACAACCATTGTGCCCGATTCTTGTGGTATTTTTTGCAGAATTCGTTCGAGCTGGTCGAGGTCGGCATGCACGTAGCGTTTCATCTCGCCCATGCCGAGCCTGCATCCATCCACTATCGACGCGTGATCTTCCTTGTCGGTGATGACGACATCGTTGCGTCCGATCAGCGATGAAATCGCACCGAGATTTGTCTGCATGCCAGTAGAAAATACGAGCGCCGCATCCTTACCCACAAAGACAGCGAGGCGTTCTTCGAGTTCAAGGTGAAGCTTGAGTGTGCCGTTCAGAAATCGGCTTCCCGTACAGGAAGGACCGAATTCTTCAAGCCCCTTTCGTGCAGCTTCCCTCACTTTGGGATGCATGGTCAGACCAAGGTAGTTGTTGGAACCTATCATGATCAGCTTGCGGCCATGGAAGATGGCCTCGGTTCCCTCGAGCCCGTCAAGAGGCTGGAAATAAGGGTAAATCCCTTTTTCCATGGCCTGCTTGTCCAGGTCGAATTGAAAGCATTTTTGAAAAATGTCCATAAGGACCTCCACAACACGCGCAGATTCAGTCTGCTACGCAGTTCGCCGGACAGAAATACACCGCCGGAGCGCACAGGCTGTATATCAAGACCTGTGCCGCTACATTCATTCTAATAGTTTGACAAAAAGGAATCAACGTGTCGAAGAATTTTGCTATGCTTTTGCGCTGCCTTGCTTTTTCCGCCCCAGCATATTCTTCAGCAGAGCAGTGAAATTGGTTTTTTTCTTCTCATGCTCAGCAGTCTTCTGAACGCCCGAGAACACAAAGACATCATCCTCTTTCCCCGTAACGAGGAGAACATCGCCTGTCTTGAAGCGATATGTCGTATCCAGATCATGAAAGACACCTTCGCTGGCTTCATTGGCGGCACGCTCCGAGGCATATTTCACCGCGACCACATTGACATGATGAGTCCGCCGCATATCCACTTCGACGACAGTCTTTCCAACCACAAAATCCGGGGCAATCACTTCCGCCAGCACCAAATCGCCACTTATCGGCATGAAATTCGTCAGAGAAGAAGAAAGCACGAGAGGTGTAACTCGCAGCGCCGCCTCTTTGTCGGAATTCACCACGCGTGTCGCTCCTACAAGCCGCAAAAGCTCTTCATATTCCTCAGAATTCGACTTTACGATGATTTCAGGCACTCCCAGCTTTTTCAATCTGAATGTCACGAGCAAAATCGCCGCGCCATTCGATTCGATGTCGACGACGGCCACATCCACCGGATCATGGAACACGCGCTCGAACGCATCCTCATCGAGCAGATCCATGGTAAAGGCAGTCGATACCATCTCTTTGATATGTTCGATCCGGGTTGGATCATCGTCGACCGCGATAATCTGATCGGTAACTTCAGCGATGCGCTCCAACATGGACATCGCAAATGAACCAAGACCAACAAACGCAAATTGTCGCATACCGCACCATCCTTTTCTTTACTGTGCCACTCTACAATAGAATATCTGCTTTTGGGGACATTGCGTAACGCTCCGGCGACAGCCTTGAATGTGGAATGGCCATCGCAAACAACCCCACCCTGCCCATGAACATCGCACCGATGAGCGCAAGCTTGGAAATGACCGAGAGACTCGGTGTAATCCCTATGGACAGCCCTACTGTTCCAAAGGCGGAGACACTTTCGAATACCGCGGTTTCGATGCCTAAAGGTCTGCCCTGGGCTTGCTCGGCAATCAGCAGAATTGCAGCGACGACGAGCACGATGAGCAAAGCCCGTACGACAACCGCAGCCGCCTTAAAAATCGAATGCGGCATTATGGTTCGATTCCGGTCGACCAGGACACCGCCCCCTTCTCTGAACCTGAGAGCCACCAAGAGCATGAGATAGAATGTTGTCGTTTTGACACCGCCGCCGGTTGACCCAGGCGAAGCCCCGATAAACATGAGAACAATGATCACAAACTGGGCCGTGCTCGTCAATTTTGCCTGTGGAATGGTATCGAAACCAGCGGTCCTCGAAGTGACTGACTGGAAAAGCGATGCCATTATTTTCGATCCGCCGCTCATGCCTTTGAGCGCATGGTTGTATTCCAGCACAAAGAACAATACCGCACCGATCAAAATAAGTGATGCGCTCGTCCGCAGCACGATCGAGGAATGATATGTCAAATGCAGCTTTTTTTTCTGGATGAAGCGGGCAATGTCTTGCAGCACGATAAAGCCAAGTCCCCCTGCAACGATGAGGGTCATGGTCACTCCATTCATCAGGACATTGTCGCGAAAACTCTCCATACCGGATTGAAGCGTAGAAAAACCCGCATTGCAGAAGGAGGAAATCGCGTGAAAAACCGAATCAAAAAAAGAATATCCATGCTCTGAAAGCACTGGCCAGATAATCAAAGCCCCGATAAATTCAAAAGAAAAAGTCCAGGTTACAATCTGCGCAATAATTTTTCTTGTGCGGAATTCAAAGGAAGGAACAGTATAGTCCCCCGCAAGCCCACGTGTAACAATGGAAATCTTCCTGCGCGGAGTAAACAGATACAAGGTCGAAAATGCGATAATCCCAAGCCCACCAAGCTGGATGAGGATGAGAAGCACAGTCTGGCCGGCACGGGTCAAAGAAAGAGTATCGACGACCGTAAGTCCCGTGACGCACACAGCGCTTGTCGCCGTAAACAGCGCATCGATATATCGCATACTGCCATGCTGTGTCGCAAAAGGCAGAGAGAATAAGATGCTGCCTGCAAAAATGAGGCCTGTAAAATAAAGAAGGAGAGACAGTGTTTCGTTGCCAATGCGAATGCGGGTACTCACTCAGCGCTCCTGCGCCTAATAGTAGACAAAAAGCGCATAAGGCTCAATCGGTCTGATATAATGTACAATCCTCGCAATATTGGCCATTGTAAGCTCCGCGATACTCCCTTATACTTTTCCCAATGAAAATTGCAATTTTAGGCGCGGGCCTCCTTGGTTCTCTCATTGCACGCGAACTGATCGCCGAGAACCGGGACGTCGTCATCATTGAGAAAAACCCCAATATAGCAAAATCGATCGCGAATGACCTCGACTGTATCGTCCAGGACGGGGACGGCGAACGCATCGATACACTTGTGGCCGCCGGCGTCGGCGACGCCGACTGGTTCATAGCCTGCACCGGCAGCGACGAGACGAATATAGTCTCCTGCGGCATTGTCGCAGAAACTTTTAAAAAGGTAAAAACCATAGCGCGCACACGGAATCCCTATTTCGCGTCTTTCAAGAAATCAGAGAAGAGAATTCTTGGAGTCGACCATATCATCAACCCGGAAGCGGAGACAGCAGAAGCCATAGCGCGCATTATTTTCCGTGGCATGTCCCCCGAAATAATCGATGTAAAAGAAGCAGGTATCCAGCTTCGCCGTCTCCTCTGCAAGAAAGAACCGAGGTTCGTAGGCAAATCGCTCGCAGAAGTACGGTCAGGCATAGGCCTCGATTTTATGGTGCCGGCGGTACTGCGAGAAGGAGAACTCATCGTTCCCACAGGCAATTTTGTGTTCGCAGAGGATGACGCGGCATATATTCTGGGCGAACCATCTACGCTCGACAGGCTTTTCGGCCCCTGCAAGGATGCATTGAGAAAATTCAATTCTCTCGTGATTTTCGGAGCAGAAACGCTGACTTCTCTCTTGCTGCAAGAGCTTGGCATTGAGCAAATCACTGCCCAGGATCGTCATCCGCGGGGAAAGGGCCCGCTTTCTCTGCTCGGAAACCCAAGAATCAAAGTGATCGATGGGGACCGGGATTTGCTTAAAAGCCTCTCGGCCATGTTCCCCGATATTGAGCCAATCAACCACCAGCTGAGGGACGAGCACTTCATAGAGGAAGAAAACATAGGAAACGCCGATATCGTGCTCTCCCTTACCTCAGACCAGAGCATCAATATACTCACCGCGCTTCTTGCCAAGAATGCCGGCGCCCGGCGCACGCTCGCGCTTGTTGTCAACGACCTCTACAGCCCGATTCTATATTCGCTCAACATCGATATCATTATTAACGAAAAAACGGTCATGTCGGGCACTATTCTTGACCAGGTCAGAAAGGCAAAAATTCGCCGGCTTTACAATTTCCCCCGCAACGAATACGAGCTCATCGAGATCCAAATCTCGAATTCTTTCGAGTACCTCGGGACTGAAATTCGAAATTTGAATCTACCCAAAGGGCTCCTCATCACATTTGTCATCCATGAAGGAAAAACCTCTGTGCCAACGGGAAATACGAAGATTCTGGAGAATGACCTTGTGGGACTCATCATAAAAAAAGAGCAGATCGGCAGAATCGAAGCTATTTTTGGAGCATGACATGCACATCAAAGCGATCCTGCGAATGCTTTCCACGATTCTTTTGATTGTTTCGTTTTTTATATTCGGCTGCGGTTTTTTTTCCCTCATCGAAAAAAATGCCGCGCAAGTGAGCCTTTCGCTTCTCATCCCGGCGGCTCTCGGCATCGCATTCTTCCTTGTCATGTTCTTTGTTTCACGCAAGGACGAGAAGCCCTTCTTGACAAACAGAGACGGTTTTCTCTTCGTTACGCTCAGTTGGGTTTTCGCTTCGGCATTGGGTGCACTGCCCTTTACATTATCTGGGTATATTCCTTCATATATCGATTCTTTCTTTGAAACCATGTCGGGATTCACGACTACCGGAGCGAGCATTCTGACCAATATAGAGGCCCTGCCCCGGGCGCTGCTGCTCTGGCGCGCGACCACGCACTGGCTCGGAGGCATGGGAATCGTCGTATTGCTTGTCGCGGTTTTGCCCGCGCTCGGTTTTAGCGCAATCCGTGTCATCGAAGCAGAAGCGCCCGGCCCTTCTGTCGATCGCATCACGCCACATATTTCGAGCACGGCAAAAACACTCTGGTTGATTTATATAGGTCTTACAATAATCGAGATTCTCCTGCTGGTCATTGGGGGAATGCCGCTTTTCGATGCGATATGTCATGCCTTCGCGACCATGGCGACAGGTGGATTCAGTACAAAAAACGCAAGCCTGGCACATTATGATTCGGGATTTATACATTGGGTCATCACGATTTTCATGTTTCTCGCGGGCACAAATTTTACTCTACACTATCGCCTTCTGAGCGGCAATGTGCGCAGTATTCTGAAAGATACCGAATTTAAAGTCTATTTCATGCTATTCGCGGTNNGAGTCAGTGCGGTTTTCCTCGTTCCAGGTTTCGTCCATTCTTACAACCACAGGATTTGCGACTTCCAATTTCGGAGAATGGCCGGCGGTTTCGCAGACCGTACTCTTTGTTCTCATGTTTATCGGAGGATGTGCCGGATCAACGGGCGGAGGTATTAAGGTAATCCGCGTAGTGGTGCTGTTCAAAATGGCAATGACCGAGATGCGCTATGTCGCAAATCCGCGTGGTGTCTACACTATTTTCCTGGGGAATAAGGCTCTGCGCAAAAATGTGATTTACGATATCGCTGCACTCGTGTTTCTGTATTTTGCGTTCTTCTTTGTGTCCGTCATCGTGATAAGTTTTACTGGCGTCGACATTCTGACCAATATAACGGCGGTGATTGCGAACTTGGGAAACATCGGCCCCGGTCTGGGAAAGGTGGGGCCAGTTTTCAACTACGCGTTCTTTCCATGGTGGGCGAAACTCTGGCTTTCTTTTGCGATGCTCGTGGGAAGGCTTGAGGTGTACACGGTGCTCGTGCTGTTTTCAAGGAAATTCTGGCGCTCGTTCTGAAAAAAAATCAGGGGGCGGCAGCCTATATTCAAAATGCCAGACCGCGACATGCATCCGTCATCAGGACCGGATCAGTTGTTCGAGCGTATCGACAGTGATATCCGAGGTGGAGCTGACACTCAAATCCGCGCCTTCCAGGCCGTCCCCCACTCCGAGCGCTTTCATGCCGGCATCTTTTATGGCTTTGATCCCCGCCAGCGAGTCTTCGATTCCGACACAGTCTTCAGGGCTGGCCCCAGCGATGTCCGCAGCCAGCAAAAACAATTCGGGATCGGGTTTGCCGCACGTCACCGCGTTGGGATCCGCGATACCGTCGAAGAACCGGCCGGGTATCGGTCCCAGCCCCAGACAATCGATTATTGCCGGTGCATTGCGGCTGGCCGAAGCGAGTATGCGTTTTACGCCTCTCTGCCCAAGCCCGAGAAGCAGGGCCTTCATTCCCGGCAGGATATCGTCAGGGGTGATTTTCCTGAGGAACTCTCTATAATAGGCGTTTTTGCGCTCCGCGAGTTCGTGCTTCTTTTCTTCGGGGAGATTGACGCCATTGTGGCCCAGGATGACCTCGAGGGCCTCCCTCCGTCCCACACCTTTCAACCCTTCGCCTAACTTTTCATCGACATGCCAGCCATTGTCGTCCGCAAGCCGTTTCCATGCGAGGTAGTGGTAGCGCGCGGTATCGGTTACGACGCCGTCCAAATCCAGGAGTGCCGCCCTTAAGGCTGGCTCCAGTGACAGTACCGCTGATTCGCCGGATTTCAGGATAACCTTTTGTTTTCTATGCAAAAATGTAAGGGCCCCGGAGTTCCTCAATCCACCGCCCGTCTCGGCACTGGCTGAACCGCCGCTTCTGGACGCCTCTTCAAGCGAGTATTTTACTTCACTCGTTCCAATGTCTATGGACAGTTTCACGGGACCAAGCTGCAGGCCAAACGCGAGTCTCCGCCAGCCCGCAGGCAGTCTCGGATTGAAGGAGTATCTGATTTCCCCTTCGGCAGAGGCCCTGTCACGGAACCCCGCGAATCCGTATACGACAGAGAGCCAACTGCCCGCCATGGCGGCCGTATGGATGCCATCCCTGCTGTTTCCGTGCATGTCATCGAGGTCCATGCGCACGGTCTTCATGAAGTAGTCGAGCGCTGCCTCGCTGTTCCCTGTCTCCGAGGCCATGATGCTCTGGATACAGTGCGAGAGCGAAGAATCCCCTGTCGTCAATGGCTCGTAGAATCTGAAATTTCTTTTCTTCTCAGCCAGCGTGAATTGCTCCGGAAGCAGAAACTGTGCCAGCACAAGATCCGGCTGCTTGAGAACCTGATGCCGGTAAATGACGAGCGGATGAAAGTGCAGGAGCAAGGGATACTTTTCCGGTGGCGTCTCCGAGAAAGGCCATCTCTCTTTCTGCATAAACGAATCGTCCTGGGCATAAATGCCAGTCTTGGGGTCATAAGGCACATACACCGAGCCGGCGGCATTCCGCCACCCTTCAATTTCGTCATCTTCGAGTGCCGTTTTTCGTCTCAGGCTCTCGAAAGAGTCCGGCCTTTCCCCTTGCATCGCCCGCAGGATTCGCACCGCAAAGTACAGATTATTCCTCGCCATCAGGTTGGTGTAGGCGTTGTTGTTCACAAGGGCGGTATATTCATCGGGGCCGGTCACTTCATCGATCCTGAACCGCCCGTCATCGCCGTAATGCCCCAAGGATACCCACAACCGCGCCGTTTCCACGGCAACCTCCGCGACGGGCCCATACAGAAATTCGGCATCTCCTGTAACCTCACAGTATTTTTCCATCGCGTATACAATGTCGGCGTTGATATGATACTGGGCCGTGCCTGCCGGATAGTACGCACTGGTCTCCTCTCCGTCTATGGTGCGCCATGGGAAAAGTGCCCCTTTTTCGGTCATGGTTTCTGCCCGGAGACGGGCCTTGTCCAGGAGCGAATACCTGTATTCGAGCAGCCTGCGCGCAAATTCGGGCTTCGTGTAAGTAAAAAACGGGCAGACATAGATTTCCGTATCCCAGAAATAGTGTCCCTCATACCCTTCCCCCGTGAGGCCCTTTGCCGCGATGCTGGTTTTGCCGTTGCGCCCTGACGACTGAAGGACATGGAAAAGATTGAACCGCAGCGCCTGCTGGATATCGGGCCCACCCTCCACTATCACGTCGGCACAGTTCCAGAAATCCGCTAAAAACTCCCGCTGTTCGCGCTGAAGCTCTTCGAATCCATCCCGCGAAGCATTGATGAGTTCTTCATGCGCCGATTGCCACAGCAAAGCTTCCTCGCCAGCGGAGGCCATCCGGTAGGCCATGTACTTTATTAAAACGATCCGCTCGCCAGGCCTCGCCGCCCCTTCCCAGCGCTGAACCGCGGACGACGCCTCCGCAGTGGCGGAAAGCGCCATGGTTTCCGGGCCATAGAAGGCGTGTGTTACTTGAGCGGTAGCGGCGAGCCCGCTGTTTTTTGTCGCAATGAGAAGTCTGGATTCCGATTCATTGCATTCGAGTCTGGTTATGGAATAGGCATTCCTGGCTATCTTGGAACCTACGCGCGGATCGCCTCCCCCGTCTCTGTTGGTCGCCATGCCCTCGACCCTGCTCTCGAGCCTGACCGCAACCGGTCTTCCGTCAGGGGTGTCAATCACGCGCGCTTCATATCTGATCGCGCCGATGCTCTCGCGTTCCAGGCTCACCAGCCGGCTGGATATCACCTCAATCAGGGCGCGGTTGGGGAGCATGGCCCTGACCGAACGGATCAGCACACCATTGCGAAGGTCCAGGTACCTCTCGTAAGACTGAATCTCGGCGCTGTCCAGGAGGAATTCCTCGCCCTCAACGGATATCGTGATGATCTTCGCGTCGGGAAGATTCAGTATCGTTTCATGGTTTTCCGCATATCCATAGGCTGTCTCGCCATACGCGATGGGCTCTTTCTCGAAGAAGCCATTGATGTAGGTACCCCTGTGGAATGCCGGAATCTTCTCCTCAAAATCTCCCCGGAGCCCCAGGTTTCCGTTTCCAAGCGCGAAAAGAGTCTCATATTTCTCTATCTGATGAATATCATAGCCAGGTTCGGCAATTCTCCATTCTTCATGCTCAAACATTACTCAAATTCTCCTGCAGGATTCTCTCTTCGCAAGTATTGTCGGGAGAATGATGCGTTCTTTTCCCCGCGATCTGGATTCATGCGGAGATGTAATTTCCTGAATGAGCAGTCTGGCGGCGGCTTCTCCCAATCCTACGCTTGGCTGGGCCACGGTTGTCAGAGCCGGATTGAGGTATCTCGAAAGATAGTCATCATCAAACCCTGCAATGGAGATGTCTTCCGGAATGGACAGCCCCGCATCGAGAATGGCCTGCGTCGCGCCATAGGCTACCATGTCGTTACCCGCGAAGACAGCCGTCGGCCTGTCGCTCAGACCGAGCAGTTTTTGCATGGCGCCATATCCTGATTCTTCAGAAAAGTCCGCTACTTCTACATACTCCGGTCTCTGAGGGATCCCCTTCTCATACAAAATCTGCGTATAGGCCTCCAGCCTGTGTGCTGCCGCGTAGAACGTAAGGGGCGCGTGGGCTATCATCGCGATCTTTCTGTGCCCGAGCGAGACGAGATACTTCACCATCTCCCGGGCAGCGGCAATGTTGTCAATGTCCACCTGCGGGACAGAGAGCCCTTCTATGGAGCCAATCACCACTAAAGGGACTCTCGCCACCTCCAGTTCCTGTATTCCGGGGTCATCGGTGTGTGTATTCATCAGGATGATTCCATCGAGCCCTGCCGAACGGACCAAGTCGAGATAATTCACCTTTTCCTTCCGCAGAGGCTGAAAATCCAGTCTGCAGTGCCGCTTGTTCAGGACTAATGCCATTCCCTCTATCAGCCGGAAAAGATAGGCATCGCTGAAAACGGAACTGGAATAGCTGATGAAAAATCCGATTGAGTAGTGGGTCTTTTTCGCAAGGCTTATGGCATTCATATCCGGAACATATTTCAGCGCCTCAACCGCCTGCAGGACGCGCTGACGCGTTGCTTCGCTTATGTGCTTCCCCTGGATGTTGTTGAGGATGAACGAGACGGTTGTCCTGGAAACACCTGCCATCTTTGCCACATCCGATGCTGAAACTGACTGTTTTTTCATAACCTCTTATTCCCACAGGATGTATTATTCCTTGACCGAGCCAGCAAGGACACCTTTCACGAAATATTTCTGAAGCGCAAAGAATACGATGAGAGGCAGTACCATCGATATGAAGGCCGCCGCGGTCAGATATTCCCAGCCACCACCATAGGAGTTGACCATATTGCTGATAGTTACCGTCATCGGTGCCACGTCAGGAGTCCCCCCCAAGTAAATCAAGGCGATCAGAAGATCGTTCCAAACCCACATAAACTGGAAAATAGCCAGAGACGCTATGGCCGGAATCGAAGTAGGCAGGACAAGTTTCAAGAATATAGTAGGATGAGAGGCTCCGTCTATCTGTGCCGATTCAATCAGTGATCTTGGAAGTTGGGCTATGAAATTCCTCAAAAGATAAATCGCAAAAGGGAGGCCATATGCGGTATGCGCCAACCAGATGCCGACAAAGCTCCCCGTAAGACCCACCTTGTTGAACAATCGGAGTATCGGAATCATTGTCATCTGAAGCGGAACGACCAGCAGTGCGATAATCATAAGATACAGTGTCTTTCTGAAAGGAAAACGCATCCAGGCGAACGCATATGCGGCGCAGGCACCTATAAAAATCGGCATTAACGTTGAGGGAACGGCTATCAGCAAGCTGTTCACAAAACTCCTGCCCATGTTTCCCCGTGTGAGCACATACGCGTAATTTTCGAGAGTAAAGGAAAACGGAGTCTTGAACGCCTCCCACCATCCGTTGGTCGCAATCATATTCTTGGGACGAAACGAACTGACCAAAAGCCCTGCCGAGGGAGTTATCCATGCAACACAGATCAGAATCAGAATCACGTGGAGCGGGATTCGACCAAGCGCCCGTCTCAAAGGAGTCCTCACGGAACCAGACTTATTAGCCATTGCTTTCCTCTGTATTAAAGCGCTTGAGATTCATTATCATGACCGGAATTATCGCCACCAGAAGCAGCGTGGCAATCGCGCTCGCCCTGCCGTAGTTCCTGAAATTGAACATTTCCTTGTACATTCTGTTGGCGATGACCTCGGTTCCCAAGTTGCCGTTGGTCATCACATATACAATGTCGAAGACTTTCAGGACATTTATGATAAGAGTAGTCGCAACCACGGTGATTGTCGGCATCATGAGAGGCAGGATAATCCTGAAGAATATGGCGATTTCACTGGCACCATCGATTCGGGCAGCTTCCAGGATGTCTTCGCTTATCCCTTTTAGCCCGGCCGAAAGGATCACCATCGCAAATCCGGTCCACATCCAGATGCCGACCACTATAAGAGCGGCATTGTTGGTGGAACGGTTGAAGAGCCATGCCTTCGGTTCAAAGTTCGGAAATATCGCAGTCAGTATGGCATTTACCGTTCCGATCTGTGGAGTCCCGGCCGGTCTGAACTCGTACATAAAGCGCCAGATTACGCCGGCAGCCACGAATGAAATGGCCATGGGAAGAAAAATGCACGTCTTCGCAACAGACTCGTATTTTACCCTGTCGGAAAGAACCGCAATGAGGAGTCCCAACACAAGGCATGCTGCCGTAAAAAACACAAGCCAGAGAAGATTGTTCCTGAGAACCACAAGCATCCCTGAATCGGAAAATATATATTTGTAATTCCGCAGGCCCACAAAGTGCTCTGAACGCGCGTCCATGAAGCTCAACACGATGGTATTAATAACCGGATATACGAGAAAAATGATGAGCAGCGATACGGCGGGAAGAATCCAGAACCATGGACGCAAGACCCCTGCCGTCTTCCTGCTGGTATGAGTCGCAATTTGCTCCGTGATCATCAGGTACGCCCACAGGAAAACCGGAATCACCGCAAGGGCGGCAATTGCCACCATAATATAATTGGTATGCATATTTTTCTGCCTTGCCTTGTATTTCCCCCAGGCCAAAAGCTATCCCTCTTTTGAGCACTTCAATTACCCCAGAGAAATAACGAATTCCATCACAGGAGTTGCGTTTGGCCCGTGGACCCTCAATCGAACCATGACCGGGATACAGGTAATAATCTTCCCTGTACCCCGAATCATGTTGCTTACTGGTACACTTCCTGGCGGACTTTTTCGAGCCCCGCGAGTATCGAATCGAGTTTCTTGGGATTGTCGATGTAGCTGACGACCGCTGACCAGAAGGCCGCGTTCATCTCAGGCTTCATCATATCCGAAGCGTCGAACACTACGATCTCGCTTTTGTTCAGAATATCGGCGGCTCTTCTTATGAGCGGGTCGGAATAGAAGACGAGAGAAACATTTCTATTGGTGGCAAGAGCACCAGTGCCTGCGGCCCAGAAGGCCTGGGCCTCAGCGCTTGCGAGGTAATTTACAAATTCTCTGATCTCTGGCGTATCCCTGAAGACCCCAATGACATCGGCCGCCGCTTCGACTGCTTTGGCATATCTCGGATCGATCGATGGGAATGCCACGAAATCGAAGTCCTGAACAGGTTTCAGGGTCGGAAACTGACTTGTGATGAATCCCTGGATAAAGCTTGCCTGCTGATGAAGAAGCGCCTGTGGAGGCTGTGTGAACAGCGGCGCGGCGGCATTTCCGAAATTGGTGGAATTGACATAGCTGGAACCGCCGTAAATCATTTTTGGGTCTGCAACGATCTGACCCCAGATTTCCCATACCTTCTTCACCTCGGGGCTGGTCCATGGCAATTTCCCTTCGTACCATTCGCGGTATTTATCCGGTCCGTTCACGCGCAGGAATATGTTCTCGAGCCAATCGGTTCCTACCCAGCCGGAAGCGGAGCCGCTTTCAACACCAATCGCCCACGGAGCGATTCCCTTGGAAATGGCTTGCTTCGAAAGGGCCATCATCTGGTCCCATGTCCAGTCATTGGTGGGTACGGTCAATCCCTTCTCTTTGAAAGTCACCGGGTCGTACCAGACAAGCCCTTTGGTGGCAGCCTTCATAAAGACGCCATAGAGTTTGCCGTTCACGGTTCCAAGGGATTTCCAGCCGGAGGAATAATTCTTGTCGAATTCCTTCATGTCGAGAATTTTGGAAAGCTCTACCAGCTTGCCGCTTTGCGCAAGCTCGACAAGTTTTCCTGGGCCTGGAAGAGCTGCGATATCCGGAGGATTGCCGGCCTCCACTCTTGTTGTGATCACCGCATCGAGGTCACGGGTGGATTCCAGTTCGACTTTGATGCCAGTCTTCTCTTCAAAGGGCTTTACCATTGCCAGGAAAACATCCGCTTCCTGACCTCCCCAGACGCCAAGGAAATTGATGGTCTTCTGCCCAGAGGGAGCCGCAAACACAAAGCCGACAGCGGCTACCGCCAATAATGCGATAAGTACTGCTCTTTTCATGAATACCTCCTATTACATTAGCGTTACTAACGCTTTTTAGTAACATTATAAATCCATTTTTCCAACCGCGCAAGAAAAATCGACAGAAAAATGACCGGAGGCACATTGCAATCCATTGAGAACGTATCACGATACAAAGAGTTATATACCGGTATTGAGACTATAGAGCAAAAAACCAAATCGTCTATTCATTCTCCTCCATGCAGAGCTTATATTCCAGCGAATCGACGAGCGCGACGAAGCTTGCTTCGATGATGTCGGTCGATACGCCGACGGTGATCCATTTTCTGTGCCCGTCCGTGCTCTCGATCAGCACGCGGACCCGGGAGCCCGTGGCGCGGCCCGTTTCGAGCACGCGCACCTTGTAGTCGATCAGGTGGACGTTTGACAGTTCCGGATAAAAGACGCAGAGCGCCTTCCGCAGGGCCAGGTCGAGCGCGTTGACCGGACCGTTCCCGACGGCCGCCGTCGTTTCCGCACTGCCGTCGACCTTGATTTTGATCATGGCGTTGGAGTTCATCTCTCCGTCGGGGGCGGGGGATTCACTGCTGGCCCTATACATGTTCAGGTCAAAATGGGGCCTGAATTTCCCGATCACTTTCTTGACCAAAAGCTCAAAGCTGGCATCCGCCGCCTCAAACTGATAGCCTTCGTGCTCGAGCTCCTTGAGCTTATCGAGGATTTTCGCGGTTTCCGGGCTGTCCTTCGTGAGTTCCGGCGCGACGTCCCTGATTTTCAACAGTACGGCTTTCTTGCCCGAAACCTCCGAGAGCAGGAAGCGACGTCTGTTGCCGACAAACGTAGGGTCGATATGCTCGAAGGAATGCGAAACCTTGTCCACGCCGTCGATATGCATGCCGCCCTTATGGGCAAACGCGCTTTCCCCGACGTACGGCTTGTTGTGCGGCACAGGGAGGTTGGCTATCTCCGCGATTTTAATCTCCGTCTCGCAGAGCTTTTCGAGATTGCCGCTGATGCACTCGTAACCGCCTTTCAGCTGCAGGTTGGGTATGATGATGCCAAGGTCCGCGTTGCCGCAGCGTTCACCAATCCCCGTAAACGTGCCCTGCACGTGGACAGCCCCGGCCTTGACCGCAAGCATGGAATTGGCGACCGCGCAGCCCATGTCGTTGTGACAGTGTATGCCGATGCGCATCCCGGGGAATCTTCCGCAGACCAGCTCCACGATCTCGTATACCTGCAGGGGCATCGTCCCGCCGTTCGTGTCGCACAGGACGAGGACATCAGCGCCGCCTTCCACCGCGGCGCCCAGCACGTCGAGGGCGTAATCCCGGTTGCTTCGGCAGCCGTCGAAGAAATGCTCAGCGTCGAAGATGACCTCTTTGCCCTTCTCCCTGAAAAACCGTACCGTCTCAAGAACGCAGCGCAGGTTCTCCTCGAACGTGGTCGATAAAACCTCGGTGACATGGAGACCCCACGATTTGCCGAAGATCGCGACGCAGGATGTGTTCGCCTGGAGAAGGGAACGCACGTTGCCGTCGTCCTCGACGGGGATGTTCTTTCTTTTCGTGCTGCCGAAAGCGACAAGCTTCGCGTGCTGGAGATTCAGATCGGACGCGGCGGCGAAAAATTCCATATCCTTCGGGTTCGAACCTGGGTTCCCCGCTTCAATGTACCGCACACCGAACGCATCCAGCGTTTTTACGACCGCAAGCTTGTCGGATACCGAAAACGATACGCCTTCCGTCTGCGCGCCGTCCCGGAGAGTCGTGTCAAACATCTCCAATTTCAGCACCGTCGTCTCTCCTTTCCATGATTGCGTTGACGGGGCGGCACAGGCCGGCAGTATCGTCNNCCGTCTCTGACCCGATCCCTTTTATTCCTTACTTTCCGTCCTTCTGCCAGCTCATCTGCGCGCGCAGCTTCGCCCCGACCTTTTCGACGAGGAGGTTCTGCTCCTGGCGGCGACGCGCGTTGAAGTATGGCCTGTTCGCCTGGTTCTCCAGTATCCAGCTGCGGGCGAAAGAGCCTTCTTGTATCTCGGATAGAACTTTTCTCATTTCCTTTCTGGTTTCTTCGGTGATGATGCGTCTGCCGACGGTGTAGTCGCCGAATTCCGCAGTATCGCTGATCGAGTAGCGCATGTAGCTGAGGCCGCCCTTGACGACGAGGTCGATGATGAGCTTCATCTCGTGCAGGCATTCAAAGTACGCGTTTTCCGGTTGGTATCCGGCTTCCACGAGCGTGTCGAAGCCCGCCTTGATGAGCTCGCTCACGCCTCCGCAGAGGACGCACTGCTCGCCGAAGAGATCCGTTTCCGTCTCTTCGCGGAAGGTCGTCTCAAGGATGCCTCCTCTGGCTCCGCCGATGCCGTACGCGTAGGCGAGCGCGATGTCGCGTGCTTTTCCGCTGGAGTCCTGGTATACGGCGACGAGGCACGGCACGCCCTTGCCCTCCAGATACTGGCTCCTCACCGTGTGGCCGGGGCCCTTCGGGGCGANNGGATGTTGAAGCCGTGGGCGAAGGCGAGCGTCGCGCCGCTTTTCAGGTTGGGCTCGATATCCTTCCTGTAAAGGGTCGCCTGCTTCTCGTCGTTGACCAGAATCATGACGACATCCGAGGCTTTTACGGCATCGGCCGTAACCATGACGCGCAGCCCCGCCTCTCTGGCCACCTCCATTGATTTCGACCCCTCGTAAAGCCCGACGACCACATTGGCGCCGCTGTCCTTAAGGTTGAGCGCGTGGGCGTGGCCCTGGCTTCCGTAACCGATGACCGCCACCGTCTTGCCTTTGAGTACACTGAAGTCACAGTCCTTCTCGTAATACATGTTCGCCATTCTCTTCTCCTCCTCAAAAAATGAATCTTTGATGTCAATCTCTCAATACGTGTCGTTCTCAAGGCAGTAGGTACTGCGCCCCATGGCAGTTGGACCCGTCCTGCACATTTCGACGATTTCGTACCGCTTGATGTAATTCAAAAACGCGTTCAGCTTCAGAGGCTCCCCGGTGATTTCGACCGCTATCGAATCGGGAGACAGGTCGACGACGTTGGAGCGGTAAGCGTTAATCGCCTCCATCGCCTCCGACAGCTCGCCCTTCTTGATCCTGATCTTGACGATCATGAGCTCCCGGACGACGATCTTGTCGCTCTGCATGAGCTGTACCTTTTTCACATCCATGAGCTTCTGCAGCTGCTTGACGATCTGCTCTTTCATGTAGTCGTCGCCCCAGGAGACAATCGTCATTCTCGACAGAGTAGGGTCTTCCGTGACGCCGACGGTCAGGCTGTCGATATTGAACGAACGCCTGGCAAACAGAGAGGACACCCTCGTCAGAACGCCGGCATGGTTTGACACGAGCAGAGAGACGATAAACTGATGGTTCAGCATCCTGTTACCCCTAATCATCTTAAAATAATGTCGTCGATGCTTCCGCCCGGCGGGATCATCGGGAGCACGCGTTCGTCACTGTCGATGGTGCAGTCGATCAGGACCGGAGTTCCGTACTGGAACGCCTCGTCGAGGCATTTCTCATATTCCTCGTTTGTCTCAGCCTTAAAACCCTTCGCGCCGAAGGCCTCCGCCAGCTTCACGTAATCCGTTTTCCGCTCGAGCGAGGTATTCGAATACCTGCCATCGAAAAACAGAGTCTGCCATTGGCGGACCATGCCGAGCGTGTGGTTGTTGAGCAGGACGATGATGAGCGGAAGATCGTTGGAGACGGCGGTCGCCATTTCATTCATGTTCATGTGGAAGCTGCCGTCGCTTGTGAAAAGGGCGGTCCGTTTCAGACCGGAGCCCACGCATGCGCCGATGGCCGCCCCCATCCCGAAGCCCATCGCGCCGAGACCTCCGCTCGTGATGAATGTCCTTGGCTTTTTGAACTGATAATATTGAGTCGTCCACATCTGATGCTGGCCGACGTCCGTAGCCACGACATTGTCGCCCATTCTCCGGCATATGCCTCTGATGACGGACTGAGGAGTGAGCCTGCCGGAGTCCATTTCAAGATTGTTGTCGGGGTGACCCTTGATATACTTCACCCGTTCACCCCAGGCCTTGTGCTCCCGCCGCGAAAGCTTCGCCGTCAGGGCTTTCAGCACGATTTTGACGTCGCCGACGATGCCCATCGTGACGCCGATGTTCTTGCCGATCTCGGCCGGGTCGATGTCGATCTGCAGAATCTTCCTGTCCCGCGAGAATTCCAGCTTGTTACCGATCGCACGGTCGGAAAAACGCGTGCCCACCGCGATCAAAAGGTCGCTTTCGTACAGAGCCTTCGTTGCGCCGTAGCGCCCGTGCATGCCGACCATGCCGAGAAAATGGGGGTGTGAATATGGAATGGCGGACAGGCCCATGATGCTCAGGCCGATCGGCGCGTCGATCTTGTCGGCGAAGGCGATGACCTCCTCGGACGCGTTTGAGATGACCACGCCGCCACCGCAGTAGATGTACGGTCTTTTCGCTTCCCTGATGAGCCGGGCGGCCTCCTCGAGCCGGCTTTCACTGATCTGCGGCGCCGGCTCATACTTTTGCGCGGCCAGCGCCGGTTCATATTCAGCCATGCCGGTCTGAACATCCTTCGTTATGTCGATGAGCACGGGCCCCGGCCTTCCCGAAGACGCGACAAAAAAGGCCTCGCGCATCGTGTCGGCCAGCACGGTTATGTCCTTGACGAGGTAGTTATGCTTCGTGATCGGCATCGTGATGCCGGAGATGTCGACCTCCTGAAAACTGTCCCGCCCGAGCATGCTGGTCGCAACGTTGCCCGTAACGGCGACGATCGGCGAGCTGTCCAGGTATGCGTTTGCGATGCCCGTCACAAGGTTCGTCGCGCCCGGCCCGCTCGTCGCGATGACGACGCCTGTTTTTCCGGTGACACGCGCATAGCCGTCGGCGGCATGGGCCGCTCCCTGCTCATGGCATGTGGTGTAGTGCCTGATCCTATCGCTGTTTTTATAAAGCTCGTCGTAGATATGAAGTACCGTGCCGCCGGGGTATCCAAATATGGTATCGACACCCTGTTCGATGAGTGTCTTGATCACGATCTGTGCTCCTGTTAACAACATCTTTCCCATCCTTCCTTGTGTTTCATTTCTGTGTATCCGTCGGCGTCGACGGAAGACGTGAAATGGGAGGTGGCCTCCGGTATTCCTGTTGGCGCGAATCGCTGTATCGCGCCATAAAAAAAGCCCTGCAGTGATTCCACTGCAGGGCTCCCTATACTTGGATATTTTACTTATCCGCCAGTATTTGCAGCGAAATCATCATGGTTTACATGACGAATTACCCGGACGGTAATCAGTCCGAGCAGCAGTACGTCAATAATGATGATTACACCCGCAAAAATGGCAGACACGGTCATTTACTCCTTACTCGTAAATACTTGAGAAACGTGGTCCGACATTAACATGCAAAATAATCGGTGTCAATTACATTTTTATTAAATTTGTCAATAAAATTGAAGATTATGATGCAAAAAAATAAAAAAACCTGGCGACGACCTAC
>DJVZ01000036.1:9871-15855 GCA_002441395.1 Spirochaetaceae bacterium UBA6243 | reverse complement strand
GGCATATTCGCTGCCGACCTTGAATGGAGTCAATCCTTCACCTTCGATGTAGGCGCTGGGAAAGATATTCCACACAAAAATAGAAGCCAACATAGCGGCTGTGAGCACACCGAAGACGATAAAGGGTAACTCGCGCCGGATGCGGTGATGTAGGAACAGGGATGCGGTCAAGAAGGCAAGCGCCTGCAAGTACCGGGCAACCAGCCATAGTTGAGTGGGTAAGTTAGCCTCTTCACCTGGAAAAATGCCCATTCCTTTGAATGCTAATGCGTGAAGTACGTCTATTCCAGAAACATACAGAGACCCGATTCCAAGAACGAGCAGAAAACCGCTTTCGAGAAGGCTGGTTGAATTCCAGGCAATGGTAAACACACAAACTCCGATTACGATGCTGGTCAACTCCGCCAGGATGTGGAACAACAGATAGGAAGGCAGGCGCGTCAGAAGGATGGCCGCCAGCAGAATCAGCAGAACGAGTATGGGCCTGGCGTGCTCACGGAGATGAGTAAAAGTATGACGGAAGGAAATGAGATTTGACATATATTAACTCCCCCACTTTCGGGAGCAGATGGTCTGAAACAATAAGCAGGCCAACATATTGTATGTTCTACATAGAAAAATTGAATAAGCAACAGATAAAATAAAAAAGTTAGTACCGAGGATTGGCCACAAAGTAAATAAAAGTACAGAGAGAGACGCACCCGCGCGCGATGATCGAACCAGTAAAAGCGAAGAAAGAGACCTGAAGGTCATTGCGCAGAGCGTTGCCGGCTTCTGGACCAGACAGTATCGCCGGATTACGGGAATCCAAGTCGTTCCCGATCCAGTGACGTTCCGAAGCGCGGCGGCTGATGTGGAGAATTGATGGACTATACTGATAAAATCTAGAATAGCAATGCGAGTATCAATGAAAACATGCAACAGTCAAAGAAGCAAAAGCATGGCTAAAAAAGAAGACCAATAGCGCTAGACAAAACGAACATGGCAAACTAAACTTATTTTATCCATGACAATGAAAAAACACCAACATATTTATCATTTATCATCCAGAATAATAATGATAATTATTGGTATGGTTGGCGTGCTGGGACTCACTTTAGCCTTAAGCCTTTATATAACCAGGTTCATAGGTCAATATTCGGTTCTAATCAATGACTCAGGGAAAGTCCGGGGCGGAATACAAAGGACGGTAAAGCTGGCTCTCATGGGTGAAGACTATGCATCAGTATCCGATGAAATTGATGGATATCTTACAAAGATAAAAACTTTTGAAAGTTCAAAGAGATTCTTAATCAAGAAGCCTAATGAAGGCGATCTAATCATTCTTCAGAATCAATGGAACCAATTAAAGATTCTATTACATGAGTATGATGCTAAAAAGGGTCCAAGTGTTGAATTTAACAATCTAAGTGAAGAAATATGGGTTCAAGCAAATATCGTAGTCACGGGAATAGAGAATAGTTTTCATTCCTATATAAAGTATTATACCGTTATTGCCATAGTGCTTTTCTCTTCCATAATCATTCTTGCGCTCATCTCTTTTGCCATAAAATATTTCATACAGCAGCGCGTTGAGGTTCAGGCATCACACGATTATCTTACAGGCTTATTTAATCGCAATTATTTTGATATATTTCTCAAAAAGCAATTACATGAATCAAATCGAAATAATCAGAATGTCGCAATAATGTTGTGCGATATCGATCATTTCAAAAATGTCAATGATACCTATGGACACGATACCGGTGACAAAGTACTCAAAGCTATAGCAGAGACATTCATGATGACGAGCCGCGCTTCAGACACTATTATACGATTCGGCGGCGAAGAGTTCTTGATAATAGCTTCCTATCAAAACATTGATGACTTGATGAGGTATGCTGAAAGAATTCGAATGAATATAGAAAATACAAAAATACTCGATTTAAATATAACAATCAGTATTGGAATTGCTATATGTGATCATAGTGGCGAGGTCAATAAAGTGATAAAAAAGGCTGATACCGCGTTATACACAGCAAAAGAAAATGGACGCAACCAGGTCATCTTGTATGACAATATTAAAAAATAGAGACCGATTTTATCTTGAGGCACTCTGTATGGAGAATGGGGGATTCGAACCCCCGACCTATAGATTGCGAACCTATCGCTCTACCAACTGAGCTAATTCCCCAGAATTGGGACGCAATTCAACGTGCGTCAAATCTGCGCGACCGGAGTCGAATATATCAAAGAGGGGACTTGGAATCAAGAGGGCCGCAGTTGCAGCCGAGACGGGGCAGGCGTTTGTGTCGGCCTGTCAGGGTTGCTGGCTGTGCCACATCGCCCCAGCGGGAAGCAGCCAGTCCGGCTTGAGATTCTGCTTGCTGGTACGCCGGCCTCAGTCCACTACGGTGACCCAGCCGAAGGGGTCGGGAAGTCGGCCTGTCTGGATACCGACGAGCTGGTCGCGCAGTTTTGTGGCGAAGGGGCCTTGCTGGTCGCCGAAGTGGTAGTCTTTTCCTGCATGGTATATGTTCGAGATGGGACTGATGACGGCGGCGGTGCCGGTGAAGAAGGCTTCGTCGGCGGGGCCTTCTTTTGCGTAGGCGCCGAGGCCGAGCACGCGGTCGAGTTCGAGGGAGGCGAAGACGACTTCCATATGGAGAATCTCGCGGGCGATGCGCATGACGGAATCCCGCGTGATGCCGGGCAGGATCGAGGGGGAATCGGCCGCGTACAGGACGCCGTTCTTCACGATCGCGAAGTTCGCGGTCCCGACTTCCTCGACGTTGTTGCCCGTCTGGTTGAGGAAGAGGAGGTCGTCGTAGCCTTCGTGTTTCGCTTCGTAAGAGGGCAGGAAGCAGGGAGCGTAGTTGCCCGCCGCCTTGACCCAGCCCGTGCCTTTGGCCGCGGCGCGCTGGAATTCAGTCTCTACCTTGATGTTCACCATAGCGCTGCCCTTGTAGTGCAGACCTACGGGCAGGCAGGTCACGAGAAAGAGGGTGGTATCGGAGGGGGCGGGGCTCAGGGTCATGCCGACGCCGGCAAGGATGGGACGCACGTAGAGAGAGCCTTTGCCGTAAGGCGGCACGTAGTCGGCGTTCGCTTTGACCGTCGCGATGACTGCTTCGCGATAGAGTTCTTCGGAAGGAGGCGCAAGCATGAAGCGCGCGGCGCCCTTGGCCATGCGGCGGGCGTTGGCATCGACGCGGAAGAGGCGGATATTGCCGTCAGGGCCGCGCTGGGCTTTCATTCCTTCGAAGAGTTCCTGTCCGTAGTTGAGACTGCAGGCGAGGGGAGGGATGGCGATATTGCCGTTGGGTACTACGACAAGTGGCTCGAAGACGCCATCGGATAGGGCGACGCTTCCTCCTACGAATGGTGTGACAATTCCACCAAAGCCTATGCTATCCCATTTGATGGCTGAAAGTGGCGTTGGGGTGAGTGTTCCGGAGAGCACCATTGTTTTGAAGCGACTCATAAGAACCTCCCATTGAAAATTTCGCTATGATAACGCGCCTAGAGCGGATTGGGCAAGAGGAGACTGCAAAAAAATAATAGAAAACTTCATATCTATGCAAATCCTGGATTGGAATCTTGACTGTGCCGCTGAGACTAAGGTATCTTTCAAGGGCGGGGAGTAGCTTTCTGCGCTTTTGGCGCGGATGCGGAAATCGTCAGGACGAAGCTTAGCTTCACGAAGCACAGCTTCATGAAGCTGTGCTTCCGGTTTCCGCGGATCTGTTGAGATATAGCGAGACCGCACGGTGTTCGAGCCGTGCGGTCTTTTTTATGCATGGCGGGACACGATACGCTTCGAGTGGAGGATAGGGCCTTGAATACGTTCGTGCTGATTGTGCTCGTGCTCATGTACGCGGGGATTATTCTGTTTCCTGCCCGGAAGGCCTGGATATCGATGGGGGCCGCCGCGGTCCTTATGGTGGGGGGAGCCGTCACGCCGGGGCATGCGTTCGGCTCTCTCGTGAACTGGAATATTCTCTGTATTTATTTGGGCAGCCTTGTCCTGGCGGAGCTCTTCATCTACTCGCGGGTGCCGGCCTTCATCGCGGAGCGGATTGTCGAGCGCTCGCCGTCGATCGGCGTGGCCATCACGATCATTCTCCTCCTCACCGGGCTTGTGTCGGCCTTTGTCGAGAATGTGGCGACGGTGCTTGTGGTGGCGCCGGTCATGATCGAGCTCGCGAAAAGGGGAAAGAAGAATCTGGCGCCACTTATGATCGGGCTTGCGGTCATGGCGAATTTGCAGGGGACCGCGACGCTTGTCGGCGATCCGCCTTCGATGATCTTCGCGAATTATGCCGGGTATTCGTTCAATGACTTTTTCTTCAAGTTCGGCAAACCCTCGATTTTCTTTGCGATTCAGGTCGGCGCGGTGGTGGGTGCGGTCTATTTTTTCTTTTATTTCCGGTCGATGCAGAGCGATGTGCATACTTTGCCGCCAGAACGGATCGTGTCCTGGGCGCCATCCCTGTTTTTGCTCGCGATGATCGGTGGGCTCGCGCTGTTCTCCGCGCTGTCGAAAGAAGGCGGCATTCATCCCGCAAGCGGAATTTTCGTGCTGGGACTGGCGGTGCTGGGTCTTTTATGGCTTGCATTTATAAAGAAAGAACCGGGACGGGCGCGAGATCTCGTGCGCCACATCGACTGGGGCACACTGGCCTTCCTTGCGGGCATCTTTATTGTGGTAGGGACACTTTCCGAATCGGGGGCGCTTGAGGTGCTCGCGGGGAAACTTGCTGTGTTGGTGGGGGACGATCTGTTTTTTGGATTTGCATTGATTGTCTCGATTTCTGTGCTGATTTCAGGTTTTGTAGACAACGTGCCGTACATTGCGGCGATGTTGCCGGTCGCGAGCGGACTCGCGAAGACCATGCAGGTGGCTCCGGAATTGATGCTGTTCGGCTTGCTTGTGGGCTCCTGTCTTGGAGGAAATCTGACGCCTTTTGGAGCTTCGGCAAATATTGTCGCGGTGAGTCTCTCTGAAAAGCAGGGCACGAAAGTGAATTTTTGGCATTGGCTCAAGATTGCGGGGCCTTTTACCATTTTGACGACCATTGCCGCATCGGGTTTTGTCTGGATTATATGGCGATGAGGCGGTATCCGTCTTGACATTCTTTGTACATCGCTGGTACATATTGCTATGGCGGGCAGAAATATTCTGTATCGGTTCGAAGTGTGGAACAGAGGGGCCGGAGGCCCGCGCATCGATGCCTTGAGGGCTGATGTGCGCGCGCTGGGTATAGGGATACTGCGCAGTGCGCGCAAAATTGCACTGTATTTTGTGGAAGGCGAATTAGCGCCCGAGGAGCTGAGTCTCCTCGGGCGCTTTCTTTTTTCGGACCCTGTAGAAGAGGTGTTCGAGTGGCGCGAGGTTGGGCGGGGGGGGCGGCGCGGACAGCCCGATGCGGCGCTGCATGAGGGAGAGGGACTAGCTGTAGATCGAGAGGCTGCTTCTGAGCGCATCGTGGAAATCTGCAGAAAACCGGGGGTTACAGACCCTGTCGCGATCGAGGTCGTTCGCGCGGCGCACGAGCTTGGCATTTCCGGCATAAAGCGGGCAGCCACAGGTGTCAGGTGGGAGCTCGAGGCCGACTGGCTCGACGATGCGGCGCTCTCAAAGCTCACCAGAGTGCTCCTCGCAAACGCGGTGATCGAGCGTTGGGAGTTTGGGGAGATTGAGCCAATATTCCCGGAGGGCCGGGAGCAGGGGCTTGCGGTCGAGCATTACGACCTTGCCGCAATGAATGATGGTGAGCTCCTCGGCCTCTCCGCTAAAAGGCGGCTTGCGCTCGATCTCGAAGAGATGAGGGCGATACAGGCTTGGTTCGGCGCCCGTGGCCGACCTGCAACCGATGTCGAGCTCGAGATGCTCGCGCAGACATGGAGCGAGCACTGCGTGCACAAGACCTTCAAGGCCGACGTCGAAGTGCGGAATTCGAAAGGCCGACCCTATCCGCCCGTCGTACACGGTATCTTCAACA
>DJVZ01000036.1:0-9814 GCA_002441395.1 Spirochaetaceae bacterium UBA6243 | reverse complement strand
GGGGTGGGCGGCGTCATCCGTGACGTCATGGGGGTGTCGGCGAGGCCCATCGCGGCGACCGACATTCTCTGTTTCGGCCCTCCGGATATGCCTGAAGATCAGGTGCCTCAGGGCACCCTGCATCCGCGCCTCATCGCGCGCGGCGTGGTCGCGGGCGTCGAGGATTATGGCAACAAGATGGGCATTCCGACCGTCAATGGTGCGGTGCACTTTCACCCCGGATATGCGGCGAATCCGCTTGTGTACTGTGGCTGTGTAGGGCTCGCGCCGGCGGGGGTCCACCGCAATGCGCCGCGCGCCGGCGATCGGGTGATCGTCCTGGGCGGGCGCACGGGGCGGGACGGCATCCGCGGAGCGACGTTTTCATCGATGAAGATGGATGGATCGACGGGCGATGTCGCGGGGGCTTCGGTGCAGATCGGCGATCCTATTGTGCAGAAGCGCGCCCTCGATGTGCTGCTGGCGGCCCGCGATGCGGGGCTGTATGACGCGGTGACCGACTGTGGGGCGGGAGGGCTGTCGTCCGCGGTGGGCGAGATGGCCTCGGCCCTGGGGGCTGAGATCGAGCTTTCCCGTATTGGGACAAAATATCCGGGACTCTCACCGTGGGAGTTGTGGCTCTCGGAAGCCCAGGAACGCATGGTGCTCGCGGTGCCTTCTCGGCACCTTGAGGCTTTTGCGGCGCTCTGCTCACGCTTTGAATCCGAATTCTGGGACATAGGGGCGTTCAGAAGCGACGGCGAGCTCATTCTCAAAATGAAAGGTGAAGTCGTGCTCGGCCTCTCGATGGAATTCGTGCACAAGGGTTTGCCGCGCAAGCATCTGGTGGCGGAAAGATCGGCTGGAGGAACGCATGGCGGGCATGGAAACCCTGATTCTGTGAAGTATTCCGGTGATGTCGCTCTGCCTGCAGATACAAAGGCGCGCCTCCTCGCTCTGCTCTCCGACATGAATATCGCGTCGCGCGAACAGGTTGTGCGCCGTTACGACCATGAAGTTCAGGGTGGAACGGCGGTCAAGCCATTTGCCGGGCCATACGGCGATGCCCCTTCGGACGCGGCGGTGCTCAAGCCCCAGGGGACTGATGGCACGTGGGGCATCGCGCTTTCGAATGCGCTGCGCCCCGATTACGGCGAGCTCGATCCCTATCGGGGTGCCTGGGCCGCGGTCGATGAGGCGATCCGCAACGCAGTGGCGGTCGGGGCGGATCCAGAGAGAATCGCGATTCTCGACAATTTCTGCATGGGAGACCCGAATGATCCGGCGGTGATGTGGGCGCTCCTGGAGAGCGCGCGGGGGCTGCGGGAGGCCGCGCTCGCGTTCGGGACTCCGATAATCTCCGGCAAGGATTCTTTCTACAACGAGTATCTCGGGCCCGATGGCAGACGGCACGCGGTTCCTCCCTCGCTTCTGGTGTCGGCGCTGGGCTTCGTGCCCGATGTGAAACGGGCCGTCACTTCTTTCTTGAAAAAGCCGGGCGATTCGCTGTGGCTTGTGGGCGATTTTAAACCAGTGTATCTGTGTGCGGCGGAGGTGCCCGAGGTGAGTTTCCAGGCTCGTGAGGCCTACCGGGCATTTTCCGGAGCGGCGCGGGCGGGAGAAGTTGTGGCGGCGCACGATTTGTCGGACGGGGGCCTCGCAGTGGCGCTTGCGGAGATGTGTGTAGGCGGCAGGCTTGGAGCGCAGATAACGCTGCCGGATGCAGATGTGGGGGCCCTCGCGTTTTTTGGTGAAACTGCGGGCTGCCTTCTTGTCGAGGTCGGCGCTGGCCATGAGGGGTCATTCGGCGCGAGATTCGGACCTGGTCTGGCGCTCAGGCTGGGCGAGGTTAAGGCCGGACCGGCGATGGAGATTCACGAGGGTGGGGACAATGCAGGGTGTGGCGCGGGCGGTCCGCTGCTCTCTGTCTCGATTGACGAGATGCTCGCCGCNNAAAGGCGATGCCTGGAAAGGCGATGTTCTGAAAGACAATGCCCGGGAGGTGCTTCCATGAAAGCGCTCATACTCAAGGCTCCCGGAACGAATCGCGATTTCGATGTGCGTGGGGCCCTCGAGAGGGCCGGAGGGGCGGCGGAAATTCTTCCGCTCTCCGAGCTTCGAAGCGCGCCGGGGAGCATGCGGGGCTATGGCATGCTCGTGATCCCCGGCGGTTTTTCCTATGGCGACGCGCTGGGGGCGGGAAAGCTCTTTGCCCTCGATCTGTCACAGTTTTTTGCGGATGAAGTGCGGCACTTTGTCGAGACGGGCAAGCCGGTGCTCGGCATCTGCAACGGATTCCAGGCGCTTGTGAAAGCCGGTATTTTGCCCGGAAAGAAGTTTGAGGCGCACAAGTTCACGCTGGCACGCAACGCGGGCGGAAATTTTGAATGCCGCTGGGTGCGCCTTGTGGCACCCCATTCCCGTTCAATCTGGACTCAAGGAATTGAAAGCCTTTTCTGTCCAGTGGCACACGGGGAAGGCCGCTTTGCCGCTGATTTTTCAGATGCAGGCGCGTTGCTGCAAACAGAAGGCTGCATTGTGCTGCAGTATGCCGATGCTCAGGGGGCGCCAGCCCAGGGCAATTATCCCGAAAATCCCAACGGTTCGATCGCGGACATCGCGGGTATCTGCAACCCCGCGGGGAATGTGCTCGGGCTCATGCCGCATCCGGAAAACGCGGTGTTTGAATGGCAATATGCCTCACTGCCGGGCCGCAGCGGGGATGGCGCGCTCAGACTTTTTGAAAACGGCCTGCGCTATGCGGCATCCTAGAGAGCCTGCAGCGGGGGCCCCTTTGGGCAATGCGAGGCGCGAGCGCCGCTTGAATTTGAAATTTTTTGCATGGAGGCAATATGGTTTCCGAATCATTGATCGAAGAACTTCTTCCGCTCGCCTTTAAGGGCACGGGGAAGGCGGAGGAAGAGGGAAAAGTGCGGGAATGGTGGCGTCTGCAAGACGGCATGCGCTTCATTGTGACTACCGACAGGCTCTCTGCCTTCGACCGCGTGCTCTCGGCCGTACCCTTCAAAGGCCAGGTTCTCAACGAGCTCTCGGCTTTCTGGTTCAGGGCTACCGCGGATATCGTCGCACATCACCTCGTGTCGGTGCCAGATCCAAACTGTGCCGTGGTCGTGGAAGCCTCGCCCCTGCCCATCGAAGTGATCGTGCGCGGCTATATCACCGGAGTGACCTCGACGGCCCTCTGGCGTCGCTATGAGCTCGGCGAGAGAACCATCTATGGCCAGCACTTTCCCGAGGGCATGCGAAAAAATGAAAGACTTCCACATCCCATAATGACGCCTACGACGAAGGGCGGGCCGACCGGCCACGACGAGCGGCTCGAACCCCGGGAGGTCGTCGAAAAAGGCTATCTCGGCGCGGCCGTCTGGAACCGTGTCCAGGATGCGGCGTTTGCGCTCTTTGCTCGGGGAACGGAACGTGCCGCGCAGGCGGGCCTCATCCTCGTCGACACCAAGTACGAATTTGGCTTGGCCGCCGATGGTTCGCTCTTACTCATCGATGAAGTGCATACGCCCGACTCGTCGCGATTCTGGCTGGCTTCGAGCTATGGAGAGCGATTCGATGCAGGGCTCGAGCCCGAGAGCAGGGACAAGGAGTTTGTGCGCCTTTTCTATGCGGAGAAAGGGTACAGGGGCGATGGCGAGCCGCCCGAACTCTCGGACTCGGTGTGGGCAGAGACGAGCAGGCTCTATCAGGAGCTCTATGAGAAGCTCACTGGTCTGCCCTTTGTGCCTGCTTCGTATCCGGCGGGACCGCGCGTGCTGAAGGCTCTGGAGAAAGCCCGCGCGCGGGGGGCGGGGCTATGAGTCGCGGACGGGTTGTCATTTTTGCAGGATCTCCGGCGGACAAAACTCATGTCGAGGCAATCGCGCGGGCGCTCGGCGACTTCGGGATTCCCTCTACAGTGCGCATCGCTTCGGCGCACAAGACGCCCAAAAGGCTGCTCGAGATCATCGAGGGCTACGATGCCGAGCCTATTCGGACGGTCTATGTCACGGCCGCGGGAAGGTCGAACGCACTCTCCGGCCTCGTCGATGCGGCGACACAGTTTCCGGTGGTGGTCTGTCCGCCGCCTTCGGAGTCGTGGGCGGCCTACGACATCTGGTCGAGCCTGCGCATGCCCTCGGGTGTCGCACCCGCGGTGGTCCTCGATCCGGCGAATGCCGCACTCTTCGCCGCAAAACTCCTCGCGCTCGGAGAGCCTGAACTCCGCGAGCGAATACGGCAATTCCAGGAACGAAATGCCAATCGTCTTGTGGAAGAGGATGAAAAAATTGCGGGTGCTGCCCGGCAGGCCGAAAACTCAGTCACCAGGGAGCTGCGGACATGACTGGAGAGCTCCATGAAGCCTGCGGCGTCGTCGGAGTGGTTGCGGAGGAAGCGGCCCGCCTCGCGTTCTTCGGGCTCTTCGCGCTGCAGCACCGCGGCCAGGAATCGGCGGGCATCGCGACGCTCGATACTGGCTCGATCCATCTGCACAAGGACGTGGGGCTCGTTTCGCAGGTGTTCAGGGGAGAAAATTTTTCGACGCTCGCCGGGAATATCGCGATCGGTCATACGCGCTACTCGACGACGGGGAAGTCGAGCGCGCGCAACGCCCAGCCATTTTTGATCGATACACAGTTCGGTCCGCTCGCGCTCGGGCACAACGGCAATATCGCCAACGCGTCTGCGCTCAGAAAACAGCTTCTCGGGCGTGGGCTGGGGCTCATGACCGGCTCGGACAGCGAACTTTTGGCGATGATGCTCGCGGGAACTCCAGGAAAGACCTGGACTGAACGGATTGCGCAGGCCATGAAGTTCTGGATCGGCGCGTATTCGCTGGTACTGCTTACGCGCGAAGGTGTTTTCGCCGTGCGCGATCCCTGGGGGTACCGGCCGCTCGCCTGGGGGCGCATCGATTCAGGCGGCTGGGCAGTCGCTTCGGAGACCTCGGCGCTGCGGGTGATGGGCTGCTCGGATTTTGAAGAGATTCCACCGGGAACAATTCTGCATTTCAATGAAAGAGACCCTGTTGAGTGCACTCGGGTCGAAATCGATGCGCCGCACGCGGCGTGCAGCTTCGAGTATGTGTATTTTTCGAGGCCAGATTCGGTGTGGAACGGGAAGAATATCCACGCGGTGCGCCGGAGGTTGGGCGAGCTCCTCGCCGAGGAAGCTCCCGCGAGCGCGGACCTCGTCATCCCGGTGCCCGATTCCTCGATTGCCGCGGCGATAGGATACGCGCAGAGATCGGGCATCCCTTTTGGCGAAGGCCTGGTGAAGAATCGCTATATCGGCCGCACCTTCATTGAGCCGACAAAGGCGCTGCGCCGACAGGGCGTCGCGCTCAAGTTCAGTCCGCTCAAGGAGACACTTGAAGGGGCGCGCATCGTGCTCGTGGATGATTCGATCGTGCGCGGCACGACGACTGCGCCGATTGTCGCGCTCTGCCGGAATGCGGGCGCGCGGGAAGTCCACCTCAGGATTGCCTCGCCGCGCATTCTGCATCCCTGTTATATGGGAGTGGATATGGGGACCGAACATGACCTCATCGCGGTAGGGCGCGAACCTGAGGAAATCGCGAAGATGGTGGGTGCCGATTCGCTCGCGTACCTCAGTATAGAAGGATTGTCGCGCGCGATCGGCATAGATGGGGTCTGTCGGGCATGTTTCGATGGGAACTATCATATTCCTGTGGATGAGAACTTTACGAAAAATTGCTTTGAAGGCTTCGGGAAGGGGACTGTATGACAGTGCTGCTGGTGGGTTCGGGTGCACGGGAACACGCGCTCGCGATGGCGATTGGCGCTTCGTCTGAGTGCGAGCGGCTTGTGATCGCGCCTGGCAATGCGGGCATGGCCGAGGTGGGAGATATCGCCGAAGTCGCGCTGGACGATATCGATGGCCTCTGTGCGCTCGCGGAGCGAATCTCCGCCGACCTCGTGGTGATTGGGCCGGAAGCGCCGCTTGCCGCCGGGCTGGCCGACCGTCTCCGCGGGCGGGAAATGCTCTGCTTCGGTCCCTCCGCCGCGGCCGCGCGCATCGAAAGCTCAAAGGCTTTCTCAAAGTCATTCATGCAGCGGCACGGCATACCGACCGCCGCGGGCAGAAGTTTCACGGATGCCGGATCGGCAAAGAAATGGGCGCGGGAGTTTGGCAGACCGGTGGTGGTGAAAGCTTCGGCGCTCGCGGCGGGCAAGGGAGTGATCGTGCCTGAGTCCGCGCATCAGACCGAAGAAGCCATCGAAACACTGCTTGTGCCCGGCGGCGAAATCGTGCTTGAAGAGCGGCTCGAGGGAGAGGAGCTCTCTCTGATTGCGCTCTGTGATGGCAAAAATTATGCGGTGCTCCCATCGGCGCGCGACCACAAGCGGCTCCTTGAGGGGGACAGAGGCCCGAATACGGGAGGCATGGGCGCGTATGCGCCCGCGTGTTCCATGGAGGAAGCCGAAGCGCTCGCGCGGCTCGTCATCGCGCCCGCGTTGGGAGGCCTTGCCGAGGAAGGGAGCCCCTTTGTGGGAGCCCTCTACGCCGGTCTCATGCTCACTGAAGGCGGTCCCAGGGTGCTCGAATACAACGCGCGCTTCGGGGACCCTGAAACGCAGGCCATTCTCCCCCTCTTCGCCTCGGACCTGCTCGCGACGCTCGCCGCCTGCGCGCGGGGCGATATCGGTCAGGCTCTGCCGCGCTTTTACCGGCAGAGCGCCGCCTGCGTCGTGCTCGCTTCGGAGGGATACCCTGTACATCCAAAGACCGGCAGGGCCATCGACATCGGCGCGCTTCCGGAGAAGGCCTTCTGCCTTCACGCCGGCACTCGTCTTGAGAGTGGGCAGATTGTCAGCGCAGGTGGGCGCGTCCTCTCGGTAGTGGGGATGGACGCGACGCGTGAAGAAGCGCTAAAGACAGCATACGAGGCGGTCGCGAATATTCACTTTGAGGGAATGCAGTACAGGCGCGACATCGGAGCTCGGGCCGCGCGCGTCGCCGAATTCGTGCGTACATCGCTGGCGGCGGTTTCAGCCCCGGCTGGTGCGGGTGCGCCTGGCACGGCCGCACCGCAGCCCGCGCCGAGCGCCTACGTCAGAGCCGGCGTCGACATCGACGCGGGCAACAAGGCGGTCGAGCTCATGAAAAAGACCGTCCGTTCGACATACGGCTCCGAGGTTATCGCAGGCATCGGCGCATTCGGCGGTCAGTACGATGCTTCATCCTTCAAAACTCTCGGCAGCCCGGTGCTCGTCGCCTCCACGGACGGCGTGGGCACCAAGACGAGCCTCGCCCTCAAACTTGGCCGCCTTAAGGGGCTCGGGCAGGATATGGTCAACCATTCGATCGACGATATCCTCGTACAGGGCGCACGCCCCCTTTTCTTCATGGATTACATCGCCGCGGATGCGCTCGATCCGGAAAAAGTCGCCGAGATCGTCGACGGCATGGCCGAAGCCTGCCGCGACGCGAACTGCGCGCTTCTCGGAGGGGAGACCGCCGAGATGCCGGGCACATACCGCCACGGCGAAATGGACATCGCGGGGACCATCGTCGGCCTCGCCGACAGGCAGAGCCTTCTGCCGCGCCCGGATATTGCCGAAGGCGACATCCTGATTGGACTTCCCTCGTCGGGACTCCACACCAACGGCTATTCGCTCGCGCGCGCAATCACGGCTGAGATGGACCTTGGGCGGGTCCAGCCCGAGCTCGGCGAGGCTCTCGCCGACGCGCTCCTCCGCCCGCATCGCTCGTACTTGCCGATTTTGCGGAACGCCCTCGATGCGACCCCGGGCCCGGTCAAGGCCCTCGCCCACATTACGGGCGGCGGGCTTGTTGAAAACATTTCCAGGGTGCTGCCACCGAGCCTCGATGCCCGCATTCATGCAGAAAGCTGGAAATGGCCGCCTCTTTTCTCGCTCTTGCAGCGGTGGGGAAATATCTCCACCGAAGAAATGCGGCGCGTTTTCAACCTCGGCATCGGGATGGTCGCGATCGTGAGCGCGGGAGAGCGCGCCCGTTTTTTGTCCATGCTCGCCGAACCTGCTTCCGTGATCGGAGAGCTTGTTCCGGGCTGCGGAAAGGTGCGGTTTGTATGAGTTCTCCGTTGAGGATTGTCGTGCTGGCATCGGGCGAGGGAAGTAATCTCCAGGCCCTCGTCGATGCTGTCGAAGCGTATGACATTGAGAGCCTGCGGATCGAGGCGCTCATCTGTGACGTGCCGGGCGCCCGCTGCATCGACAGGGCGGTGCAACATGCAATTCCCGCGTATATTCTGCCGGCGCCTGCGGGAGCGCGCCGGGGGTCGCCGGAACGGATCGCATATGACGAGCGGCTTGCGGCGATTGCAAAGTCCTTTGGCGCCGAGCTGATCCTGCTTCTGGGCTGGATGCGGCTTCTGAGCCAGGCCTTTCTCGGACATTTTCCAGGAAAGGTGATAAACTTGCACCCGGCGCTTCCGGGCATGTTCCCCGGCACGCATGCGATCGAACGGGCGTTTGAGGCCTTTCAGCGAGGCAAAATCGAGCGGACCGGCGTGATGCTTCATCTTGTGCCCGATGAAGGTGTCGATTCGGGGCCTGTACTCAGAATTGCAGAAGTGCCTATTTGTAAGGAAGATACTATTGCATCTCTCGAAAAGCGCGTGCATGACACTGAGCACCGGGAAGTCGTCGCACTCGTCCGGGACCTTGCACTTAACCGAGGAATATTGAAAGAGAAGGAGTCGAACTATGCCTCTCGCGTTGATATCGGTGTATGACAAGACGGGGCTTGTGCCTTTTGCGCGCAGACTCGCCGGCAAGGGCTGGCGTTTCCTCGCTTCCGGAGGAACCGCGGCAGCGCTTCGCGGCGCGGGCATCGAGTCTGTCGATGTCGCCGCCTATACCGGCTCGTCCGAACTGCTGGGGGGAAGGGTGAAGACGCTGCATCCGGCGATTCACGCGGGAATTCTCGCGCGCCCCGAGGCGGCGGACATGGAAGAGTTGCGCGCCCATGGCTTCGAGCCGATCGACCTTGTGGTCGTCAATCTCTATCCCTTTGCAGAGACGGTGCGAAAGATGAAAGAGCGCGCGGGTGCCGTTGCGGCTGGTGCCGTGACAGAGAACGCCTCTGTACCGGATGGCGCGGTCTTTTCGGGCCGAGGAGCGGCGGCTGTCGGCGGGAACCTGAGAGCGGGCCCCGCATCACTTGACGCGGGCGCCGAGGCTGAGATCATCGAGCAGATCGATATCGGCGGCGTGGCGCTTATCCGGGCCGCGGCGAAGAATCATGCCCGCGTGTGCGTGCTCTGCGAGCCGGACGACTATGAGCGTGTCGCGACTGAAGTGGAGGAAGGCGCTGTCCAGTCCGCGACCAGGCGTGCGCTTGCGGCCAAGGCCTTTGCCCGTACCGCGGCCTACGACGCGGCGATCGCCGCATGGTTCGGACAGCAGGACGCCGCCGAAGCTGCCGTCTCAGACGGCGAAGCGTTGCGCGGCGCTTCCTCCTTTGAAGCCGCCTTGGATGACGTGGCCGGCAGTCCGGCCCCTGCGGGCGCCACTCCAGACGCGCCCCAAAACTCTACTTCAGAAGGCGTGTCTGAAGGCGTTTCTCTTTTTTTAGCTGGCCCGCCCGGAACCAAATTCAGCTTCGGTGGGCGCATCGAGCGCAGCCTCCGGTACGGCGAGAACCCCCACCAGAAGGCCTTTTTCGTCCTACCCGAGGCCGAAGGCGGCCCGCTTGGAGGACGCGTTCTTGGTGGCAAAGAATTGTCGTACAACAATTTGCTCGACCTCGACGCGGCGTGGCGCGCCGTGCTCAGCTTTGAAAAACCGGCGGCGGTCATCGTGAAGCATCTTTCGCCCTG
>DJVZ01000019.1 GCA_002441395.1 Spirochaetaceae bacterium UBA6243 | reverse complement strand
GGACGGCCGGAAAAGGACTTTCAGTCTTGCGGCTCAAGACGAATATCGTGCGCGTCGAGGCTCACCGGTTTTATGAAAATATGGGGTTCGAGCGGACGAAAACGCAGTACACGTATGTGAAGAAGCTTGCGCCCGACAGCAAGGCGCGGTAACAATAGCATATGGCTATCATTTTTGAACCGCTTGCGGGCAACACCTTCGTGGCCCTGGGCCCGACCAATCTCGGTCTCTATGTTTTCAGACAGGGCGATGCCGCGCGTGCCGTCGCGATCGATTCCGGCGGAGACGAAGACGCGGGCAGGCGCATCGTGCGCGAGTGCGAGCGTCTCGGCGTGAATCTCTCGGTACTGCTCAACACGCATTCCAATGCCGACCACTGCGGAGGCAACGCTGCCGTGTACAAGCGGACAGGCTGCGCGATCGCGTCGACAGGGCTGGAGGCGGCCTTTCTGCAATATCCACAGCTTGAGGCGTCGTTTCTGGCGGGAGGATTCCCCCAAAGGGCGCTCAGGAACAAGTTTCTGATGGCCCCGGCTTCCCGCGCGACGCACCTGCTCGAGCCTCCCTGCGAGCTCGCGCTGGATGAAAAGGGATCGATTGATATCCGGAGCGTTCCTGTCATGGTCCCGGCGGGTCTTCGGGACGCGGAACGGGCCCGGGGCGACCTCGTCCCGGTGGCCGGCACCGAAGGTCTTCACATTATTTCTCTGCCAGGCCATTACTTCGGAATGGTCGGCGTGATGACTCCCGATGGCGTTTTCTTTGCCGCGGACGCGCTGGCCGGAGCACCGGTTCTCGAAAAATACAATATTTTCTTTTTTTACGATGTCGCGGCGGAGCTTGAGACGCTCTCGATGCTTGAGAGAATCGAGGCTGAATGGTTTGTGCCCTCGCACGCGGAGCCGGTCCGCGACATTAAACCGCTTGTGGCGCTCAACCGCGCGAAGATTTTCGAGATCGCGGAGGTCATTGTCGGTCTTGTCAGAGGTGACAGTTCGCTGATTCCCGAAAAACGCGCCCGGGACGGTGCCTCGCTCGAGGACGTTGTGGCAGGAGTCTGCAATCGCTATGATATAATTCTCAATGCCGATCAGCATGTGCTCGTCGGCTCGACGATTCGCTCATATCTTTCGTGGCTGTGCGATCAAAATCAGCTTGAGTATGGATTTGAGCAAAACAGAATGACATTCAGGGTGAAGCAATGAGTAGAAAAAAACCAGCAATCCAGGCGCGCCGCGCGCGGAAGAATGGCGCACTATCGAAGTCCCTGCGCGGCGTTGTCTTTTTGGTAGTACTTTTTTATATATTGCCGGGCGGTGCGGGGATCGGCACAGCCTTTGCGCAGGGGCATCTTGCCGTGGAACTCGGGCATCCCGTGTATGCCGTCATTGAGACGGCGGAGCTGCGCGGTGTGGTCACCAGGCTTTCCTCGGTGAAACCATATACCAGCCAGCAGGTCGCCGAGCTCTTGGCCACGATGATGGGGCACATGGAGGCGTTTTCGCCCGCAGAGCGGGCGCTCATCCGTCAGTATGCCCAGGAGTTCAAAGCGGGTACAGGAGTCGAACAGTCGCTCTGGGAGGACTCGAGCGGAAAGGCCCGGGCGGGCATTCGCGTCGAGGCGACCACGAAGCTCGACGCAGGCGGGCTCTACGATCTGATCGACGGCTCGAGCTCGACCGCGCTCAAGGACATGTGGCACCTCAACTCGCGCTGGGTGCCGTATCTGGAAGGAGACCCGCTCCCCTGGCTTTCGCTGAAGGGCGAGGCCGGCTTCACCTTCGACAAGATAGAAAACGATCTTTACCTTCCCTACGACTATACGAAGGAGTGGGATGCGACCCACATATGGTTCGGGACGCCGCGTAATTCCGACGGTACGCTCGATTACCCCACCGCGAGCTACGATATCCGCGAAGATATCGCGGCGGAGACCGACAACGGCTCACTGATGGTGAGGCTCTCGCGCTTCCGGAGGGATTGGGGCATCGGTTCAGGTTCGTTCTCGCTTTCGGGGACGGCGCGGCCTTTCGTGGGCTTCGAGACGGTGTTCCGGCCTTCGAGATTCTTCGCGATTTCGGGGCTCGTGGGCTCGCTCACGAATTGGGAGGAAGGGAGTGACGAAAAGAGCACGAAAGTCGATATTATTGCTGATACCAATGGGGATGGTAAAATAAATAGTTCTGATGCGCCAGTCTTCTCCGCCCTTTCCTACCAGAAGATGCTCGGGCTTCAGCGCATGGAGCTCTTTCCCTTCGACTGGCTCACGGTCTCCGCGACGAGCACGCTGGTGGGCGCGAAGCGCTTCGAGCTCGGATATTTTTCGCCGCTCCTCTTTTCGGTGATGTATCAGAACCAGCTCGCCGACGTCGACAACCTCGGCGTGCAGGTGGACGGGCAGATCCTCGTGCCGCGCGTCGGCAAGTTCTACGCTTCGTTCTATGCCGACGAGATGGATATGACCAATCTCTCGGAGCTCTTCACCAAGGCGCGCAACATGTTCGCGCTGCAGGGCGGGGTGAAGATACCGGTACCGTGGCTGTCATTCGCGACCCTTACCGCGCAGTACACAAAAATCGAGCCTTTCGTGTATTCGCACTATGCGACATGGTATCCGGATTATCGGCTGCGGGTGGACACTTCGTACACACAGGATGGCGAGAATCTCGGCTACTACCTGCCGCCGAACTCCGATGAATTCCTGGTCAAGCTTGAAATGATGCCGGCGCCCGACTGGCGCGTCTCCCTCAAGTACAGGTTTGTGCGGCATGGCGACAATCCGCAGGCCGACTGGGACGCGGGACTGGCCGAAATTTACGGCGATGTCAATAAATACATGGATTACAGCCAGCTCTATTCTTACAATAAGAATTTCCTCCACGACGGCATCTACGACTACAACCACATCGGGAACATCGACGTGGCCTGGCGGCCGGCGAATCCGCCGAAACTTCTGGGCGCCGCGATTCCCTTTGAGCTTGGACTGGGCTATGGGCTCTCGTACACATGGTACGAGGACGGCACGAGCGCCGACCGCTCGGTCTCCGATCCAGAGTGGAAGAATGTGCTCTCGCTGTCGATGAAGCTGTT
>DJVZ01000025.1 GCA_002441395.1 Spirochaetaceae bacterium UBA6243 | reverse complement strand
TCTCTTTTTTTAGCCGGCCCGCCCGGAACCAAATTCAGTTTCGGTGGGCGCATCGAGCGCAGCCTCCGGTACGGCGAGAACCCCCACCAGAAGGCCTTTTTCGTCCTGCCCGAGGCCGAAGGCGGCCCGCTTGGAGGACGCGTTCTTGGTGGCAAAGAATTGTCGTACAACAATTTGCTCGACCTCGACGCGGCGTGGCGCGCCGTGCTCAGCTTTGAAAAACCGGCGGCGGTCATCGTGAAGCATCTTTCGCCCTGCGGTGCCGCGGAGGCGGAGACCCTCCGGGCGGCCTACGATGCGGCCCTCGCATGCGATCCGGTGTCCGCCTTCGGGAGCATTGTCGCACTCAACCGTCCACTCGATGTAGATACGGCGATCGCGCTCAAGGAGCTCTTTCTTGAATGCGTCGCCGCGCCCGCCATCGGTACGGAAGTGCGCGATATTCTGAAAGCGAAGAAGAACCTGCGGCTTGTCGAGGCTGACCTTGCGGTGTTCNNCCTGCCGAGTGGCGCGCGGTGAGCGCGCGGCAGCCCAGCGCCGCAGAGATGGAAGCCCTGCGCTTCGCGTGGAAAGTGGTGCAGCACGTCAAGTCCAACGCGATCGTGCTGGCGGTGGGTCATGCGGCGGTGGGCATAGGCGGCGGCCAGACCAACAGGGTCGACGCCGTGCGGCAGGCCTGCGAGCGCGCCGGCGAACGCGCGGTGGGCGCGGTCATGGCTTCGGACGCGTATTTTCCGTTTGCCGACGGCATAGAGGCCGCGGCGGAGGCTGGTGTGACCGCGGTGGTGCATCCGGGCGGCTCGATGAGGGACGCGGAGGTGCTCGCCGCGGCCGACCGGCTGGGCCTTGCGGTGGTGTACACGGGCGTGCGCCATTTCCGGCATTGAGTCGACCCCTCTGTGGCAGTAGTCAACCGTACCGGCAGTACCGGCCGCGTTGGCGGTCCCACTCATGGTTATTGATTTTATGAAAAAGCGTTGAGAGAGGTTGTTGAATATGGGTTTTGAAACACTGATTGCAGAAGGTACTGGCCTCACATTCGATGATGTCCTTATTGTTCCTGGCTACAGCGAAATACTTCCCTCGGAAGTCGATATTTCGGCAGAACTTGTGCCCGGAATGCGTCTCAAGTCGCCGATTCTCTCGGCCGCGATGGACACTGTCACCGATTCACAACTCGGCATCGCCCTCGCACGGATCGGGGGAATCGGCATTATCCACCGCAACATGTCGCCCGAAGCGCAGGCTGCCGAGGTCTACAAAGTCAAACGTTCCGAGTCCGGCATGATCTCCGATCCCGTGTGGCTCCCCGAGACCGCGACGCTCGCCGACGCGGAACATCTCATGGAAACCTATCGGATTTCAGGCATTCCCATCGTCGATCCTCAAAACGGTCGCCTCGTCGGCATCATCACCAACCGCGACCGCCGATTCTGTGGCCCGGAAGACATGCAGAAGCCTGTGTCCGAATTCATGACATCGAAGAACCTGGTCACCGCTCCAGAGGGCACCACCGTTGAAGGCGCCAAGGCCATCCTTCGCCGCCATAAAATCGAAAAGCTGCCCCTCGTCGACCGCGACGGCAGGCTCAAAGGTCTCATAACCATCAAGGACATCGTCAAAAAAGAAGAATATCCGAGCGCCGCCGTGGATGGCCGTGGACGGCTTCTTTCTGGCGCCGCCATCGGTGTCGGTCCCGATCTCGAGGAGAGGGTGAACCTGCTCCTCGAGCGCGGCGTCGATGTACTCGTCATCGATACGGCTCATGGCCACACGAAGAAAGTCATAGAAGCGATTCACCGGGTCAAGGCCGTCGCTCCGGACACACCGGTCATCGCGGGCAATGTCGTCACCGCCGAAGGGACGCGGGCTCTCATCGAAGCGGGCGCTTCGGCCATCAAGGTTGGTGTCGGAGCGGGCTCTATCTGCACCACCCGCATCATCTCCGGTGCCGGCATGCCGCAGCTCTCCGCCATCTACGAATGCGCGAAGGCCGCGCGATCCTATGGTGTGCCCGTCATCGCCGACGGCGGAATCCGCTACTCGGGCGATATCGTCAAAGCCATCGCGGTGGGTGCCGAAACGGTCATGCTGGGAGGCCTCCTCGCTGGTCTCGAAGAGGCACCAGGCGAACTCGTGCTCTACGAGGGCCGCCAGTTCAAGAGCTACCGCGGCATGGGCTCCGTCGGCGCCCTCCAGGGCTATGGACGGGACCGCTACGGCTCGGGCCAATCGAACGGCAAGCTCGTCCCGGAAGGGGTTGAGGGTATGGTGCCCTACCGAGGGAAGCTGTCGGATTATCTGGCGCAGATGCTCGGCGGCCTGCGCTCCGGCATGGGCTATGCGGGGGCGCGCACGCTGGCCGAGCTCCGGTCCGCCCGCATGGTGCGCATCACGGCGGCGGCATATGCCGAGAGCCATCCGCACAGCATCGTCATCACGAAGGAAGCGCCGAATTATCAGAAGCGGGACTGAACCCGACGCCTTTGCGTCGGGCGGGCGGATATGATGAAATGCACAGATCGGGCCGATCCTCTCCCTATCGATGAACTGCGGTGTGCTCGCTTCCGTGGAGTCATCGGCATGTGTGCGTGTCCAGGCGCGTCGGGGCGAAACTTGCGTGAAGATCTCGCGGCGATCGAATCCTGGGGCGCCGGGATACTGATCAGTCTCATAGAAGAGTACGAATACAGGTTCGCCGGTGTGGAGCGTATGCCTGAGCTTGTTCCAAAATATATCCGCCACCTCAGATTGCCCATTGCGGATGCATCAATCCCAACCATGGACTGGGAGCGGACATGGCTCCGCGAAGGCCCCTCCGTGCGCGAAGCCCTGAGGCGCGGCGGCCGAATCTGCATCCACTGCATGGGAGGGTTCGGGCGCACCGGTCTCCTTGCTGCCCGAATCCTCGTCGAATTCGGGGAGGAGCCGGATCTCGCCATCCGTGCTGTCCGTATCGCCCGTCCTGGCGCCATCGAAACGAGCGAGCAGGAGGAGTATGTGAGAAATATCGCTTCGCAGATATTATGAGTACCGATTTTGAGGGAGATGGACGAGGGGGTCGCATCTGACTAAACGGAAGTGGAAGGGAGATGAAGCCCGGGCTTAATCTGGGACAAAAGAGCCCCTTTGCAGATTGGCCGGCCTTTATTCGAACAATCCCTTGGTATCATTTTTCATAGCCTTGTAGAGGGGCATTGCAAACAGGCTATCATCGTCAATCCTGCGGCGTTTAGAGAGCTCTATAGGGCTGGGAAGAAAACCGATCGAATAGATGTGAAGAAAAATTGGCTGATCGACTCATGTATCACATCGAGATGAAGGATACTGAAGACAGCTTTCCAGAGGTTTTTGTCCCCGATGATGAAGCCCTTAAAATACGAAAATGGTAACGACCTACGAAGCGAAGAGAAAGAGAAGATAAAGGAGGCTGTCCTGCGAGTTGGGATAGAGCGCTTTCGAGAAGAGGTGCAACTGCTGACGAGCGTCAACGGGGTGAGCATATTCGGTTCGATCGTGTTCATGGCCTTGCAGAACATTTCGAAGAAGTGGACAATGCCGATACGAGACTGGAATTCGGCAATCAATTTGCGATTCTGTATGGCGACCGGGTGCCGCTATGAATCGAGTCGTTTACACAAAAAATATTACAGGCTCAGTTTTTCAGGAGACCCCAAATACAAAATGTATCTTTACTATTGACCCTGATATGTGTATACTATAAATGTATTATACACATTACGGAGGTATGTGCTGTGAGAACAAATATTGTAATTGATGATAATTTAATGAATAAAGCAAAGAAGCTTTCTGGATATAAAACGAAGAAAGAGACGATAGAAGAAGCTTTGAAGCTGCTTGTAGCCCAGAGGGAGCAATCAGAAATCAGAAAGTTTCGGGGGAAACTTAATTGGGAAGGAAATCTTGAAGAGATGAGACTAGACAAATGATTATAGCCGATACTTCAGTCTGGATTGATTATGTACGAGGAATAAATGCACCTCATACAGATCTTCTTGATAATGAATTGCTCCATGATAGAGTAGCGACCGGAGACATAATCATTGTTGAATTTCTACAGGGATTTAGAGAAGAAAAGGATATAAAGGTAGCAAAACAGATAATGGATCGGCTTGAGTATTATGATTTTTTAGGAAAGGGGATGGCGCTGATCACGGCAGCGAATTATAGGAAGTTAAGGGAAAAGGGAGTTACAGTAAGAAAAACAATAGATGTAATAATTGGGACCTTTTGTATAGAGAAGGGGTTTGAGTTGCTCCATAATGATAGAGACTTTGATCCTATGGAGAAGTATTTAGGATTAAAAGTAAAGCGGTGAAAATCGGCTAACACATATAAGGCCCGGAGAGTCAAGCAGTTCCTGAAAGAAAAAAATACAGTAACCTTTCCGGGAATGAAAGGATTCTTCAAAGAGAAAAGTGAAGTTTCGTCCTGTAAATAAGAAAGCTGCCTGAATCGCCATTCATCGGAAGATGCAGAAGAATAAAGCAGCCTGCACCAAACCACCGCTTATCTGGTACACCCTGTTGTCGTGCTTCTTGCAGGCGCTTCGCGCTTGATTGAACAAATATACTATTTGTGTTTTTTAGTTCCCAACTTGGGGAAAATGCAATAACTATTTCAGATTGCATCCGGAATACCGGCTACAGACGATCGGAATTCATGATCCTCTATCATATGAACATTGGTTTCCCATTTCTGTCTGAAAAATCGAAGATATGCATTGATTCGAAGGAAGTCGTAAGTCGCAATAAGAAGTTTGAAGATGAAGCTGAAAAATGGCAGGAATTACTTGCGCCTACCGAAGGTTATGAGGAGCGCGTATTTTATCACCGTGTACGGCCAGACAGCGCAGGGAAGGCGTGCATAGAACTGAGAAATGATGAGAATCCTCATTGTGGTTATGGGCTAAGGATACGCTATAGTACTGAAGTTCTTGACCATTTTGTTGAATGCCTTGCTTTCTGTGCATTCTCCATGGCGCAGGAAGTGTGTACCAGTGATTGGCTTTTGTTGATCTTTCTGTGAGTGAGAGGGAACCTTGCGGGTGATTCATATTTCATGGTGAGCAGGAGGGCGGAGACAGCGGGCCAAAGTATTGCCAATGCGCCTCCGCCCTCGAATCAATACAAGGTCCTCATTCACTCTCAGCTCATGGCTTTCTCGAAGCGGGCCGCGACGGCCTTCCAGTCGATCACGTTGTAGAATGCCTCGAGGTAATCGGCCCTGCGGTTCTGATACTTCAGGTAATAGGCATGCTCCCAGACGTCCACGCCGAGGAGGGGAATGTGGCCCTCAGCCAGAGGGTTATCTTGGTTTGGCGTCGACTCGACGATGAGTTTTTTGTCGGGTCCGAGGGAGAGCCAACCCCAGCCTGAGCCGAAGCGCCCCAGGGCTGTTTTGGTGAATGCGCCCTTGAAGGCGTCGAATCCGCCCAGGTCACGATCGATCGCCGAGGCGAGGACTCCGGTGGGTTTTCCGCCGGCTCCGGGGCCGATCAACTCCCAGAAAAGGCTGTGGTTGTAATGGCCTCCGCCGTTGTTTCGGACCGCCGTCCTGATCGTGTCGGGCAATTTGCCCCAATCGCGCGCGATGGCCTCGATGCTCCAGGATGCGTATTCGGTCCCGTCTATGGCCTTGTTGAGGTTGGCGACGTAGGCGCCGTGGTGCTTGTCGTGGTGGATGCGCATGGTTTCGGCGTCGATGTAAGGTTCCAGGGCGTCGAAAGGATATCGTAATTCGGGAACTGTGAATGACATAACATAACTCCTTTATGAGATGTTTTTTATATATCAAATATCTCATATTAAGAAAATAATGATATATTGAGCGCAGGTAAAGTATATTTGTTGACAAACATGAGAGCGTGGCCCTATACTCTTTTTATGCTTTCCTTATATTTATGAAAACATAACGGTGGTGAGTATCTATGGCTTTCTCTTTTTACGTCCGGATACCTTTCACTTCGGATGGAGCGTTTTTTGGTCCCGGTGTCAATGAGTTGCTTCACAATATCGATGTCGCGAACTCTCTTTCCGCGGCGGCGAATATGATGGGGATGTCCTATTCCAAAGGCTGGAAGATCATCCACGTTGCGGAGAAGAAACTGGGCTATCCGCTGACGGTGAAGAATATCGGCGGAGTGGATGGGGGAGGCTCATCTCTCACCAAGGAAGGCCACTCCTTCATGGAGCGCTACGACGCCTTCGTGGCCGAATCGCGCGCGGCGGTCCAGGTCTGTTTCGAACGCTATTTTCCCGAGGCACAACAGTGAAACTCATACGTACACAGGACGCAGTGGGTCATGTCCTCTGTCACGACATGACGCAGATCATCGTGGGCGTGACCAAGGACGCCCGCTTCCGCAAGGGACATATCGTCAGAGAAGAGGATATTCCCATCCTGCTTTCCATGGGGAAGGAGAACCTCTATGTGTGGGAGAAGCAGGAAGGCATGCTCCATGAGAACGAGGCGGCCGAAATTCTCTGCAACGCCACCATGAACGACCACATGGAGAGGAGTGATGTCAAGGAGGGAAAGATCGAACTGAGGGCCACCTGTGAAGGCGTGCTGCAGATCGACCTGGAGAGGCTCTTGCGCATCAACAGTCTCGGGGAGGTCATGATCGCCACGCGCCACAATTTTTCAGGGGTCCGAAAAGGCGACAAACTGGCTGGCATGCGGGTCATTCCCCTGGTGATCGATGCGGCGAAGATGGATCAGGTCACAGCCATCGCCGGAACGTCCAACCCCCTGCTCTCCATCAGGCCATATGTGATCAGACGATGTACGGTCCTGGTGACCGGCGGCGAGGTCAAGAAGGGCATTGTCGAGGATACGTTCTCTCCAGTTGTCGAGCAAAAGCTTGCCGAAGTGGGCGTGTCGGTCTCCGCGAAGATTCTGACCGGAGACGATGAGACCTACATCGCTTCCTGCATCAGACAAGCGGTCGTGGACGGCGAGGAGATGGTGCTCTGCACGGGAGGCATGAGCGTCGACCCCGACGACAGGACGCCGAAGGCGATCAGGGACAGCGGAGCGAGGATAGTGAGTTACGGGGCACCCGTACTTCCCGGAGCGATGTTCCTCGTCTCCTACCTCGGGGACGTGCCGGTCCTCGGTCTTCCTGGTTGCGTCATGTACGCGGAGAGGACGATCTTCGACATCCTGCTTCCCCGTTTCGTGGCGCGGATTCCCGTCACGGCCTACGATATTGCCTCTCTCGGCAACGGCGGGCTCTGCCTGCAGTGCCGGCCCTGCACCTTCCCCAACTGCGGATTCGGCAACGGAGGCATCTAGATGAACGACGCCATGACGCATATTGATGAGAACGGCAGGGCCATCATGGTTGATGTCTCCGCTAAGGAAGATACGAAACGCAGAGCCATCGCATCCGGCAGGATATTCATGAACCGGCAGGCCTTCGGCGCCATCGCCGGCGGGACCGCCCCGAAGGGGGACGTGCTTGCTGCGGCCCGCATTGCCGGCATCATGGCTGCCAAGCAGACACCGTCTCTCATCCCCCTCTGCCACACGCTGCTTTTGACCTCCGTCCAGGCCGATTTTCGACTTCTGCCCGACGAATGTGCTGTCGAGGCGGTCTGTACGGTTACCTCAACGGGGAAGACGGGTGTCGAGATGGAAGCCCTCACGGGGGCGACTGTCGCGCTGCTGACCATCTATGACTTCTGCAAGGCAATCGACCGTTCGATGCATGTGGAGGACGTCCATCTCCAGTTCAAGGATGGAGGAAAGAGCGGGCGCTATGACCGACGGTGAAGCCGGCATTGCCGGCATCAGAGATTCCTTCGGCCGGACCCACACCTATCTCAGGCTCTCGGTGACCGAAGCCTGCAATTATCGTTGCCAATACTGCGGACCGGGCGTCGTCCACCGGGGTCTGTCCGATGACCATGTGGTTCTCCTCTGTTCCCTGTTCCGCTCAATGGGCATACGGACCCTGCGCATCACCGGGGGTGAGCCCACCGTCCGTCCAGGGCTCATCCCGCTGATTGTCAGGCTCTCTTCGCTCGGATTCGAGCGGCTCGCGCTGACCACTAACGGTACAAGCCTCGTTCGGGATGCCCGTGCGCTGAGAAAAGCGGGCATCCAATCGGTGAACGTAAGCCTCGATGCCGTCGATGCGGACTTGTACGCTTCCCTGACAGGGGGCTTCCCTGTCAGGCCCGTGCTGGAGGGCATCGGTGCGGCCCTGTCCGAAGGCCTTGCGGTCAAGCTCAACGCTGTGCTCCTCGCCGACACCTACCGGAGCCAAGTCCGCCAGTTGATGGATTTTGCGGGGAAGTTTGGCATTCCCCTCCGCTTCATCGAGCTGATGCCCTTCGGAGACGGAGCCCGATGCGAAGGGGTTTCCACCGCAACCCTCGTCGCCTTTCTCGGCGAGGAATACGGGGAAGAAGCGTCTGTCTGCCCTCCTCAGGGCTTGGGGGCTAACTCCGTGTCAAAAGGTGATGAGCCTTGGGGTTCCGGCCCCGCGGAATACCGGCGCTTCGGCGGCGTCGATGTCGGACTCATCGGGGCGCTGACCAGCTGCTTCTGTTCACGGTGCCAGCGACTCCGTCTCACCAATGAGGGATGGCTGAAGACCTGTCTCTATCACTCGGATCATCTGAATCTCAGTGAGTTGCTCGATCGCGGCTGTTCCCAGGACGAGATGCGCGGCCGGATCGCCGACTTTGTGCTGACCAAGCGGCTCCGCCACGCGTTTCAGTCGGGGCCCGTAGAGTGGCCGCTCTCTTCTGTCGGAGGTTGAGGACGTGCAAAAGGGAACAATTAAGGCAATCTGTGCCAGCAGTGGAAAGGGGACGGCAAAGCATCCGGTGGAAGAGGCTACGCTGAAAGCCAACTGGGGCATTGAAGGCGATGCCCACGCGGGGACCTGGCACCGGCAGATCAGCCTGCTCTCCGCCAGTACGGTAGATGCCTTCAACCGGCAGGGAGCGGATGTCGCCGACGGCGATTTCGGCGAGAACATTCTCGCGTATGGCCTCGACTTTCCCGCGTTTCCGGTGGGGACGGTGCTTGTCTGCGGCGAAGTGGTGCTGCGCATGACTCAGATCGGCAAGGTATGCCACAGCGGCTGCGACATTCAGAAACGGATGGGCAAGTGCATCATGCCCACCGAAGGGACCTTCGCCCGAGTGCTCCACGGAGGAATTCTGAGGCCGGGCATGCCGATCGAGGCCTATACGGCACAGCGCGTCTTCATTCTCTGTGCTTCCGACAAGGGGTATGCAGGAGAGCGGAACGATGAAAGCACCCCTGCATTGCAGCATCTGGTGACGGGACAGGGGTATGAAGTGGTCGGCACCGCACTCTTGCCCGACGACAGGGAGCAGCTCTCCGCGCTGATGGCTCGCGTCTGCGATTCTTATGCGGCCGATCTGCTTCTGACGACAGGGGGCACAGGGCTGTCGCTCAGGGATGTTACGCCGGAGGCGACAATCGATATCGCGGAGCGGATGGTGCCGGGCCTCGCCGAGCTGATGAGGTTGCGGAGTCTCTCCGTCACGGCACGGGCTTCACTCAGCCGCGCGGTCTGCGCGACGCGCGCGCAGACGCTCATCGTCAATCTTCCCGGCAGCCCCAAGGCCGCCGTGGAAAATCTCCAGACCATTCTGGAGCCACTGCCCCACGGTCTGGCCATTCTGCAAGGGACCCAGGGCGAATGCGCCGTGGATTCACATATATAGAAAAGGAGAGGGGAAATTATGAAGAAACGGTTTTTCGTATGTCTGTTTGTCCTGTTGAGCCTTGTCGCGGGATTCGCCCAGGGCGCTTCCAAGCAGAAAACCGAGCTGCTGATCAGCGCCGCGGCCAGCCTGACGGATTGCATGAATGAGTTGAAGGCCGTCTACATGGCAAAGAACCCATCGATCATAATCCGCTGCAACTACGGGTCTTCCGGGGCTTTGCAGCAGCAGATCGAACAGGGGGCGCCCGCCGACCTGTTCTTCTCCGCCGGTCTCAAGCAGATGAAAGCCCTCGCGGACAAGGGCCTTATGGATACTTCGACGGTCAGGAACATCCTGGAAAACCACGTCGTCCTCGTCGTCCCCAAGAACGGCATCAAGCTCTCCAGCTTTGACGATCTGCGCAAGCCTTCGGTGACGAAGATCGGCATCGGCGATCCCAAGTCGGTGCCCGCCGGCCAGTACGCCGATCAGGTGTTCAAGAACCTGGGGCTCAGCGACGCCATCTCCGGCAAGCTGGTGCTGGCAAAGGATGTGCGGGAGGTCCTCTTCTGGGTCGAGACCGGCAACGTCGACGCGGGCATCGTCTACTCCACCGATGCCCAGATCAGCGACAAGGTGATCGTCTCCGCCATCGCCCCCGAGAACAGCCACGAGAAGATCGTCTACCCCGTCGGCGTCGTGAAGGACAGCGCCCATCCAAAGGAGGCGAAGGCCTTCGAGGACTTCCTGTCCTCCGACGAGGCGGTCAAGATATTCGCAAAGTACGGCTTCGCGGTCATCTAGCCTATGTTCGACCTCTCTCCCCTCTATATCTCCCTCAGGGCCGCGGCGCTCTCGAGCGCGATCGTTTTTGTACTCGGCACGGTCGTGGCCAGGCTCTGCTATACCCTGCGAGGGAGGAAGGCGGCTATCGTGGATACGATCCTCACCTTGCCACTTGTCCTTCCTCCGACGGTTCTCGGGTTCTTTCTGTTAGTTCTGTTCGGCAGGAATGGCCCGTTCGGCGTTCTGCTGGCCAGGATGGGGCAGAAGGCGGTCATTTTTTCCTGGAAAGCTACTGTCATCGCGGCGACGGTGGTCTCCTTTCCCCTGATGTACCGCTCCGCCCGTGGCGCCTTCGAACAGATCGATCAGGAACTCCTCTGGGCGGGAAGAACATTGGGAATGGCCGAATGGAAGTTATTTCTCCATATTATGGTGCCGGAAGCCTGGCCCGGACTCATGGCAGGGCTGGCATTGAGCTTCTCCCGGAGTCTGGGGGAATTCGGAGCCACCCTGATGATCGCCGGCAATATTCCGGGCAAGACGCAGACCATGCCGATGGCCATCTATTTCGCGACTGCCGGCGGCGACATGAGGACGGCATGGATCTGGGTGGGAATCATCGTGGCCATCTCGTGCGTATCTCTCACGCTGACCACCCACTTCGACTCGAGGAGGAGAGGGTGAGTCTGGAGGCGTCTCTGTACCTGAGAGTGGCTTCTCCCGATTTCCACAAGCCCTTCGTGCTCGAGACACGATACAGCGTGGCGCAGGGTGAGATATTGGGTTTGCTCGGCCCCTCGGGTAGCGGCAAGAGCATGAGCCTCAAGTGCATAGCGGGGATCGTCCGTCCCGACCGGGGACATGTCCGGTTGAACGAAAGGATTCTATTCGACAGCGAGCGAGAGATAGATATCCCTTCCCGCGAGAGAAGGGTTGGGTATCTCTTTCAATCGTACGCCCTCTTTCCTCACATGAACGTAATCAAGAATGTGGCCATCGGTATCGGTCGCCGCAGTGAGGAATCGTACCCCGAGTGGAAGCGCCGCGCCGGCCGATCTGCCAGGCAGTACATGGAGATGCTCCACATAGAACATCTGGCTTTTCGATATCCCCGGCAGATTTCGGGCGGCCAGCAGCAGCGCGTTGCCCTGGCCCGCCTTTTCGCGTCCCAGCCGGAGGCCATCCTGCTGGACGAACCCTTTTCAGCGCTGGATACTGAACTCAAGGATGCCATCGGCGACGAACTGAAGAAGACGCTGCTCTCCTATGGCTGCCCCGTCATCTTCGTCTCGCACAACGACGAGGAAGTGGGGCGCTTCTGTTCGCGGACGATCCGTATACGGGATGGCCGGCTCGAATCGCCGTGCGCGGAGCCCCAAAAGGATCCTCAGAAGGGGCTTGCTGTCACGCAATGACCGTACGTACGTTTTGTCAT
>DJVZ01000049.1 GCA_002441395.1 Spirochaetaceae bacterium UBA6243 | reverse complement strand
CGCCGGCCATTCTACGCAAAACCCTGGGATTTTTCTCCGATCCGGCCCTCGCCTTCGTCCAGACGCCGCAATATTTTTACAACCTTCCCCCTGGGGATCCCTTCGGAAACGAGGCTTCGCTCTTCTACGGCCCCATTCAGCAGGGCAAGGACGGATGGAACGCCGCCTTCTTCTGCGGGTCCAACGCGGTGCTCCGGAGAGAGGCCCTCATGCAGCTGGGTATCCGCGAATATGTCGAAACTGTGGAAAAGCGTGAAAGAGAAATGGTAGACAAGCTCACAAAGCGCGTGAAGAAAACATCCTGCGATGACGAGGAAACTTGCGCCGCGGTCAAGCGCCTCACTGAAGGACTCAAGGCCGCCAGGGAAGCCCTCGACGACCAGGCTCCCCTCGAGCATGTCAGCGATCTCGTGATCGAGGCTGTCCGCGATGCGGAATTCCTCGTCTCGAAAAAAGAAGTGGGAGAAATAGCGGGCGCCATGAACGAACTTGCGGAAAGCGGCGACGCGGAAGCGGCAGCCGTCTACCGCCACATCATCGGGAACCTCGATTCCATCGCGCGCAAGACCCCACCGTCATTTGAGGCCCTGCGCGACTCCGAAGAGTACGTCGAGGCACTCAACCTCGCCCGCAGCGATGAGGCGGTACCGGTGCAGGCCCTCGCCACCATCAGCATCACCGAGGATATGGCCACCGCCATGCGCCTCCACTCCCTCGGGTGGAAAAGCGTCTTCTACCCCGAAGTCCTGGCCTACGGCCTTGCGCCCGAAGACCTCGGGACCTCGCTCAAGCAGCGGCTGCGATGGGCTCAGGGAACGGTACAGGTCTTCGTCAGGGAAAACCCGCTGTTCAAGAAAGGGCTTTCCCTCCCCCAGAAGATGATGTACTTCGCGACCATGTATTCCTATTTTTCGGGCTTTTTCAACCTCGTCCTGCTCCTCGCCCCGATCATCTACTTCTTCACGGGCATAGCTCCCGTAAATTCCTGGTCGACCGATTTCTTCGTGCGGTTCATTCCCTTCTTCGTCATGAACAAGATCATGTTCCGGTTCGTCGCGTCGGGCATTCCCGTGTGGCGGGGAGAACAGTACAACCTCGCCATGTTTCCGCTGAACATCAGGGCCGTTCTCAGCGTGCTGTCCGGCAAAAAGCTCGGTTTCGTGGTGACACCCAAGCAGAAGGAAGGCGGACACGACTTCCGCCTCATCTGGCCGCAGACGACGGTCATCGTCCTCACGATAGCCGCCGCGACGTACGGCATCATCGAGTTTTTCCTGGGTCGCGGAATTCCTCCCGTCGGTCTGGCGGTCAATCTCACATGGTCCATCTACAACATCATATCCCTTGCCGTCGTCGTGAAAGCGCTTTACTATCAACCGCCGGATGGATGGAGCGCGCAACTGCCGGAATTCGCGCGCGGCGACGCGCGGAGTGGCCACGCGCCATCAAGTGATATGCCGGCACTAGACGATGCCGGCAAGCCTGATAGCGCTGGCGATCCCGGCGCAGAGAAAAAGTCCTGAGTCATCAAGGAGGCCCTGAATGGATTTCGTCATCGAAGAAAAAGACACCACCGCAACCTACAGTGTCGTGGTGGTGTCGGGCAGACTGAACGGGGCCAGCGCTCCGGAATTCAAACACAGGATCAAGCAGATCGTGGAGGCAGGCAAATCACGGCTGATCCTGGAGATGGGCGGCATCGTCTTCATCGACAGCTCGGGGCTTTCGGCCCTGATTTCAGGCCTCAAATGCGCCCGCGAGGCCGGGGGCTTCTTCCGGCTGGCAGACCTGCGCGACCAGCCGGCATCCGTCATCAAACTCATGATGCTCGACCGCGTCTTCGACATCTATGCGGACGTGAACGCGGCAAAACCGTAGGTGTTTCTCATTCAGTCAATCAAATCAATCAGATTCTTGGCGACATACCATTTTGTACCGTTGTACACCGCGACTCCGTCCGAGGCGATTGCCTTGCCGTTGAGATAGGCATAGCTTTTGTTGCGGGGCACGCGGAGCGTCTGATCAGCTTTCGTGACGACGAGGACAGGGTTTTCGGGGTCCGTTGTATCCATGGAAACCGTGGCTCCTTTCTTGGCGAACATTGAAGCCGCATCCTGGAACAGGCGGGAAGTAGCCTGCCCAAGATCGACGTTCAGCGTGCTGGCCATGTACAAGGCGACGTCGGTATTCCTTACGAGGCCGGTGATCCTCTTGTCGAAAGGATCGTAGCAGTAGAGCACGACATCCTCGCCTGTGTGGCCGTTCGTGGTATAGCCGATTTTTGCCCTGCCCGCGACCATGGGTCCGACGGTGTAGTTCATCGAGCCGGCCTTCGTCTTGCCGATCGCCTCGACTTCCGCATCGGTCAAATCAGTAATCCCCAGATACCGGGCAACAGTCTGGCGGATTACGGGCGCCTCCGAGGGTTCGTAAGTGCCATCGACCTTGATGAGGGAAGCAAGCTTTGCCTCCAGGCCTTCACCGGTGACTTTGGCCTTCTTCAGCGGATCGATGAAGGTGGTCCAGGGTGTCTTGTCGTATCCCGAGCTGATTGAGCGGTCTCCTATTGAGATGCCGGAATTCCCGTGGTCGGTGACGGCAATGACGACCGTGTTGCCGTCCTGCTTCGCGAAATCGAGGGCCACTTTCACCGCGTCGTCAAAGGCGAGGATGTCGGTGACAAACGCGACAGGATCGTTGGCGTGGGCGGCCCAGTCTACCTTGGAGCCTTCAACCATCAGGAAAAATCCCTTTTTGTTTGCCGAAAGAATCTCAATGGCCTTGGCCGTCATCTCGGCGAGCGAGGGTTCGACCGCAGGATCGCGATCGATGTCATAGGACATCGCGGTGGCCGACTTGTCCTTGCCGAAGACGCCGAAGAGCTTCCCGTCGGGAGCTGACTTCAGTGCGGCGGTGTTGTCGACGAAGGTGTAACCGTTCGCATCGATGATCGCCTTGAGGTCTTCCTTGTCCTTTCTTTTGTCCGCATTCAGATAGGGCGTGCCTCCGCCGAGGACTACATCGATGCCATTGTAGGCGATCTGTTCGGCCAGGTTGTCGTAATTCGAACGCGAAGGATCATGCGCACTGAAGTCAGCCGGCGTCGCGTGCATGAATTCACTAGTGGAAATGATGCCGGTCGAGCGCCCGCTCAGCCGCGCGGCTTCCAGAATGGTGGCCACTGGCCGCTGTGCCTCATAGTCGGGAATTTCGACCCCAGGAAGCACATAGGATTTGCCGATCGTGGCGATGTTGCCCGTCTGGGAGGCCCAGCCTGTGGCATAGGACGAACCAGCCGGGGCCGAATCGGCGATGGTGCCATCGGAACTCCAGGTGCTGACCAGGCCGCAGGCGATGGGATCCAGCGCAAGCGGCGCGCCCTTATAGAACCTGGCCAGGGTGGTGCCGGCGACGCTCATGCCATCGGGGATAAGCATTATCACACTCTGCGCAAAGACCTGCATTCCCGCGAGCAGGATCAGCACAGCGAGGATGATGCCTTTCTTTGAGTCTTTTCTCATGGCTATTCCCTCCTTAGGGTTCAAGAATTGTCTTACCTTACCCTGTGAAAGTTAGGAGGGTATTTGAATTCGATGAGAATTGGCTGAAAATTGCAGGAGAGACCAAGAATGACATTCGATGCGGACCGGACATGGAATACCGTCTGTATCGGCCTACGTCTCGCTTGTCCCAGCCGACGCAGACGGTAAATACCTAGAATCTGGCCATACTGTATTTTGCGCTGTAGTAACTTTCAAAGAAGCTGATCTGTTTGCTTAAGTATTCATAGTGACCTTTTTCCCAATCGGCCAAGTATTCGAAGAACTTCTTCAAGTCGGGTCCGGTCGCCATTTTTGCCATCTCGCGGTAGAACTTTTCGGATTCAATCTCCAGTTTTATGCCTATGGACAGAGTTGACATTTCGAAGTCTTTGTTGGCGATCGTTTCCTTGAATTCTTTGGTGAAGATAGGACTTTCGGCGTCCTGAAAGCTTGTCGGTGCGGGAAGGCTGGGAATCGTCAGGTCTTTACCTTCGTTATACTCTTGTGCGAGTTTGAGAAGCGCATCAAGGTGTTTTTGTTCCTCATCGGCCAAGAGGGCAAAGTTTTTCTTAGCTTTCTTGTCGGTTGTTTTTTCTGCGGCTGTCCTGTAAAGCTCGCGTCCTTCAATTTCGCCCTTAATGGCGGTTTTAAAGGCCTCTTTAAGCTCCATACCATGACCTCCTAATGTGGAATTCTGAATATATCGTACTACGGATATTCTCAGGAGACAAGTAAAATCTTATTTTCTGTCAAGGCTTGAATCAACAACCTCGCAGCAGGCTGCGAGGAATTAGACCTGAAGAGATTAAAAAA
>DJVZ01000009.1 GCA_002441395.1 Spirochaetaceae bacterium UBA6243 | reverse complement strand
GTGACTCCTATAAAACATCAATCTTTCTTGATCGTCTCAAGCCTCCTCACAGAGGCTGGATTCACTGTGTTTAGAAACGTGGATCTCGGCCTTTTGCGTCTCGCCATGGGACTCTGTCGGCAGATTTTCCCTGAGGTGAATATCGATAGGCATCTCGATCTCAGGCTCAACGGACTGGCCGAGCACGACCGACCGGTACAGCTGGTAGATGCCCTGATAGCCCTGCTGTTCCTGTCGTTGGGAGATAATGCAGTCGATGGTTCTCGCTTCGATCTGCCTTATGTTTTCCGGCACGAGGTCATAGCCTACCACCGTTATATGCTTTTGGCCCGGCCGCCTATTGAGGTCCGCCGCGATTCCGTGGACCGAGGCATTAGTGACAAAGACTCCGTCAATGGAAGAAAATTCCTGTAGCAGGAGACGGGTAAAGTGCTCACGTTTTTCGCGGTGCTCGATATCGAAGCATTCCCGAAGGTGCACTTCATAGGCAAGATGTTCGAAATAGGCATTGAAGCCTTCGATACGCCTGCGGATATGATAATCTTCGCTATGGGTGCCGACAATGACATAGGGCCCGGAGCGGCTGGAAAAAGCTTCCAGGAGGCGCCCCGCCAGCAGTCCGCTCTGATAGGCATTCTGTCCGATGCGGGTCAGGGGTTTGAAGGTGGGGATTTGCGCATCGAAGAAGACGACAGGGTAATTCGCGGGCAGACGGCTCAGCAGGGCAGTGGTCTCGTCGGGAATGACAGGAGCGATGAGCAGACCGGCAAACTGCATCGGATCAAAGGATGCCATAGCCTTCGCAAAAGAAGCCCGGACATAACGGTTGAACTCGAAGCGCTTGACGCTCACCCCAAACGCCGCGAGCTCTTTCTGGGCTTTTTGAATTCCGGCGCACGCGATTCGCCAGTAGCCCGAGTCTTCATCCGATACGGGCATAATCACCGCGAAAGGATATTTTTTGTTGAGCTTCAGGTGCCTGGCGATTGGATTGGGCGTATAGCCCGATTGCTCGATGATGGCGAGGATTGATGCTTTCGTCTTGGGCGAAACTCTGCCACGGTTGTGCAGGACTCGGTCCACGGTCCCGATCGAGACACCCGCTTTCTCCGCAATCTCTCGAACAGTCATGTTGCCCCCTTCCCGTTGCGTTGCTTGCCGAGGCGGGTACAATCACAGTACAACCATCTGCGGTAACGTACACGCACAGTATAGAGTCACTTTTTTATTCTGTCAAACGAAAATTTTCGGCAGGAAGGCAGTTCATTCGGGGATGAATTTCGCCATGATGAAGAAGTTATCGCCTTCGACTTGAAATTCTCTTTTCTATTGTTATCCTGTCTTCTCAGCGCCCTTTCCTCCGGAGCATCGTCATGATGGTCTTGGAAAAAATCGAGACATCGAGTGAGAATGATATGTTCTTGAGATAATAAAGGTCGTACTGAAGTTTTTTCTTGGTATCGGCGATTGAGGGTGAATGATACTCGCCGCAGACCTGGTCCCAGCCGGTGACGCCGGGTTTGAGGAGGTGGCGCTGCTGGTAATAGGGGATTGCCTCGGCCAGTTTGCGGGCTATCTCGGGCCGCTCGGGACGAGGTCCGATAAAGCTCATGTCACCCTTCAGAATGTTCAGGACCTGCGGCGTTTCATCAATTCTGGTCGCCCTCATGAAGGAGCCAAGTCTGGTGATGCGCCCGTCATCTTTCTCTGTGGGGGAAAAGTCGTTCCCTTCCACCCGCATGGTCCGGTACTTGATCATCATGAAAGGTTTGCCATTGCGACCCATGCGCTCCTGTTTGAAAAATACGGGTCCCTTGCTCTCCAGCTTGATGCCCAGCGCGATGAATGGGATAAAAGGCAGGCAGATGAGCAGCAAAATTAAAGCCAGAATCCGGTCAAATATCCCCTTGATCGTTTCGTAGGGCACCGCCGCCCTCAAATCAATATTTTCCAGAAACCAGGACTCATTGATTGCGTTTATGGGGACGCGCCTGAAGATCATCTCATAGAAATCAGGCAGCCGCATGAAACGCACTTTCATGTCCAGCAGGCCGTAGAGTTCCCTGATGAGTTCGGACGAGAGTTCTTTCTGCCCGGCCGCTATGACGATAAGATCGGCATTGGTCTTCTCCACCGTAGTGCGTATCATGCCCGAATCGCGGATCAGCGGAAGATTGTCGTCCAAGGTCTGCACATGGGGGTCTTCACTGTAAATGAACCGCGCATCGTGACCGACAAGCGTGTGACGGTTCAGTTCTCTGATGACTTGTCCGACTTCTTGCGTAACCCCAATAAAACCCACGCCGACTCTGTATTTGTGATTCTGGGACCAAAGCTTCTCGTACAAGTAGCGCCAGGTCCACAGCAACAGGCCATAGATGATGAGCAACAGAACGAGGAGCAGTTTGGGGGCTATATACGCGTTAGGATTGATATAGAAAGAGATGACCGAGGCAAGTCCCGCGACCAGGAGCCCGCTGATGAAGAGCTTAAGATAATTATAGGTATTGAAAGTCCGGTCCAGTCTGTAAAAGCCGAGAATGTAGAAAATGACAACCCAGATTGCAAATACCGGGGTGAAATGGATGACATGTTCCCAAAGGTAATCCGAGGAGAGAAGAGTGCCTTTTCTGACAACGAGGGCGAGCACCAGGGCCAGGTACATCAGAACCACATCGACGAAGACCATGAAGAATTGCCGGCGTTTTAAATTCTGTGGCATAATCGTCAGCAACTATATCACTGTCCCAAGCGATCTATCAATTGCCGCGTTTTGCGGACTGGGGCCACTATGGATGGAGCACAATTATCAGCGTAGCCCCATGTAGAGCCGAAGATAGGCCTGCCACATCGAATCCGCGGAAAAACCCTGCTCGTAGCGTCGCCGGGCTGATGCGCCAAGCCGGGCACGAAGATCCGGATCACCAACCAGGCGTGCGGTCGCCATTGAGGCTGCGCTGCGCTCATTGGGCACGAGGATGCCGGCTTCAGTGCCACCCGCCACGCCCACCGCCTCGCCTATGCCCCCCACATCGGAGGCGACGATTGGCTTCCCGCAAGATAAGGCCTCCAGAATGGACATCGGAAGTCCCTCGTAGTCGGAAAGCAGAAGGAAGACGTCGCATAGGTTGATGCAGTTGCCGGCTTCGGGCACTTCGCCGAGCATTTCAACATTGGGCGGAAGACTGGTCTGATCTATGGACTGGACGTTGCCGATCCAGAAGAAGGCCACTTTCGCGGCAGAGTCGGCAGGCTGGCCCGCACCCGTGCCGGCGAAAGCCCGCGCCACCTCGAGGAACAGATCGAAACGTTTGGGCGCCTCAAGCCTGGCGATGCTCAGGACTATCGTCGCGCCTTCAGCCCGGGCCACTCCGATTCGCTCCGTCACCGCTGGATCCGGCGTCATACCGAACCGGTCGCTCGCGCCATTGTGGATGAGCCGTACATTGCCGTGAATGCCGGCCTCCTCAAGGTTCCGTCTGTCGTAGGCCGAGACCGGAACAATTGCGGAGGTAATGCGCGCCATTATCCGTTCCAGCGGCAGGAATTTTCTGTGCGTTTTCAGGATGGTGTCGAAGCCGTGAATGGTGTAGACGGTCGGGATGCGGCGGATTGCGGGGAAATTGGCAAGCAGGGCCGCGAATCGCCCCAGGACGCTCGCCTTGGACGAATGGAGGTGTACGATATCGGGTTTCCAACGCCGGAAGAGCCGGACAAGCTCGAGCACCGCGGACGGGTCCTGGACAGGGTGAATTTCCCGGCGCAAATGACGCAAGGGCATGCGTTCGACGCGAGGATCAAGGTGTGCCCAGAACGGTCCCGCCGGAACCGAGGCAGCCGCACAGATATGACCATCCCGCACCGCCCTGTTGGCGAGTTCAGTGACGACGCGCGGCGCCCCGCCCAGGTCGGCGTTGGTCACGACGTGGAGAATCCTCACTGCGCTGCTCCCTTCAGCATGCCCCGGTAGCGCCGGAACGCGGACAGAGGCACTGCCATCAGTGTAAGGGCACCTTTACCCAGGTTTCGGGAACTATATCGCCGAAATCATACCGATAATAGGCGAATCTGCCCGGAGAGGCCAGAGACCAGCGCTCCGGGGCTACCACGAGTTTCCCGAGACACGGATCGAGCCAAGCCCCCCACCAGGAAAAGCTGCTGTTCGCTATTATGTGGCTCCTGCAGCGACTCATGAGCCACATGTCGCGCCAGCTGTCAGACCCTCGGTTCCAATCGACAAAAGTGACCTCTGCGGCGTCCAGGCCGAAATGGGCGCGGCACCAGGGAAGGTCATCCGAGAACACCAGAAAATGAGGCCGCTCGATGCGTTCTCTCACCAGAGAGAACGCATTACGGTAGTAGGTCTCGGTACAAACCTGCGTTTCCGGCAGCCGAAGGCTGTCTCCCCGTCGCACGTGAACCGAGACGAAATGACTTTTATCGGTGCATGCCACTTCACCTTCTTTACCCGATCCGGCTCCAATGTCAGCCATGGTCTCGACCAACCGTCGATTCCGTTCGCCCGGATTACCGACAAGGCGGAACTCCTCACGGAGGCTCTCCGCGAATGGCGCGAAGTATTTTTCGCTCTGCCACCAGCCTTCGAAATAGCGGTCACCCTTTAGTTCGAATACCGACGGATCGTAGCGGAATACGCGGTCAATGTGATGGGTCCGTTTAGTGAAATATTTGCGCCGTATCTGCGAGAGACTGTTGCGGGGGTGAGTCGCCAGACGCTCGACGTCCTCTTCCCGCGCCGCCCTGTATTGTACGGCGAACAGCCTGTCTAGCTCGAAGCCATTGTGCGCCGGCATGTATTCATAGGTTGAAAGGTCGAGGTAGACCTCGTCGCCGGTCCGCTCTTCCAGAGCCCGCGCAAAGGCGTACTGGAACATCTGGTTGCCGAGCCCCCCGGACACTTTGACGATTTTCATGCTTCGTCCTTTTTGGTTATATCCAGAAATTCCTTGTACATATGCGAATCCAGCCTGCGTGCCGCCCAGGCCTCTACAGAGCCAAGCGCGGACCACGCAAAACGCTTGACCCTTGTTTTTACCGAAGTGACAGGCCAAGCCTCAAAACTTGCCCAATAGTATCGCCGGCTCAATGCAAACAAGTCTTGCGGTTTAGGCTGGCGCCCATAAATCAGGACTCCTTGGCGTTGGGAGGGTAGTGCACGTACCAGATAGTGTTCGGAGAAATGGCTCATGACATAGGTGCCATAAGTCTCGAATTCTGAAAAACCTGACGCATTGAGGGGACCCACATCGATTGCCGAGATTATCCGCTCAGCCACAACCTTGCCTGATGGGCCATCCTGCCCACAAACCAAAGCAAGCAATTGGGTTACCACAGTTTTTTCAAACATCATGTGTTCAGAGATAAAGGAATATGGTTTGGATTTATCCAGTCCGATCAGTCTCTTCATGGTAGTAAAATATGATGGGTTGAATTCACTCGACTTTTCAAGAAACACCCGGCCCGTCTCATCAAAAAAATCCATTGGGCGCAAGGGAATTGTATCGGCATCCCAGACAAGGTAGTAGTCGTCCGCCATTGAATTGAGGGAGTAGCAGAGCTTGAGCATCTGTTGGAAATACCATCCTCCTCTCGCAGGGTTGGCACCTCGGGCGGCAAGGAGGGAACGGACATAGTTGAGGGTGAGCCCGGGAGCGACCTTGTCCTCATCGACAAGACACAGGTCGTTCTTGTGTTCGGCGTCGTGGTATTTTGTGCTGAATCTGTCTAAACATGGAGAGGAAGCGATAAGAACGAGATGCCGAGGATCCAAAAATCGCCACATATAGGGTATGGCGATCTCAAGGACAGGCAAGTCACGCTCGATCGCGCAGACCACAAGATCATACTCCGCAGCTACCACGACAACTCCTTCACGAACCGAACAAATGCTTCGCCGACCGCTTGAGAAAACGGCCGAAAGAATTATATGTCGTAAATCCATGCAGGAGAAGATCTTTTATTGAATAGGGAGTAAAGGCTTGCCGCTTTCCGCTTTCCAGGGTCGTGCTGCCCAAGTCTACATTCTGCGTCACAAGCGTGAGTGTCGGAATGACTCCTTTGAATTCGACTATGCCGCAATAATGCCCCCAACTGTCTGCAGGGAATTTGACCGGCACGTTGATTTCCACCATAGCCTCAGCGGCTTTCAGTGATATTACATATCCAACGGCCTGGGCTATGGATCCTTCTTTTACAAGCCATGGGGTCACTATAGCAAAAGCCCCGAACAGATGTTTTTTTGTCCACGGCAGATATGCATCGCAGCGGCTTAACGAAATGAGTTGCCCCTGTGCGCCCGCACCTCTTTCTATAACCGATAGCACATTGGGTAAATCGCGATGCAGGACTGCATCATCTTCAAGAATGAGTGCCCAAGGGAGACTGCGTTTTACTATTTCGGCATAGGCTGCAGTATGGCTGAGTGCACAGCCCACTTCACCAGGACGAAGGCTACGACCCTCAAGATGGTGTACAGAGACGTCATCATACCAGCGAAGATCTCCAATCCGTTCGGATCCACGTATTGCATCAAAGAATTCGTAATCGATACCAAGAGCGTCAAGCTGCCTACGCATAAAGCTCCGGCGCACATCGTCGCCGGAGAGGCTGATCACGAATGTCTTCATTTTCGATATTCCTCTGGGATTAGTCTATGCTCCATGAAAATGGCATCGATTGCATGATAGAAAGCTTCCAGTGAATAGGTGTTGCTCTTTTCTACGGCAGAGACCGCCAGGGCGCGGCGTAACGCGGGGTCAGCTATAAGCTTCTGCGTCACATTTCCAAGTTCATCCAGGGTCCGCCAGCGGAATCCGTTGATACCATCATCGACAATCTCGCGTTGGCCACCTTTGTCGATCACCACAGGAACCGCGCCTGCAGACATTGCTTCGACGGTAGTAATACCAAAATGTTCCACCTCGATGGGACAACTGTTTTCATCGGTTGCCAGTCCCATAGCATGCCAGAATATACTTGCCCCCTGGTACAATTCATCGAGCTCCGGCTTGGGTAGGTTGGGTCGTATGTCCACGCGATGCCCGCGCGATGCAAGGGCAACACGGTTGTAATATTCCTTGTCGTTATCACTGCAGGAACCCGCGACGACAAGGCGCCATGCCGAAAATCGATTCTCGTTTGTGACAAAATATTCTACAGCTTCAAGCATATTCTTTCGTGGGTCGAAGCGCGAGACAAGAAGAATTATATTTTTCTTTTGATCATAGAGGTCTGGAGACCAGGTTGCATCGTGCGCAACGGGAGGGTAGAGTACTGCCCTGCGTTCAGGCTCTATTCCCCAGTATTCTTGGAGCCAGCTTTCGGAAAAACGGGAATTGCAGATAAAAAGGTCATAGCAGTCTTTGTACTTCCCATCGAGAGCGTCCGCCAGTGGCTTTAATAGAGGCTTCCCGCCAAACGTCGGCGATCCTAAAACCCGCCTCTGGGCCGGGAAATGGACGATATGCACATTCTTTGCTGCTTTGAAAAATTGTACGTTGTGAAAGCAATTCATGTACAGGTCAACATTATGCGATGTATTTCTTAACCTTTGGTGGGCAATAAATCTGCCCCATATACCTTTACCCTCATCATCGAGCAAAATCGTCTTGATGGCAGGAGGGAGCGCAAGGTCATAATTTTCATTTAAAATTGCAATGTCGTTCGCTTTGCCGGCGCCATTATGCCGGTATGAGACAATCCCAATATCGAGGTTTCTGTAAGCGTTCACAAGATACTGAACAATGGTAGCGGTGTATTTTTCAGCCCCTCCGATATATGCGAAAATCCCCGGGATAAAAACCCGCACTATATGCTTTCGCTGCATTAGATTATTTGCCCGCCAGTCTTTTGACCAGACGTTTTGCCCTGAAGCTCATGCTTTTCTGTTTGAGAGAACGGTATTCAAAACCTCGTGGGACTTGTACAAGCAGCGATGAGGGGTGTGGTTCCTCAATAAAATCGATCAGAGACCACTTCTCTTTCTCCCACTTCTCATAGCCAGCTTGGCATGATTCGAGGCTCTTCTCCCGTACCTGCTGGAGATTTTCAAGATTAATGGGCAAAGGCTTCATTAAGTCGAACAGATATCCATTTTGGCCATCGGAGATGTATTCATTCATCGTGGGGTTATCCGCCCCCGCAACCGCAAGGCCGTTTGCCATGGCATCCAGGAAGGACATACCTATCCCTTCGCTTTCCCTTGGCGCAATGTAAAGTGAACACTCCCGCAACAACGATATCATTTCCTCTTTGCTCCTCAGCCACGACGAGCGGGAAGCAACCATATCTTCGAATTCCTTTTCACAGACCGGCTTTGTTTCAGAATGATAATGCAATTTCATTCCCGAATCGTGAAGCAGCAAGGGGATCATGGCATCCGGAATCGCTTCGTTGATATAGGAGCCCTCTCTTTTCCAGAAAAAAGCCTTATGCGCAGCCAAAGGCAGCGGAGCCTCCACCATAGGCTTTGGAAAATATTGGACATACTTGCTATTAAATCCCCACGCGGTTAGATCTTCGTGTATGGAGCGGCAGAAAGATATTATTTTGAATGGCGCCCAAGTTCTGATAACCTGTCGGTTGTAGTTTCTAGCTTCGTCGTACATGGGGACATAGACGACGCTGGTTGGCGAAACAGCTCTCAAATGTTCCGGTGGTGGTAGCCTTTGCCAAAAAATAATTCTGTTATAAGCATAGGTGGTATTTGTCCAATTTTTGTCAATTGTAATTTTTGTGTACTCTATTTGGTAAGTATTTTCAAGAAGTTGCGTAAAAAATTCAAACGAAGCAGTCCTCTTATGTTCAGGGAGACCTACAAAGAGCAGTTTTTCCATCACGGCTAACAGCTCCTTGTGTGTGCAAAGAATTCTTCAATAGAGACGATTGGATAAGCATATGTTTCAGCAGCTTCACGATCTAAAACGCTCAACTCCATCGTGGTTCCCTTTTGTTCTGTCCACCCAGTCTTTCCATGGAAGTAAAATACTTTTATTTCACGAGGCATCATCCATGCAATCTTTTGGTAAGGTTCGGAATATACAATAACATAAGCAGTGGACATTTTTCTGATCATATCCATTGCATCCCATTCATTTTTCACAAGATGAAAAGGAGTATCTCCCTTTGTCGTAACATTGCATTTTATGTCAACACCCCAAATAATAGAATAACCCTGTCCCTTTAAAAGTCGTTCGTGTTCCTTCATTATTGCTTCGAGGGCAGAGCCATATCGCTGGATACTTCCAACCAATACAACCAATCGCTTAAGCTTCATTTCGTAGGATTTAATCATCGAAACCGTTCTGGGAGGAAACGAAAGGCAATACGTGTTGTTCAAGCTTAAGTTAGGGTTATAATAGGCATCAAACCTTATATCAGTCATTGAATTTTTGACGAGGCAATTTCTTTCTTTGCGATCTCTTGTGAGCTTGAAGATATCATCATCACGCCCACGAGTTCTGGACTCATAGTGAAATAATTGTATTCTGGGATCTAGTATATTTACATAGCCAGCATTCATCATCCTCAAGCATAATTCTATGTCGTTAAATGCTACAGGAATTTTCTCATCAAAACCACCTACATTCACAAAATTATCTTTTCTGACTCCCATACAGGCTGCAGTGACAGCGGAAACCTCCCTCGGAAACGTGTTTATTCCAAAATATCCATAATCCTCTTGTAAATCGCCAACATTATAATGGCATGCGCCCATTGATGCTCCGACTATTATCCCCACATGCTGAATTGTCTGGTCAGAATACAAAAGCTTAACTCCTACACATCCTATCAAAGGTTTGCTCAGCCAGTATTTCATATGCTTGAGCCATTCTGCTGAAATTATTGTAGTATCATTATTTAAAAACACAAGATATTGCCCTTCTGCCTCACGAGCTGCAAAATTATTAATTGCTGAATAATTAAAGTCATATGGATATTCAAGTATCCTAAATCTATCATTCTCAGATAACTTTTTTAGATAGTCTAAAGTTTCTTGCTTTTCAGATTTGTTATTGACAACAATAATCTGAACTTGATCTGACTGTGATTTATCCAAAATGCTGCTAATACATTGGTTAAGATAAGAAACATTGTCTTTTATAGGAATTATAATACTAACCAGTGCATTATCCTTTGCTGAGTCAGCTTGATTTATGATCAGATATTGATAATCCTTCTTGCCCATAGATGAAATTGCTCTGGGCTCGCGCTTGTGCAGAAGTACTTCAGGAATATGAAGAATTTTCTCGCGCCGAAGGCTTTCTGGTATCTGTAGGCAAATATCATCTTTTAAACATTTATCTTTCCAAGGAGGGAATAAGCCTGCTTTGTAGACACAGGCGCCGGATATATAATTAACTTTTGAATTATACAATGGTGAGTAATCAGGTTTGAAAAACGGGAACCGGCATCTGCCAAATGAGCTCTGTACATCTTCATCAAAATATGCAATATCCCAACTTCTATCACTTCTCTCCATATAAAGACCTATCTCAAGTAAAGCTTGCTGACTTAATTTGTCTCCTGGAGAAATGTCGAGCACAAACGAAGCTTTGTCGAGATAGGCTTTTATATTTTCATTTTTCCCGACAATATGAGCCATATTGCCTGCCACGTTTTGTAATAATCTGCTTCGAAGAGGCCTAGTGGCATTATTGCGGATTATAATCTCAATGTTTTTATAGGACTGATGCCGTAAAGAATTGATAGTAGAACAGGTAGCAAAAAAATTGGCTTCCGGTTCGACTATATAGGCAAAGGAGGGGCTTGCAGTTGTTTTGTTCAAGTATTCAAGTGATTCTGCTACTGCATGCTGATTTTCTATTTGATATCGCTTTTGCCAGTATCGATACACCGATGGGCGGCAACCATGTTTGCGCCCAACTTTCCCTTCCCTTTCGAGGAGCTGCAGGATTTTCCAGCGAAAGGGAGCAAAGAATAATTTATTCTCTCCTGCATTAAGGGCCACAGCGGCCAGCGGAATAAATTTGAAGGGAGTCTTTACAAAGACTGCAAAAATCCTTTTCAGACGCATTCGATTATCTGATTTAATAAAAGCCACTTAATAGTAGAACTATACCCGCTTCCTATAATTCTCTTCAATCCATCTCTGATATTCGCCCGATCTCACTCTGTCGCACCACTCTTTGTTGGTAAGGTACCAGCGTACTGTTTTTCTCAAGCCTTCATCGAATGTTGATTGCTGTTTCCATCCAAGCTCAGTCTTTATTTTCGAACAATCAATAGCGTAGCGCCTGTCATGCCCTGGTCTATCCTGCACATAGACAATCAGATTATCAATATCTCGTTGCCTTATTCCGCTTTCCTCTGTGACCAGATCAATAAGACGCTGTACTAGATGTATGTTTTCCCACTCATTTTCTCCGCCGATATTGTACTTTTCTCCAGATTTCCCTTTCTGTAATATAAGCCACAAAGCAGCGTTATGATCTTCAACATAGAGCCAATCCCTTATGTTTTTCCCATCGCCATACACAGGAAGAGGCCTGCCTTCCAACATGTTAAGGATCATCAGAGGTATGAGTTTTTCCGGAAATTGATAGGGACCATAGTTGTTCGAGCAATTAGAAAGCGTGATTGGCATTCCATAGGTATAATGATAGGCCATGGCGAGATGATCGCTTGCCGCCTTGCTGGCTGAGTAGGGGGAATGAGGATCATAAGCTGTATCTTCCCGAAAATATCCTGTATCACCAAGAGAGCCATATACTTCATCCGTGCTTACATGGTGGAAAAGGACCTTTGACTCCCAGGCATCTCCGAATTTCTCTTTCCAGAAAGTGCGCGCAACATCGAGAAGCGTAAAAGTGCCTAAAACATTGGTACTTATAAAGGCTTCAGGCCCGGAAATGGATCGATCTACATGGCTTTCCGCGGCAAAATGCACGACCGTGTCAATGGAATACTTTCTAAAAGTACTTTCTACCAACTTTCTGTCACGGATATCCCCTTTTTCAAAAAAATAGCGGTCGGGATATTGGGAAGCAATATCTTTCAGGTTCTCAGGATTGCCCGCATATGTGAGCGCATCAAGATTTACTATTTTGCTTGAAAGATCAGGTTGGTCAAAAAAATAACGGATAAAATTCGAGCCAATAAAACCATACCCGCCTGTCACCAAAATCGACGAGAGCAGCCTCATCCTTCACCTCCCGTTTTCACTTGATAGATGCTTTCAAAGTACTTTCGTAGACTGTCCCGCCATTCAGGGGGATAAATACCGAATGCTTCTTTTATCTTGTCCTTGGCAAGCACAGAATAAGCAGGTCTCTTTGCTTTTGTTGGATACAGGTCTGTCGTGATCGCCTTCACTTTGCAGGGAGTTGTCAGTACGCCAAATTCAAGGCCGAGCCGCTGTATTTCACACGCAAACTCATACCACGTCGTTGTTCCCTCCCCGGTAAAATGATAAATGCCAGCTGTGGGCGCCGTGCGGTCTGCTATTGCACAAATTGCCTCGGCAAGATCATGCGCCCATGTTGGGCTACCATATTGATCGGCCACTACACTTAACTCGCTTTTTCCATTCATCAAACCAAGCATCGTAGAAACAAAATTCTTGCCGTATTGCCCATAGAGCCAGGCAGTCCGGATTATGATTGCATCAGGATCAATTGCCTGAATCCGCTTTTCCCCTTCCGCTTTAGTCCGTCCATAGGCACCAAGCGGCGCAACTGGATCGTTTTCTTTATATGGGACAGAGCCTTCTCCGTCAAAGACATAATCTGTTGATATATGAATAAAGCCAGCATGTCTTTTTACTGCCAAGGCTGCGAGGTTTGCCGGTCCTTCCGCATTTAGTCTGAGGGCGAGTGATTCTTCATTTTCTGCTTTGTCCACCGCCGTATAGGCAGCACAATTGACGATCAACGAGATGTCTTTATTTGCTGCAAAAGCTACAAGGGCCATCGGATCGAGAATATCGACATCCTTGTCTGTACCCACACATTCAATGCCCCGGTTCTCCAGTATTTGACTCAACTCGGAACCAAGCATTCCTTTATTGCCAACTATCCAAATCACTGTATCGTCCTCTTGTAGGCTGCAAAACTCTGTAGCTTCATATCCTTTTCCGATAGGATGACGTCTTTAATCGGCCATTCCACCGCAAGCTCCGGATCGTTCCAGATGATGCCCAAATCGCTTTCCGGTGCGTATTCGCTCGTGCATTTGTACTGTAGTTCGGTACCGTTTTCGAGCGCAACAAAGCCGTGAGCAAAGCCTTCCGGTATCCAGAACAGCAATTTGTTCTCTGCAGACAGTTCAACAGCATGCCATTTGCCGAATGTAGAAGATTCTGCCCGCAAATCCACGGCGACATCCCACGCTTTCCCTTGCGTGACTCGAACCAGTTTCCCTTGGGCATGAGGAGCTTTCTGAAAATGAAGTCCCCGCAATGTACCATAACAGGATCTTGAATGGTTGTCTTGCACGAATTGTGCAGTAATTCCAGCTGAAATGAAATCACTTGCCTTGTACGATTCCATGAAAAAACCGCGGTCATCTGTGAATGCTCGAGGTTCAACAACCATCAACCCCCTTATTGGAGTCTCATTAAACTTAAAAGCCATATTTCACCTCAATCGGATTCGGCGATGTACTTTAAATACAGACCGTAATCGGTATGTATCTCCGAAGCAGATTCAAGCAACCGCTCTCTGGAGATCCAACCTTTTCGAAATGCTATTTCTTCCAAGCATGCGACATAAAGCGCTTGGCGTTTCTGGATAGCTTCCACAAAATTGCTCGCTTCCAATAGTCCATCATAGCTGCCAGCGTCCAACCAGGCCATCCCTCGTCCAAGTAGCTCAACATGCAGCTTGCCCCTCGCAAGATATTCATTGTTTACGGATGTAATTTCTAGTTCTCCACGACTTGAAGGCTTTACCCCTCTTGCGATATTTACGACTTCATTATCATAAAAGTAAATTCCAGGAACCGCATAATGTGACTTTGGCTCTTTGGGTTTTTCTTCAATAGAGATAGCATTCCCATTTTTATCGACTTCCACTACTCCATAAGAGCTAGGGTCTTTCACATAGTATCCGAATATTGCCGCACCTTCGACAATGGAACCGGCTCGTTCCAAGCTTTTCCCAAAGCCTTGTCCATAGAAGATATTGTCGCCCAGAACAAGAGCGATATTTTCTTCGCCAATAAAGTCTTCCCCTATGATAAAGGCATCGGCAAGCCCACGGGGATATGTCTGGACTGCATATTGGAACTTCATACCAAGCCGATCCCCCGATCCTAGCAGTTGCCTGAAGGCGGGGACATCCCTCGGAGTCGATATTATCAGGACCTCCTGAACATTCGCCAGCATAAGGGCCGATAAAGGGTAATAAATCATCGGTTTGTCATAGACCGGAAGCATTTGTTTGGAAACAGCATAAGTTAGTGGATAAAGCC
>DJVZ01000002.1:2331-2665 GCA_002441395.1 Spirochaetaceae bacterium UBA6243 | reverse complement strand
TCGTCGAACTGACGAATGGCGAAAAACAGTTTGACTTCGAGATCATGTTCTCGGAAGTTTTCCATAAAACACAAGGCTTTGATGCGGTCATCGCCAACCCGCCCTACGTGCGCCAGGAATCCATCAAGGCATTCAAACCCCAATTGAAGAAGGCCTTCGGCGGTTTCTATTGCGGTACTGCCGATCTTTACACCTACTTCTACAAGCGCGGCCTGGAGATCCTCAGGCCCGCGGGCCACCTCTGCTTCATCGCACCCAACAAGTTCATGCGGGCCGGTTACGGCAGGAACACCCGCGCGCTCCTCGCCGGCGAAGCGACGCCGAAAATAGTCAT
>DJVZ01000002.1:0-2180 GCA_002441395.1 Spirochaetaceae bacterium UBA6243 | reverse complement strand
TGATGGAGAAGCTCAGAAAGGCCGGCAAGCCCCTCGGCGAGTATGTGGAGGGAAGGTTCTATCGGGGTGTCTTGACCGGCCTGAACGAGGCTTTCGTTATCGACGAGCCCACCAGGAAACGCCTTATCGCCGAAGATCCCAAAAGCGCCGACCTGATCAAGCCCTGGCTCCGCGGCCGCGACATCCAGAAGTGGAAAGCCGAGTGGGCGGGACTGTATCTCATCGCCATCGCCAGCAGCGCCAACAGGGAATGGCCCTGGTCGAAGGAGCGTTCCGAGGCGAAGGCCCGACCCTCATTCGCAGATGCCTACCCAGCCATTCATCGGCATCTTTCGCAATATGAAGACAAACTGCGGATCCGCGACGATCAAGGGAAATTCTGGTGGGAACTGAGATCCTGTGCATATTATGAAGCATTCGAAGCGCCAAAGATTACGTGGGGCAATCTTGCCACGGCACCAAAATTCGCCATCGATAAAAGCAAGACCATTGTTAGCGCTCCCGCCGTTATCATACCGAACGGTGACGAATACCTCTTGTCTGTTCTTAACTCACCCATTTGTGCTTGGATTGTAAATCATCAAGCCGCAACACGGTCCGGCGGATTTTTAGAATTTAAGCCAATGTATGTTGAAGTCATCCCCATTCCTACTGCCACAGACGCTCAGAAAGCCCCCCTCATCGAACGCGTCCGGAAAATCCTTGCCGATCCCGACAGCCCTGCCGCCCCTCGCCTTGAAGCCGAAATCGACGATCTGGTCTATAAACTATACGGTCTAACGAAAGATGAAGTCCTTTTAGTGGAGGGCAAGACTTAAAACCAGCTCATTCATGTTCATGTTCCCATAAATCACCATGAAGGGAGGTATCGTGATGTGGGCCGATACAGATACTGATCAAGACTTTCTAAACTATTCTGAGGTTGCAGACCTCGCGGCTGAGCTATTGGGAAATCCAAAGATGCTCCCTCTCTCATTGGGAATTTTCGGTGGGTGGGGTTCGGGAAAATCTTCGATGCTGCGACTGCTGGAAAAGAGACTTAACGAGAATAGGGAAGCCTTTATAATCGTAAAATTTGATGCTTGGCTTTACCAGGATTTTGACGATGCCCGGGCAGCGCTCATGGAGGTTATAGCATCGACATTGCTCACTGCCGCTAAAGGAAATGAAAGCCTTGTAAAAAAGATACATAATTTCTCAAGGAGGATTGACCTATTTCGACTATTTGGCTTTGCAGCCGATGTAGGGGCAACGGCTGCCGGCATTCCAACCTTCGGCTTACTATCAAAAGGGGCTCAGTCATTAGGTAAACTTATTCAGGGAGAGGGTGATCAAGAAGATTATCAAGCTGCAAAGGATGCTGCCGCTGATGTAAAAGAAAAGGCGCAAGGAATACTGAAGGCACCTGACCGAAGGACACCTCCTGCTGAAATTGCCGCTTTTCGTGAAGAATTTTCAGAAATTCTCGGAGCTCTAGGAAAAACTCTCGTTATCTTTATTGATAATTTAGATCGCTGTCTTCCCAAGAATGCAATTCATACTCTCGAAGCGGTTCGGCTTTTCATATTTCTGCCCAAATCCGCTTTCGTTATTGCGGCTGATGAAGAAATGATCCGCCATGCTGTGTCAGAACATTATGGTAATCTTAATGAACGGCTAATCACGGACTACCTCGATAAACTTATCCAGGTTCCTATCAGAGTTCCCCGGCTTGGTGTCCATGAAGTTCGCGCATATATGTTCATGCTTTTTGCTATGGCAGCTGACATTGATGAGCGGAACATGGAACAGCTTCGTAACACCCTGTTGGACAATTTAAGGGAATGTTGGCGACATGAGCCCCTTTCGAAAGAAGCTGCGATCGCTGCTTTAGGCGGCAGCGCAACTGAAGCCATCACCAATACCTTTAGCATTGCCGACCGCATGGCGCCGATTCTTGCAAATTCCTCCCGCGTACAAGGAAACCCTCGAATCGTCAAACGTATGCTAAATGTTGTTAGAATGCGTTCAAGAATAGCTCAACGTCGGGGGATGCCCCTCGATGAAGCCATCATTGCAAAGATAGCGCTTTTTGAGCGATGCACAGACAATCTAGCAACTGATGAATTCTATCGTATCATAAACGAGGCGGCAGGCGGAAAGGCAGAAATTATCTCCAAATTCAGATTTCCTGATCCCTT
>DJVZ01000020.1 GCA_002441395.1 Spirochaetaceae bacterium UBA6243 | reverse complement strand
CCCTAAAACGTCCCCGCCTTGCTTCGTCAGAAAACGCCTGGCGGGCATACTCGCCCGCAGAAGCCTCAAAATCTCGCCCGCACAGGAAATCCAGCAAGCGTTCAAAACCCGTATAATCGACATTGAACGTGTCGTCAAACGGCGTTGCGATCGCTACACCCAAACCTTGAATATTGTCCATCATCCTCATACCTCCTGAGAAACAGCATCCTGACTGCCGAGCATGCTTTCCAGCACATCATCCATGCCAAACAAACCTTTTCGCCCGAGAATCCACTGCGCGGCCTTGAGCGCCCCGGACGCGAAAACTCTTCTGTCCCTTGCACGATGAATAATCGAAAGCTGTTCATGAGGCGCATCGAACACAATTTCGTGTACGCCAGCCTCACTGCCCGCCCGCAACGAGGCGATGGCAACCTTGCCTGGATCCCATGCGTCCCAGCCCGAAGCATTCCAGGCAGTATAACGTTTTGACCCTGATACAATGGCCTGGGCCAAGGCCTTTGCGGTACCACTCGGCGCATCTTTCTTTGCAGAATGGTGGTGTTCGAACACGGCCAGGTCGCCCTCGCCATACCAGTCGGCAAATTGGGCAAGCTGCGCCGCAATCCTTCGCATGAAGGTCACTGTAAATGAAAAATTGGGGCTCACGAGGACGGCGGTCTTATTGCCGATGCGCGTCTCCATATCCGGGATGTCCCAGCCTGTGGTAGCAATGACAAAAGCGGTTGAAGTCTCGATGGCCCATACGAGGTGAGATTCCACAGCATCGGGCATGCTGGCATCGATCGCCACATCGATTGCGTGTGCGGGGATGGGGTCTCCCTTATCGACCACCCACTCTATCAAAAATTGTGGGGACCCTGAAGCCGAAGCTGTTTTTGCGTTCACCGCCCGGGCTTCTTCGAGGATGGCATTCGCGAGTTTGCCTGCCCCAAAGATACCTATTCTTATATTCACCGCGATCCCCCTTCAAAAAATGCGGTATGGAGATTCCGCATGGCCCGCTCCGCATCCTGTTCCTGCACTATAAGGCTGAGATTGATCGCGTTCGCGCCCATGCTGATAAAGTCCACAGGGATTCCATCGATCGCCACAAATGTCGTGCGCAGGACTTCGGGCGTCTTTCTCAGGAGATCTCCCACCACGGCTATCACGGCGCGATCCTGCGCAATAGACACCTGGCCCAGCTTTCCCAAATCCTGCGTCAATGCGTCCAAGGGCGCATTCTTGTCTAAAGATACAGATACGCATATTTCCGAGGTTGACACAAGGTCGACAGAAATACCTCGCCGTCCGAAGACATCGAAGAGCTTTGCGAGAAAGCCAGACTGGTCCGTCATCGACTCCTGAGTTACCGATATAATCACTACATTCCGACGCATCGCGATCGCAACACAGGGCCTCCCGCTCGATTCTCCCGGGCTTATGGTGGAGAACATGCCATTGGGCCTGAAGGTGCTTCGAATGGAAACAGGAACGCCTGCATCGAGGGCGGGCCGCACCGTTGCGGGGTGCAACACTTTCGCGCCATATGATGCCAGCTCCGCCGCTTCGTCATAGCCCAGAATTTCGACTGTGCGGGCGCCGGGAACAATGCGGGGATCTGCCGTTAAAATACCTTCTACGTCAGTCCATATTTCTATCTCGTCGGCCTGAATTGCGGCGCCCAGGAGCCCTGCGGAATAATCACTCCCCCCTCTCCCGAGTGTCGTCGTATCATCTGCATCATCAGAACCAATATAGCCTTGTGTCACAATAATATCGTAGGACTCTAGAAGTGGAACGACATTGAGCGCAGCGAATTTTTTGATGGACGCGAGCCTTGGGCGCGCGCCCCCAAAATGGCTATCAGTTCGAATGACCTTGCGTGCATCGAGCAGGGGACAATCCATGAAACTCGCTACAAGAATAGAAGACAGCCGCTCTCCCGCGGAGGCTATCTCATCCATTGTCCGTGGGCTCAACTCACCCAAGAGATCGATTCCGTGGACGCGCCGCTGAAGATTTTCAACAATCTCTTTGATCTTGCCGATAACTTCGGGTGTCGCGATCTCAAGGGAACGGCAGGCTTCAAGATGGACCTGCTCGATCTTACTCAAAAGCTGTACAGCCCTGTCCAGATCATGGTTGCGGGCGGCCTCCGCCATCTCGAAGAGTGAATTTGTCACGCCTGCCATTGCCGAGACGACCACAACACGTTTAGAGCCTTGGCGGGATTGTACAATGCGCGCGACTTCCCTTATACGCGCCGCACTTCCGACAGATGTGCCGCCGAATTTCATCACCAATGTTGTCATTCGCCCTCTCCTCAGACAATGCCGTGCAGCATACCCATGGCCAGCGCCATTTCGGCGTTGAGCACCGAGGCTCCTGCTGCGCCCCGCTCAGTGTTGTGCCCCAGCGAAACAAACTTGAAGTCGAGAATGGGACAGGCACGAAGTCTTCCCACAGAAATGCGCATGCCACCGTCCTCTTCTACATCTTTGCGCGCCTGCGGACGATCTTCGGCATCGAGAAGGGTAAGAAATTGCGATGGAGCGCTCGGCAGGCCATATCGCGCGGTTTTCGCCTCGAAAGCACGGAAGGCCTCGGCGACTTCCCCAAGGCTGGCCTTTGTCTTCAGCCGTACGGAAATGGAGAGAGTATGTCCATCTATCACGGGTACACGTGTACAGGTCGCGGAGACAACAAAGGGCGCCGGAACCACTGAAGCCGCGCTTCCGCTCTGGACGAGCTCTCCTAAAATCTTATTGGATTCCGATTCGACCTTCGGCTCCTCATTGCGGATGAAAGGCACGACATTGCCGACAATATCGAGCGCGGCCACCCCCGGATATCCGGCACCGCTTATCGCCTGCATGCTTGTCACCAGCACCGCATCCAGCCCAAAGCGCGACTGGAGCGCCGCCAGAGGAGATGCGAGCATGACGGTCGTACAGTTCGGGTTGGTCACGATCGCCCCGGGCCAGCCCCTTTTGGCCTGCTGGACAGACAATAGTCCAAAGTGTTCGGGGTTCAGTTCCGGAATGAGGAGGGGCACATCCTCGTCCATTCTGAACGCGCTCGCATTCGAAAACACATACGCCCCAGCCGCGGCGAACAGAGGCTCGATCTCGCGCGCGGGGCCCGCATCGAGGGCTGAAAACACGATGGGAGAAAAAGCCGCTTCCGGACTACAGGGGACAACAACCGTGCCTGCGCAGCCCGCATAGGGAAGCCCCGGAAGGTGCCACTGGCAGGCCTCCGCGTATTTTTTGCCCGCGGAACGGTCGCTCGCCGCGAGGAAGGCCGGATAAAACCAGGGATGATCGGCGATTCTTCGGAGAAAGCGCTGACCGACTACGCCGGTCGCACCCAGAATTGTGACCGGAATTTTCTTCTTCGGAGAAAAAACTGTACGGGATTGATTATTTATCATGGTACCTCCATACCCTTCCCCGAAGGAGGTCCACGACAGAGCCTTTCTACAGAATTGAAAGAACCATAAAAAGAAGAGCTATGGATGCCCGCTCGAAAAGCAAGCATTTCCGGCACTTTCTATGGCGAAAGGCATACGTCAGGCGCTCCGCGGAACGATGTGTTTCCGCGACAGCCGCCGGGTATTAGCCCGAGCGTCCAAGAACAGCCCCAAGAGAAAAGGTTTGTTCCTTCGGCGATCCTCCCCTTTCCGGGACTTTCGCAGGCTCTCTTTGCCTCAAGTCCATACTCATGGGGATCGCTCCTCCATCGGTGAATAGACCCTATCACAGAGTTTTACGCTTGCACAAGGGGGTATTTGCATATTTATTGAATAATACCTCGCGTTTTTGCAATTTGCCTGTAAATGCACCTTGAACCTGCTGACAAAATCAGATATTCCTATGGTGAAGCAGGAAACACTATGCCATCGTTTACACCTTCTATGTCAGAAATTGAAATTGCGGTCCCTAATTCGCTGTTAGGACTCTCAAGGGCGCTTTTGCGCGCAG
>DJVZ01000029.1 GCA_002441395.1 Spirochaetaceae bacterium UBA6243 | reverse complement strand
CCTGAATGGACTTGGTGGCTTCGGGATTGTCCGGCTCGGTCATTGCCTTGAATGCGGAACCGCGGATAATCGGCGTCTTGTCGCCGGGGAATCCGTAGAAGTTCAAGAGATCGCGCACTTCCTCTTCGACGATGTCGAGAAGCTCGGGATCATCGACAAGGTCGACCTTGTTGAGGTAGACGAGGATCGCGGGGACGCCGACCTGGCGGGCCAGAAGCANNATCATGTTCTTGATGTAGTCGGCGTGGCCCGGGCAGTCTATGTGCGCATAGTGCCGCTTTGCGGACTGATACTCAAGGTGCCTGGTGTTGATGGTAATACCGCGTGCCTTCTCTTCCGGCGCGTTGTCGATGTCTTCGTACTTGAGCACCTTGTCGCCGAACTTGCGTCCGCAGTACATGGTGATGGCCGCGCTAAGCGTCGTCTTGCCATGGTCGATGTGTCCGATGGTACCAACGTTCATATGAGGTTTGGTACGCTCGAATTTTTCTTTGGCCATATGAATCTCCTCCTTGGCTTCGTCAACGGCACTCCACAGCGTTTCACAACATGAACAAACTGCAAAGACCGTCCGGCAACATTAACGCCACCGGATGCTACGCCATAAATTACTTGTTTGGGCTTTCGGATTATAAGCAAAGAATCAAGATTGCGCAATAGCCTGATAAAGCAAAAGCGATTTTTCCCTTTCACAAGCAATATATGCACAGAATATTGGGGACAGAGCCTGCCAGGACACCCAGGTCTCCAGCAGTGCGCCCTCAAAGAAAAACAAAGTTGATGCAGTCTTGCCCTAATATTCCAGTGCACTTCCGTAGTGGTCAAATTTCGCCTGGTAAATCCCACGCCCCTCGGTGAGCGACCGCAGCGACGTTGCATACCCAAAGAGATTTTCCATGGGTGCGTAGGCTATAATGGATTTTATTCCGCCGGCATCCTCGACTGATTCTATGCGCGCGCCGCGCGCCTGGAGCGTGGCGAGCGCCGCACCAAACCACGTATCCGGCACTTCAACCGAGATTTGGACAATCGGAACGAGCACAAAACTTCCCGCAAGGCTCACCGCTCTGCGCAAAATTGAAGAGGCGGCTGCCTCCACTGCCGTTTCGGCACGCTTGTCGGTGCTCCACGGTGGCACAAAACTCTCGATGACCGCTTTTACTCCGATCACAGGCCAGCCCCCGGTCGGCCCGACGGCAAGCACTGTCTCCATTGCCCTGCGTATGCTGGTCTCGTAATTTAAAGACATTCTAATCCCGCTCGCAAGCAGAAGGGAATTTTCATCTTTGTCTTTTTGGTTTTCAAGCGAAACTCTAAGAGCAACGGATAATTTTTCGCCACCAAAATCACCCACAAATTCATCTCCAAAACGAACGGATTTTTTCAGCCGCTCGACTTTGGGGACTTGAGGATTTCCCGCTCGGACACGGAGCCCATACTCTTTCTGCAGACGCTCAAGGACAATATCGAGGTGCAATTCTCCCTGGCCGGAAATGGTAATTCGTCCGGTTTCTTTTTCTTCATCTATTAAGAGCGAAACATCCTCGAGACTGAAGCGCTTCAGGGCGTCGCGCAGTTTTGAAAGCTCCTGTTGCGAAGCTGGCTCAACCGCGATGGAGACGAGCGGTTCGGGATTCTTGAACGATTCATAGACGATTTGCAAACCCGGCTCACAGAGAGTGCCGCCCGCTTCCATATAGGAGAGACGGGCACCAACTATTTCTCCGGCGGCGGCATCCTGGACAGGCTCGATCTCCGCGCCGTTTATGCCATAGAGGTGCTGAATGTGGGTGAGCTTCTTGGCAGGCATGGCCATGACTTTCATGCCTTCCCGAATCGTACCGGACCACACGCGAATCCACGCAAGGGCATTGAGATCGGCGCTGAGCACTGTCTTGAAAATGTATGCCGAGAATGGGGCGCCGGATTCCGCCTTCAGCCTTACTTCCTTTGCACTTTTCACGTCTTTTGCAGGGGGGCAGCCTCGCACAAGTGGATCAGGCAAATAGTCGATTGTCGCATCCAGCAAGAGAGCGCTCGAAATATCGGAAAATGATGATCCGCAGAGGGCAGGCGCGAGTTCCTGCCGATGGATCGGCGCGCGAAGAGCGGCGCGAATTTCGCCGGAAGATACAGCTTTTCCGTCTACAATCTTTTCCATCAGATTATCATCGTACATGCTGGCACGGTCGAGAAGCTTTTCGCGGTACTCGGCTATCAGACGCCGTGATTCTTCAGTCAGGGGCGCCTTTTCAATGGGGAGCGCGCGCGTTTCGGGGGCGTCCGCAATATCGGACTCAGCGGCACTTCTGGCTTCGGTCCTGTCAAGCGATGCCGGATACCAGCACATCTCGACAAGATCAGCAATTCCATTCCAGAGGTAATCTTCAAATGTCGGAATCTGCAGGGGCAACACAGGCTCGCCGAGTTCTCCGGCAATTTCCTGCAACGCCCCAAAGAAATCCGCACCGCGACGGTCCATTTTATTGATGAAATAAATGCGCGGGATGTGGTGCGCCCGGCATCCGCTCGCAATGAATCCCGTACGCACCTGCACGCCTGACACAGCGCAAAGCACAATTACGGCACCATCGAGAACGCGCAGCACGCGGTCGACTTCCGCACTGAAATCTACGTGTCCAGGAGTGTCCAGCAAATGAAAGCGCACGCCTTTATGCAAGAAGCGCACGGCCGCGGTTTTTATGGTAATGCCATGCTGACGCTCGACACTGAGGTAATCGGTTGCGGTAGTGCCTTCGTCGACATTGCCGGCCTGTTCACGCACGCCCGCGACATGGAGCACACGTTCAGTGATCGATGTCTTGCCGGCATCGATATGGGCAAGAATGCCGATGTTCCGAATGGGGAACGATGGCCCTGAACCGGAAGCGTGCGCTGAATCCATTACAATATCAGTATACTTCCGGCGCGCCAAATAAAAAAGGCCGCCCCTGGGGCGGCCTTGTGTAATGAGCAAAGGCTTTATTGGCTAAACGGCCGAGCTTCGCTCGTCCTATGGCCCGCGTTCGCAAAACAGCCCAGCAAAGCTGGGCTTATAGCAAGCTTCTACCAGCGGTAGTGCGCGAACGCCTTATTCGCTTCAGCCATCTTGTGCATGTCGTCCTTCTTCTTGATGGCGGTGCCGGTGCTGTTGAACGCGTCGAAGAGCTCGTCGGCGAGGCATTCGGACATCGGCTTGCCGGTGCGGGCCCGTGCGGCACCTATAATCCACCGCATTGCGAGCGCCTCGCGGCGTGATTCGCGGATCTCGATAGGCACCTGATAGGTGGCACCACCGACACGGCGCGATTTCACCTCAATGGTGGGTTTTACGTTTTCGAGTGCCTTGCTGAAGGCGTCGAGCGCCGGTTGGCCGGATCTCTGCTGCAGAAGCTCGAGCGCATCATACATGATGCCGGTACAGACTGATTTTTTGCCCTGCCACATCATTCGGCAAATAAAACGGGAAATAGTGGTCGAATTGTACTTGACATCGGGTGCATGCCCCCGGTCGATTGATTTCTTTTTTCTGCCCATGTATCACCTCACTCAAGCCTTAGGCTTTTTGGCACCGTACTTGGAACGGCCCTGCTTGCGGTC
>DJVZ01000018.1:58909-101750 GCA_002441395.1 Spirochaetaceae bacterium UBA6243 | reverse complement strand
GCACGTAGTTGGCCGGGGCTTATTCACCGGTTCATGTCATCGTGCGGGCATTCCCTCCCACACTTATTCTTCCCCAGCAAAAGAACTTTACAACCTTTCGGCCTTCTTCATCCACGCGGCGTCGCTCCGTCAGACTTTCGTCCATTGCGGAATATTCTTAGCTGCTGCCTCCCGTAGGAGTCTGGGCCGTATCTCAGTCCCAGTGTGGCCGTACACCCTCTCAGGCCGGCTACCCATCATCGCCTTGGTGGGCCCTTACCTCACCAACTAGCTAATGGGACGCGAGCTCATCTTCGGCCGGCGCCATAGCGCCTTTCTTCCACAAGTCCTCCCCTCGTGGAACGTATCCGGTATTACCCACTATTTCTAGTGGCTATCCCCATGCCAAAGGCAGATTACCCACGCGTTACTCACCAGTCCGCCGCTCTAGGGGAGATCGCTCCCCCTTGCCGCTCAACTTGCATGCTTAAGACACGCCGCCAGCGTTTGTTCTGAGCCAGGATCAAACTCTCCATGATGTATCCTAACAGCCTTTCGACTGTCAGATTCATAGACAGTGCCCTTTCTCTCGCAACCTCACGCCGCCTCTCGGTCACCGTGAGATTACTGGCATAATCCGTCTCCGTTCCTCCTCGCACCCTCGCGCGCAAAACAATTCCTCGCCCCGCGCGCCCAAGGCACTAAAAGTCCCGAAAAACCTTATCCTCTATCCCCTTCCCTATTTCCTTTGTCACAGATCCCTCTGCCCCCAGTGCCTCCCGACACCTTCAGCATCCTCACGCCCCAGCCTCTCCGCCAGAACGCTCGATGAAACTACCAAATCCACTCCCNNCTTGTCAAGAGCTTTTATCAAACCCTCGACATTTTTGCACATTTCGCATTTATTCGCATTTTGTTGCAAATTTTGCTAAACCGTGCAGCGTCAAGTGATAGGCGCGAATGAGAACATACTCGAACCACTCGTGTTCGTCAAGGGGTTTATGCGAAAAACTAGCGATATAATTTGCGAAATTGCACAAGATAATCGATAAAGGACAGAATCGTCGCGACTGCTGCAAGGATATACGCGATTAAGGTGAGTGTACTCAGGATATTTGTCAGCCCGCTCATGTCCGAGTAAGGAACAGGCCCCGAAAAACCGGGACTTCCATAGACTTGCGCCGTATAGAGCGCCAGCGAAAGCAATCCCGCCACCATGTAGATTCCGGCCTTCAGTTTGCCGCCCATGCGCGCGCCCATCGCAATTCCCTTCAGCCCGAGAAGCATGCGCAAAAAAAGAATGCTGAATTCACGATACAGCACTATAAGAAGCACCCACAGAGGCATAATGCCAATACTTGTAAAAGCCAAAAAATACGTCACACGCGAAATCACGTCGGCAAAAGGATCGAACAATTTCCCGAACGGAGTTATCTGATTATGCGCGCGGGCCACTCTGCCATCGATCAAATCGCTCAGCTCCATCCAGCAGAACATTATCCACAGCGCCACGATTGCCGGCTGCCGCGGAATGAACTCGGCCTTCAAGACAAAGAAAAAAAACGGCGCCACGATAATTCGGCTTAGAGTCACTTTATCTGCAGCAGTCATACCATCAGCATACGTATTTGACAGCGAATATGTCAAGGTTATAGTATGGAATGCACATTGCGGCCAGTGCGTCCTGGGCAACCAGGGCGGCCGCGNNTACTGGTCGATGTTTCTACCTATCAGCGGCGGTTTCCATATAGTTATTCTTATTATGCTTCTTCTTTTTCAGGACGATTTTACCATTGAATCAACTGGTGAAAAACTCGACCACGTCAACTTCGCCAATATCATCACACTGAGCAGAGTGAGCACTATGCCGACTCTGCTTGTGCTGGTAATGGCTGCAAAACAGTACTCAATAAAAATTCCCTTGCTTATTTTGGTGGCGCTTATCTTCCTGACCGACTTTTTCGATGGACGCATTTCGCGCAAGACCAATCAAGTGACGCGCGTTGGCAGAATGATGGACTCGACAAGCGATTATACGCTCCTCGTTGTCCTGAGCGTTATTTTTCAGTATTATTCACTTATTCCAAGGTGGTTTTTCACGCTCGTGCTGCTGAGACTTGGCATCCAGGCGCTGTTAATGGCGATCCTTGCCATAGTCAAGAAACACATCGAACCAAATTCCACCTTTATGGGGAAGGTGACTGTTGCATCGATAATGGTGCTGTACACCCTGGAAATCATCCAGTTGGCGGTGCAGGCGCCTCCTCTGCTTGTGTTTCGGATCGCGGAGTGGATTGTCGCAATTATTATTGTGATTGGCATTTTCGACAAAATAGCCAGTTTCTTTGATGCCTTAAAAAGCAAACCCTCCACGCCTTGATTCATTCTATTCAATTATCCAGGAGGAATTGCAATGGCTGTCATAAAAACCGCTCTGGAGCTCGCGCTCGAACGGACTAAAAATTTACAGATCGATGAATCGGTACAAAAAGCGAATGAAGCAAAACTTGAAGGACGCAAAGCCGCGGGCAGATTCTTGGAAGCACCGGATTCCGTCGATTTTAAGGCAATTTTCGATACCATCGATGCGGCACAACGCCAGACCTTCCTCAGCGCGGCTTTCGAAGTGCTCACTGCCCCGATTCAATTGCCGGTCAACACTGCCGTCGAAACCGCAAAACTTGAATCGTCAGGCAAAGCAATCGTGGCCCTCTGCGGCCTCTCCTCTAAATTTACTTCTGAGCGCGAGGTAAAACTTGCCCAGCAGCAAGCGCGCTCTCTCTTTCAGCAAATCATTCAATTTCTTGGAAAGTATAGCGAAGAGATGAAACGCGTCGAACAGGCAATCCGCAATCAGTGGGCTCCCAAACTCAGGGAAAAGGAGCGGCAGTTGGCGGCCCAGCTCGGGCAGAATGTCCGCATCGACCCAATGTCAGATCCTGAATTTGCGGAGTTCTATCGAAAGAATATCGACGCGATGCGCAAAAACTACTCTGACGCTCTCGAAGAAGCCAAGACGCAATTGTCGCAGCTGTGCGGATTTGAGAAGCACTAACCCCCACGCTTCGCAAGCGCGATATACAAAAGCGCAACATCCGATTTCCGAACCCCCGGAATTCTCGAAGCCTGTCCCAGCGTAAGAGGACGCTGCGCAGTCAGTTTTTCCTGTGCCTCCCTGGACAGGCCTTTTAAATACGAATAATCGAATTCAGCAGGGATGAACAGCTTGTCTGCCTTGGAAAGACGGTTTGCCAGACGCTCTTCTTTTTCGAGATAACCTTTGTAGCGCTCGTTGAGCAGGGCAGTGAGGACACCCGACGCCTGCATGGTTGCGGTCTGAGGCAGAAGCCGGGCAATGCGCGCCAGAGCGTCGGCTTCGTCATCGAGCAAGGCCCCGATTTTCGGATCACGGAGTGCCTCCGCAAGCGCTTGCCCCACGTGATTTCCGAGTTCAGGTATCTGCACGCAATCTTCTCTCTGTACCTTGCGACCATCGAGGAGTTCTTTGACCTCTTCGATGGTCCGAAGGCGCCGTTCGAAGCACTCGCGGCGCTGCTCATCGGCAAGCCCGATCTCAATGGCGTACGGAGTGAGTCTCAAATCAGAGGTGTCATGGCGAAGGGCGAGGCGGTATTCGGCCCTGCTTGTGAACATCCTATATGGTTCTTTCGGCGAGAGGGTCACGAGGTCGTCTATGAGCACGCCGATATAGGCCTCATTTCTCCCGAGAATGAGGGGAGGCTCGCCATCGAGGGTGCGGCGCGCGTTGATGCCCGCCATCAAGCCCTGTGCGGCGGCCTCTTCGTATCCCGATGTCCCGTTGGTCTGCCCTGCGATGAAGAGTCCTCCGACAATTTTCGACTCGAGCGAAGCATAGAGCGCCGAAGAATCGATATAATCATACTCGACAGCATAGGCGGGCCGGACGATCTCTGCGTGTTCCAGACCGGGGATGCTGTGATAGAAGCGTGTCTGGACATCTTCAGGCAAAGAGCTCGAAAGCCCATTGAGGTACACTTCGTCGGTGTAGAGGCCCTCGGGTTCGATGAACACCTGGTGGCGTTCCCTGTCGGGGAAGCGTACGACCTTGTCTTCAATCGACGGGCAGTAGCGAGGGCCTTTGCCGACAATCACTCCCGAGAAGAGCGGCGAACGGTCGAGACCGGCGCGAATCGCTTCGTGTGTCGCCTGATTCGTGTACACAATGTAGCAAGGCAGATCGGGCCGCCCATAATCGCGCTCCAGAAAAGAGAAAAAAATCCTGTGCGGATCGCTGTGCTGAGCTTCGAGCTTCGAAAAATCGATACTGCCGCGCTTTATGCGGGCAGGAGTACCTGTTTTCATCCGTCCGACAGGGAAGCCCCGCGCGCGGAGCGCCGTGCCGAGTCCAATCGCCGCGGGTTCTCCCAGGCGGCCGCCCGGCCCGCTCCACTGGCCGATGAACAGCTTGCCTTCCATGAAAGTGCCGGTGGTGAGGACGACGGTGCGGGCACTGATCGAGTTGCCCCGCTCGGTGCGCACACCTGCGATGCGCCGCTGCTCTCCCCCCGAAACAAGAATATCAGTGACAGTATCCATAAAAATGGTCAGGTTCGGCTGCGCTTCGAGAGCCTGGCGGGCCATGGCGGAATACAGGGCCTTATCGGATTGGGCGCGGGGAGCCTGCACCGCAGCGCCGCGCGATTGATTCAACATGCGCACTTGAATTGAGGTCGCATCGGCAAGAATGCCCATCTGGCCACCGAGCGCATCGACTTCGCGCACGAGGTTCCCTTTGGAGAGACCGCCGATCGCGGGGTTGCAGGACATTTTCGCGATAGTGTCCGGATTCTGCGTAACAAGCAACGTTTTTGTCCCGAGCCGAGCGAGCGCGAGCGCGGCCTCGATGCCCGCGTGCCCGCCGCCGACGACAATTGCCTCAAAATCCGCCATAGCCGCCCTCATTTACCCAGACAAAATGTACTGAAAACACGCTCGAGCACCTCGTCCGGCGCAATGTCGCCCGTAATTTCCCCTATGCACTCGGCCGATTCCCGAATATGCAGTGCCACGAGATCGAGCCCCGCTCCCGCGGTCTGCGCTTCCATAGCCTGCGCGATAGCCTCGTGCGCTTGCCTCAGAAGGCGCGCCTGTCGTTCGCTTGCGATGCGAACCTGCGCTTCATATTGCCCGCTGGTCCGCGCCTCCTGGATAGAGGAGTGAAGCGCACTCTTCAGCATCGATTCAAAACTCCCGAATGAATGAATATCCTTCGCGCTGACCGCGGCCCACGCCGAGGGTGCGGGCATGCACCGGGAGAGGTCTGCCTTGTTCCACAGGAGAAGCGCCCTGGGATATCGCGCGACAAAGCTTCTGTCCTCGTCATCGAGTCCCACAGTCCCGTCGACAAGATAGAGAATCACATCGGCGCGAGCCAAAAGCGCATGAGACCGGCGCACGCCTTCAGCCTCTATCGAGTTTCCCGTGTTCCGGAGGCCGGCGGTATCGACGATCCGCACCGCGAAGTCTCCTATCGAAATCCACGCTTCCAGCCAGTCGCGCGTGGTGCCAGGCTCGGGGCTCACGATTGCGCGCTCTTCCCGAACCAGAAGATTGAACAGACTCGACTTGCCAGCATTCGGTCTTCCGGCAATCACCACCAAAAGCCCTTCCTGCCGCAGCCGCCCACCCGGATAGCTTCTTATGAGATCGGAGAGTTCGTCTTGGGCGCGCTGCATTAACTGGACCCAGCGGTCTGTCTCTTCGGGACCCTCATCCTCGGGATAATCGAGCCGCGCATTGATATCCGCGAGCACATCGATCATCAGGTTGCGAATCTCCTCAAGTTTTCGGGACAGAACGCCTGAAAGCCTCTGAAGCGCATCGTGGCGGGCTGCTTCACACGAGGCGTGGGTGAGTTCATTGATGGCCTCGGCGCGCACAAGATCGGTCTTCCCCCCGGCGAAGGCCCGAAATGAAAATTCGCCCGGAAGGGCTGGAGAAAAACCCTGCGTATACAGCACCTCGAGTATCCGCTGCGCAACCGCGGTCGATCCGTGGCACATGATCTCGACCGCATTTTCGCCTGTAAATGAATGCGGCGCGCGGAACACCAAGGCGACCACCTCATCGAGGCGCTCTTGGGAAACAGGATCAAAAATCCATCCGTAGACCGCATGATAGCCTTCGGCGCCGAGGAGCGCTTGCGGCTGAGAAAAACAGCGCGCCACGATATCTACCGCGTTCTCCCCGGAGGTCCGGATCACGGCGAGCGCGGAACGCCCTTCCGGCGTCGCGAGCGCGACGATCGGCTCCGCGCGGTCAAAATACGTTCGGGACATACGCGAGTACGATAGCGCTACCCTGGCATGAGATACAAGGAGTTTATCCTGAAGGCTGGCACATTCAAAAGGCTTCGGGTACAATACTGCCGAGGTATACGATCATGACACCCCAAGAGCTTTCCAGTCTCGATTACGAAGGCGCCTCGGAACTGTTGCTCGCCTACGCGACCGACGCGAAAAAATATGAAAAAGAGATAGCCTCGCTGAAATCACAGGCCGGGGAATGGAAATCCAGGGCCGCTTCTGCACAGGCCCGCGCCATGCAGGAGCTTTCAGAAGCCGCCTTGCAAAGGGCTTCGGAACTTGAATCGAAGGCACAGGAACTTTCGCTCGAGCTCACAGGCCTTCGACGGGATATCGAGCAACTGCGCGAGGCTCTCCCCATCATCAAGGCGAAGCAGCGCAGGGTCGATCCCGACCAGCTTCTGGCGGAACTTTCGATGATCGTCGGTGACCTTGGAGATGAAAAAAAACCTGTAGGGCCAGGCTCCGGGGCCACAGCCGGTGGAACCGTGGCCGGCGAAGCCGCCAGTGAAGCTGCGGCCGGCACATCTGCGGGACCAGGGACAGAAGGGCCCGAAGCGCCTCCCGAACCTCCGACAAATCCGCCGAGCCAGCCCATCGACGACGCGCTCACCGAACTGAAGAAAAAGATGGGCCTGCTCTGATTTTTTTTGCGGAACGCGGTCCAAAGGGTCCTCTTCAAAAAGCATCACACTGAGCGCCAATTTTTAAAAGGAAATTCATATGCGCCATCCATCACTGCTTCCAAAATTTCCCCGTCCGCTTTTGTTTGCGCACAGGGGCTTGAACCGCAAATTCCTCGAAAACACCATCGAATCATTCCAGGCTGCCCTCGAAACAGGCATCCCTGGTATCGAACTCGATGTCCACCTGACCGGCGACGGGAAACTTGTCGTATTCCACGATGATGATAGCGGCAGAATAGAAGAGATTGCGCACCCCGATGAGCCCGTGCGCAATCTCTCTCTGGAGAATTCGACGCTTTCCGAGCTCCGGTCGCTTTCGATCGGGGCACAGATACCGCTTCTGGATGAGCTTTTTGAACATTTCGGAAGCCGTGTGTACTACGACATCGAACTGAAGAGCCGCAGCTCCGCAGACACCGGCCTCACCTCAAAAATCGCGGGTGCGATCCGGTCTCACGGCCTGGGAAAAAACTGTGTCATATCCTCATTCAACCCCTTTGCCCTGAGACATTTCCGCAAGGCCGACCCGGCCATTCCCCTCGGCATCATATGGAGTACTTCTCACGAGTTATATTGGTTTTTGCGGCACGGAGAAGGCGCACTGATTGCGAATGTGGATTTCCTGAAGCCTGAATCGAGCCTCGCGGCCCACCTGCCACTGTATCTGCGGCTGTCCGGCAAGCCCTTCATTCCATGGACAGTGAATGATCCACAGATCGCCAGGAGCCTTCTTGCCCGCGGAGCATGCGGCATCGTTTCAGATGAAGCCGACGTGATAAAAGCGGCGCTGGACGGCTGATCCGCAGGTGTACGGTGCCCACAGGCGGCGCGGCACTGCCGCTCATGCAACTTCGTGTATCGTGCGCGCGAGAGGAAGCCGCCGCCCTACCCCGAACGCCCGTTTCGAGACTTTGATGGCCGGCGCCCCCTGTCTGCGTTTGTACTCGGCCTTGGCGGTCATTTCGAGGGTGCGGCGTACGGTGGCGCGGTCGAAACCGGCATCGACAATTTCGTCCATCGTGCGATTTTCTTCTATATATAATCGCAAAATTCCGTCGAGCACCGCGTACTCGGGCAAGGTGTCCTGGTCTTTCTGGTTGTGACGGAGTTCGGCGCTCGGCGCCTTGTTCATAATCGCCTCGGGGACCGGCTCCTCGCCGCCCTGTGCCGCGGCGATTTCATTGATGTACGCGGCAAGCCCATAGACTTCGGTCTTGTAGAGATCCGCGATGGGGGCGAGCGAGCCGTTCATGTCGCCATAGAGCGTGCAGTAGCCCGTCGCGACTTCGCTCTTGTTGCCTGTCGTGAGCAACAGCGCGTTGAATTTGTTCGACCACGCCATGAGAAGAGTACCCCGAATGCGCGCCTGAAGATTTTCTTCGGTGATATCGTAAGGCCGCCCTGCAAATGGCACGGCAAGCGCGTTGAGATACGCGGTGAAAGGTACCTCAATGGGTATGCGCTCGAGGCGCAGCTTGTTGCGGCGACAGAGTTCAACGGCATCATCGAGCGAGCCCGTGCTCGAAAACCTGCTCGGCATGGAGATACAGGTCACATTCCGAGAACCGATGGCCTGGGCGGCAAGGACTGCCACAAGCGCCGAATCGATGCCCCCCGACAACCCGAGACACACTCGGGAGAAACCCGATTTTCTGAGGTAATCCTGAATACCTACGATTATCGCCCGCCGAATTTCATCGTAGCGGTTGATATGAGGATTTACGTCTTCCTCCGCGCCTTCAGGCCGCTGCGTTGGACTGTCGAGCACGAGGCGAGTCGCCTTGCCGGTCTTGGTGTCATAGGTCAGGACTTCTTCCCCCCAGCCGCACACACCGCGGATCGACGTATCCTCCGCCATCGCAAAGGAACGCCCGTCGAACACGAGTGAATCATTGGCCCCGACCGCGTTGCAGTACAGCACGGGGATCGAACCAGCGCGCACCGCCTTCTCGGCGAGGTTGAGCCTCGTGGTCAATTTCCCCGCGATGAAGGGCGAGGCGGAAGGAACAATAAGAACATCTGCCCCCGCATCCATCAGTTCCTTCACGGGATCGATCGTATATTTCTGCGAAGCGTCGGGCGCTTCCCACCAAAAATCCTCGCAGATCGCAAAGCCGACCCGCCCACAGTCCTGCGCAAATACCTGCCGCGTGCGGGCCGGCTCGAAATACCGCGCTTCATCGAATACATCGTAGGTAGGGAGGAGAGTCTTGGCCTGCGTGAAAAGCACTTTGCCATTGCAGAGGACCGAATATGTATTGACGAGCGATTTGCCCGCCCTTTCGCGGTTCTTGTCGACATAGCCAACACCTACCGCGATATTCTCCGGCAAAAGCTTCTGCAGGCGGCGCAGCGCCGCAACTGAGCCAAACAAAAATGATTCCTGATCGAGCAAATCCATGGGCGGATAACCACACAGGCTTTGTTCGGGAAACACGATCAGGTCCGGCTTCTCGGATGCCGAAAAGGTGGCGAGGATTCGGTTGACGATGACGAGCATGCGGTCGGCATTGCCCTTAAAATCGCCAATAGTCGAATTGAGCTGAACGAGAGACACCCTCATGGTGCACCTCCGCTATTTTATCTTTTTTCTCAGCTTGCGAGCCTCGAGCGCATCGAATTTCGAAGTATGCCGAGAGGTCCCTTGCGCGCCCGTGTTTGCGCCCGCATCTGTGCCGGGACCTGTCTTCGATGCATCGACAAAGACTGGATCTCCAGGGTTAATCTTGAAATGTTTGTGCGCGTACACCATAAAAATGATGGCCGCCACAATCATCAGAAAACTCAAAATCTGCCCCATTGAAAAATTGAAGACCGACACAAAGCGCGCGGTGGGCGCATTCGGGTCTCCGAGCGGCAGGATATAGCCCAGACCCGAATCAGGTTCCCGAAAATACTCAACAATGAAACGCGCCACGCCATAGCCCAGCGCATATATCCCGACACTCTTGCCGCGGTACGTACGATGCTTGCGCACGACAAACCAAAGGATAAGCCACAGAACAATGCCTTCCAAGACTGCCTCATAGAGCTGCGAAGGATGGCGAGGCAAATTGACCATGTCGTTCATGGACACGAGACGAATGCCCACCTTGCGCGCGACTTCCTGCACCCATGGTTCTTTCGCCGAAAAGCGCTCCGCATTCGGAAAAATCATCGCCCACGGTGCGGTGCTCACTTTGCCCCAGAGCTCACCATTTATGAAATTGCCAAGCCTGCCAAGAGTATACCCCAAAGGCGCCGAGACCGCGATGAGATCGGCCCAATCAAACCAATTCCACTTGTGGACTCTGCACCAGATCAGCGTAGCAATGATGAGCCCGGCAAATCCGCCATGATAGGACATGCCCTGGAAGCCCACAAAGGCCCCCGATTCGTCAAAGGGCCAAAATATGAACCAGGGCTTTATCCAGTAATAATTCGTCGGCTCGTAGATGAGCGTCCCAGCGAGCCTGCCGCCGAGCAGAAGCCCCACTATCGACCAGATAAAAAAATTCACCGCCTCGTCTTCCGACCATGGCGCCCCGAGCCTCTTCGACTCTTTTCTGAAGAGCAGCCACGTTACGGCAAAGGCGAGCAAATACATAAGGCCATACCATCGGAACGGCAGACCGGGAATAATCTCAGGGGATAGCCATTTTGGAAAGTCGAGCATTGCAACCATCAGGAAACCTCGTGTTCAGGATCATCATGGGCATGTTCCGAAACTTGCGGCTTTTCGCTGCCCGCTTCTTGCCCGAGCGCCGGTTTCCCCTCACGGGGAGGATGATACCGGAGCGCATCCAGTGCGAGCAAACCCAAAATCAATACATCCAGCAAGATCAGAATAAGTATCGAGCCACCGGTTCTCGCAAGATCGACAGGAACAGAAGCATTCGAAGGATGCACAAAGGCGAGCAGCGCAAGCACGCTGAGCACAGGAGACGCACATGCCACCAAAAGCGAAGGTGTCTCAAGGAACTCACGCGCACCGGGTTTGAAATACTGAAGAATCACAATATAGACAAACAGAAGATTGTATAGCTGGAATATCCGGAGCATGGCCGACGAAACACCGCCATAATCGCCCATTCCAAGCGAAACTGCCGCAATGCCAAGCACAAAAACGCGAAAGAATGCCAAAATCCCGGCTGTCAACAAAAAAGGAGAACGGCGCATATCGACATGGAGTCTAGTAGCGCAACCCTGTATAGTCAAGACAGTAGCAAAAATACAACTATTTGGCTATTATGATACTGTAACGAGATGCAAGTTTCCAGGGAAAGGAGCTAGTCCCGATGAAGAATATTGATACTCCCGTAGTGCGTAAGCGACTGATCTCAGTGCTCTCATTTGTTGTCATCCTTGCGCTCACATTCGTCACCGTTTCCGTACCGGAACTATATGCACAGCAAACCAAGACCCCCGACGCAAAACAGTATTCTCAGCTGCTGCAGAACATTTTCCAGTTCATTTTGCAGAATTACGTCGACGAGCCCGATCCTGCCAAGCTTTATCAGGGCGCCATCAAAGGTATGATGGATTCGCTCAACGATCCTTACTCCACCTTTCTGGACGAGGACATGATGTCTGACCTTATGTCCGATACCACCGGCACCTACGGCGGTGTCGGTCTGTATATCTCCAAGCAGGCCACGGCCCCGACCGAGGACACGCCTCGCTATATCGAGGTTGTTTCGCCTATCGAAGATACCCCTGCCTGGAAAGAAGGCATACGTTCGGGAGACCTCATCACGAAAATCGACGGTGAAGATACCGCGCCATTGAGTGCCGACAAGGCCTCTGCGAAAATTCGGGGCGAAGCGGGAACGACGGTAACGCTCACCTTCAAAAGGGGCAGCTACGAGTTCGAAGTCACTTTCACGCGGAGCAAGATCGAAATTCCGGCCGTCAAAAATGCCATCATCACAACAGCACAAGGGGATGTCGGCTATATCCGAATAATCGAGTGGAATCCCAATACCGAGCCTCAGATGAAAATCGTGCTGCAAGACATGAAAAAGAAAGGCATTGACAAATTCGTGCTCGACGTGCGCTCAAATCCTGGCGGGCTTCTGTCCTCGGTCGTCGATGTCAGCGACCTTTTCCTGTCTTCCGGCGTGATCGTTTCCACCAAAGGGCGCACGATCTCCGAGAATTACGAGTACAAGGCCAAACCGGACCTTGCCATTCCCCAGAACAACCGCATGATCGTCCTGATAAATCAAGGCTCTGCTTCGGCTTCCGAGATTTTTGCCGGCGCGATGAAAGACACGAAGCGCGCACTCCTCCTGGGGGAAAAAACCTACGGAAAAGGCTCTGTGCAGCAGATATTCCCTCTCGACAAAGCCGGCTTTAAACTTACGATGGCACACTATTATACTCCAAGTGACGTCAATATCGATAAAATTGGCATCGAACCCGACATCAGTGTCGCCGAGCCTGAACTGAGCGACAAAGAATTTGCGGAAGTCCAGCGGCTTTATGATGCCGGCGATATTGCGCGCTATCTGCAAAGCGTTCCTCAGCCGACCCCTGAACAGCGAAAAGAATTTGCCATGGAGCTTGCGAAGAAGTATGCAGTCCCCGAGACCATCCTCGAAAAGCTCGTCCGCGATGAGGCCGAACGCTCGCAGCCGGCCCGGGTCTACGACCTCGAATACGATGTGCAGCTGCAGAAAGCGCTTGATCTCATAGCATCGCCGGACTTCGAGAATAGCCTTGAGAATACCAAGACCCTGGCCCAGCTCCACGACGCGGGCAAGTGAGCGGGTGCTTCCCCATGCGCCAGATAGTGCTTCCCGGCAACCAGAGCGGCAAAGAAACCTGCGTGCTCGATGCAAAAACAAGCCACTACCTTGTCAGCGTGCGACGGATGCACCGCGGCGATTCTTTCGATGCGATGGATGAAACCGGCACCCGATTTACCTGTACTCTTCTGTCGGACGAACCGCGCGGTGCGAAGGTCGCGCTTGTTCCGGCTTCTTCACCCGAGTCCGCGGCGCATGATTCCCAAAGCATCGACGACAAAAAACGCCTCCGCATCGCTCTCGTCCAGGCTCTTCCCAAAGGCCAGAAATTCGATCTCATCATACGGCAGGCGGTGGAACTCGGAGTCGAGCTCATTATTCCTGTCATTACTCGGTATTGTGTAAGAATAGATCCTTCAGACCGCAGGTCCTCAAAACTTGAACGGCGACGGCGCATCATTCGGGAGGCCCTTCAGCAATCTGGTTCCCCCGTCCACACCGAAATTGTGGCGGCAGGGCATCTCGAATTGCTGGAGGCGCAATTGAACGCGATGGGGTTTGAAAGAGAACACGCGGTTCGTATTCTCTTTCATGAATCGGAGCGGCAAGCATCCCTGCCGCTTCACACGCTTCTTTCGGCCGTCCAAAATAGAATCGTTATCGGCATAGGGCCGGAAGGCGGCTTTTCCGAAGAAGACTGTGCGGCATTTGCGCAGATGGGCTTTGCCATACACCATGCGAAAGGACCTGTCTTGCGCGTGGAGACTGCCGCAACCTACGCAATTTCCGCAGTTCGGGCAATCACCCTCGAGAAAAATATATGGAAAGTTTGAATATACCAAACGCAATTCTTGATAATGTGCGAATCGATTTTCCTTCCCAATTTGTGCTCTCCGCGCTTCCATATCTCTGGGATGATGAAAGAAACCATCAGATTTGTTTTATAAATACAAGCCAGTGGCAGAGTGCCAAAAATCGAGATGAATACGGTTCGATGATTGCCAGCGCCGATATCATACTGTCCCGGGATCGGAACCTGGCAGAACGGGCTCACGCTCATGGCAAGAAAGCGCTGCGTTCCTGGTCCGTACCGTTTATCCATCAGATACTGCTCGACGCACTGTATGAATCCATGGAGATAGAGAACATCGATGCTCATCCCATGGAAAAGGACCCCGAAGTCTACAGACCTCAAAAAGTGCTTACACTGCTTCTTTCGGCAATCGAAAAAAGAAATGGCTCGATATTTCTGCTTGGCGGCAGTCCGGTCACCCTCATTAAAGCAGAAAAGAACATCCGCGCGACATATCCGGGCATTACCATTGTGGGCAGCATGCACGGCATGTATCGGCCGCAGGAAGAACTCGCGCTCATTCAGGCCATTCAAAAGGGAAACCCCACCCTGATCCTTGCGGGCGACCCCATTCCCGCCGGAGAACGCTGGATACCACGCCACATGAGCACAACGAGAAGCGGTATTTTCTTTTACTACGGGCCCATTCTGAGATGGTTCGCGGGGCGATAAACCAATTTCAACCTCTTTTGCCCAATCTTCTCTTGAAACAGAGTCCTGAATCTGTTACACATAATCCCATAATGAAAAAATTACTTTATTACGATCAGGATTCCAGGAGAATTCGGGCATTGGCTGTGGCGCTCAGCAAGCGATTCGAAGTGTCGATCGCCGGAGATTTACTCGAGTTGGCAGCGATAATGAAGGAACACAAGCCCGCGATCCTCCTCATTGGCTTTGCCTCCCATGATCGCGCGTTCAACGCTTACCATCTGGAATGCGTTCATCGAAGTATTTTGAGTGCAAAAATCGGGAACCAGGAAAGAAGTCCACCGCTTTCCGTATTCATCATCCTGGAATCCGAGATGCATGCTCTTATGCCGGGCAATTCCCGATTGAAAGCCTTGCAATCTTTGCCATTCTGTGAAGTACACGTCATCTATCTGCCCCTTCCAATCGAGAGAATCTCTTCAATTATTTTTTCGGCAGTGGAAGAAAATCTCGATTCATCATGTGCGGAAAGAGCTGAAATACAATCCTTCACATGTCTTTTTGCAGACGAATGTTCTCCAATAATAGGCAAAAGCAAAAAATTCCGCCGCATGATTTCCCAAATTCGTTCCTATGCCGATGAACAACGCCCTGTGCTCATCATAGGAGAAACAGGAACCGGAAAAGAGCTGGCCGCCCATTCTCTGCATTCATGGAGCAAAAGAAAGCTCAATTCCTTTGTCGCGCTGAACTGCGCCGCCATTCCGGAGACCCTCTTTGAGAGCGAAATGTTTGGCACCGAACGAGGCGCATACACAGACGCCTGTTCAAGGTGCGGCGCACTCGAACAAGCCGATAATGGAACGCTTTTTCTCGATGAGATTGGAAGCCTCTCGGCCGCGTCCCAGCCTAGCCTGCTGCGCGTGCTTGAAACCGGCGAATATCGAAGGCTTGGCAGTACCCACTCTCATTCGGCTCAATTTCGGCTCGTCAGCGCTTCGTGTCTGAATCCGATCGATCTGGCGGCCGAAAACAGATTCAGAAACGATCTTCTGTTCCGCATCGCCGATTTCGTCATAGAAATCCCGCCGCTCCGCGAAAGAAAAGAAGACATCCCGCTGCTTGCCCGTCATTTCTGCACTCAATTTTCAAAAGATATCTATGACATCGAGGATGGCGCGCTCGACAAGCTCGCCGTCCACGACTGGCCCGGAAATATCCGCGAGCTGCAGTCGGTCATCGCGAGAGCTTGCGCAAGAAAAACAGCAGGAGAGATCGGCGCGGACGACATTGAATTTCTAACAGGCATATCACGGCTTGCGCCACACAAGTCTTAAAAGAAGAGTGTTTTTATTATACTATCGAAATATGAGTACAGCGAATCCTGAAGGCTTGCCAGTGGACGACTCCACATTTCATGGAAGATTCGCCCTTGTCGTCGGAGGCTCTGGGGGCATTGGCCGGGCTATATCGATCGAACTCTCCCGCCGCGGCGCGAGACTCCTTGTGCACGGCAGGCATGCCTCGGAACGGACACAAGGGATGAAACTCGGATTTCACGAGACATTCGATGCCGAATTTTCCAGTCCCGGCAGCTTTATTCATGCGCTCGACGCCCGTCTCGACAAAATCGGAGCCGAACCAGACATTGTCATCTGCGCCTTTGGTCCATTTCAGGAAAAGCCGCTTGCACAATGCACGACTGAAGAGTGGGAATGGCTTACGCTCGCGAATCTGGCGCTTCCGGGAGCGCTGGCAAGTCGCTTTTTGCCAGGCATGATAGCGCGAAAGTATGGCAGATTCCTCTTTTTGGGCGGGACCAGAACCGATGGCATTCGTGCCTACAGGAAAACGGCTGCCTATGCATCGGCCAAAACGGGGCTTGGCGTGCTGGCAAAATCCATCGCTGCGGAGGGCGCATCACACAACGTCGCCGCGGTCCTTGTCTGCCCCGGTCCTACTGAAACCGAATATCTCGACAATGAAACGAAGATCCGTCACGCATCCCTCATACCGACAGGTTCGCTCGCGCAGCCCGAGTGCGTCGCCCGTACAAGCCTCAACCTCATCGATGCTGATCCCTGCATTGCTTCCGGAGCCATTGTGAGCCTGGACGGAGGTTTCGCTCCCTAGCCAGAGTTTGACTTTTTCCTCCTCAGCTCATATTATTGATAGGGTATGCCATCGCGACTTCTTTCGCGCATCCAGAAAATCCCTCAGCCCGGATCGGATGCCATCATTTCGTCCCAGACCTCCGGCGATTTCCCCGACTGTGCGGTCGCTCGTTTCGTCGGTGCAGTCACGGACACAAACCTTGAAGCGGTGGCTCAATCATTCGATGCCATTCTTTCCGAAAGCATTCACTATCTTGTGGTGGATTTTTCCACTATTGAAGACATCGGCCCCGCAGGCATCGGACTTATGCTGGTACTCCGGCAGAGGTTGAGGGATCGGCATGGCGACATCGTTCTCTGTGCCATGCGTCCACGGATGGAGCGAATGCAGAGGATTCTAGGCCTTGAAGGGTATTTCACGACCGCGGCCGATTCTCAGAGCGCAATACAGGGTCTGAAAAATGTCTTCGATGGCACATATCCTCTTTCCGTCCGATGCCCCGCATGCGATACTCTCATCGACATCGAGCATCCTGGCCGGGGACGCTGCCAGACATGCGAGGCAGTCATTACGGCTTTTCCTGATGGAGCAATCACGCTCGGCTGAGCGTACAATCGCCAGTCGTCAACTGGCGAATAAGGAGGTGGTGATGTCCACATTGCCTAAAATCGAACAATATCTCATCGATCTTGGCATTTCGTATCAGGAGATATCGAACAATTCCTGGCTTATCGAGGACGAGAACAAAGGCTATCCGAAAATGCTGGTGAGCCTTTCCGATCCGCTCGTCATCATCAGCGCCGATGTCATGCCGGTTCCGAAGAAAAATGCTGAACAGCTTTTCCGGATGCTGCTTGAGCTCAATGCCACAGACCTCCTGCATGGCGCATACGCGATCAGCGGCAATGATATCATTGTCATCGATACGCTTCAGCAGGCCACGCTTGACAAAGAAGAATTTCTGGCTTCTATTGAATCGATATCGTTCGCGCTGCTCGAGCACTACAAGAAGCTCGCGAGCTATATTCATAAAGCGGAGGAGTAAATCATGGGTATGTTCGACCGTCTTAAAACTGTGATCTCTTCAAATATCAATTCTCTTATATCAAAAGCAGAAGACCCTGAAAAAATGCTCAATCAGATGATCATCGACATGAATGAGCAGCTCATCGAATCCAAAAAATCAGTGGCGATGGCAATCGCGGACGAGAAAAAACTCGAACGTGATATGATTGAAAACAGAGCCAAAGCTGACGAATGGGAAAAGAAAGCCATGCTCGCCGTGCGTGCCGGACGCGACGATCTCGCCAAGGAAGCGCTCCTGCGCAAGCAGGAATTCGAGGGATATGCCACTCAGCTTGCACAGCAGTGGGAAGCTCAGAAGCAATCGGTCGAAAAACTCAAAGATGCCTTGCGCCAGCTGCAGTCAAAGATCGAAGAGGCAAACCGCAAGAAAAACATTCTTATCGCGCGCGCAAAGCGGGCCGAAGCTCAGCAGCGCATCAATCAGACCATGTCGAGCCTGTCCGGAAACAAGAGCGCCTTTGAGACCTTCGAGCGCATGGAACGCAAGGTCGACGAAATCGAAGCGAGCGCCGAAGCGACGAAAGAACTCGATGAAGCCTCAAGCGGCGCCAGCCTCGAAAAGCAATTCACGCAGCTTGAATCGTCGCCGCAGGCGGCAGAGACAATGCTCGAAGAGCTGAAAAAGAAGATGCTCACCGAGGACGCGGGGCGAGCCGGCTCTTAACAATAAGAGATGTGTGCGCCAACCGCCGAGAGCCTTCCGACGAGGTTCTCGTATCCGCGCTCGATTTGGTACACATTGTGAATGACGCTCGTTCCCTCGGCGCAGAGCGCGGCGATGACCATGGCCATGCCGGCGCGCACATCCGGCGACACAAGCACATTCCCGACAAGCTTCGATGGCCCGTACACGATGGCACGGTGTGGATCGCAGAGCACAATCCGCGCGCCCATCGAAATCAGCTTGTCCACAAAAAACATGCGCGATTCGAACATTTTCTCGTGGATGAGGGCGACGCCTTCAGCCTGCGTTGCGATGACGGTCATGATCGAGGTCAGGTCGGCGGGGAAACCGGGCCAGGGGGCATCATCGATCTTGGGTATCTGTCCGCCGATATCGGGCACGACACGAAGCTCGCCCATCGTATTGGGCCTCAACACTGTGCCTTTGAGTTCCCATGTGACACCGAGTTTTGAAAAACCTACTTTAAGTGGCGGAATATCGTCTGCGCACACGCCCTCGATTCGCAGGTCCCCACCAGTAACCGCCGCCAGCCCGACAAAAGAGCCAAGCTCCATGTAATCCGCGCTGATGGCAAAATCAGTTCCCCCCAGGGATTTTTTGCCATGAATGGTGAGCCGGTTCGACCCCGCGCCTTCAATCTCGGCGCCCATCTGGATGAGCATTCTGCACAGGTCCTGGACGTGCGGCTCGCACGCCGCGTTCATGAGCACGGTGGTACCTTCGGCGAGCACCGCGGCCATAATCGCATTTTCCGTGCCGGTCACCGAGGCCTCATCCAGGAACACCGAAGCACCGACGAGTTTCGCCGCCGAAAACGTGAGCATATTCTCAAGAGTAATGCGCGCGCCCAATTCCTGAAGCGCAAGGATATGCGTATCGATGCGCCTGCGGCCTATGGTATCGCCGCCCGGGGGCGGAAGGATTGCCTTGCCGAAGCGTGCCGTCAGAGGACCGGCAAAAAGAATCGAAGCGCGCACTTTTCTCGCAAGTTCTTCGGGGACCTCGTAATTTGAGATGCTCCGCGAATCGATGCGCCATGTATGTGCGTCGAGCTGCCCGACCGTTCCGCCGAGATTCCGCAGGACGTCGAACATCACAAGCACATCTTCGATCGCTGGGATGTTCCGGAGCGTGACAGGTTCTTCGGCCAGCACAGAAGCGGCGATACAGGGGAGGGCCGCGTTTTTATTGCCAGAAAGCATGAGCGTTCCCTTGATGGGGTAGCCGCCTTCGATGATATATTTATCCATAGCTGTACTCTATGCGCTGGTCCACAGTGGGTCAAGCAAGCTCATATTCAGGAGGCCGAAATGTTCCAGATACAAGACCGATTTACTATTCGCATGCCCGACGATTTTCACGCCCATCTCCGGCAGGGCGGGCGGCTCCCGGCATATGTGCGCGGGCATGCGGGTCAGTTCGGCCGCGTCCTCCTCATGCCCAACACACTGCCGCCTGTTTCCGACCTTGCGCGCCTGGAAGCGTATCGGGCCGAGGTCGGGGGGGCGCTCGACACACTTCCTGAAAATGAACGCTTTGAGCCGCTTTTTACTTTCAAGATTCTGCCCGGGATGCGGGGCGCCGAGGTCGAGGCCCTGGCCCGCGCGGGCGTGGTGGCCGGCAAGTACTACCCTGCGGGCTCCACGACCAATGCCGCCGATGGTCCCCGCTCATTCGACGAGGTCGAAGAAGCCTTGAACGCGATGGAGGCGCGGGGCCTCGTACTCTGTATCCACGGCGAAGACCCGGAGGTCCCCGTGCTCGAGCGCGAGCGGGCCTTCCTGCCGCAGGTCGAACATCTGCTTGTCCGCCATCCGCGGCTGCGCGTGGTGCTGGAGCACCTCTCCGACGCGCGGAGCGTGCGTTTCGTCGAAATCGGTCCCGAAAATCTTGCCGCTACCATCACCGCACATCACCTTCTGTTCACCATCGACGACATGATCGGCGATTCGATGCATCCCCACCTGTACTGCAAGCCCGTGCTCAAGTTCGTCCGCGACAGGGACGCCCTGCGCGCCGCGGTGCTCTCCGGCTCGAAAAAATTCTTTTTCGGCAGCGATTCGGCGCCGCATCCGCGCGAAAAAAAAGAGTGTGGCGCGGCGGCATCTGGAGTCTACTCGTCGCCGAGCGCCCTGCCCGCGCTCGTCGGTCTCTTCGATTCGCTGGGGAGCCTTGATTCGCTCATCCCCTTCATGACGGAACGCGGGGCGGCATTCTACGGGCTGCCGCTCAACTCTCGCACGATCACGCTGGAGCGCAGTCCATGGGAAGTGCCGAAACTCCTCGGAGGCGCGGTTCCCATGTGCGCGGGACAGACGCTCGAGTGGCGCGTGGCGCGAAACTAGCGGGCGCCGCGGCTGATGCGGCTCCCTGCTCAAAGCCTCACAATTCTTGAATGCGTGAGCACTTCGGCTCCAGTCTCCGTGATGAGCACGTCATTTTCGAGGCGCACTCCTCCGAACTCAGGATGATAGAGCCCCGGTTCGATGGTGACGATATGCCCCGGCTGCAGCAGAGCCTCCGGCGACGCGCGCATGCTGAGCATCGGCGCCTCATGCGCGTCGAGCCCGATGCCGTGGCCGAGCGAATGTGGCATGAACCAGCCTGCTTTCTTGAACAGGTCGTCGACGAGCGTCGCCACCTTCAGGAGAGGCACCCCCGGCCCGCATGCCTCCACGGCGATGCGGTGCGCTTCCTCGACGAGATCGATCATCGTTTTTTGTTCCTGACTGAGCACATCACTCACAAAACTCATCGTCACGTCGCTCGTGTAGCCTTCAAAACGTGCGCCGAAATCCAGAATCGAAAGCCCCGCATTCGCAAAAGGCCCGCTTGTAAAAGCCGGAAAGGCATGAATTCCGAATGATCGCCCAGGCCCTGCGGCGAGTGTCTCGAAGCCCATCCCCTCAGCGCCCATTCGCCGCGCCTCGCGCTCCAGAAAAAGCGCCACATCGAGCTCGGTCGAAAGCATTCCCGCAGCAATCTCCTTCTCGACCATATCCATGAGCTGATCGGTGTATGAGGCAATGCGACGGTAAAACCCGGTCTCATCGGCATCCTTCCTGGCCCGCATCTCCCTGATGAACATGTCGATGCCGCTTCTTTCGCAGACGAGGTCAAATGCTTCAAACGCCTGTACAAGCTCAATGTAATCCGGATACGGCATGGAAGAGGGGACCGCGATCTTAGCACCCTGCGGGACAGCCAGAAGGTTCAGCGCGGCGCGGAGAGCGTCGCTCGCCTGGCGCCCGAAATCGGTATAGGAAAGAATGTGATCCGCATCGCCCATACGATTCGCCATGTTGATGTCCCAGGCGATGAGCACCGATACACCCTTTGCGTCCACCACCAGCATCGCGTCCGATGGCTGTCCGCAGAGATATCTGAGCGAAGAGTCCCTCCCGTGCTCAAAATCGGAAATCATCACCGCGGCGAGCCCGTGCCGCCCAAGCTCCGCCGCGAGCCCGGCGCGCCGCCGGAAGTATTTCGTAGTGTTCATGCGTGCTCCTTGTGAATCTGAATCGAAATAAACAGGAAATTATCGCGCGACTGCAGGGGATCTGTCCAGAGTAAAAAAGGCAGGGAACTCACCACGGACAATAAGTGTGGACGCAGTCCCCTGCCTGATTATTGCTTCGGTATGACCGATTATCCGTGCGCTTTCTCGACGTCGTCCAGCGCCAGTTTGAGCGCCGCGGCGCCCGCGTCTATGTCTTCCATGGTGATGACGAGTGGAGGCAGAAGCCGTACCGTGTCGTCGCCCGCGGTCAGCACGAGAAGATTGTGCGCCCTCGCGGCGTCGACCACCTCGTGCGGGTCGACCACGACGCCGATGCCGACCATGAGCCCCATGCCTCTCACGTCCTTCACAAGGGGATGCCTGAGGCCTTCCACAAGCGACATGAGATGTCGACCTTTTTTATCCACTTCATCGAGAAAGCCCGGCGAATCGAGCTCGGAGAGCACGACCAACGCCGCCGACGCAGCAAGGGGGCCGCCACCGAAGGTGGTCCCGTGATCCCCCGGCTGGAACACATCGGCCGCCGCGCCGCGCGCCAGAATGGCCCCGACAGGCACGCCGCCAGCCAGCCCCTTCGCTACCGCCGTCACATCCGGCCGCAGCCCCAGCCGCTCGCAGGCAAGCAACGCCCCCGTCCGGCCAATCCCCGTCTGCACCTCATCCGCGCAGAAGAGGATGTCCCGTTCGCGGCACATCTTCTCGGCCGCCTGCAGATAGCCCTTCGAGATCAGACGCACTCCGCCCTCGCCCTGAATCGGCTCGAATACAAAGGCGCACACATTCGGCCCGAGCAGCGCGTCCAGCGCGCCTATATCTTCCGGCTCAACATAGGCAAAACCCGGCGTGAACGGCCCGAAAAACCTGTGGAACTTGTCCTGCCCGGTCGCCGTGACCGTGGTGATCGTCCGCCCGTGGAATGACTGCTTCAGGGTCACGATGACATTCTTGTCCGGGTTCTTCGACGAGCCATACTTGCGCGCCAGTTTGAACATGCCCTCGTTTGCCTCGGCGCCGGAATTGCAGAAAAACACCGTGTCGAAGCCCGTTGCCTCGGTCAGCCTGTCCGCAAGTTCCATCGAAGGCGGCGTCATGAAGTAGTTGGAAACATGCATGAGCTTCGCCGCCTGGGCCGCAATCGCCGCCACGAGCTTCGGATGCCCGTGTCCCAGCGAATTCACGCCGATTCCCGCCGTAAAATCGATATATTCAGTCCCGTCTGCCGCAAAAAGCCGCGCGCCCGCGCCATGATCCAGCACAAGGCCGGTCCGCGCATACGTATTCATGAATCGTTCTTTCATCGTATCATCGTCCCCATACCGGTATCAGTAAATAATTCCACCAGAAGAGAATGTGGCGAACGCCCATCGACGATGTGCGCCGCGCTCACGCCCTGGGCGATAGCCTGCAGACATCCTTCAACCTTGGGAATCATGCCTGCCTTTATGACGCCCTTCTTCATGAGAGTTTTGGCCATCTGCACATCCATTTCGCGGATGAGTGTTCCGAGATCCGTCTTGTCTTCCATGACGCCGGGGACATCCGTCAGCAGAATGAGCTTTTCGGCTTTGAGCGCGATCGCGAGCGCTCCCGCCGCGGTGTCGGCATTCACGTTGTAGAAGCCGCACTCTTCGTCGCTTCTGAGGGCGATGCTCGCCACTACGGGAATGATGCCGTTGTCCAGGAGCACGCGGACCATCTCGGTGTTGACGGCCTGAATGTCGCCGACGAGGCCAAGGTCCTGGCCGTTCTTGCGCAGACGCTTGGCCATGAAAAGCCCGCCGTCGCTGCCGCAGATACCGACGGCTTTCCCCCCCGTCCTCGAAAAAAGTTCGACAAGGTCCTTGTTTACTTTGCCGGCAAGCACCATCTGCACGATTTCCATCGTTTCGTCGTCGGTGTAGCGTAAGCCTTCGACAGACACCGTTTCTTTGTTGAATTTTTTAAGCATACGGTCTATTTCGGGACCACCGCCGTGTACGAGGACCGGTTTCATGCCCACTTGCTGCATGAGGATGAGGTCCTGAATGACGGTCTGGCGCACGCCTTCATTGATCATGGCCGCACCGCCGTATTTGATGACGATGATTTTGCCGCTGAATCTGCGAAGGTACGGCAATGCTTCTATCAACACATCCGCATTGAATTGATCATCCATATTCACGCCCCTTAAGTTCGATAATCGCCATTGATCCGCACATACTCGTACGAAAGATCGCAGCCCCACGCGGTGACTTCCGCGTCGCCCGCGTGCAGATCCACGATAATTTCCACTTCCTGATTGTTGAGGATTTTCTTTGCCCTTTCCTCGTTGAAGGGGAGGGGTGCGCCGGCCCTGCACACTTCAATATAGCCCCGCGGGCTCTCAAAGGAAACATCAACTTTGTCCGGATCGAAATCGTCCCTGCTATAGCCCATGGCGCACAGAATGCGGCCCCAGTTCGCGTCGGCGCCGAACATCGCCGCCTTCACGAGGCTCGAAGTGATGATGCCCTTCGCCAGCGCCTCGGCCTGATCTTCGGAAACCGCGCCACTCACCGTGCACTCGACCAGTCGCGTCGCGCCTTCGCCGTCGCGCGCGATCATCTTGGCGAGCTCGACGCAGACAAATTCGAGGGCATCGCGAAATTCGCCATAATTTACATCTTCTTTCTCGATGGGAGGATTGCCCGCCATGCCATTCGCGAGCACGGCGACCATATCGTTTGTGGAGGTATCCCCGTCGACGCTGACGCGGTTGAAGCTCTTGCGCACCACATCCTTGAGGGCCTTGTCGAGCATCGGCGAGGTGATCGCGCAATCGGTCGTGATAAAGCCGAGCATGGTCGCCATGTTGGGATGAATCATGCCCGAGCCTTTCGCGATGGCGCCGATGGTCACCGGAACGCCGCCAATTTCTTCTACCACCGAAATTTCTTTCTTCATCGTATCGGTGGTCATGATGGCTTCGCGCGCGTCGATCGAACCGCCCTTGGAAAGCGCCTGCACCAGCTCGGGCATGCCCGCTTCGATGACAGAAACATCGAGCTGCTGGCCTATGACGCCAGTGGAGGCCACGATGACGTCTTCGGCTTTGACCGGCATATTCTGCGCGACAAGCTCGGTCATGCGACGCGCAGCTTTCATGCCTTCTTCGCCCGTGCAGGTATTCGCGTTGCCCGAATTGACGATGATCGCCTGGGCACGGCCATCGGCGAGGTGCTCCTCTGTCACGATGAGGGGCTGACCCTTGACCCGGTTCGTCGTGTAGACGGCGGCCGCGGCGCAGGGCACTTCGGACCATATCAGGGCCAGATCCTTCTTCTCTCTATTTTTGCGAATCCCGACATGAATGCCGGAAGCCAAAAATCCTTTGGCGGCAGTGATACCGCCCCGGGTTTGTTTCATCGCACCCTCCTTAATCCTAGAATGCAGGTGGAATGAACCTGAGCCCCTCTGTTTCTTCGAAGCCCAGGAGAATATTCATATTCTGCACGGCCTGACCGGCCGCGCCTTTTACCATGTTGTCTATGGCCGAAATGATGACGGCCCGTTCGCCGTCCGCGGACAGATGCACCGAAATATCGCAGTAGTTCGAAAACTTGACGAAGCGATTCGAAGCCGTGCTCCCAAGCGGCAGCACCCGCACGAAGGGTTCGCCCGCATAACGCTTTGCATAGATCGCATACAGATCTGCCACTGACAGATGGCGCGCAAGCCTGAAACAGATCGTGCTGACGATGCCCCTGTTCATGGGCGCCAGAATCGGGGTGAATACGCTCTGCACGGACGTACCCGCCATTTCCGAGAGCAGGAGGTCGATCTCGGGCTGATGCCTGTGGGCGCCGACCTTGTAAGGAGAGACGGCGTCCGCGGCCTCGGGGTAGTGTGTGGTCTGGCTCGGTTCCCGTCCCGCGCCTGTAACCCCCGACATCGAAGTGATCACAATGCTCGAAAGATCGACGATGCCTTCCTGGATGACCGGCATGAGACCGAGTTCAGCGGATGTCGGATAGCAACCGGGATTCGCGATGAGCCTTGCCGACTCAATCGCCTCGCGGTGCAGCTCGGGAAGCCCATATACCGCCTGCGCGTGCAGGTCCGGATAATGGTAGCCCGCGCCATACCACTTTTTGAAAGTATCTTCGTGCGGACCGAACCTGAAATCCGCTGAAATATCGATGAACGGTTTGGATGCCGTCACACACTGATACCCTGCCTCTTCGGCATGGCCGTGGGGCAGACATGAAAAAACAACCTCCGCCTTTGCAATGACCTTTTCCGCTTTTTCGAGCGCGGGGAGCGCTACACTATCCTGTCGGTTCACCATCGAAGGATAGACATCTTCGAGCGATTCCCCTTCAAAACTCACGGACGAGGCGCTCAGCACGCCCACTTCGGGATGCTGAAGCAAAATTCTGGTCAATTCGAGCCCCGCGTAGCCAGTGGCTCCCAAAACACCCACATGAATCATGGGCATCTCCTTTCAATACCAAGTGTAATGGGAAAAAGAGGAAAATACACGTGTGAAACGAAAAGAATGTCAACGTCGACGGCAGAACAGCGGCGCACGACGGGAATGGAAGGTGCGAAGGGTTCTTCGCAGGATCCCTAGGGATGGTGAGGTGATTGTGATGAGAAGTGAGCATGTCATATGCCCCTCCCAAAAGAAAAGTGGTTCAATAAAAATACAAATCATCACTTTTGTCAAGGTTTTGATGCATAATTATGAAATTTTATCAGCGCGGGCAACATTGCCCGCCCGATGTCGGCGAAAAATGGCGCGCCATGGCTTCTTTTTTATATTGCCAGATTTGAAAAGCCACCCTTATAATGGGCTATCAAAGCAAAACATGCTTAAGCTTTTTCTAAAAGGAGGTCGCCAATGCTATCGAGCGGGGTGATCGTCGCTGTCTCAACTGCCTTGGTGGCTCTTGTATACTCCTTGATTACAAGCAGCAGCATCAAGAAAATACCACTTTATAATTCTACAGTAGCACGAATTTCCGGATATATCGAAGAGGGAGCTCATGCGTTTCTCACACGCGAATACCGGACGGTAAGCCTCATTCTTCCTGTCATTGCGCTCCTTCTTTTTGCCCTGAATGGCGGCATCCTGAAATTACAGAGTATTTCTTTTTTGGTTGGCGCGGCGCTCTCGGCGTCGGCAGGATGGTTCGGTATGAGTATCGCGGTCAAAGCCAATGCCCGGACCGCCGAAGCGGCGCAGAAGGGTGTTTTGCCAGCACTCAAGATCGCGTTTTCAAGCGGTTCGGTGATGGGAATGACCGTCGTTGGGCTTGTGCTGCTGGGCATTGGGGGCATTCTCGGATTGCTCCTGCTTATTCCGAACGCCGAGACGATGCTTGCAGAGACCATATTCCCAATTGTGTCCGGATTTTCGCTTGGCGCCTCGATGATGGCGCTTTTCGCGCGGGTCGGTGGTGGCATCTACACGAAGGCTGCCGATGTCGGCGCTGACCTTGTGGGCAAAGTCGAAGTCGGCATACCGGAGGATGACCACCGGAACCCGGCGGTCATCGCCGACAATGTGGGGGATAACGTAGGCGATGTAGCGGGCATGGGTGCCGACCTCTTTGAGTCCTACGCGGGATCGATCATCGGTTGCATGGTGCTCGGCATTGCGGTCTCTGCAAGCCCTCAGATGCAGCTGCGATTGGCCATATTGCCGCTCATCGCCGCGGGGACAGGAGTGCTCGCTTCGCTCATCGGCACACTTTTTGTTCATCTGAGTCGCGCTAAACGCCCTCAGACAGCGCTCAATGCCGGCTCCCTCGGCGCTGCGCTTATCGCAATTGTTTTGCTGCTGCCGGTCATTCGCTTCACCGTAGGCACCGGTCATTTCTTGAGCGGCACACGTGAGGCCGGCTGGCTCGGCATCTATTTTGCCTGCATTACAGGGCTTGTCGCGGGCACCGCGATCGGCCTCATCACCGAGTATTACACGGGTTCCGATACGCCGCCGGTGCGGAAAATCGCGAAATCCTGCACCACCGGCGCCGCGACGACGATCATTTCAGGCCTCGGCGTCGGCATGAGTTCGACGGTGTTCCCGATTCTCGTCATCGGACTCGCCATCGGGCTCTCAAACCAGCTCGCCGGGCTCTATGGCATTGGCATCGCGGGCCTTGGCATGCTGCTGACGCTTGGCATTCAGCTCTCCGTCGATGCGTACGGGCCGGTTGCCGATAATGCCGGCGGACTTGCCGAAATGTCCGAAATGGAACCCGAGGTGCGCAAGGTGACTGATTCGCTCGACGCTGTCGGCAACACCACCGCCGCCATCGGCAAAGGCTTCGCCATCGGCTCGGCGCTTCTGACTTCACTCACTCTCATTGTCGCGTTCCTCAGCGCCGCAGGAATTCCGATCGAAACGATGAATCTGGCAAATCCCAGTGTGCTCATCGGCCTGTTCATTGGCGGAATGATTCCGTTCTTCTTCAGCTCACTCTCAATGGACGCCATCTATAAGGCCGCGTTTGCAATGATCGAGGAAGTGCGAAGGCAATTCCGCTCCAAACCGGGCATTCTCGAAGGAACCGAGGAGCCGGACTATCGGAGCTGCGTCGACATCTCGACCCAGACAGCGCTGAAAAGCATGATTCTTCCGGGCGTATCCGCGATTGCGGCTCCTGTCCTCGCGGGACTCATTGGCGGACCCGCGGTGCTCACCGGCTTACTTGTCGGAGCCACTGTGTCCGGCGGCCTTCTTGCCATATTCATGTCGAATTCGGGCGGCGCCTGGGACAATGCGAAAAAACTCATCGAGTCGCGCAGTGAAGAGGGCAAAGGTTCCGCCGCGCATCGTGCCGCAGTTGTCGGCGATACGGTCGGCGATCCGTTCAAAGACACCGCCGGCCCTTCGCTCAATATTCTCATCAAATTGATGGCGATCATCTCTCTTGTGCTCGCGCCCTTGTTCAGGACGGTGTGGCACTAGTCCCGCCTTTCTTTTCCTGCGATTTTTCAGTAGATTGTTGAGAATAAGTAAGGAGGTTTGCCCCATGGCGAACGAAAAACATCTCTACATGATCATTCATCCGAATCACTCCCTCATTGCGTCACAGCTCGAACCTGAGCATTTCATAAAGCATTATGTCCAGGGTTCCACCCGATATTTCGAAGGCAGGCTGATCTTCACCGAAATTGACCCCGAATTCAGAAATCCCTATTTCGACATCGACACTGCCTATGCCGAACTCAAGCCCCACGAAGATGGCAGACCCAAGGCCACCAAATTCATTAAGAGCTACCGCGTAATGGAGCACATGGACTACGGCGCGCTCGGCAAACTCTATATCAGCAATTCTCTCGGCGACTATGTCGAGCTGGAGTCAAAACCTTACGAACCCTCGATCGACACCGACGAGTTCCGTATAATGCTCGAGGTAAGTCCCCTGCGATTCATCGTGCTCACCAAGCTCAATTGCCACGATTTCGGACAATTCATCACCGATCCGCGCAACTCGAAAGGCGCCCCCAAGATGGCCTTTACCCTCCTCGAGTTCGACGCCCAGGAATTTTTGAAAGAATACGAGGAGAACCCCCTCATCCGCTGCTATGTGCCGGGCATACACCCCGCGCGACTGGTCTCCGCCATCGAAGAAGTGCGCACCACTCCCGGAAAAGTGGTCAAAGGCATTTCGCTCGACTGCCCCATCGACCGCATTTCGTATAAATATCTCAAGGAAGGGTTCATGTTCGCGGAGAATGGAAAGCCCTGTAAATTCTATCCCTATCTCGATCTGGATACGGTTGAGCGCAAATTTTACAAGTTCTGGAAGAGCATGTAGCGAAGACGGAGCGGCCGACTCGCCGCCACCGCGCCGAAAACAGTATTCAAAAAGCTGTCGCGCTCATTTCTGCGCGGCGGCTTTTTTCTTCTTCTCGAGCCGCTCGGAAAACTTGGCCATGCTGATTATCGCACGCACATGCTCCGCCTCGCCGACTTTTTCGACCTCGTCCCACGCCTCAACCTTGAAGGTGAGCAGGCGTCCCTCGACCTTCACCAGTTCCGAGCGTATACGCACCTTCATGCCCTTCGGCGTCGGAGCCAAATGCTTTACCGCAATATAGGCACCGACCGTTGCGCCATCCGGCCCCAGAAGATGGTCAACCGCCTGACGGGAAGTTTCTTCCATGTGTAGCACCATCGACGGTGTCGCGTAGACGGGGACTCCTCCCGAACCTAAATGCGAAGCCACATGCTTATCTTCAACAGTAATTTCTTTCTCGGCGACAAGCCCGACTTCGAGTTCCATGCTCAGACTCCTTTCTGCCCACTGTTTTGAACCGCTTCCTTTTCGCAACGGACACGTTCGACAAATGTCATTACTCCCGAGAGCCAGCGCGCCTTATCCGTCAAAATGCCTTTCGCGTGTGTGGCACCCGGGATGAGTACAAGTTCAGTCATGCCTACATTGTTCGCCATCCGCGCGCTGGCCATGCGCACACTCATTATGGTCGGCACATCGCGATCTTCCATGCCGTGTGTGAACAATATCGGCATATCGGTCTGCATGACCGCCTTTTTCGGCGAAGCCTCTTCGATGTCAAACCCGTGCAGAAAGCGGACGAGCCAGCGCGACACGTGAGCCGCGGGCCATGCAATGAAATTCGGTACATGAGCCATTCTATAGTGTTCCATGAGCTCATCCCACGCCGAGGAAAACGGGCAGTCGGCCACAACGAAATCAACTCCCCTGGAAGCGGCGCTCCCTGCAAGGGGCGCATATTCCAGCGCCGAAGCGGCTCCCAGCGACTCACCGAAGAGCCCATAGAGAGGGGCTTCAGGAAAGAGCGAATGAAGCTCCTTGACACCCGCCTGCACATCGAATTTTTCATAAAATCCATACGAAGAATAAAATCGTCCCGGCGCCGCGCTCTCTCCGTGGCCTGCCAGGTCGAAAGCCGCGACATTCCAGCCCTGCTCGATAAAAGGCCGCATATATTTGGCCATCCCATAGCGTGTCCAGATGATTCCATGCACAAAGAGCGCCGCCGGAGCGTCTTCTTTCCCGCGCAGATACTGGCCTTTCAAAACATAGCCATGAGGCGAGTCAAACTCCCATTCCTTCCAGTCAAGATCGAGAAAGGCTTCGTCAATCTCCCCATGAGCAAGCGAGTATTGCTTTGTAAATTCAAGACTTCTGGGTTTAAGCCTGAACATGAACTTGTAGGTCATGCCCACCAGCAAGATAATCAAACCGGCATATATAACAATTATTAACCACATACGGTGATCATTCTAGCGCATCTCGCGGCGTTTTTGCAGCACAGGGATACGGTTTTTTCAATACAAAAATATTGCCGCAGCGCAACACCATGCGTATATTTATTACAACTATGGTCAACTGTATATCCGGCGCGCGCAGAAAATTCATGCTGCCCTTTGCTGCCGCCATAACAATGCTGGCCGCAAGCGTTCTGTTGATGTCCTGCGCACGGTCTCATCCGACTTCGTCCGCCGGCAACGCAGGCGATTCGAGTGCGCCCGGGACGGCACCCGTCACAGCATCTGTGCCGGCATCCGTTCCGGAGTCCACCGCGCCCACACCGCAAGCCATTGAAATACCACAAGGAGGATCCCTCATGGTCTATTCGGAAAAAGATGCAAATACCATCTGCTATATTCAGCCCACGGAAGAACTCAAGGCAAAGCTGAGCCCGGAAGAGTATGCCGTGCTCGTTGAAGCCGCGACCGAGCCTCCTTTTGAAAACACGTTCTGGAACAACCATCGCGACGGGATTTATATCGACAAGATCGACGGCACACCGCTTTTCGCTTCGACGACAAAATTCGATTCCGGCACAGGCTGGCCAAGTTTCTGGAAGCCCCTCGACGAAAACGCGCTCATCCTTGTCGACGATTATTCTCTCGGCATGCACCGCATCGAGGTCCGAGCCAAAAAATCGGGCGGGCACCTTGGCCATGTCTTTGATGACGGGCCCAACCCCACAGGGCTGCGCTACTGCATCAACTCGGCCAGTCTCCGCTTCGTACCCAAAGAAGACCTGGAACTTGAGGGGTACGGCGCCCTGCTTTCGCTGTTCAGATAGCGGACTCCTTCCCCGCGGCCCGACCTGAAGGCCCCTCCTGGCCCCCTCACCGCACGCCCGTTCCCGCCCTCCGTGCTCATTGCCCTTTTTCGCGTGATTCGCTACACTGGCTGCACACTTCATCCTCTGGAGCACAATCATGGAGAAAAAGCGCATTCTGACCGGTGACAGGCCCACCGGCAAACTTCATCTTGGCCACTACGTCGGCTCGCTCGCAAATCGCGTACGACTTCAGGATGATTATGAATGCTTTTTTATCATCGCCGATCTTCACACCCTCACCACAAAACCCGAAAAAGAAAATATAGAACAGCTTTCCGAAAATATTCATTCGGCGGTGCTCGATTATCTGTCAGTGGGCATCGATCCGAAAAAATCGGTGATTTATCTGCAATCCGCCGTGCCCGAGGTGACCGAGCTCTCGCTTTTCTTCGAGAATCTCATCACGGTGCCGCGGCTTTCCCGCGTGCCAAGCCTCAAGGAAATGGCACAGAACGCGCACATCGAGGAAATGCCCTTCGGCCTTTTGGGGTACCCCGTGCTTCAGGCCGCCGACATTCTTCTGCCGCGCGCCCACCTTGTGCCCGTCGGCAAGGACAATGAAGCCCATGTCGAAGTGACGCGGGAAATCGCTCGCCGATTCAATTTTCTGTACGGCGAAACCTTCCCTGTTCCGGAGGTGATGATATCGGAATACGGCTCGCTCGTGGGAACGGACGGCAACGCGAAGATGTCGAAGAGTCTGGGCAACGCCATCTTCCTCTCCGACGATGCAAAAGCGGTACAAAAGCGGGTGATGTCCATGTACACCGATCCCAATCGTGTGCGCGCCGATATTCCCGGCACCGTCGAGGGCAATCCCGTCTTCATCTACCACGATGCCTTCAACCCGGACAAGGCTGAAGTCGAGGACCTCAAGGCGCGCTACCGGGCCGGTACAGTCGGCGACGTCGAAGTGAAGGAAAAGCTCGCCAGCGCGATCAACGCCTTCCTCGATCCCATCCGCGAGCGCCGCGCGTACTACGAATCACAAAAAGGTCTTGTCGAGGAAATCATCTACGAGGGCACCATGCGCATGCGTGAAGAGGCCCGTATCACCCTTTCGATGGCTAAAAAGGCGATGGGCTTGAGTTCGGTGTGGAACCGCATTTCGCGCAAGGCGGAAGACAGGCGCAAAAGAGCCGCAGAATAGGCGGGCGGCGGCTTGACGGCTTATTCATTCACATAGAATTCGGGGCTTGTCGACCACACGCGCGAACGGTTTCTACCTGCCTCTTTCGCGGTATAGAGTGCCAGGTCAGCCCTGCGGATGAACTCATGCAGAATATCGAGCGGCCCAGGCACGGCAGCGTAGATGCCAATGCTCACGGTAGGCAACCTTCGCTCTTTTTCAATGACGGTCTGTGAAATTCTGATGCGCAATCGCTCCGCCACGATGAGGGCTTCGCGCGCGCTCAAGCCTGGCAGGAGCACCACGAACTCTTCGCCTCCATAGCGGACTGCATAATCCCTGCTCCGGATCTGTTCACGGATGGCCTGCGTAATCGACCTGAGCACGATGTCGCCATAGGCATGGCCGTACGTATCGTTCACTTGTTTGAAATGATCAATATCGATCATCAGCACGCCGATCGACTGATCCTGTTCGATCGATTTCTGGAAAATCTCCATGCCTTGCGTCTCGAGGCCATAACGGTTGGCCAGCCCGGAGAGCCTGTCGGTCATGGCCTGGTAGGTCACGAGCTGGTGTTTGCGTGCGTGCTCTAGGGCGATCGCGATATAGTCGGCCAGAGAACTGACGATTCTTACATGCTGATCGTTGTATGCATTCAGGGCCTGATTATCCAGCGCCAAAAGTCCGATGACCTTCTTTTCGTAGATGAGCGGTATTCCGAGCCATGAGAGCGTGATGAAATCGTTGTTGGGGCGGATGAATCCGGGGAATTCCTCCGGAACATTGTTGCAGATGACAATTTTGTGCTCTTGGAGCGCACGAACGGAAGGATTCTCGATACCATGCGCAGGAAAGGTAAGGCCTTCCAACTCTCCTTCTCTATAGCCAAATCCGGCAACAACCGTGAGCCGGTCATTTTCAAGGGATTGTGCACTCGCTCTGTCAAAGGGAATGATGCGATGCAATTGCTCAATGATACGCAAGAAAGTCTCCTCAAAATCGAGACTTTTATTGATGGCGGTGATAAGTTCCCGCATGGCATCGATCTCGACAAGGCGGTCACGAATTTCCTCCTGAGAGGTAATCAAGTCGTCCACATCGAGCACATGACCGATTATGGCTTCCGGCCGTCCTTCCGCATCGCGAGAGACTACTCTGGTCGAAAAACGAAGCCAATGATAGCTCGAACCATCTTTTGAAGCGACCCGGAATGCGTCGATGACACTATCTGCCTCGTTTGCTATGAGGCGATGAATGAGCCTATCCGCCCTTTCTTTATCCGCCTCCTGCACAGAAAAAGGGCTGGTGATATTTAGCAAATCGTTATCTTCATAACCAAGGGAACGGAGCGTATAGCACGAACGCGCAGTCCCTGACTGGAAGTCGATATAAAAAAGATCGGTCTCCGCAAAAAACCCCGAAAGAGAAGAATCAGTAAAAAGCGCGTTTATGGTCGAAATGTCGATTTTCATTTCTTCTAGACAGTATATAGTATATAAGGATAATTTTGAACATATGGAGAGCAAAGAGGGACCAAAATTGAAACTTGACACCACTTTAGTTTCGCGTCTCAGTTTCTGGTATGACATAAGCGTGAGCCTAGGGCTTGCAATTAAAAAATATAAAAATGTGAAAATCATTGGCGAGAATGTGCGCGCGCTCCAGCGAGGGCTCACGGGAGACAGAACTCGTATAGCATCCGGCTATATGGACGAGCAGAGTTTGCTGCAGGCGTATCTGTTGTATTATTGGGCCGTTTCCCTTTTTGAAGTGACGATGGTACTTGAGGAGCTTGACGCGAGGGCTCGGCTTCCCGAGCTTCACTCAGTATTGGATATCGGCAGCGGACCGGGCCCTGCCTCGTTCGCGGCGAATGTGTTCGGGGCCAGGCGGGCCTTTCTGGTCGATAAAAGCCAAAAGGCGCTCGCCACCGCCTCCGAGATCGCCGCGGAGGCCCGGCGTGAACATTCTGACTTCGAAATTTTGACGCGGTACGCAAATCTTGAAGAATTTCGCGTGCCGGCAGGTGAGACGTTCGATCTCATCGTCGCATCACAGAGCCTGAACGAGATGTGGCACGATGTGCCCGACTGGCTTGAGAGACGCCGCGATTTTGTGCTGCGACTTCTGCCGAGCCTGCGGGCCGGGGGAATTCTGGTTATCATCGAGCCATCCGCGCACTATACGAGCATTCCGCTACTGGCGCTGCGCGATCGGGTGCTTGAATCGATCGGACGGCAAGAACCGCATGAAATTGCGGCGTTCACTGGCGGGGCGCAAATTGCGTGCGCCGGTCCCTGTCCGCATTCAGGATCGTGTCCAATGCGCACGCTAAAAGGGCGCCCCTGCTTTTCCGAATGGCAGTGGGAAGCTCCTCCTCTCGTGAATGAACTCGCGAACTTTGCAGGGCTCGACCGTACATCGCTTAAGGCGGCATGGGTAGCATTCAAAAAAACTCCGCCAGAAACTGGCAGGGCTGAAGCCGAAGGCGCGCGCAATATGCCGGACACTCCAGCCAAGTCCGGCAGTCTTCGCGGGCGCATCGTTTCAGAGCCCATGCGCAACAAGGCGGGCCGCATCCGATACATCGTCTGCACCGACTGCGGCCTGCTCACAACGATTTCGGCGCCTCAAGGCGATCCAGAGGCGCGCTCACTCGGCTTTTTCCAGCTTGCGCGCGGCGACCTCCTTGAAGCCGACGGGCTGGAAGCGCGCGGCGACGCGCATCTGGGCATTGTACGTGGAACGCGAATCCACATCACCATGAAGGCGCCGCGACATGGGCGGCGCCTCTCTTCCTGATTCCACGCGATCCCATCAGATTATTTCAGATACAGCGGCTTCTCTACGTAGTGCGTATGCAAAAGTTCGTGCGATCTGTGGCTGCCCGGTTTCTCGAGGAACTCCGCATAAATCTGTTTGATGTAGGGGTTGTCGTGCGAGCAGCGATATTCGCTCTTTTCATCGTGGTCGTAAATGCTGCGCATACGCAATTTGCGCACTTCATCGGTGGCCCCGTAGGGTTGACCGCCGCCGCCGATACAGCCGCCGCGGCACGCCATCACCTCGATGAAGTGCCAAGGCGTCTCACGTCCTTCCGCACGAGCCTTGCGAACCTCTTCGAGAACGGTGGCGATATTGCCCATCTGGTGTGCCGCGGCCACGCGCAGCTCGATGCCGTTGATGTGCACCGTAGCCTCCTTGATGCCTGAAAGCCCGCGCACGGCAGTAAAGTTTACGTCCTTGAGTTCTTCTTTTGTCACAAGGAAATACGCTGTCCTGAGCGCGGCTTCCATGACACCGCCCGTCGCGCCGAAGATCACGCCGGCACCGGAGTATGGCCCGAGCGGACTGTCCGGCTGGGAATCCGGAAGATTGAGAAAATCGATGCCCGCCTGTTTGATCATGCGCGCAAGCTCTCTTGTGGTGAGTGTGACATCGACATCCTTGTACCCCGAGGAGTACATGCTTTCGTCGCGGCCATTCTCAAATTTCTTCGCGGTGCATGGCATGATGGACACTGAATAGATCTTTGCAGGATCGACTTTTGCTTTTGCAGCCCAATAGGTCTTGATCATGACTCCCATCATCTGCTGGGGACTCTTTGCCGTGGAGAAATTCGGAATCATGTCGGAATAATATTTTTCCATGTAATCGACCCAGGCAGGGCAGCAGGAGGTGATGAGCGGCAGGCTGCGGTCGGCGGTCGCCTGCCGCATGCCGGCTTTGAGCGCCCCGGTAAGTCTGTGCACAAATTCGGTCCCTTCTTCCATGATGGTGAGGTCGGCCGAAAAGTTCGTGTCGAATACGGCATCGAAGCCGAGACGACGCAGCGCAGTGTAAATTTTTCCTGTAAGGTCTGTCCCCGGAGGCAAGCCGAAGGATTCGGCGAGCGCGACGCGGACTGCCGGCGCAATCTGGACGGCGCAGATCTTGGCATCGGGACCCTCCTTCATGAGGGCGTCCCAGACGAGGCTGGTCTGGTCGTTTTCGTAGATGGCGCCGACCGGGCAGTGCGCGGAGCACTGGCCGCACTTGATGCAAGGGCTGTCGCCGAGCTTGACGTCGGCGGCGGGAGCGATGCGGATCGATTCACCGCGCCCCAAAAATTCGATTGCCCACACTCCCTGCATTTCCTGACAGACTTCGACGCAGCGCCCGCAGCGGATACACTTCGACGGATTGAGAATCAGCGAATTCGTCGAAGTATCCGTCGGGATGTCGCGCACCATTTTCTTGTACGGCTGTTCGCGGATGCCGAATTCCTGCGCGAGCGTCTGCAATTCACAGGACTGGTTGCGGGGGCAGAAGAGGCAGTCGTCGGGGTGCGTCGAAAGGATGAGTTCAATCACCGTCCTGCGCGTCTGCACAAGATCGGCGTCATTCGTGATAATGCTCATTCCTTCGGACACTGGCGTACAGCAGGAGCGCAGCATCTTATTCGAGCCTTCTACTTTCACCACGCAGATGCCGCAGGCCGCCCACGGCGAAAGATCGGGATTATAGCAGAGGGTCGGGATTTTTACATGCGCTTTTTTCGCGGCTTCGAGCATGGTCGAGCCCTCGGCAACCTGAACGGGTATTCCATTGACCTTTACGTTTACCATAGTCTTCTCTCCCTGCCTTTAGCGCTTGATGACCGCACCGAATTTGCATGCGGCATAGCATTCGCCGCACTTGATGCACTTCGAACCATCGATGACATGCGGTTTTTTCTTTTCGCCCGTAATGCACGGAACGGGACAACGGCGTGCGCACAGGCCGCAGCCGATGCACTTCGCCGGATCGATTTCGTAGATCACGAGGTCCTTGCACTTGCCCGCGCGGCATTTCTTATCGTGGATATGCTCAAGGTATTCATCGCGAAAATGTCTGAGCGTCGAAAGTGTGGGATTCGCCGCCGAACCGCCCAGCATGCAGAGCGAGGCCTTGGTCATGGCCTTGCCTATCTGCTCGAGCTTGGCGAGGTCGGAGTCTTCGCCCTGCCCTTTCGAAATCTTGTCCAGAAGACCGTGCATCTGCTTGGTGCCTATGCGACAGGGCGCGCATTTCCCGCAGGATTCATCGACGCAGAACGCCATGTAGAATTTCGAAATATCGACGACGCAGTCATCTTCGTCCATGACGATCATGCCGCCCGAACCCATCATCGAGCCGAGCGCAGTGAGCGATTCGTAGGAAATCGGAGAATCGAGATCCTTCTCGACGATAATGCCTCCGGAAGGACCGCCCGTCTGTACGCCCTTGAACTTCTTGCCGTTTCTGATGCCGCCGCCGATGTCGAAAATGATCTCGCGCAGCGTGGTGCCCATCGGCACTTCGATGAGGCCCGAATTGTTGATCTTGCCGGTGAGCGCGAAGACCTTCGTGCCTTTGGACTTCTCCGTGCCGATCGACGAGAACCATTTCGCGCCCCGGGTCAGGACGACCGGCACGTTCGCCAGTGTCTCGACGTTGTTGATCACCGTCGGCTTGCCCCACAGACCTTTTATCGCGGGGAAGGGAGGCTTCGGCCGCGGCATGCCGCGCTTGCCTTCAATGGACTGCAGGAGCGCCGTCTCCTCGCCGCACACAAAAGCGCCTGCGCCAAGCCTTATCTCGATATCGAAATCAAAACCTGAGCCTAAAATATCTTTGCCTAAAAGGCCGTAATCTTTAGCCTGCTGGATAGCGATCTTGAGTCGTTCAATCGCGAGCGGATATTCGGCGCGGATATAGATGTAGCCGAAATTCGCGCCCACCGCGCGACCGGCGATGACCATAGCCTCGAGTATACTGTGCGGATCACCCTCGATCGTGGAGCGGTCCATGTAGGCGCCGGGGTCGCCCTCGTCGGCATTGCACACGATGTATTTCACATCGCCGGGGGATTTGCGCGCCGCTTCCCATTTCATTCCGGTCGGAAAGCCCGCGCCGCCGCGCCCGCGCAAGCCCGAAGCCTTGACCTCGGCGATTATCTCTTCGGGCGTCATCTCGAAGAGAGCTTGCTCAAGCGCCCTATACCCGGTACGAGCGATATATTCATCGATGCTCTCGGGATTTATGACACCACAGTTGCGCAGTACGATGCGGAATTGCTTCTGATAGAACTCGATGTCCTCGAGTCTTGCGGTGTCGCTCTTCTTATCCTTGCGATAGAGAAGACGAGTGACTTCACGTCCCTTTATCACCTGTTCCGCGATAATCTCATGCGCGTCCTCGGGTTTTACCTCGACGTAAAACGATTCGCTCGGGAGAACCTTGACGATGGGGCCTTTTTCGCAAAATCCGAAACAGCCGGTCTTGACGACCTGCACATCGCGGCTCACGCCCAAAGCCTCTGCTTCCTTGAGGAGATTCTTGTAGATTTCATCGCTTCGGGAAGATTCGCAGCCGGTTCCGCCGCAGACTAAAATGAAGTTCTTGTATGCCATACCATCCTCCCGTTTCAGTGTTTCACTATATCGATGGCCGGTCTGTCGAAAATATGGCTGTCGAGCAGGCTGTGCTCGACCAGATGCTTCACCACGAGATCTTCCGCGACATCGCTCGTCATCTTGCCATATATCACTGGTGGCATATCGGGCATCACCACCTCCACCGTCGGCTCGACATAGCACAGACCCATGCACCCCGTCTGGCGCACGACAACTTTTCCAGTCATATTGTGCTTCTCAAGCGCCGCGACAATCGCGTCGAAGGTCTGCTTCGCGCCAGCCGCGATACCACAGGTCCCCATGCCGACGATCACCTGAATGTCCTTTCCTTCCACATTCCGCTTTTCGAGCTCCCCTTGCTTCTGCGCACGCAGCGCACGAAGCTGATCGAGGGTCATTTTCGCCATACTCTCTATCCCTCCTCCTGAGATGCGAGAAATTGCCGCACGAGCGACAGCGACGAGGCAGACGCCAAATCCCCTACTGCCTCGACAAGCTCGCTTTTTTTCACTTCATACGAGAGCCCGTCACGCGCTCTCGTTCTACGTAATTTCATCTCACATGCGCCGGCCATGCTCAGCGTGGCCACAAAAAGCGACACGAGGTCGCCAGCTGGCGGACTGTCTATATTCGACGCGGGAAAAAAGAAACGCACTTCCGTGCCTTTCCCTTTTTCCGACTTCAGGCTGAAGGAGCCATCCGCCTGCTCCACCGCCTGCTGTATGAATGGTAGGCCAAGCCCGACCTTCCTCCCCGGGTGTTTCGCGCCGCTGTTTCGCAAAGGATCGAGCGCCCGCGCGCGCTCCTCGGGGCTCATGCCGCACCCATCATCCGCGATGAGCGCACGCACACCATCTTGTGCTTCGTCAATCTCGACCTCGATGAGATTCGAACCGGCTTCCACAGAGTTCTGCACGACGTCGAGCACAAAATCACCGACGGTACAATGCATCGCGTTCAGAGCGATCTATATTTCGCGATAATGCCGGGCAGTTGTTCTTTTGTGAGCTTGCCGTACACTTCATTATCGATCATGAGGACGGGCGCCAGACCACAACAGCCGAGGCAGCGCACTTCGTCGACACTGAAAAGCCCATCGTCGGTCATCTCATCGGGCTCGATCGAAAGAATCGAACACGTCTCTTCGAGAAGATCCTGCCCGCCTTTGAGGTAGCATGCGGTTCCCAGGCACACGGCAATTCTGTGTTTGCCGGGCTTCGTCGTCTTGAAGAAGTGATAAAATGTGATGACGCCGTAAATCTTTGCGAGCGGAATACCTGAGATGAGCGAAAGTTTTTCCGCCGCGGCCCTCGGGACATAGCCAAACTCATTCTGGATGCGGTGGAGCATCATCACGAGCCCACCTTCCTTCTTGCTCCATTCATCAATGTACGACTGTAGCTCGTTCGAAAATTCGATATCGCCTGCGACCATCCTGCGGCCCCCTCCTCGGAAATATTCAATAAATTAAATATAGTGTTATCGATAAATAAATAGCGAAAGCATAATACCCTTTCGATAAAAAAAGCTCAAGTACCCCGTCCATCCAAATACGACTCTCTCCCCATAAATTTCGCGCCCTCGGCCCCGGTGCTGATGACGAAATCCCCTATTTCAATTATCTTTCATCTGGAGGCGTTTGCAATGGCAAATTCCGAAAAAAATAAAGTCGTCTCTGAGCTCAATAACCGCGCCGTCTCGCTCATCGATGCCGGGCGGTATCAGGAAGCGATAGATTTGCTGACAAAAGCCCTCTCGCTCGATCCATTGCGAACGGGTATTCTCTTCAATCGGGCTGAAGCGCACCGCCTTTCCGGCAATGTCGAAGCGGCGCGCAGAGATCTCCTCTCGGACTTGCACATAGTGCCCGATTCTCCCGAAGTGCTGCATGGTCTGGGTCTGCTCGCCTATGAACAGGATGATTTTTCGCTGGCGACCGACTTCTACAAAAAAGCGCTCGACAAAGACCCCGCATTCACTCCTGCGTGGAACGATCTCGGTGTCGTCGAATTTCGCGCCGAACACTATGACAGCGCGCGCACTTTTTTCGAAAAAGCCACAACCTTGGATGCCGGTTTCAGCGACGCGTGGTTCAATCTGGCAGACACCTATGATGAACTTGGCATGGCTGACAAGCGCGCGTATGCACGCGAGCAGCTCCGCAAGGCAAGACTCAGAAGCGGCGAAAAGCCCGACAGCGAGGAAGACGAGTGAAGGCTGGCGACACCATCGGCTCCTATGTCCTCGAACGGCGGCTTGGCAGAGGCGTCACGGCATCGACATGGCTCGCGCGCCGCGCACAGCCGGACTCCGGCTCCGGTGCCGAATCTCCCCTCGTCCTGAAAATTTTCGACATCGCTGAAACCGACTCCTGGAAGCCCCTCGATCAATTCAAGCGCGAAGCGGATATCCTGCGCACGCTCAGCCATCCGCGAATTCCCAAATACATCGAAAGCTTTGACGCCACACTGGAAGGACACTTTCTCTTTGTGCTCGTCATGGAATACATCCAGGGCGAGACTGTCGAGGCGTATATCGCCTCGGGCAAGAAATTCACGGAAGAGCATATCGAGCAAATACTCGCGGAACTGGCGGATATTCTGGCATACATAGGCAGCTTGCGTCCTCCGATCGTGCACCGCGACATCAATCCCCGGAATCTGATAGCGCAGCCTGACGGACATGTCGCGCTCGTCGACTTTTCAGGCGTGCAGGATGCGATTCGCACCGCCCTTTACCCGGGGGCTACGCTCGTGGGCACCGCGGGCTATATCCCGGTGGAGCAGGTCTCCGGGCGGGCGACACACCGATCTGACCTCTACGGCGCCGCCACCACCACAGTATTTATGCTCACTGGCCGGAATCCTGCCGAACTGCCGATGCGCAACCTGAAAATCGATCTCTCCGGCCTTCTGTACATGTCGCCGCGCCTTTCATACGTGCTCGACAACTGGCTCGATCCCGATCCGGACCGGCGTTTTTTGTCCGCGGCAAAATCAGCCTCGATCCTGAGAGGAGAATCGGCGATCCCGTCCGCGGCCTCAGGCGCATCGCGGAGTGAGACTTCTTCCCGTCAATCCGAACGTGCGGGGCAGACGCCGCGATCCATTTTTACCGACATCTTGCACTCATTCGAGCATCAGTCCGAACCTCGGGAATATCCTGAGGAGTTGCCTTCCGACAGTACACTCGAAATCCAGGCCCTCGACCCGGGGCTCTATATCAAGATGCCGCGCAGGCGCCGCGGCGCTTCGAGTGGATTTTCGGTATTTCCGGTTGTGTGGATCGGCTTCATTTTTTTCTGGACCACCATGACGATCCGCATGCACGCTCCTATTTTTTTCAGTCTCCCCTTCTTGATTGCGGGCGTCGCGATGGTGAAATCATTCCTGAATCCTTCGATCACGGATACCGAGCTGTTCATAACGCCCGACGGGCTTTTGAAAAAGAACACAAGCTTCATCTCGAATTCGGCACAGCAATTCCGCATTTCCGACATTGGAAAGGCGCGCGTACGGCGCTCATCGATGCAAGAGAACCACCG
>DJVZ01000018.1:29411-58875 GCA_002441395.1 Spirochaetaceae bacterium UBA6243 | reverse complement strand
TGCCGCCGGGTACAGCCAGCTAGCGCCTGTCGATCGCGCAGCCGTTCTCTGGATCGATGCGCTTCACTGCTGCGCCGCGAGTCGTTCGGCAAGCGCGAGTCGGGCGCTGCGCCGCACCTCGGCTTCGCTGAATCGCCGAATCTGCTCGGGTGTTTCCGGAAGCGAAGGAGGCACCGGAATAGGCCTGCCATCCGCCCCGATGGCCACATACGTGATGTATGCGGAACAGAGCGCGGTTTCTTTGGGCTCGCCGGGCTTCAAGCCAGTGACGAGAATGCCGACTTCCATCGATGTGTGGAACGCCCGATTGACCGAGGCCTTGACGGACAGGACCGTACCGGCAGGGGCCGGATTCTTGAACACGAGCTGATCCACCGATACCGTGACGACATTGACGCCGCAGTGTTTGAAGGCTGAAATACCGCCCGCCTTGTCCATGAGCGACATCAAATAGCCGCCAAAGATCGACCCATGGATATTCAAATCCGAAGGCTGGACTATTTCGTCCATCTCGACGAACGACACGGAAACCGGCCGTGGATTCAGATTAGCGCTCATATTCATAATAATACTCTCAGATGGGGACTATTTCACAGCGCCGCGCGAAGGTCAAGCCAATGCGGAAAATCCGCGCCCGCTGCAACTGCATGCCTGCTTCACTCGTACATAAAGACGCGCCACTGCGACGGCGCAATGCCGGTTTTTTGCTTAAAAAGCCTTGAAAAATGGTACTGATCCTCGAAACCGAGCCGGTACGCCACTTCCTTGACCGAGAGATCGCCCTGCTCGAGCAGGCTTTTTGCCGCGTGAATCTTGATGTGGATATAGTATTGATACGGCGTCATCGAAGTATAGGTTTTGAAAATATCGTTGAATCTTGAAACGCTGATGCCGAGCTGGCTCGCGATACTCGAAATATCGATATCGCCGTAGATTTTTTCCGCCATAATGAATTTCGCGGACTCGACAATCTGCGCCGCGTGGGAGGTCTGCGCTTTTCTGCGCGCGCACGCGTTGATCTCCGAAATGAGTGAAAGAATTTTCGCGGACGCGACAATCTGGTAGAGCGGTTTCTGGTCGCGTACCTCTTCAATAATCTCGTTATACAGATCGAGAATATCATTCTGAAGTCCGATTTCCACAAAGGGCTGCTGTGGATTCAAAAATCCGCGCTCACGCAGCAGCTCGAAGTGCCCGCCTTTGAAACCTACCCAATACTCCATCCATCCGACTTCATAGACTGGTTTGTAAAAATGCCGAACTCCGGGGAATACCGTAATAATGGAACCCGGCTTGACCTCATAGCGCCTTCCCGAGGTTTCGAAAATGCCTTCACCCTTTGTGACATAGATTATCTGATATTCATTGAGGGTCCTGCCGACCGCGACGCGCTGGAACATGCGGGGATGATCTTCTTTATTCGGAGGGTAAATGGTATAGGGCGGCACTTCGGTGTAGCCCGCGTCGGTACAGACCATTTCCCAGCGCTCGTCTTCGTCGGAGTATGTGAGATAGCGGAAAAACGCATGTTCTTCAATATTTTCCATATTCTCTTCTTCTGTTTATACATATATTTTCTCATACGGGCAAGTAAGACCATCAGATTGAAAGATACAAGAAATGTCTATCACAAAAACAATAATATCCATTGCGCCCCGCCAAAGCTGCCTTATACTTAGTCTATATGATCGGTAATTCTACGGTGAACCCGGCCGTGGGGCTCTTCGGCATTGGCCTCGACACCTATTGGGCGCAATTCCCAGGCCTTGAAGAGAGACTAAAGGGATATCAGGCAGAAACCCGGGCCACACTCGAGCAGGCCGGAGCCCGCGTGATCGATGCGGGGCTCGTCGACACTGTCGAAAAGGCTCGGGCCGCGGGCGCCCTTTTCCGCGAAAAAAGGGTATCGGTGGTATTTCTGCATATCACGACCTATGCGCTGTCGCAGACGGTGCTGCCGGTCGCGCGCGAGGCCGGTGTGCCGGTCGTCGTCGTCAATGTCCAGCCTTCGAAAAAGATAGATTACGAATGGTTCAACAGTCTGGGCGACCGCGCCCTCATGACCGGCGAGTGGCTCGCGAATTGCCAAGCCTGCTGCGTACCCGAAATTGCGAATGTATTCAACAGAAATGGCATCCCCTACCATATGATTACGGGATTCCGCGGTGAGGCCTTCGTCGAGCGTGAGCTTCACGGCTGGGTGCAGGCCGCGCGCGTCGCCGAAGCCCTGCGGCGCACGAATATCGGTATCCTCGGGCACTATTACGAGGGCATGCTCGATGTGTACACCGATGTGACGCGCATGGCCGGGGTCTTCGGCAGCCAATTCGATTTTATCGAGATGGATTATCTCGCCCAGCTCCATAAAAAAGTAGACCCGACACAGATCGAAGCGAAGATCGCGCAGTTCCGCCGCGAATTCGAGGTGGTGCCCGAGTGTGAAGAATCCGAGCTCGTGCGGGCGGCGCGCACTTCCTGCGCCCTCGACGCTCTGGTGAACGAAAAGGAGCTTGGGGCGCTGGCGTATTACTACGAAGGGACCGCGGGCAATGTGCACCAGGACATCGTCACCTCGGTCATCGCGGGTAACACACTGCACACGGCGCACCATGTGCCGGTCGCGGGCGAGTGCGAAGTGAAAAACGTTCTCGCGATGAAGATTCTGGACCTCCTGGGCGCGGGCGGCTCTTTTTCGGAATTCTACCTTATCGATTATGAAGATGACGTGGTGTTGTGGGGGCACGACGGCCCCGCGCATTCCGCGATCGCGGAGGGAAAGGTAAAGCTCGTGCCTCTGCCGCTCTATCACGGCAAACCGGGTGCGGGCCTCTCCATACAGATGAGCGTGCGGCACGGGCCGGTAACGCTGCTGTCGGTGGTCGAGGGCGCGGGCGGGAAAGTGTTTCTGCTCACCGCCGAAGGGGAATCGGTCCCCGGCCCGACACTCCAGATAGGCAACACCAACAGCCGCTATCGCTTCCCGCTCTCCGCGCGGGAATTTTCGGAAGCCTGGTCAAAAGAAGGCCCCGCACACCACTGTGCGATCGGGGTGGGTCATGTCGCGTCAACACTCGAGAAGACGGCAGCGCTGTTCAACATCGAGTGCCATCGAATTTGCTGAAAGGAAGGTGCAATGGCGGATTACATTTTGGAGCTGCGGCACATCTCAAAGTTTTTCCCTGGCGTACAGGCGCTCAAGGATGTGCATTTCCAGCTTAAACCCGCGGAGATCCACGCGATCATGGGCGAAAACGGCGCCGGAAAATCCACGCTGATCAAAATCATCACCGGTGTCTATCAGCCTGACGAAGGTGAGCTTCTCTTCAATGGGCAGCCCATCCATTTCAAGAGCCCGCTCGACGCGCAGAGGCGCGGAATTGCGGCAGTATATCAGCATGTCGCGTGCTTTCCTGATCTCTCGGTGCTCGAGAATATTTTTCTGGGGCATGAGAGCTTCGATTCTGTAACGCATAAGATTCACTGGCGCGAGTTGCGAAAGCAGGCCGAATCTCTGCTTCAGAGCCTCGACGCCGATTTCAGCCCCTCAGCCACTATGGGAAGCCTCTCGATCGCTCAGCAGCAGATTGTCGAGATAGCCAAGGCACTCTCTGTCGACGCCAAAATCCTCATCATGGATGAGCCCACCGCCCCCCTCTCGCGCCGCGAGTGCGAAGACCTCTACCGCATTACGGAGAATTTGCGCGACAAGGGCGTTTCCATCATTTTCATTTCACACCGGATCGAAGATATGTACCGGCTCGCCGAACGCGTCACCGTGCTCCGGGACGGCCGCTATATCGCCACGTGGGACGTTCCGGGCCTTGAGCAGGCGCGACTTGTGCAGGGCATGGTGGGACGGGAAATTACGCAGTATTTTCCCTCCCGGCACGCGACCATAGGCGAGGAAATTTTCCGGGTCGAGGGCCTGTCGCGGATAGGCTTTTTCAAGGACATCTCCTTTTCGGTGCGGCGCGGCGAGATTGTCGCGCTGACCGGTCTTGTAGGCGCGGGCCGAACCGAAATCTGCGAGAGCATCTATGGCATCTCACCACGCAACGGTGGCAGATTCTTCCTTGAAGGAAAGGAAATCGCGATCCACACGCCCGCAGAAGCGCTCGCCCACGGCATCGGGTATTTGCCTGAAGATCGCATGAAGCAGGGCCTTGTGCTCGATTGGGATCTGATTAAGAACATCACCCTCGCATCGCTCAAGAACTTTTCCCGCAACGGCTTCATGCAGCCATCGCAAGAAAAAGAGATCGCGCTGCGTCTGACTGATAATCTCAAAGTAAAAACGACTCATATCTACGCAAAGGCTTCTACCCTCTCCGGAGGAAATCAGCAAAAACTCATTGTGGCAAAACTCCTTACATCCAAGCTTAAACTGATCATTCTCGACGAGCCCACCAAAGGCGTCGATGTCGGCGCAAAGACCGAAATCTACCGCATCATGAACCAGCTCGCCGAAGAAGGTTATGGCATCATCATGATTTCGAGCGAAATGCCTGAGGTCATGGGCATGAGCGACCGCATCGTGGTCATCCGCGAAGGCCGCAAATCCACTGAATTCGAAACGCCGCAGGCTACGCAAGAAGCTATCCTCGAAGCCTCGATGACCGCTCACGGGAGAGAACTACATGCAATTGCAGGTTAAAATGAACGCAGACGGTTCCTCGGGCGGCGGTGGGAATGGTCGTCCGCAAAGCTCCGAACATCAATCGAGTAGCCTCTTCTCCAGCCTCGTCAAAAGGCTGACTCGAAACTCCGAGGCATTCCGCGAACTGGGGCTCCTCATCTTCATAGTCTTGCTTGCAGCCATTTTCCAGATCCGGAATCCGAAATTCCTGAGCGTCGCAAACATTAAGGATTTGCTCGCGAACACCGCAATTCTGAGCATTCTTGCCGTCGGCATGATGATGGTCATCATCACGCGAGGCATCGATCTCTCGATCGGCTCCACTATGGCGCTTTCGGGCATGGTCACCTCGCTTACGGTGAGCGCAAACCCTGACATTTCGCCTTTTCTCTCGCTGGCACAGGGGATGGCAATCGGGCTTGCCGCAGGGCTCGTAATCGGGGTTCTCGTCGCATATTTCAAAATTTTGCCAATAATTGCGACACTCGGCTTGATGAACATCCTGAGGGGCCTGACCTACCTCATCAGCAAAGGGAAATGGGTCAGCGCCTACCAGATGTCGGCAGGATTCAAAAACCTGAGCACCGGCACGACATTCGGGATTAACAATTTAATTCTTTTTGTAATAGGTATTTATATACTATACACCTATTTCATCAACCAGACAAGAACCGGCCGCTACATCTATGCGGTCGGTTCAAGCCCTGAAACAGCCGAGCTCATCGGCATCAAGCGAAAACGCATCATTCTGCTCGTGTACGCGCTCATGGGACTGCTCGCGGGACTGGCCGGTGTGCTGTGGGTGAGCAAATTTGCCTCGGCCCAGGGCGATACCGCGGTCGGCTATGAGATGAATGTCATCGCCGCGACGGTCCTGGGAGGCGTAAGCGTCGCAGGCGGACGAGGCAAGGTTTCAGGCATTCTTCTGGGTTCGATTTTGTTCGGCATTCTGGCGAATGCCCTGCCGCTCATCAATATTTCGCCGTTCTGGCAGCAGTTCATCCAGGGGCTCGTAATTCTGGCAGCCATCATCTCGAATGTGCTCTTGCAGCGTCGGAACGACAGGCTTACGCTTAAAAAGCGCGTGATTTGAGAGGGAAGAGACAGATGGAAAAGACATCGATCGATATCAACAAACCGCGCGGGTTGCATCAATATCAGTGGGAAATTTTCCTCATCGTGCTCTTTTTGGCGGTGAACGTCGTCAATTCGTTTCTGAGCCCTTACTATCTTACCCTCGACACCTTCGTGAGCACACCGATGAATTTCCTCGACAAGGCCTTCCTTGTCCTGCCGATGACCATGATCATCATTCTCGGGAACATCGATGTGTCCGTAGGCTCGATTGTCGCCCTTAGTTCGGTGCTGATGGCAGTCTCGTACAACGCAGGCTTGCCCATGCCGCTCGCCATGGTCCTCGCCCTCGTTGTCGGCACGACGTGCGGATTCATCAATGGTTTTCTGCAGATCAAGTTCAAAGAACTCTCCGCGACGATCATCACACTCAGCACCATGACGGTTTTTCGCGGCATCGCATATGTGATTCTCGAGGACCGCTCGGCCGGAAAGTTTCCATCCTGGTTCAGTTTCCTGGCCTGGGGCTATATCGGGAAGATACCGTTTATCCTGATCGTGTTCGCGCTGACGGCGATTGTCTTCGCCGTGCTATTGCATAGGACGCGGTTTGGCCGCATGGTCTACGCGGTAGGCAGCAACAGGACTGCGTGCGAATATTCAGGCATCCGCACAGATCGTATCATCCTCGGCGTAAGCATGCTGGCGGGCCTCATGGCGGGATTCACAGCGCTCTTTCTGACCTCGCGCATGGGCAGCACGCGACCGAACGTCGCGCTCAACTACGAGCTCGACGCCATCGCCATGACAGTACTCGGCGGCATAAGCACTAACGGCGGAAAGGGACGCATTACTGGCCCACTCATCTCGATTTTCCTCATCGGCTTTCTGAACTACGGACTGGGACTGCGCAATGTCTCTGCCCAAGTGCTTCTCATCATACTCGGATTCCTGCTGATTCTTTCGGTGCTCGTCCAGAATTTTACCGACAGACCGGCATCAATCTCACCAAAGAAACTGTCCGCTCCAACGCATCGGTCCGATGCGGGAGACGGATCAGATATTCATGAAAATTCAGCTCAAGGAGGCTGACATGAAAAGAACAATCACCGTGGTAGCGCTGGTGCTTCTCGCACTGACGCTCGTCATTCCATCCTCGGTATTCGCCGCAGAGAAAGCGAAATTTGCCATTGTGTTCAAGAACACGGGCAACCCTTACGGCGAAAAACAGCTGGAAGGCTTCAAAGTTGGAATCGAGGAGCAAGGCTTCGAGGCAATTCTGCGATCGCCCGACCTCCCCACCGCCGAGGCGCAGATTCAGATCATTGAGCAGCTCATCGCCCAGAAAGTCGCCTCGATCTGCATCGTCGGAAACGACTATGACGCCCTTACGCCTGTTCTGAAAAAAGCAAGCGCACAGGGAATCAAAGTCTTCTCCCTCGATTCTTCGGTCAACCCGCAGGCGCGTCTGACCCACGTCAACCAGGCTGATTCCGAGAAGATCGGCCAGACGCTCATCAAGGCTGCCTACGACATGTCCGGCGGCAAGGGTGAGATTGCCATTCTTTCGGCGACAAGCCAGGCTTCCAACCAGAACATCTGGATCGACTTCATGAAAAAAGAGCTGGCAAAACCCGAATACAAGGACCTCAAGCTCGTCAAGATCGCCTATGGCGACGACCTGCGCGACAAGTCGGTTTCCGAAACCGAAGGTCTGTTGCGTTCCTATCCGAACCTGAAGGTCATCATCGCCCCGACCACCGTCGGCATCGCGGCGGCAGGAAAAGTGCTCACCGACAAGGGACTCAAGGGCAAAGTGTTCCTGACCGGCCTCGGCCTGCCCTCCGAAATGGCTGAGTACATCAACAACGGCGTGTGCCCCTACATGTTCCTGTGGAACCCGATCGATGTCGGATATCTGGGATCATATGTCGGCACCGCACTCGTGAGCGGCAAGATCACCGGCAAAGTCGGCGACAAGTTCAGCGCGGGACGCCTCGGCAACTACACCATCACCAAAGCGCCCGATGGCGGCACCGAAGTCCTTCTCGGCCCTCCGTTCAAGTTCGACAAGAGCAACATCGAAGATTGGAAGAAAGTCTACTGATCGAGGGTGTCTGCGCGGGCTGGCAAAACGAATTGCCGGCTCGCGCCTCGTCATCCGGACACCTCATCATTCGGACAAAGGAGCACACGATGAAGCGAAATGTATTTGCGATGCAGCTGAAGCCGGGGAACGAGGCTGAGTACAAGCGCCGCCACGATGAAATCTGGCCGGAGCTCAAAGCTGAGCTTCGGAAGGCAGGCGTTTCGGATTACTCGATCTACCTTGACCCGCAGACCCTGCGTCTTTTTGCGATTCAGAGCCTCGCAGACGACGAGACGAACGATCTTCTGCCGCAGAATCCCATCGTTCGCAAATGGTGGGACTCCATGAAGAACCTCATGGAGACAAATCCTGATAATTCACCGAAAGTGTGGGCCCTGAATGAAATGTTCCATATGGACTAAAGCAAGGAAGGTAAGCGCCCATGAACCTTGATCCCATTGTTCAGCTTTCGCGCAACTTTGGCTCCAATCCTGACTATGTACTGGCAGGTGGAGGAAACACCTCTCAAAAAGAAGGCGACTTTATCGCCATAAAAGCTTCAGGAGTCCAGCTCGGGACTATCGACGCTGCCGGCTTTGTGCGGTTGTCTCTTTCCAAGCTAACTGCGTTATTCAATATTGAATTACCCTCGAATTCCGACGAGCGCGAGAAAATCGTGCTCGAGAAAATGCTCGCGGCGCGATTGCCTGGGCAGACCATGCGCCCAAGCGTAGAAACCCTGTTGCATGCATTATTTCCTTTTAGATTTGTCGTGCATTTGCATCCAGCCCTGATAAATGGATTGCTCTGCTCCCGCGAAGCGCTGAGCGCCGCGCAGGCACTTTTCGGAAGCGAGGCAGCAGTTCTCCCCTATATCACACCGGGCTACACACTTGCGGATGCGGTCCGCAGAATCTTTGAAACACGGACATTATCGGGACAATCCCCGTATAAAATATTGTTTTTGCAGAATCATGGTGTATTCGTCGCCGCAGATACTGCTGAAGAAATCAAGGCACTGTACGACCATATCTTTGCCACGCTGAAGGCCAAGGTGAACGCGCTGCCTGCGGAGGACAAGGTGGCTGAAAGCGTCTCCGCCGAGGAAAAGGTTTTGCGGTCAAAAGTGCACACGGCGGTTGAGGCATGCTCCACGAAATTTAACGTAAGATTTTTCTTTACGTTAAATTCACTGCTGAACCGTTTTCTTGCCAGCCCCGAAGCCTTCCTGCCCCTCAGCGCGCCATTCACCCCCGACCATATTGTCTACGCGGGAGCCTGGCCCCTCTTTGTCACTCAACATCAAGCCCAGACTTCAGAGCACCTGGAAGTGCAGATCAATGCGCACCATGCCCGCCATGGCGAACTTCCCAAAGTCCTCGCCGTCCAGGGCGTGGGCATCTTCGGCCTCGGCAAGGACATCGCAGCCGCCGAGCGCGCTTGTTTGCTCTTTACCGATGCCGCCAAAATCGCGTGGTATGCACAATCGTTTGGGGGTGTTCACTCTATGGAGAGCCCCGACATCGAATTTATTCGCAATTGGGAAGTGGAAAAGTACCGGTCTTCCATTGCATCGAAGAACAACATCGCCGCGTCAAAACAATAATTGCACAGGCGAGAAAGGGAGGATGAATCTTATGTCCAGAACAGAGCAGGAGTATAAGGCAGCACGCGAGATATATGCCGAACTCGGGATCGACACTGATCAGGTGCTGAAAACGCTCTCATCGATACCCATCTCGATCCACTGCTGGCAAGGGGACGACGTCATCGGCTTTGACGGAGCCACCTCCCTGAGCGGCGGCATCCTTGCGACCGGCAATTACCCCGGACGCGCGCGCAACGCGGAAGAACTGCGCGCCGATGCCGCATTCGCCTTCACCCAGATTCCCGGCAAGAAACGCTTCAACCTTCACGCCATGTACGCGGAGACGGGCGGGGAAAAAGTCGAGCGCTCCTCGCTTGAGCCACGCCACTTCAACAACTGGGTCGCCTGGGCCAAGGAGCAGAAAATAGGACTCGATTTCAATCCTACCTTCATGTCGCATCCCCTCGCGGCAAGCGGATGGACTCTCGCCCATCCCGATAACAACATTCGTTCTTTCTGGATCGAACATGGAAAAGCGAGCAGGCGCATCGCGCAAGCCATCGCCGACACGCTGAAAGACTTTGTCGTGAACGACCTCTGGGTCCCGGATGGTTCCAAGGACATGCCCGCCGACCGGCTCGGCCCGCGACTCAGGCTCAAAGAATCCCTCGATGCCATCTACGCCGAAAAAATGCCCAACGACCGCGTGCTCGACTGCGTCGAATCGAAACTGTTCGGCATCGGCTCGGAATCCTATGTCGCCGGCTCCCACGAATTCTATCTTGGCTATGCGATGCAGAAAGCCATAGGCCTCTGCTACGACATGGGTCACTTCCATCCGACGGAGAGCATCGCAGACAAAATTTCCGCCACGCTTCTCTATGTGCCGTACCTGATCGTCCATGTCAGCCGCGGTCTCCACTGGGATTCCGACCACATCATCATCTGGAATGACGCGCTCACCGACGTCTGCAGGGAAATCGTACGCATGCATGTCTGGGACAGAGTGTATCTTGCCCTCGATTACTTCGATTCCAGCGTAAACCGCATCTCGGCGTGGATCATCGGCGCCCGCAGTACACAGCGGGCTCTTCTCTATGCATTCCTTGAACCTGTCGAAGCGATGCGCTCCGAAGAAGAACGCGGTGATTTTGGCGCCCGGCTCGGCTTTATCGAAGAATCGCGTTCATTGCCTTTTGCCGCAGTCTGGCGCTACTACTGCGAAAACCAGGACGTTCCTTACGGTCCTGCCTGGATCGAAGATGTAAAGGACTATGAGAAGAAAGTACTTTCCGGAAGAGAATAGAGAATAACGAAATTCTTTGTTCGGCCTAATGTTTTCCGCTCTTGACTTTTTCTATGCAATTCAAGAAATATAAAGTCAAAGAGAGGGTGAGTGATTAGCAATGTCCGATAAAGAAAATATCAGTCTTAAAAAAAATCGGCCAGATGTGAAGCCTGGGCCATATGACGTGCGCGCAAGTTCGTCTTCGACACTGTCTCCTGCTGAAGATTATGACCCGGAACACGAAATGAATGCCAACCGCTATGCGGAGATAGCCTTGCAGAGCAAAGTCCCTCTCTTTCGCTTCCTGCACGTGGCGATGAAAGAAGACTCGCTCTTCCTTCTACCCCGAATCCTCATCCGGACCATCAAAACGATGCGGCGCATTCCGTCCACATTCTTCATCAAAGACGGGGCCGAGCTTGAGCATTACGTGTTTCGAACCATAGCCAGCTGGTCGAAAGCCGTCATAAAAATAACCAAGATGAAGCTAGATGTCCGGGGCACCGAACATCTAAAACCGAATCAAACCTATCTTTTTGTCTCGAACCACCGTTCGCCGGCGGACATTCCCGTGCTTTTCGCCACGATACCCCAGCATGCGGCCTTTGTCGCGAACGCCATATTCCAAAAGATACCCGCGATTTCATACTGGATGCGCGCGAGCGGTTCCGTGTTCATCGATCAGGGCAACCCAAAATCGGAATTGCGGGCTTTCAAAGCCATGACACGTCGCCTCAAGGGTGGCCGCAGCTTGATTCTTTTCCCTGAGGGACACATGCACCAGGGGAAAGGTCTCGATACATTCAACCGCGGAGGGATATTTTCGGCGGTGCTCACGGGAACGCCGATTGTCCCTGTTTGCCTCTATGGCACGGACAAGGTCATTCGCCCAGGCAGCTTTCACATCAATCCCTACAAGCGTGTGATAGTCGATATCGGCACTCCCTTAAAAACGATAGACCTTGGAAGAGCGGAAAAAAAAGATATTGATGCGATAGTCCACGATATTATTGCGGAGAAGAGGTCCTTCTACGAGAAGAAATATCCGGCTTATAAAAGAGCAGAAACATAGTTACAAAATTTTCCATATCGGTTCTTGGGCGGCTAAGCGGCCAAATTACTAAAATGGATTAGCCATCATTTATTGATAACCATAAAGCCACTGGCTGATATTTCCATCTCGTCCTTTCGGAGCGCTGACTTATTTCTCTGATCGAGCCACAAGGCGCCATAGCGAGGTGACTTCCTTTGCCCGTGCCGCATGAAGCGGATCGCTGATATCCTTAACTTTCGGGTGCCGGGGTCTGACATTTAAACGGTCGATCACCATGAGGCCAGCAGCCTCAATCCAGCTATCGAGTTCCTCCCGTGAACGCAGGCCGAGGTGTTCAGCCAAGTCGGAGAGAATCAGCCAGGCTTCGCCGCCGGGTTCGAGATGGTCGGCCGCGCCGGCTAAAAAACCTCTGAGCATGCTGCTACCAGGATCAAAGATGGCGTATTCGATCGGAGAACTAGGTCGTGCCGGTATCCATGGAGGATTGCAGACGATGAGAGGAGCTCTACCTTCAGGAAAGAGATTTGCATAGACGACATCCACCTGAGACCGCAAACCGAGTCGGGTAAGATTCTCTCGCGCGCAGGCAATGGCGCGTAGACTGATATCCGTTGCCACCACTCTGGCTACACCATGGCGGATAAGAACGGCTGCAAGCACGCCGGTGCCGGTGCCGATGTCGAACGCCAAAACCTTTGTCGGCAAGGGCACACAAGCAACCAGATCTATATACTCACTGCGTATGGGTGCATATACCCCATACCAAGGATGTATGAGTCCTCCCAGCGTCGGAATTTTTACGCCTTTCTTGTGCCATTCGTGAGCACCGATCACCCCTTGAAGTCCACGCAGCGAGACGACAGATTCTTCACCCTTCGGCCCGTAGGCCTCCAGACAAGCTTGTCTGACATCCGGTGCACGCCGCAAGGGAATGCTGTAGTCAGCCGAAAGGGGGATGAGCAGCATGCCAAGCACCCGTGCCTTCCGCGATTGGGCCTGACGGTACAGATGAAATGTTTCAGACATAGTGGTACCAGGCTTTGCGCTTTTGCGGTCAGCGCGTCGCGTAATAGCCTTGAGCAGATGCCGTGCATTCTGAAAATCACCGCGCCACAATAATGCGGTGCCTTCACAGGCGAGGCGATAGGCAATATCAGCAGGAAGACGGTCATCAACAACCTGTACCCGCTTCGGCGGTAGCGCTACATTTTCCGAATACCAGCGCGCCGAGCAGCATTTGTCACCTTCCGTCCACTCAATGACGGGGTATGGAAGTCCCCTATAGAGAATGGCCATAGCTCCCCCTTTCTGTACTGGATATCCGCCATTTACCGCTCAACAGGTACACGGCGCAGAGAAGTATCTGCACGATGCTCGCTGTCGGCGCCGCGAGGCCGATCTGGAACATTGTCACTCCCGGTCTCCTACTCATGAAGGCGGAGAAGGGTATTCGCACCAGGAAGGTGCCGATGAGGCTCTGCACCATGACAAAAGAGGTTTTTCCACAGCCGGTGAAGAAGCCTGTCATACTGAAAACAAAACAGACGAGGATACAGTCCCACGAATAGGCTTTGAGGTAGGCGGCTCCCGCCGCAATCACCAGCGCGTCGCGGGAAATAAATCCGACGAGAGTCTCGCCGGCGAACTGTGAAGCAAAGAAGAAAAAGAGGCTGAAGACAAGAGAGCCAGACATGCCATAATACATTGCATGTCTGGCCCGCAATTCCTTCCCTGCACCCATATTCTGTGCGACGAAGGTGGCGATAGCTGAGGAAAAGGCACTAGGCACGAGCAAGCCGAAGCCAAGAATTTTGTCTACGGCACCGACGGCAGCCGAAGCCACGAGGCCCATCGAATTGAGGATCATGAGGATAATGAGAAAGGATATGCCGACCATCATGTCCTGAAGGGCGATGGGGAAGCCTAACCTAAGCATGGTAAACGTGGAACGCGCGTCGAAGCGAATGTCACTCCTGTAAAACTTGAAAGGCAGTCCCCGATGCTTAAGTATCACAATGGCGAGAAGCAGGCTGACCCCCTGCGACATGACAGTTGAGATAGCCACTCCCGTGGCAGCCATATGAAAAACGGCCACAAGCAACAAGTCTCCGAAAATGTTGGCCGTCGCGGCTATGGCCACGAAGAGAAGAGGCAAAGCTGAATTACCCAGCCCCCGCATGATGGCGCTTACCACATTGTATCCAGTAATGAAGACAAAACCCATTGAACAAATGGCGATATAACTTGTCGTTTGGGCAAAAGCTTCGGGAGGTGCATGCATAAGGGCCGCAAAGTTTCCCGCGAAGGGCACCATGATCGCGGTGAGGACAAGAGCGAGAATGACAAAGAAGACGATGCCGCTCCCGACCGCACCCGCGCACTCTCTCTCCCGCCGCGCGCCCATGAGTTGGCCGATCAAAATCGTTTCGCCCATTGTGAAACCGGTAATGATACTCGTGATGGTCAACATGACCTGACTTCCTGTCGCCACCGCTGAGACACTTGTAGAATCGGCATATCGACCGACTATAACCAAGTCGGTGGCCCCGTAGATCATCTGCAGAAAAAGGGACCCCAACACAGGAAGGGCAAACTTCATGAACGAAGGAAAGAGCCGTCCGTCGGTGAGCAAGTATCGTTGCATAGGGGAAACCTCCTTATGACTGTTCTTTATAGACTATCAAGGAACTTGAAGGTCAAGCGGACAGACGTTATATTGAATTTCCACGGGGAAGAAGCATGAGGCATGAGAAGATAAAAATCGGCGAGATATCGAAACTTTTCCAGATTCCTCAATCTCGCCTTCGATACTGGGAAGACGAAAATCTCATTCACTGTGAACGAGACGCTACGAACAATTATCGCCGTTATACTCTCACAAACTACTTCGAAGTTGGAGATATCGTTTTTTTTCGGGACCTCGGCGTCTCGATCAATGAACTCAAGAACTTGTCCTCGATGGAGCTGGAGGATCTGTCCAGACTCCTCGAAGAGAACGAAGTCAAGCTCGATGGACGGATTGCCGCGCTTGAGGAGACAAAGCAGAAGATCAGGAAGAAAAGGCACATGATCGCCGAGATCGGTCGGCTGCGTGCAAACTCATTTACGCTCTGTTCTCCGGATTTTGAGAAGGTGATCGCAGATCCTCTTTTCGAGAACTCAAGGATGATGCCACCGCTTCAGGATGTTTCGTCGTGCGCAATCCTTCTTACCCAAGATCGGAAAGAGCCACGCTACGGGATCATCGTGTCGGAAGTACAACCGGGGAACACTGTTGTTTGGAAAAGAGCCATTGGAGCTCAGCGCTATGCGGAGTGCCTCCTCGAAATATCATTCGATCATCCTGACAACAACAATCTCGCCACCATCCTGCACGCGCTAGCGGCCCTTGGGTATCGGACGGGGTCGCTCGTGGGAAGGTACCTTGCTTCGGCATTCCGAACCACCTGGTACGAGTATTACCAGTCATGGATAGAAGTTGAGTGAGAGCACCAGATTTTCCCACGAACTGCACCTCAACTTCTCGGTACATAGACCCAAAAAGTTGGAAGACTGCAACGTTGCAAGACATCATATACCAATGAATGACGGCTTTTCTGCTCTTTCAACCCGATTGCACAGATAAGCAAAATCGGTACGAAGATTTGTTGCGGATGAACGTTGCTTTGATGCCTTTTTCATGATTTACGTTTAAACTATGAACGTCATGCGTCGGGAAAAATTCGGTCTCGTATCTCCCCTAAACCATTGGAACCGTAAGGCATACATTTCTTTTTGTCTCGCATTTTCTGCAATGAGCATTCTGTTGGTCTTCTATGCCTGCAGTACAAGCTCCGCGGTACTTCCTCCTCCTCATCCATCGGGCCAGACATCTACATTCAATCGCGCGGATTTCGAGCACGCCCTTGCGGGCCGCAATCTCGATGTGCTGGCATCCTACAGTTCAAAAGACAGTGGGAGCCTTGGTGCAAATTTAAACAGTGCTGACCGTGAGAAAGCCGCGCGGCGTTATGAAGCGCTTCGGCAAGAACTACTGTTGATCCCAGCGTCCCAGGCAGCGCTCGCCCCTGATCTGCCAAGCCTCGCCGCGCTTCTGGCAAAACCGGAAGCGCGCCACTTCACTTCTTTCGAGCGCGCAAAGCTCGATTCGGCTCTTGCCCGCTATGCTGCCGTTGGAAGCCCCGCGTCAAAGTATCGCACCGGCATTGTTGATCCTCGGATTTCCCGCATCACCAAGACACAGCTTTCAAATGCCGCCCGCGACCCCGGGCACAATCTCAAGGCAATCGTCAATGCGCTTCTCTCTGGCGAGAGCGATCCATTTCTGCGCATTAAGTTGATTCATGACTGGATCGCTGACACAGTGACCTACGATGTCTCAATGCTTTCAAAAAACAGCGTTACAGGACAACAGGACCTTGCCAGCGTACTTGCTTCGCGCCGTGCGGTCTGTTCTGGCTATGCAAGGCTTTTTGAGAAGATGGCCGAGCTTGCGGGATTTGAGGTGAAGACGGTCAACGGCTACACAAAGGGGCTTGGAGGCGACTTCGCCTTCGATGTTCGAAACAGCCACGCATGGAACATGGTGCGCATTGGAGATCTGTGGTATTTCATCGATACGACATTCGATGCCGGCGCTTTCGACAGTGACGGAGGCAGTGCACAATATCACAAACGATATAGCACCGATTACCTCTTTCCGTCGCCTTTTCAGCTGCGGTTCACGCATTTTCCGGATAACGCACTCTACCAGCTCAGCGTCACACCCACCGATAAAGAAGATTTCAAAAGCCGGGTGCTTGTGTCGCCGGAATTTTTCAAAAATGGTCTGACAGTGCAGCGCATGCCGGGCGCCACAGCAAGCCTTTCATCATTTGCATATCTGCAGAAAACTAGCGGTCTTTTCAGTCTCGATATCGAAGCGCCAGAGAAGATGCTCGTCGATGCCTCGCTCTTCGATGCGAAGGGAAAAGAGCTTGAGCGATATACCTTTGCAAGCCATATCAGCCCAACCTCATGGCGGCTTATTTTCGCTCCCCCGTCAACGGGAAGATTCAAGGCCCGTATCTTCGCCGGCCCGGAAAACCCGGGCAACGCGGATTCTTCGCCTTCGATACTTGCAGGTGTACTGCAATTCGAACTCGAAATGAGCAGCGCAGGCAGCAAGGCCAGTGCCTCCGCGAGGTCTGCAAACCCGCCGTTTCCGAAAATCTACGGACGATACCATGAGCCTGCAGGTGAACTTCTGGAAAGCCCCCTCGACGGCTCGCTTGCCAAAGGCAGCACCACACATTTCTTCTATCACTCAAAATCGAAATATGTATCGATAATATATGACAATACTTTCGTACCCCTCAAACGCGGCGCCGACGGCAGTTTCTCCATCGACTTCAAAGTGCCGGCAACGAGCGCCATCAAGCTAGGCGTATCTGAAGACAATGTGCGCTACAGCATCGTGCTTGCGTGGGATGTGCGCTAGAGCCGAATAGACACTGAAAGTTCAGGTTTGTCGGGCTGACATAGCTTTCGGGCCAGCACCACAAGGGTGGCCGCGTCGCGCTCACCTATCCTTCCAGGTCCGTGCCGTGAGAAGCGCGCTCGCGCTCCTGAATCGCGGCAATGATGTTCTCCACATATTGGCGGGCCATGTCTTTGCAGCCAAGTCCTATCGCGATCGCAACCCCCAGCGCCACCGAGCCAATCAGAAGTAGGAGGAGAATGCTTATGATCGACTGCCCCAGGCCAAGTTGGTCCACGACCATTACCACGACAATGATGTAGCCCACTACCCGAATAAGCCTTTGTACCAGCGTCCCTGACCCCACGCCGGCATTGTTCATGATAGTCAGCACAAAATTCGAAAAGAAATTGACAATGAGTATCCCGATCACGGCGGTGATTCCCGAGGCGAGAATCGTCGGTATGGCGCCAAGCAGCCACGACCGGATCGACTCTGCCGCACGCTGGTCCAATGCCGATGCGGCCTCAGCGAGCGCAAACAGCATCACAATCCAATAGAGAAACACTCCTACAAGCTTCGATGGCGCATACTGGACATGTCCTTTGCGCAAAAATTCATTGACTCCAACTTTTCCTGCCAAAACATCGAATTTGAGCCATGCCAGCAATTTGGGCACAATTATTTTAAGGATTTTCGCCACGCCCCATCCCACAATCAAAATAAGCGCCGCGCCGATCGCCGACGGTAAGTCGTCGATCCATTGCCATACGCTGTCTATAATTCCGTTCATTCGCTTCCTCCTGAATTCAGCCTTCGGTGACGAGCCGATGGAGCTCTTCCACCGACAGCCCTTCAATGCCCAATGTACGAACCGTCCGTCCATTGGCGCGGTAATCCTGTCCATTCATGAGATTCGCAAGGTCGATGGTGAGATTGATGGCCGGAGTCTCGACTTTGTACATCGCCCCTATACTCGCCATCGGCACAAGACTCATGGGAACATCTTCCCAGACATAGCGGTGGTCGATCGTACGCGGCGCCTTTATGCCCACATAACTCGTGGTCGCACGAATCGCGCTGCAGAGGTCTGCCCCTACAGAATCGTAGGTCAGGTAGAGCCACTCCCGTGCGGAAACCGTCCGGATACCCAAAGCGCGCGCGAGGGCGAGTCGCTCATCATCGATCGCCTGGAGCACCTTCGCCACAGAGGGGGAAATACCCTGAAGATAATACTCAAAATCTCCGCCGGTCGACTCGATCCATGCCACATTCAGGAGAGTGAGGGCAGGGTGGAAGACCGCTCCGATATTTTCGAGGCTTGTCGCGAGCACATTGCTCCCCGCAATAAACTGAGGAAAAGCGACATCGAGTACCTTGAGCACCGCAGGCGTGAGAAACGAGGGCAGCGCACTCACCGGCACTCCATTTTTGACCCTGAAAATATGGGCCCTGTGTCGGGTAATCATGCGCGAGGCATAGATGAACGTCTGTGCTTCGACAATCACCACCCGGGCTTCGCAATTTTCCCGATCGAGCGCTGCGCGAAACTCAAGCGCACCCCCGGTTCTCCCGGGATTGAGCACCACAATCTGCCCATCCTTGAGAAACGGGGCCATCAGCGTGGCAAACCCGTAATGCGCCGTCGAAGGAGTCACAATCATTATCACATCCGCGCCTTTGATTGCGTCTTCGATATGAGAGCTCGCGAGCCGCACGGACCCGAAACCTGTCACCGCCCCTTCAATATCAATCCCCTTATACCAGCGGATCGCATTCAGATGCTCGTCGGTGCGGTTATACATCTGTACGGGAAAGCCCAAGATTCCAAGATGCCCTGCCATCGCTATTCCACCATTTCCGGCACCAGCAACGCACCAGACCATCTTTTTGCCTTTGGAGGCGACACGGTCAAGGTGTTCGACGATACCGCCCCAGTCAGTCTTTTTCACTATGTGCTTCCTTTTGCCCCTTGCGGGCATGTCGCAGCGAACCCATATGCTGAAAATCCGAAGGCGCAAACCCCATCCGCTCAAGATTTCTCGCAATACCGAACAACCGCTTGCTCACCGAAAGCGGTTTCCCTTCGCAGTCCACTGTCCGCACACCGCCATGCATAAATTGTACAGGCTGATTCACCGCCGCTTCGAATTCCTCCTTGCAGGCGCTGAGCCAGGGAAGTGGGAATACACCGCCTTTCATCATTGCGTAGAGCCCACGGGGACTATAGGTGTTCGGTATTGTGGCTTCGACAAAATCGATCATGCGGCGCGCTTCCTCATAGAGATACTGGGTTCTGGTTTCCACTATGGGAAGCTTTCCATATTCCGGCATATCGCCTTTTTTCTTGAGCCGGCGGTACTCCGACAATGCATACCTCGTAATCCGTACCGATTCCTCAACCACCTCGGGATCCGCGAGCCGCACGCCTTCTGAATAGCTCACCACATGAATAATCTGCGGGCTCGCTTCGTTATCCGGCTCGATATCGTCCATCAGCATCGTGACCGCGGCGAGCTGGGCCCGAGCCTTTTCCATGTCGGGCGAAAAATAATCGAGCCCGCCGCGCGGCTGCAAAATCACCGCGAAGTCGGGCCCTTCCAGTTCGCGCACCAGCATGCGCAAGGCTCGCGCTTTGGCAAGATCCTGTATGCCCCACGTATACTTCGGCGTATTGAGCATGGTCTGCAGAACGAGCGTGCGGATGCCCTGCGCCTTTGCTGCCTTTGCCGCGACGTAGCCCGAAACAATGTAGCCGACATCGTCGCTGCCGCGGAACGCAAAATGATGGGGCACATTCGGTTCCATGGGCTTACCGCTCGAGGCAATATAGCGGAGCGCTTCAAAATGTTCCTCGAGATTTTGCATGACGGTGTTCTCGCCCCGCCCGTCGAGTTTCGAGAACCACCAGAGAGAAAGGGCGTGCCAGCATATATCGAGCGCTTCCTCATGCATTTTCGCCATGTGCGGCACGCGCTTTGTTCCCGCGTAGGTACGCACCAGCATGGGCCTCGCGGCCTGCCATACTCTCCGGTATTCTTCCGCGCTGTTGATTGGCACTCCTCCGCCATTGGGCAAGCCCGACCAGTCTTCGCCAAAACGGCTCTGTGTCAGCTGTGAGGAGCCTATGGAAAGTACGTCGAGGAGCCCTCCTTTCGCAAGGCGCGCGGCCCAGTCGAGGAACAGAGCCACCGCCTGGGCGCGGTCTTCGGCATAGGGGCCGACATGGGCGCGCATGAGGGGAGGCAGGCTATGGACCGCGCCGTGGCGTACGCGGTCGGCCACCCGCTCACCACGAGTACCGAAGCCGGGCGAGCCGGACCGGTCGACAGGAGCAACATCGAGATAGACGCGGTTTTTGACAATTTCGGCGCCAAGTTCGAGACGCGCCTTGTCGTAGGCGAGCTCGGCGCTCGCCTGCTCGGGCACGAGATGCGCAGGCAGACCAAGACTCCCCAGAATTTCCTGATACGACTCGTCGCCCCGAAAAACAGCATCTACAAAAGGCGCCCGCTGCACAACACGATCGCAGGCGGGCGGCAACCCAGCAAACCAGAGCGCTCTGAGCGGACCTCCATCCCTCGCAAGCAGCCTTGCACGCTGCAGCAGCCCGACAAGGCGCACAAAGACCTCTACCCCGCGCTCAGGATCGAGCCGATACGAAAACCCAAGCACACTGATGTTTTTTGCGCGTATCCACTGGGTCAATGTGTCGATCGAGCCGCGTTCCGCCAAGGTGTCGATTTCTTTGCCCACAGCTTCGTCGGCCATTTCCACGCGAATTCCGCAGTCTCGCAAAATCTGCGCAAACGAAAGAATACCGAGTGTATGTGCATCTATTGCGGGCTTTACGAGGCCAACCACATCATTTTGACTTACCTTATACATTCATAAGTCTCCTTTGAACGGCAGCCTCGTGGATTTTCTGAATGGCAAGACTGTATTCAGAAACCACCCAGCACCGTTCCCTTGAGAAGGGCTTGCGCCCCCTCCGGCAAAGATCCTGCGATGCGGTTTTTCGACCGGAGCCGCCGATATCCCGCAGCGACAATGCCCACGAGATACTGTGCCTCAGATAAGCCTGCAAACTGCACCGCCCCTTCAAACCACCGATCCGGAATCATCGGCTGACCGTTAATTTCAATTGCCCACAGTTTTCCATCCGCGAAGAAAAAATCGCCCCGGGCATAATCGCGCATGCCCGCCGATTCAAATGCCGCCCGCGCAAAAGGCACAAAGGAAGCCGCCATTTTCGATTCAAGCGGACTCATGACTGTGCGATGGCCATCTTTGTCGTTGGTGGTAATAAGATGAAAGCGCTTAGGCTGCAGAAAACTGATCTGAGCGGGCATGCACTGCATAGCCTCGACTCCTTGTATCATGGCGCAGGTAATTTCCCTGACATCGGGATACGCGCCGAGGTAGTGCTCGACAAGAATGGCTCCTCCATACCGCGAACGCATTCTCTTAAGCGTAGGTTCGAGCTTGTCCGCATTCCAGGCTATGTTGTCCTCATCGATGCCCTTGGAGTTGCCGAGATTTTCAGGCTTCATGATATAAGGAAAGGCATCGAGCGACACAAGCCTTTCAAGAGCGGATCCGTAATCCTGAGAGGCGCCATCCACGAACACAAATGCTGGTGTCCGAATTCCATTTTCTTCCCATCTGCGTTTGAGCGCGGCTTTGGAAAGCGCCCGTTCTATCGTCTCAGGATCAGAACCAACATAATTGACGTGATGCTCTTCAAACCATTTATGGACGTTATGTGATATACTGACATCACCGATTTTATCCGGCAAATGGTCCATCCCACAGAGCACCAAATCAGGCCTGTTTTCTGAAATAATCGATACAATATCGTCAATTTCATTTGCATATGAGAAATAGGCTTCAAAGCCAGCTCCATTATAAATTCCTGCCATGCGTGCATACCCGACTGCGTTTTCGGCTGCAATGATCGGATCAGAATTCCTCTTCATGATTATTTGCAATATCATATAGCCCTCCGCAGGATTTTATATTTTAACATGTAACACAGATTCCCGAAAAACACAAATTTTATTTCTTGAGCTGTTGCAAAAATTAGCCACATCAGAATTCAATGTGCTCAGGTCCATGCCTAAATAAAAACCACTCCGTATGCTATAATTGACGGTAGAAAAACATGATAACCTGCAATGAGCGCAAAGACGAGCGCGATTTTATGGTTCGTTCTCAGATTGCCGCGCGGGGCATCCGGAATAAGCGGGTGCTTGAGGCCATGCGCAAGGTCCCTCGGCATCTTTTTGCGCCTTTGCCATACAGAGCCGAAGCCTACGATGATTATCCCCTGCCTATAGGATCCGGGCAAACGATTTCTCAGCCTTACATTGTCGCGTTCATGGCCGAAGCGCTCTTGCTCAAAGGAAATGAGCGGGTACTCGAAATCGGCACAGGTTCGGGCTATCAAACGGCGGTGCTCTCCATGCTTGCCAAAGAAATCTACAGCGTGGAACGGATTGCCATTCTGCTGGAACGAGCACGTGCGGTACTTGAATCTCTGGAGATCGACAATGTGCAGGTGTGGCTGGGTGACGGTTTTTTCGGCTGGGCTGAAAAAGCGCCGTTCGATGCGATTATTTTGAGCGCTGCCCCATTCGATATTCCGAAGACAATTCTGCATCAGCTCGTTGACGGTGGCAGGATCATTGCACCCATAGGGCCCTTGGGCATGCAGACGCTGGTGCGCATGACGAGGCGCAACGCGCATTTCGATACCGAAGCGCTGCTCGACGTGGCGTTTGTGCCAATGCGGCCCGGCGTGAGCGAAATATAATTATGGCCGTCTCTACAAGTTCAGGTTCTCGACAAAAGCCCTTTCAATTCCCGCAATTCCTGTTCAGGAAATTGTCCTTCACCACACTTTGGGCGATCTTGAAGCAAGGTCTCGATGAGCATCTGTGTCGATGAACTCTGCGGCAGCATATAGGCCGCTTCGCGAGCCGCATCCTCTGCCACGATGCGCAGGGATTTTTCGAGCGCTTTCAAAACCAAGGCCGCGCCTGCATTGGCTGTATTGACCGCGTCTTTACCGGGGACCGCAGCCTTGACAAGCATTTGTTTCACCATCGCCTCTTCGCCTGCCTTTCTGTCGAGAAGAGCAAACGCCTTTTCAGAGACTCGACGAGCTTTTGGGGCCGGCTCTGCATAATTGGCATTGACAAGGTAAATTGCATGCGATGGGCAGGCATCGACACAGAGTCTGCAGCCATCCAGACACTTGGAAAAATCGACTTGCCCATTTTCGGTATCGGTCGCTTTTGTTGGGCACACAAAAAGGCATATACAATCTTTTGTGCAAAGACGCAAATTTCTTGCCGCGTGCATATCTTTCCTCCTAGCTTATCTTTGAGAAGCGGCTTCGCGGAGCCTTGCATACAGGGCATATCTCAGGCGCTTCCTGCCCGATAAAGATAAATCCGCACGCCTCACAGACAAAAACCGACTTATCCTGCAGCAAAGCATCACCTTGTTTTGCATAACGCTCTACGACTGACTGCTGAATAGCATTGACTTTGCTGCCCCAAACCGTCATGCGAAGCGCCCCCCGATCCTTTGCGGCCGTTGCCTCCGTTTTTATGGAATCGAAATGCTCTGTCTCATCGGCCGCTAAGGCAGCAGCCAATCCCTGGAAGCTTGCCGGCTTCCGCGCATCAAGAGAAGGCCCCGCCCGATCAGCCCGTCCGGAACTTAAAACCTCTCCGACAGAAGGCACAGCGCCATCGAAATAACCGGAGAGCTTCCACAGGAGCTCTGCCTCCCTTGTCCGGAACTGCTTTTCGCAAGCCTTGGCGAGATTCGAAAAAATTGGGCCATACGCATGTTCCATTTGTACCTCCTTGTATTTTGTTTATATAAGAATCTCTTCCCTTGAAAAATCGTATGAATGACAGAAAGTTACCGAGTAATGACCGCGATTGCCACGCGAATCGCCTGAACTCCGGCTGTGGCGGTCCGCTTGTCCCTGTGCACTGCATCTTCGAAAATGCATACACTCATATTTTCTAGCATAATTCATCATCAGACCGAGCGCAATGAAAGGCCCGCGGAATCGGGTTTTTTCAGGCACATTTTGTAGATTGTACGCAAGACCAAATACTGAAGAACGCAGAACATTCCACTTGATTTAGGTCCATCCTCCTGTTACTATCGGTAGAAATACAGGAGTTGGCATATTTATGCAAAAACACAAAAATGAACTGTATAACTATCCAAAAAGACATCTCCAGACCGGCAGCCTATATAAGGCCGAAGATGAACACGACGCCTGTGGTATCGGGATTGTCGCCGAACTAAAAAAAAAGGCAAACCATCGAGTAATCATCGATGCACTCTCGGTTCTGCGAAATCTTGAGCATCGTGGCGCCGTCGGCAGTGACAGGAAAACAGGCGACGGGGCTGGCATTCTCTGTCAAATACCTGATCGGTTCTTTCAGAAGCAGATGGACCTCGGGCGCTTCTTCGCCAATATTAAAACGGCACATGATCTTCCTTATGGGCTGGGCATGCTGTTTCTTCCTGCCGGTCATTCCGACTTTTTGAAAGCACAAGCGCTGATCTCGACCGTCTCTGCACACCGTGGTTTCAGAATTCTTGCGTGGCGCGATGTCCCGGTCTTTCCCCAGGTGCTCGGTGAGCGGGCGAACGCAAGCCTGCCGAGGATTTGTCAGGCAGTCTTTGCAAAGGCAAATATTGCCGAAGATCAGGGCGACGATGTTCAAGATGCTGACGGCCATCTTGAGCGCGAACTTTTTCTTCTCAGGAAATACTTGGAAAAAGAAGCTAAAACCGCAGGCTTTTCCCTCGACCAGTTCTACATTTCCTCGCTCTCATCGCGCACGATTGTGTATAAAGGCATGTTCGTTGCGTCCCAATTCGCCTCTTTCTACCCCGATCTCGAAGACCCGCTTTTCGAGAGCCAGTTTGCCATTGTGCACCAGCGATACAGCACAAACACCTTTCCCTCGTGGCCCCTCGCGCAGCCGTTCCGGATGATTGCCCACAACGGCGAGATCAACACGCTGCGCAAGAATATCAACTCGATGAAAGCGCGGCAGGCAACGATGAAATCCACACTTTTGGGCAGCGATTTCTTCAATGATGTTTCAATACTCGAAGAAGATGGCTCGGACAGTGCCATTTTTGACAATATTTTCGAGCTGCTCGTCCATGCGGGAAGGAGCCCGGAACATGCATTCATGATGATGGTCCAAGAGCCTTTCAGCGAAAGGCTCAGCATCTCAAAAGACAAAAGAGCATTCTACGATTTTCATGCGGCAATGCTCGAAACCTGGGATGGCCCCGCCGCCATGGGATTTTCCGATGGGCATCGCGTAGGCGCAGCGCTCGACCGGAATGGCCTGCGCCCCTTCCGGTATTCGCTCAGCAAAACCGGATATTTTCTTGGAGCAAGTGAAGCAGGCGTGCTCAATCTCGATGAATCGGAAGTCGAAGAGCGCGGCATTCTAAGACCGGGCCAGATGTTCCTGCTCGACTTGGACAGCGGTAGATTCATCAAAGACACGGAAATAAAAACCTGCATCAGCAGGCAGAAACCGTATCGTCGCTGGCTCGAGGCAAACCATATCGGACTGCGTGGTTTGTTTGCGGATCAGGAACTGCACACGCACGGAGAGAGGCCTGTTTCAACAGAGGAAATGACGCGACGCGCCTCATATTTTCTCTACGGACAGGAGACAATACGCATTCTCAAGCCTATGATGCTTCAAAAACAGGAAGCCACCTCTGCCATGGCAACCAAAAAGCCTCCTGCCATTCTCTCGAGAACCTCGGTGCCGCTCTCCGCTTACTTTCGTCAGCGTTTTGCACAGGTGACCAACCCCGCCATCGACTCGTACCGCGAAACAGTGGTCATGTCGCTCGAAAACTATGTAGGGACACAGAAAAATCTTCTTGAGGAAAGCCCTGAGCATTGCCGGCAACTCAAACTGCAGAGACCTGTTTTCTCCAACAGCGACATAGAGACGCTGCGGTCCGCTAAAGTCCCTGATTTTCAAGTCGCCACTGTCTCTATGCTCTTTCAGATTCATGGAGAACACATCGATCTGGAACAGACTCTGGACGACCTCTGCGCGGAGGCGGCGCAGAAAATCGACGGCGGCGCCAATCTGATTATCCTGAGCGACCGGGGTGTCGACGCGGATCACGCCTCGATTCCCGCCCTCCTCGCCGTATCGGCCCTGCACACACATCTTGTCGATGTCAGAAAACGCCATCTCGCAGGACTCATTGTCGAGACGGGCGAAGCCCGGGATATCCACGAAACAGCAGCCCTGCTTGCCTATGGAGCGAGTGGTGTCAATCCATGGATGGCCTTCGAACTCATTCCATCGCTTGCCGCTCAGTGGAACGAAGGTCGCGGTGCGGAAATTCTTGCGGACAATTATATCGAGGCATTGAACAAAGGGATCCTGAAGGTCATGTCGAAGCTGGGGATATCCACGGTCTCCTCCTACAGGGGATCGCGGCTGTTCGAGGCGGTCGGACTCTCCGAGGAGCTTGTCGCGCGGTATTTCAGGGGCACCGAAAGCCGTTTCGGAGGCATTGACATGGAAGACGTCGCGCAGGACATCCTCTGCCGCCACCGCATCGCATTTGCCCGGGAACACAAGGACAACGGCGCGTACCCGACGACGCCACTTTCTCAAAAAGAGCCGGCTGCTCTGCCCTGGCCAGCCGCGCTTGCGGTAAAACTCACACAAGCCGTCCGTTCCGGCGAGCCAGAGGCGTGGCGCGCATACGCAGATGACATGGACAGCTCTCTCCGGCCACCCTTCGCCCTGCGCGATCTCTTTGGTTTCAGACAGGCGACGCCCATTCCTCTTGAAAAGGTGCAACCCGCGGAAGAGATAATTCAGCGATTCTCCGTCGCCGCGATGTCTCTGGGAGCCCTGAGCCCAGAAGCGCACGAGGCTCTCGCCGCGGGAGCGAATGCCATCGGCTCGTGGAGCAATTCGGGCGAGGGCGGAGAGGATTCCGAACGCTGCTCCTACAAAGAGCTGGGCTATTCCTCCGAAAACGCCTCGAAACAGATTGCCTCGGGACGCTTCGGCGTGACCGCCCGATACCTCGCGACAGGCCTTGAATTGCAGATCAAAATCGCACAAGGGGCCAAGCCGGGAGAGGGAGGACAGCTCCCCGGCGCCAAAGTGAATGACTACATAGCCAGGATGCGTCATTCCAAACCGGGAGTCACCCTCATCAGCCCGCCCCCTCACCATGACATCTACTCCATCGAAGACCTCTCCCAGCTTGTCCATGATCTGCGCTGCGTCAATCCGGACGCCAGGATCGCGGTGAAGCTTGCGGCAGAGGCAGGCATTGGAACCGTGGCGGCCGGTGTCGCGAAAGCGGGCGCCGACTGTATTATCGTCTCTTCGGGCGATGGCGGCACGGGTGCTGCGCCGCTTTCGTCGCTCGACTACGCGGGGAGTTACTGGGAAGAGGCGCTGCCTGAAATCCGGCAAGTGCTCGCAATGAACGGCCTCGATATCAACACCGTAATCCAGGTCGACGGACGGCTGCGGACCGCGCGCGATGTGGTCATCGCGACAATACTGGGAGCACGGGAATTTGCGTTTGGCACTCTTTCGTTGCTCGCGATGGGATGCATTGCCTGCGGGCAATGCAATCTTGGCAAGTGCCCCGCGGGCATCGCGACGCAAGAACCTGAATTCAGAGCAAAATTCAAAGGCCGCCCCGAGCATCTCGCTGCGTTGTTTCGGTATCTTGCGGACGATGTCCGCGTCATTCTCGCATCGCTCGGAGCAAAAAGCCTCGATGAGATAGCCGGCAAATATGAACTGCTCGATTTCGGCGCGCGGGCAGCAACACCCAAAGAAAAGAAGCTTTCGTTTGACCGCATCGTGGAAGCGCTCGAAATCGCGCGACGCTACCCGCTGTTGGACACCAGCGCGAGCGATGAGGCTGGCGCGCCGGCAATTCCGCTACCCCCCGCCGGTCTGAGAAATTTCCGCCCCGGCGCGCAGCTTCCCTTTTCAATTTCAGAGGCCGAGTCCCAGCTTCTGCAGAAGTGTGAACCGCTTTTCTCGTGGACGGTCGCTCCGTCAAGACTCGATCTGGCGCTTTCCATCTGCAATTCCGACCGTTCCGTCGGAGCTTCCTTGAGCGGCCAAATCATCCGCGCCGGCCTCGATCTGGAACCGGATACCCTCTGTGTCAATTTCACCGGCGCCGCAGGACAGAGTTTCGGAGCCTTTCTTGTAAAAGGGATTTTCTTCAGGCTCTATGGGGAAGCAAACGATTATCTCGGCAAAGGCTTGTCCGGCGGGCGCATTGTCGTGCAGCCCAGACCTGAGTCGCGCTGCGAGCCCGAGCTCAATGTCATCGCAGGCAATGTCTGTCTCTACGGCGCGACTGCGGGCGAAGTGTACCTGAACGGCACAGTCGGCGAGCGTTTCTGCGTGCGAAATTCGGGGGCGCTTGCTGTCGTCGAGGGAACAGGCAATCATGCGTGTGAATACATGACCGAGGGCACTGTGGCTGTTTTAGGAAGTACGGGCATCAATTTCGGTGCGGGCATGACGGGAGGTATCGCGTACGTGCTCGATGAAGACCAGCTTTTTGACACCCGCTGCAATGCTTCCGATATCGATGTCACGGGCGTCACCCGGCCAGAGGATATCGAGCGCCTGCGCCGGATCGTCGAGCGTCACTATGCGTTCACCGCCAGCCCGAGGGCCAAGCACATTCTAGACGAATGGGATGCGTACCTGCCACTCTTCCTCAAAGTGACGCCGCTCGAACACTGAAGCTTTTGCAGTGCGCCCGCGCCACAGGCATATGCAGGCGGCAGACAGAATTGCCCTTATTCCTTCACCAGAAACTCGGCACAAACTTCGGCGCCCGCCGGGCGCAGGTCGCATGCTCGAAGGCCAAGCCGACCCGAATCAAGGTCTTTTCGGAGAACGGCACACCAAACACTGAAAGTCCAAGGGGCAATTCTCCGGCAAACCCCGCCGGCACCGTGACGTGTGGACAGCCAGCGATGGCTGCGAGACTCGTGTTGCCCCCGACATAATGATCGCCCAAGAGATAGTCTGTCTTCCAGGCCGGAGCATTGGACGCGGCAATAATCGCGTCGAGCCCGTATTTCGCCGCATATGCGCTGATGCCTTTTTCCCGTTCGAAAGTCTGGCACGCCGCGAGGGCCTTCAGATATTCAGGCTCTTCGAGAGGACCTTTCGCGGCGGCTTCG
>DJVZ01000018.1:0-29338 GCA_002441395.1 Spirochaetaceae bacterium UBA6243 | reverse complement strand
CTTAAACTCATACAGCATAACCTGGTACTCTGCGTTCCGCACCTCTTCATTTGTTTCGATATCGATGGGCATGATTTCGGCTCCAAGGTCCGTGAGTACAGAAACAGAAGTCTTCATCGCCTGATCGACCTGGGGATGAAAATTCGAGAGTTTCTCCGCGAATCCGAGGCGCATTCCTTCAAGAGGACGATCCCTGTCGATCCATTGGACCTGCGCAAATTCTTCGGAATACCACTGCCCCGACATCGCATCGAGCAAAAGAACCGCGTCCCGAAGCGTTCGCGCCATGGGGCCCGCCGTGTCCTGCGTGTGCGAAATCGGGATGATTCCCTCGGCGTCGACTATCCCGCGCGTCGGCTTGATCCCCGCGATGCCACTGATCGCGGAGGGAGATATAATCGAGCCGTCCGTCTCCGTGCCCACCGCAGCCGCGCACAGATTTGCCGCCACCGCGACCGCCGACCCGGAACTGGAACCGCTCGGATTCCGGTCGAGCACATAGGGATTCCTGGTCTGACCGCCTTCGCTGCTCCAGCCTGAGCTCGAATGTGTGCTTCTGAAATTCGCCCACTCGCTCAGGTTCGTCTTGCCGAGAATCACCGCGCCGGCGCTGCGCAGCCGCGCGACAAGCGGCGCGTCTTCCGGGGCAATAAAGCCATGCAGGGCCAAGGAGCCCGCCGGCGTCGGCATTGTGTCCGCCGTATTGATATTCGCCTTTAACAGCAGGGGGATGCCGTGGAGTGGCCCTCGCACCGCGCCGGCATGCCGTTCCTCGTCGAGACCTTTCGCGATCACCCGCGCATCCGGATTTACGTACAATACCGACCGGAGCTCTGGACCTCCACGATCTACTGCCTCAATTTGCTGCAGATAATACTCTACAATGTCCGTCGCGCTGAGCTCGCCTGCTTCCATCGCCTTCTGCAAGGCCTCAACAGTAAATTCATCTAATTCGCCGGTTTCCATGGGGCGGATTATAGCGCAATACCTTACATGCGCACCATATCTGGACCGTGCAAGCCCTTTACGGCACTCGCTTCGACATGCAATATTTCAATTATGAAAAAGTCGCGATTCATGTTTGTAATATCGATGTTACTGTTTCTGCCTCTTGATCTCTTCGGCCAGGTGATACTTGTCAATCCCGGCATTGCCGACAGAGAGCGGCTCGTCTACATCGAACGCTCTGGCGGGACCTCGCAGGAAATCGTTCAGGAATCGCGCAAGATTATGCGAGATGGCCGCGCCTATTTCGAAGTCACCGGAACATCCGACCACTTCCAGAGCCGCCTGCGCATTGATACCAGCATCACTCACAAGCCTCTATACTGAATAAATATTTCACAAAATTTTTATTTTTATGCTTGACACTAAAGTTTTGCTACATAATAATGATGAAACAAATATTTTGCCACTTTCAATATTACTCTGTTTTGTGGTCTGCTAAAGAGGAGATACTATGCCACTGGTTTCAACCAAAATCAAAGAAACCCTTCCTCACATGAATCCCAACTTCCAGAAAATTGGTTCATTTATCCTCGATCATGACAATAAGGTCGCTTTTACTTCCATTTATACCCTCTCTGATGCGCTTGGCACGAGCACTGCTACCCTTGTCAGATTTGCCAAGAGCCTGGGGTATTCTGGTTATCAAAGCTTCAAGAAAGAGCTTCAGGAAGAAATTCAGCATCGTCTTCAACCCTACGAAAAAGTGAGCTTGTCGAAACTCGGCTCCCTCCCCGAAGAAAAACAGCTTCAGAGGCTCATTCAAAACGAATGCAACAATTTGCGCATCACCTTGAACAATTTAAAGCTCACAGATATGGAAACAATGATTCATGCCGTAAAAAACGCCCGCAGAATTTTCATAGCGGGTTTTGGCATCTCGCGCCATTTCGCCCACATCCTGCAGACGACTTTCCTTGCAAGCCAGGAAAAGGATGTGTTCGTGATTACCGGTTCTGTCTCTGATTATTCTCCTCTGCTGAAAAGCTTTGGCCACGAAGACATCATGTTTCTCATGACATTTCCACCATATTCCGCCGAAGTCCGACACGTCGCGGATGTGACAAAGGGACGCGGAGGATACCTTTGCCTCTTCACCGATTCTGCCAGCTGTCCGGTATATTCCCATGCAGATGTCACAGTAAAATGCTCAACCAATTCGCTGCTTATGTCGAATTCCTTCGTCGGCCTCGTTTCCACAATTCAGGTGTTTATCCACATGCTGCTTCTTTCCGGTGACCACGGCGGGGATAATATCCGCAACGGCCTCGAAATGCAAAAGCTGGGCTATAGCATAATCAGTAATAGAGAGGAAACACAATGAAAGCTTCATCAATAAAGGATGTGGAAACATGCTTGTAATCAAGAATGCTGAAATATTTGCACCAGCGCCTCTTGGGAAAATGGATATTCTTATTGGCGGCGAGAAGATTCTCGCCATGGAACCTTATATCGATCCGGCCTTTCTTCCCGGGGATATCGACGAACTCGACGCATCGGGTATGGTGATCGTTCCTGGTTTTATCGACGGGCACCAGCATTTTACGGGCGGAGGCGGAGAGGGAGGTTTTCAGACCCGTGTGCCCGAGCTCACGGTGTCAATGAACTTCCGAAACGGCGTCACGACGGCGGTCGGCCTGCTCGGCACCGATTCTCTCACCCGCTCGGTCGAGAATCTCTATGCGAAAACCCAAGCCTTCAATGCCGAAGGCATGACCGCCTTCATGCTCACCGGCGCCTATTGGTATCCATCGCCCACAATCACGGGCTCCGTCGCCCGGGACATGGTGTTCCTTCAGCCAGTAATAGGGGTAAAACTTGCGCTCGCCGATTCGAGAGGACCACATATCGACGCAAAGGATCTGGCATCCCTCGCGTCCGATGTGCAGGTCGCTGCGCTTGTGGCCAATAAGCCAGGAATCATCACCGTGCACACAGGTATCAGAACCCAGGCTCTCGATCTCATTTTTGAAATCGTCGAGAAATTCGAAATACGCCCAAGCATTTTTGTGCCTACCCACATCAACCGGAAAAGCGGAAAACTTTCCGATCAGGCGCTCGCGCTCGCCGAAAAAGGATGTGTGGTCGATGCCACCTGCCACCAGGAATTGCCCGAACCGGACTCTCCTCGCCTGACCGCAGCCGATTTTGCCTGCATCGCACGGGACAATGGTCTCTTTGATCATGTGTCCTTCAGCACGGATGCGGGTGGTTCAATGCCAATATGGAATCAGGATCACAGCCGTACTGTCGGAATGGGTGTGGGCACACCTTCTTCGTTGATGTTTGAGCTCAACCTTCTGGTCAACAAGAAACACATTCCGTTAGAAGAAGCATTGCGGCCTTTGACGACGACTCCCGCACGCATCTATGGTCTCGAGACAAGAAAAGGATCTCTCCGTGTCAGCATGGACGCCGATCTTGTCGTCATCGATCCGGCCTCATTCTCAATCCGCGATGTCGTTGCGCGCGGTGCAATTGCGATCAAGAACAAAGAAGCCGTCAAAAAAGGATATTTTGAGGCATGACAGCGACAAACCTACGCATGCGTGATGACGAACTTCTCGCAATAAAAGACTTGTCGCTCAGCTTCCCCGGATACTATGGGTATACTCAGGTCTTGCACAATATATCCTTTTCGGTAAAAAAAGGCGAAACCCTCGCGATTGTCGGAGAATCCGGCTCGGGAAAGACCGTCACAATGCGCCGCGTCATGCGGCTGCTCGGCAATGTGCGCACCGATTCCGGCCAAATTCTGCTTAGAAAACGCAACAATCAAATTATCGATATCACGAATATCAGTCACAAGGACGCGACCGCGATCAGAGGCACCGATCTTTCCATGATCTTTCAGGAGCCAATGACCTCGCTCAACCCCGTGTTCACCATTGGCAATCAACTGCTCGAAGCAATTCTGGTGCACCAGCGCATCCCTAAGGCACAGGCCATGCAGAAAGTCATGGAGCTGCTGGAGCTGGTGCGATTTCCCGACAAATCCCGGCGCGTAAACGATTATCCCTTCCAGCTTTCGGGAGGCATGCGCCAGCGCGTCATGATCGCGATGGCGCTTGCGAGCAATCCTCAAATCCTGATCGCGGACGAACCGACGACAGCGCTCGATGTGACGATTCAGGCCCAAATACTCGCGCTGATAAAGTCACTCCAGAACAAACTTCATATTTCGGTCGTTTTTATCACGCACGACATGGGGGTTGTGGCCGAGATCGCGGACCGAGTGGTGGTCATGTACAAAGGCGAACTCGTCGAAGAAAATGACGTGAATACGATATTCTCGACTCCTTCGCACCCATATACGCGGGCGCTGCTGAAAGCCGTACCGAAACTCGGCTCGATGAGAGGGCGCTCCTTCCCCGCGACCCTGCCCGTGCTCGAAATGTCCAAGGAACTCAGCCGCAAGGCGGATGATGCCCCGCCCGAAGAGAAAACCATCGACACCGCCGATTACACAAAACAACCGCTCTTGCAGGCGCGCAATCTCACGACGCATTTTGTCGCCGAAAAGACATTCTTCGGGCGCACCACCCATGTCGTGCGCGCGGTGCAAAACGTCAATTTCGACGTCTATGAAGGCGAGACCCTCGGCATTGTCGGGGAATCGGGGTGTGGAAAATCGACAACGGGATATGCGATTTTAAAATTGGTCCCCGCGGAAGGCAAAGTGCTCTACAAAGGCCAGGATATCTTGGCTTTGTCAGAATCGCAGCTGAAACACTATCGCAGAGATATCCAGTTCGTCTTCCAGGACCCCTACGCGTCGCTCAATCCGCGCATCCGGATCGGCGCCGCCATCGAAGAGCCTCTCATCATCCACAACATCGGCACCGCCGAAGAGCGCAAAAAGCGCGTCGAGTATCTGCTCGACTGCGTAGGCATTCCCCGGGCGCATAAAGACCGCTATCCGCACGAATTTTCGGGCGGACAGCGCCAGCGTATCGCGATCGCACGTGCGCTCGCCACTCAGCCTAAAATCATCATCGCCGACGAAGCGGTCTCCTCGCTCGACGTGTCGATCCAGGCGACGGTACTCAACCTCATGCTCGAGCTGCAGAAGGAGTTCAAGCTTTCGTATCTCTTTATTTCGCATAATATGGCGGTCATCGAACGGGTAAGCAACAGGGTCATGGTGATGTACCTTGGCCAGGTCGTCGAATCGGGGAGCCGCATGCAAGTGTTCGAAAATCCTTCGCACTCCTACACGAAAAAATTGCTTTCGGCGATTCCCGTGCCCGATCCCTCCCACAGGTCGAATTTTGGCATGTTGAGCGGGGAAATTCCCAGTACGATTCACAGAGTAAGCGACGCGATTCCAAAAATTGAGTACGTTGAAATCGAGCCGGGGCATTTCATCGCATCGGCATGACAACAATGAGCTTCTAGCACCCGACCGTCGGTCGGTGCTACAGGTCAATATAATTTTTTAAAAGGAGGCTAGAGATGAAAGCGAAACATCTCGTGCTCGCGGCGCTGATGGTGCTCACCATCGCCGCCGTGCCAGTCTTTGCCGCAGGGAAAGACATCATCTACGCATCGGATTCAACGACCAAAACCTTGGATCCGCACAACACATCCGATACGTATTCCGGCGCCATCGAGCGGGCAATCTGCCAGGGCTTGCTGGGATTCGACAAGAACATGAATATTATTCCTCTGCTTGCCGAATCATACACGTACAATGACAGTGCCACTGAGTTCACGTTCAAGCTGCGCAAGGGGATCACGTTCCAGGATGGCGCACCCTTCAACGCAAAGGCCGTAAAAGTGAACATCGACCGTCTCATGACGGGCAAATATGTGCGAAGCAGCCTCATGGACCCCGTCAAAGAGCTGAAGATCATCGATGATTACACCGTCAAATTTTTGCTGAAACAGCCTTTCGGCGCCTTCCTCAACGCGCTTGCCCACCCGGGCGCTCTTATGCTCAGCCCGGCCGCGCTCGAAAAATATGGCGATGACATCGGCAGCCATCCGGTGGGGACCGGTCCATTCATGTTCCAGGAATGGGTTTCCGGCAGCTATGTGCTCATCAAGAAGAACCCCAACTACTGGCGCGGCACGGTTAAGGTCGATTCGATCAAGTTCGTGCCGATTCCAGAAAACGGCTCCCGCGTCGCCATGCTCCGTGCCGGTCAAGCGCAGTACATCTACCCGATGCCCGCAGAGCTGCTCAAGCTTGTAGAAAACGATCCCAACATCGACGTCATCAAGCAGCCCTCAATTATTGAACGTTATCTTATTTTTAACACAAAATCCAAGGTGCTCTCCGACGAAAGAGTGCGCCAGGCGATCAACTATGCGCTCGACAAGAAAGCAATCATCAACATCGCGTGGGGCGGTGCTGCGACCGAAGCAGATTCGGTTTTCCCGGCCGCCTTGCCATTCTTCAAGAAAGAAGGCCCATGGCCCTATGACCTCGCAAAAGCGAAAGAGCTCATGAAAGCGGCAGGCTATCCGAACGGCTTCAAAGTCGTCTTCCTGACCCCGAATGCGAGCGCCCGTCTGAGGGCCACCCAGATGGTGCAGCAGCAGCTCCAGGCGATTGGCATTACCGGCGAAATTCAGTCGATGGATGTCGCGAGCTTCTATGATATGCTCTCCAAAAATAAACCCGATACTGTCGGGGATCAGGCCTTCATTGCATTCGGCGGCTGGTCTTCTTCTACCGGCGACGCGGATTGGGCAACGCGCCCGCTTCTCTCAACCGAAGCCTTCCCCCCGAACATGTCGAACTATGGCTTCTTTGAAGACAAAACAGTCGACAACCTGATCAAAGCGGGCCTGACCTCCGCCGACCCGAAAGTCCGCGGAACTGCCTATGCGCAGATGCAAGACTATATCTGGTCAAAGGCTCCATGGGGCTATCTCTTCGTAGATACGCTCATCGCGGCCAAGGCCAAGAATATTCAAGGCATCTACCCAATGGCAGATGGAGCATTCACGGTCGAAGAAGCAGAGATTGTACAGTAATTTATGCTGAAATATTTTATTCGAAGGTGCTTGTCCATCCTTCCGGTCCTGTTGGTGGTCTCGATACTGGTCTTCTTGTTCGTGCATTTGCTGCCCGGAGACCCTGCCCGCGTTGTGGCAGGTCCCGATGCGGACGAGGCTACCATCAACAGGATCCGTACCGAGCTTGGGCTCGACAAGTCGCTTCCTGAACAGTATTTGACCTATATGGGTCGCCTGTTCAGGGGCGATCTTGGGAAAAGCCTCAGCAGCAAGCTGCCGGTCGCACAGGAAATTGCGTTGCGGTTTCCGCCAACCTTATACCTCGCCCTGACAAGTTTGGCATGGTCGATCATCATAGGCATTCTCTTTGGGGCCTATGCGGCGATGCATCGGGGCAAATGGCAGGACTACACCGCCATGATTGTGGCGGTTTCGGGAATTTCGATGCCGCAGTTCTGGCTTGGGCTGCTCTTGATGCAGCTTTTTGCCGTGCACTTAGGGTGGCTGCCCGTCACCGGTTTTACAGGAAAATTCAAAGAGCTTATTCTGCCATCGCTCACGTTGGGCGCATCGGTCGCCGCGATCATCGCGCGGTTTACCCTCTCGTCCTTCCTCGATGTCTTTCAGGAGGAATACATCAACACGGCGCGGGCCAAGGGCCTCCCGGAACGAGTGGTCATGTGGAAGCACGCGTTCAGAAACGCGCTTATTCCCGTGGTCACCATGGTCGGCTTACAGTTCGGCTTTCTGCTGGGCGGTTCCGTAGTGGTAGAGACGGTTTTCGCGTGGCCCGGACTCGGCAGATATATGATCGAATCGGTGAGCGTGCGCGACTACCCGGTGCTCCAGGCGCTTCTGTTGCTCTACTCTTTCCAGTTCGTGATCATCAATCTTCTAGTAGATATGCTCTACGCGGTCATCAATCCGGAAATCCGGTATAAATAGGGTGTTGCCATGGCAGAAAAAACAATTACGCCATCCATGATTTTCTGGCAAAAGTTCAAAAAGCAGAAGTCCGCTGTGGTAGCTGGAATTTTCATTCTTCTTCTTGTGTTTGTGGCGATTTTCGCGCCATTTATCGCCCCCTATGATCCATATGCGACGGACTACAGCCAGGCGATGATGCCCCCCAGCCCACAGCACTGGGCAGGAACCGATATCTACGGTCGCGACATCCTCACCAGAATCATATATGGAACCCGCATTTCACTTTCCGTAGGCATTTCCTCAGTCACTATCGGCGCCATCGTCGGCGTGACACTGGGGCTCATAAGCGGGTTTTTCGGGGGATTTCTCGACGAGATCATCATGCGGTCCGCGGATGTACTCTTCGCCTTTCCCGGCATCCTTCTCGCCATCGCCGTCGTCGCGATCCTCGGCCCGGGCCTCGTGAACGTCGTCGCCGCAGTCGCCATATTCAGTATCCCCACCTTCGCGCGCATCGTCCGCAGCAACACTCTTTCCATAAAAGAAAGTCTCTATGTGCGCGCGGCGCGAAGCATGGGCGCCTCCAACAACAGAATCATGTTCGTCCACATCATGCCGGGCACTCTGAGCAGCTCTATCGTATACTTCACCATGAGAATCGGCACTTCGATTTTAACCGCTTCTTCGCTGAGTTTTCTTGGCCTCGGCGCCCAGCCCCCTTCTCCCGAATGGGGCGCGATGCTCGCCGAGAGCCGCGACTATATCGGCGTCGCCGACCACCTTACCGTATTCCCTGGCATCGCTATTTTCCTGACGGTACTCGCCTTCAACATCTTTGGTGATGGGCTCAGGGCGGCTTTCGATCCAAAACTGCAATAAAAACGGAGGGGCTTTCTGGCGGCTAAGCGGATGAGTGTCCGCTGGATGGACATCTGGCTGATCGCCCTTGACTGCAAGCCGCGCGCAAGGTACGTTTCCCTCATCAAGGAGGCTCTTTGTATGAAGCGAATTCTGTTATACTCTGCAATACTCATGCTCATCGCCCTCGTGCCCGCAATCGCGCAAAACGAGGCCGAACTGAAAACAGCCTATGAAAACGCCGTCAAACTCGCCGCCCCCGCACCCCAGGACTATACGCTCAACTGGCAAGCAGCCCAGGCCGCCCGCAAATATGGCGACTACCTCGTCGCCCACGAAGTGCCCGGCTGGAAAGACACCGCCCGCGCCGCCGCCAAAGAAGGCATGAAATACGGCGAAATCGCATTCAAACTCAATCCCACCGGCATTGAAGGCTGGTACTACTATGGGCTCTGTGTCGGTACCTACTCGGATTGTGTCAGCGTCGTAAAAGCCTTGACCGAAGGACTGAAGGGCAAAACGCAAATGGGTTTCGAGAATGCTTACAAATTCGACAAAACCTACGACAATGGTGGCCCGATCCTCTCGCTTGGCCGCTTCTGGCAAGTTCTGCCCGGAATCGCCGGTCAGGACCGCAAAAAAGCCGAACAGCTCTTCGACGAATACATAAACCTCTTCGGCTCATCTCCCGATGTCAACAGTGATGTCTGGTATTTCCGAGGCCAGCTCTATAAAGACACAAACCGTCTCGCCCAGGCCAGGGCCGACCTCGAAAAAGCCGCATCCATGGGGAACAATAACGCCCAAAAACTGCTTGCCGAGTTCAAATAAGACAGCCCGCAATTAAAACCGCACCACAAGCAATAAAAGTGCCGTGCCCGATCACGACTGATGACCGGGCACGGCACTTTTTGGCAATACCGATACTTACTATTTAAAACGGCGCTTGAATTCATTCACTATCGAGACACCATTCGAAGTACCTATTCGATCAGCTCCGGCCTCCAAGAATGCCATCGCATCATCCAGCCTCCGAATGCCTCCCGCAGCCTTGATCTTCATTCTATTGCCAACAACGCTTTTCATAAGCCTTATATCATCGATTGTTGCACCGCCCGAACCAAACCCGGTACTCGTCTTTACATAATCAGCACCGCTTTCCAAGGCTGCCTTAGATGCCATAATTTTCTCATCATCAGTGAGATAGCATGCTTCCAATATAATCTTCACGACTGCCGCCGGTTTCACGGCCGCCACTACTGCAGCAATATCTTCTCTGACAACAGACCAATCGCCTTCCTTTGCTTTCCCAATATTGATGACGACATCCACCTCTTTTGCGCCCTGCATGACCGCTCGTTTCGCCTCTTCCACTTTTATCTCGGTAGTATTGGCACCGAGAGGAAAACCGATGCCTGTGCATACGGCCACTTCCGAACCTTCGAGTTTTTTTGAACACAATGAAACCCAAAACGGGTTGACTGCGACGCTGGCAAATTGATACTGCTTCGCTTCCTCGCATAGCAGTTCTATCATCTCTTTCGTGACCGTCGGTTTCAACAGTGTATATTCAATGCTCCTCGCCAATTCTTCAATTGTTATCATTTTCTAAGCCTCCCGTGTATATGATTCTCTGCTGTAGCTACTGATAAAACTATAAGGATATGGAGCATTCACATCGCTCGCCTGATCCAGAAGCCGGGTTTCTTCATCTGACAAGTCCCAGCGCATACATGACATATTCGCTTCCAGCTGTTCCAGATTCCTCGCCCCGATGAGAATGGAAGAGATACTGCTCTTTCTTCTCAGCCAGTTCAGAGCTATTTGAGACACCGGGACGTTTCGTCGTTCCGCGATTTTCCTCAATTCATCCAGAATCGCCCATGTCCTCGCCCCATCTCTTTTCCCCGGCTGATCATATTCCCGGTCATTTCTTCCCACGCGGCTATTCTCCGGAGGAGGCGCGTTTCTCTGGTATTTGCCTGTGAGCCAGCCTCCGGCAAGAGGCGACCACGCCAAGGTTCCGATATGCTCTTCCTCACACAAGGGCAAGAGTTCCCATTCCGGGCTTCGGACAAGCAGGCTGTATTCAAGCTGCAAAGATACCGGCCGATGGCATTGCCTAAGATGGCCAAGCATCACCATTTTCATTATGATCGAAGGTGTAAAATTCGAGATTCCGTAATGCAATATTTTACCAGCACGAATCAGATCTTCCATTGTCTGCATGACCGTTTCGATGTCGGTTCCGCGATCATAGCAATGGAGCTGATACAGATCGACAGCTTCAATGCCAAGTCGAGCCAGGCTCTTTTCCAGAGAGTGGACGATATGTTTTTTAGAATGGCCAATCTCATTCGAACCCGGACCGGCATGCTCGTTAAAGAACACTTTCGTGCCAATCAACACATCATCAGTCCTTTTTCGTCCTCTCAGCCATTGTCCTAATATCTCTTCCGATGCCCCGTCGTTGTAGGAATCGGCGGTGTCGAGATAATTCCCTCCTTCCGCGACATAATAATCGAGCAGTCTGAACGCGTCGGCCTTGTCGGTAGTCCATCCGAATGTCTGCGTACCAAAACTTATTTCGCTTATTCTCAGCCCGGTTTTTCCAAAATATCGGTATTTCATACAGACTCCCGATATCCTATGTGTGGCTTTGCCGAACTATCGTGAGGGCCTCCCCGCACAGCCGCGAGATCACATCAAACTGTCCGGACGATATGAGGTCTTCCTTTACCATCCAGCTTCCCCCTATCGCGGCGACATTGCTCAACTGGATGTACTGGAGCAGATTGGAAGCGTCTATGCCTCCTGTGGGTACAAATGAGACTTCACTGTATGGGCCGTGCAGGGCCTTGAGCATTTTAACGCCTCCCGAAGCCTCGGCAGGAAAGAATTTCAACAAAGAGAGCCCACGCTCGAGTCCCTGTTCGATCTGGCTTGGAGAATTCACCCCGGGGATTATGATGATGTTGTTGGCCAGACAATAATCTACAATTCTTGGATTAAATCCTGGTGTTACAATGAACATCGCGCCGGCATCGCGGGCCAGGTCGACCTGTTCGATGGTGGTGACCGTCCCCGCGCCTACCATCATGGCTGGATACTGGTCCCTCAACAGCTTTATTGCATCTCTGGCGGCTGCCGTGCGAAAAGTTACTTCTGCAACCGGCAATCCGCCTTCGAGAAGCGCCCTTCCTAAACGAAAAGCATCGGACGGCTTTTCAAGCTTAATGACTGGAACAATTTTATATTTCTTTATTTCATCAAATATCGAATTCATATCAGCAACCTCCAATAATAAAAATACATCCGAATTGAAAAATCTTAACGAAATTCATACATTCTGCCCATCTTGGCGAGTTCAAAATGAGCTGCGTCCTTTTTCTGAATCATCTGCTCCGCCTGCCCAATGTCGATTGTATTGAAATCAAACATCCCAAAATGATGCCCAATCGAAAAGTCAAAGCCGGCAGCCTCGGCAAGTTGTACGGCTTCATTCAGCGTGAAATTGCCAAGTATTCCCGCCGCTTTTCTTATTTCATCTCTGCCGTTTACAGGCAACAAGGCAATATTCACCCTGAAACCGGCAAGATTGGCCAGAAGTCCCGCGTAAGGGGCGCAATCCCCCGAATGATAGATAGTCAGGCCATCGATGGAAACAAGGTACCCCAAAAAAACGTGGTGGCCCGCCCCGTCGATGGCAAGTTCTTCGTGCGCCGACGGAATCGGATATATCCTTATGTCGCCAATATCCATGGGAGAGAAGGCGTCCGCGGCGACGATGTTCTCTTTTGGGATGCCGCTCAACTTGGAATTATCGCGGCTCGCCGCCGGCACGACGAAAAGGCAATCCGGGTTCCTCGACGCTATCGCGCGGATCGTGCTCTCATCCATATGGTCGGTATGGTGGTGCGTAGACAGGCATATCCTGACGGAACCGATCTCCGCGGGATTCACGGGTATCGGCATCATCCGAACGTGTTCGAAACGCTTTCCACTATATTTTACCGCAAGGCTGTCGGAGAGATATGGATCGATAATAATTCTTCCCAATTTTGAATCAATCAGGAACCCAGCCTGACCCAACCATTGGATTCTTAGTCGTGTTTCTGAATATTCTGACAATGGCTCAAGAGAAATATTTTCGCCGTCGATAATCTTCATTTTCAGCACTCTATGCCTCTTGCAGCGATTCAAGAAGATTGTCTATCGCGGCTTCGGTGGCTCTCTGTATACTTTCTTCCGTGAAGCCGCCTATATGCGGTGTCACAATCACCCGCTCATTCTTGGCGAGCGATAAGTCATCAGGCGGTTCTTTATCAAAGGCATCAATGGCATAACAATGAAGGATTCCGCTGTCCAATGCCTCCAGCAGGGCTTTCTCGTCCACCAGACTTTGCCGGGCCGTATTTATGATAATGGCTCCGTGTTTCATGGTCGCTATTTCGGCCGCCTCTATCAGGGGCCTTTTGTCCGGCAGGGGAGGACAATGGAGGCTTACGATGTCCGAATTTTTGAGAACCGCCCGCAACGCATCAAATCGAAAGTTCCCGGATGGGTGAAAGTCCGGATTGGGGTACGCATCATAGGCAAGCACATTCATGCCAAATTCCAATGCAAAACGAGACACCAACTGGCCAATTTTTCCACAACCGATGATGCCCAATGTCTTGTCTTCAAGCTCGAAACCTTTCTCTCTATTCCAAATTCCAGATTTCAAGCTTCTATCGCTCAAGACAATATCCCGTACAGCTGCCAAAATAAGACCAATAGTCAATTCAGCGACTCCCCGTGCGTTGGCCCCATCGGCTTTTCTGATTTTTATGTTCTTCTTTCGGGCAGTCTCCAAATCGATATTATCGATCCCTGTACCATTTCTGCTTATGACTTTTAGTTTCTCAGCCTTCTCCAGTACGGCAGCAGTAATTGGCTCCACGCCAGCAATATACCCGACCGCATCCCCGATCACTTCAACAAGCTCGTCTTCTGTAGGCTGTTTCCCGGGATTAGGAAAAACAAGATTATATCCAGCATCCTTTATCCTGGCTAAAAGTGGATTATTCCCTTTTGAAAGAGACCTGGGGGTAACAATGATATTCTCCATACAAACACCTAGACAAAAATCGTCTTGCCGTTCTGGTTGAAGACTCTTTTAGAAAAACCTTCTGTTTCAATATCACCATAATTGTGGCCTGCTTCAGCGTTGTAGACGAAAAAAGAAATTAAAGGTTCGGTTCCAGTATTTACTGACCGGTGAGCCCAGTATGGAGGCACATATAGTACTTTGCCTCTTTCCATGGGCAATGCAAAAAAATCGCCGTCCTTTGTTTTCATTACCAAATAGCCGCTTCCTTTAAGACAAAGGTATACTTCCCCTGTTTGGGCAACGGCATGATAATGGCCTTTTGTCATAAAGAATTCCTGGCCGACGGTTCCCGCATAGAGCTTGGAAACGCCCATCATGAGATGACCGTACTCTTCGGGCACTGTCTTTTCAAACACCTCATAGTGAATGGGGTCGCCATTGTTAATTGAGGTCTCCAGTGCTGATTCATCTTGATAATAATGCCACATTGAAGAGGCCCTGCGAATTGTGTGATTGGTATAACCTTTTAAAATTCCTTCGTTCAAGTCGAGGTCGACATCAAAAGGAACCATGTACTTTCCAATTGCATCAAAGTCCATACATCCTTCTTTCAGCGATATTCAGCCGCAATCCTGCAAAGATCATCAAATACAGGACCTGAAGTAGGAATCTCACTGTTAAATACTTCAGAAATAACCTGAGTCCAGCCATAAATAAAATAAATCCATCCATCTTCAATAGTTAAGTATCTATCTTTTTTCTGCTTGTTTGCCTGATCAAGAAACACAAGATTGCCCCGATAATTAAATTCCCACACAATGCCATGTTCCGGGAAAATAACATCGTTTGTCAGCGGGCTGCCCTCCTGATCTTTCCCTAACCCTGTGGCATTCACAACCACGGAGCCGGGCTTTAAATCATTCACTATACTGTCATTTATAACTGCTTCACGAGCATGAATATATTCAACAGGAATCCCTGGATTAATTATATTATGTATTTCTTTCATGTGATCGAGCCGCGGCTGACTCCTGTTTGTTACTATTATTCTGGAAGGCCATTCATAACGTTTCTTCTGTTTCATAATGTAGCAGGTGAGAGCCAATGAAGCCCCGCCCGCACCTAAAATACACAGTTCAGCGTTAGTGCTTTGCCAATAGGATTGCGGGATGAAGGATTCCATCGCCAGCCCGCTTGTAATCGGATCTTTCGCATGACCTCGCAGTTGGGAGAACCGTTTGGATATCGAAGATATTTCTCCCAATAATTCGGCATATGGATCGAGATATTCGAAGTAATCCTTGGACGCTGCCAGCAAATCCATTTTGTGAGTCGTTATGAGGCCGCCCAGCGACAATGGATCCTGTTTTATAAATGCAACAATATCCCGATAAGTTTGAGGATTATCATGAATCAGGCAGTCAATCCCCCTGATTTCGACATCACCGAAATTCAGATATTTCATCCATTGGGGGAATACTCTCATAATTGATGACTTTAACGTCGTAACGCCAATGAAGTAAAAAGTCGGTCGCGATGCTCTTTCCAGCCTATTGACTGTCATGAATCGATTTCTCCTTTAAAACAAGTCAAGGAAAAGACGTAAAACTGATTAGCCCTTTTCCTTGTAATTGACTCTCTCTTCATAATAATCCGGAACAATGATTCCTTTATCTTTCAAAAACCATCTCGGAGCATCCACTCCGGAGCAAAGAGCAATATTCCCCCACGGCTCAAACGCGCCTGTTCTCACGAAAAATTTAGGTTTGTTGGCGAAGTCAGACATAAACTGCGAATAAGGTAGCGTCTCGATTGGACAGCGATCGATCATAGCCTCAATTTGCGAATACAATTTCGGATAGTTCGTCTTCTGTTCCAGAGTGATGATGCATCTCTCATACACGAAATCGCTGAGAATGGCCGACAGGACTTGTTGCACTGTCGGTATGTTTGCCTCAAGGGCCAAATCTATACGCCGGCTGTCATTTGGTATTGGAAACCCGGCATCAGTAACGAGAATCCAGTCACCATGTCCCATTGATGCTATCGCTTCGCTCAGCTTCTGATTTAAAATTCTGCCTTTTTTCATCGTACATGCCTCCTTATCGATTCGGCTGATTATTACTTAAAAAATCATCTATCTCTTTTCTATATGCCATCGACGGGGCTGTCCCGATGCGAGTCACGGAAATCGCTGCGGCTGCACTCGCAAAAATTGTTGCAGGCACAATATCTTTCCCTTCAGCCAGGGCTAAAGCGAAGGCACCGTTAAATGCATCTCCTGCGCCTGTCGTATCGATGGCATTCACCTTGAAAGACGGAATATGAAGGAAATGATCTTCATTATCTAAAATAAGGACTCCCTTCTCACCCAATGTAATAATTATATTTTTTGCTCCTTTTGAACGCAGGATCCTTGCGGCCCTTTTTGCATCATCAATTGTATTTACCTGAATCCCGGACAATGTTGAGGCTTCCGTTTCATTAGGTGTCAGATAATCGATCATAGAATAATATTCTTCCGGGATTTCCTGGGCAGGCGCGGGATTCATCAAAACCTTTAACCCTTTCGCCATCCCAACTTTCAAGCTCTCCGCAATCGCCTCAAAATTAGTCTCAAGCTGCAAAACCAAAATATCGGCCGGTGAAAGGCCATCTATAGCGGAGATTACTTCTTCTTCTTTGATCTGGCCACACGCCCCAGGAATTACAATGATGGAATTCTGGCCTGTTTCTTCGCTTACCATAATAAGCGCCGCCCCGGTCGAAAATTCCCTGGATCTGAAGACGTAATCCGTATTTATTCCTTCATTGACAAAATTATTAAATGCCATATCGCCGAAAGAATCCATTCCCAGCTTTGTAATCATCGCCACATTGCCGCCGGCCCTGGCTGCCGCGACAGCTTGATTCGCACCTTTGCCGCCCGGACCTACTTTAAAAAAATTGCCCTTGACTGTTTCACCGCTCACAGGAATATGAGCCGCTCGCCCCATTAAATCAGCAACAAAACTGCCCATGACGATAATTTTGGGCGCCATGCCGCTTATTTCCGAATTATTTTCTATCTGCATTTTTAATCCTCAAGCTTTCGGAATATATCTTTTAAACTTGCGTAGCTTTGTTCAAATAATGGGTACAATTTTTTGTAAGTCGGAATATTGCTTTTATCTGGCATGATTTTGTTGACCGTAGGATTCAATTTCTCGGCGACTGAAAAATCTTTGAAAATCCCTATACCTATTCCACCGGCAATTGCAGCTCCCATGGAAGTTGCTTCTTCTAGATATCGTGGAACCAAAACTGGTTTTTCCCATACATCTGCCAATATCTGGCGCCAGAGACTGCTCTTCGCGCCGCCGCCAATTAAGGTTATTTCTTTTAAATAAATATTTTCTTCAAAAGCATTTATAATAGTTTTAAGATTATAGGCAATTCCTTCATAGACACTTCTGAAGATATCTTCTTTAGTATGCTTCGAAGTAAGTCCAATGAATGCCCCTTTGGCATAAGGATCCCACCTGGGACTTCTTTCGCCAAGCAAATAAGGCAAATAAATCAAATTATGTGAACCTGGCGGAGAGACATGTGCGCTGGATTCTATTAGATCCAATGCATTTTCACCCAAGTGCTTTTCTGCATATGTCTCATATCCTGCCAAAACCTCCCTTAGCCAGGAAATAGACAATCCCGCAGCTTGCATCGTACCGCAAGGCTGATATTTTCTTTCATCCAGATGCGCCCATGTTATATACCGCATTTCTTCATCGTAGAGAGGGGTATCTGATTCAAAAGCCACCCATGACGAAGAACCTAAAATTGAATACGCTTTTTGACCGCCAAAAATCCCTGCGCCGACAATAGCGCATGAACCATCTCCGCCTCCTAAAACTACGGGGGTTCCTTCCGCAAGACCAGTGAGACCAGCAGCTTCTTTTGTGACATGTCCGATTATAGTGGTCGAAGAATACGGCTCCGGGAAAATATCTTTCCTGATTCTTACACTGTCTAGAATAGTATCCGACCATTTCTTGTGTATCAAATCAAATGCATTTGTCCCTGATGCATCAGAATAGTCGGTGGCAAAAGCTCCCGTCAGCTTGTATACGATAAAATCCTTTGCTTGCAGCGTTTTTTCTGTCTTGTTATATACTTCTGGCTCATTGTCTCTTATCCACATCAGCTTTGTGAGGGTATACGAGCTTATCGGCCTGTGCCATACGATTTTGTAAAACTCTTTCTCATCAAACGCCAATCTTAATTGGGCAGCTTGTTTTTCTGAACGCATATCAGCCCAAATTATAGCCGGTCGAAGCGGATTCCCTTCCGCGTCGACAGGCAAACATCCCATCATTTGCCCGGAAAAACTGATGCAAGCGATATCGGCATTTTTTATTTCAGAGATTTGCAGCAGCTTTTTTGTCGAAAGGACAACTGCATTCCACCACTCATTGGCATCTTGCTCAACATATCCGGCTGGGCCGATAGTTGTAGGGTATTCGATGGTAGAGGCGGCGACCAGTTTCCCGGCCTCATCGTATAGAGTTGCCTTGTTACCACTCGTGCCTAGATCATGAGCAATTATATACTGCATGAAAGAATCCCCTCGACGATCTATTTCTGATGCGCCTTTCTATACTGGTCAATGTAAACGGCCGCCACGATTATCACGCCGTTTACAATTTGCAATATGAAAGGATCAATACCGAGCAAATTGCCGCCATTTCTTAAAGTAGCAATAATTACTGCTCCTAGTACCGTGCCAAGGATGGTACCTTCAGCGCCTGAAAGACTTGCGCCACCAATGACGCATGAAGCTATTGCATCCATCTCATAACCTTGGCCCCCAGTAGGTATGCCGTTTGCAAGGCGGCTCGTCATTAAAATCCCGGCGATACCAGCCATTAGTCCTGACAAACCATAAATCATATATGTTGTAAAACGAATATTGATACCGGATAGACGTGCGACTTCAAGATTGCTACCAATTGTGTACACATTTCTCCCAAAGGGAGTCTTCTTTGTCAGGAAAATTGTAAAAAGAATCAAGACAAGCCAAACGACAAACAGTGCAGGCAATCCTAGATACGTGGTCTGTGCAAAATCCAGAAAGGGTTTTGGCAATCCAGCAATCATTCGTGCACGTGAAATTAACATGATTGCCCCTCGAATGATTGACATGGACCCCAATGTTGCAATAAAGGGAGGAATTCTACCATCAAAAACCATAAAACCATTTGCAACGCCTAACAGAAACGAAATCGATATGGACGCCAAAACTGCCAAGCCGATTGGAACGCCACTTTTCATCAGCAAAGCGACAAGGATACCGGCAAATCCGACAACCGAACCGACGGACAAATCAATGCCACCAGAGATGACGACGAACGTCATCCCAAGAGCTACAATGCCATTAATGGCTGTCTGCCGAACCAAGTTGGAAAGATTGTTGCCAGTCAGGAATCCTCTTGTAAAAATTGTCAGAAACACTGCCAGTACCAACAGAAGCAATACAAGCGTACCTTCGGTTTTTAATTTGAATCTCTTTTTCTCTTTTGAGTCCTGCTCAACAGGTTGATGTGCCTTCATACCGCCTCGCTCTCTATTTTCGCTGAGTTCTCTTCAATGCCACTTGCCAACTTCATTATTCTTTCTTCAGTAGCCTCGTTTCTATCAATAATACCCATTTGTCTTCCTTCAGAGATAACGACAATTCTATCTGATACACCAATCACTTCCGGAAGATACGAGGATATAAAAATGACAGAAGTGCCCGTCTTTGTGAGCTTTTCAAGCAATGTATAAATCTCTTCTTTAGAGCCTACATCTATTCCAAGGGTAGGTTCATCAAAGATCATGATCTTGGGCTGGTTGGCAAGACATTTGCCTATGACAACCTTCTGCTGGTTGCCCCCTGAAAGATTACGGACAATAGCGTCTTCTGAAGGAGTCTTTATGGAAAGTTCCTGAATAAAAGATTTTGCATTGCTCAATTCACGATTTCTATCGATTACAATGCCAAAATGACTTATTTTTTTATATTGCAAAAGATTGATATTAATTTTCACGGAAAGCGGAAGAGCAAGGCCCTGCGTGCGCCTGTTTTCCGGCACAAGACCAAAACCAAGTTCGATAGCCTCTCGAGGCTTACGAACATTTGCAGGTTTCCCAAAAAACGAAATTGAGCCTTCATCATATTTCGTCGCACCAAAAATAGAAAGCACGATATCCGTCCTGCCTGACCCCACCAGACCGAACATCCCTAATATTTCACCCTTGTGTAAATCGAAATGTATTCCCTGAAATACTTTCTTCTTTGTCAAGTTTCGTACGCTCAGAACAACTTCGGGCTCATTGTGATGCTCGAAATAATACATTTCCTCAATTTTTCTTCCTACCATGAGCGAGATAAGTTCATCCTCATTGGTATCCTTAGTCGGCATCGTAGCAACATAACGGCCATCTTTCAAAATGGTCACGGCATCGCAAAAGCGGAATACTTCTTCAAGTCTGTGTGAAATATAGATTATGCCTATTCCTTCGGATTTTAGCCGCGCTATGATTTTAAATAATTCTTCACTTTCTTCATTGGTCAGCAAAGCTGTCGGCTCATCAAAAATCATCAGTTTCGATTTTTCATAAATCGCCTTGGCAATCGCGACCATTTCCTGTTTAGCAACAGGAAGGTTTCTAACCAGCATATGCGGATCGATTTTCAAATCGAGAGATGCCAGTACATCGTTCGCAGTCGAATAGACTTTCTTCCAATCTACAGTAAAAGGAGAACTCATTGGCAATTCTCCCAGGAAAAAGTTCTCTCCGACTGACAAGTGCATTGCAAGAGTAATATCCTGATACACTGCATGGATACCAATATTCTTGCTAAAATGAGGGTCTTTGACATCTACTTCTTTTCCGTCAAAAACTATCGTCCCTTCGTCTTTCTGATATGCCCCTGTAAGTATCTTGATCAAAGTAGATTTGCCTGCACCATTTTCTCCAACCAATGCATGCACTTCGCCTTTTTTAACTGACAAATTGACATTGGAAAGAGCGCGAACGCCGGGGAAGCTTTTGGATATATTTTTCATCTCAACAATATAATCGCTCATCTTTCCTACCTGATACATTGAATCTTGATACATAATGCGGACACCTCCGCACACAGAAGTGCCCGCAAATTGAACCGAATTATTTCTTTAAGGTCATGGGGTCAAGCAAGCCTTTAATTTTTGGCTCGTTCATATTCGCCTTGGTAACTGCAGTTGCGCCAGTATCGACATAGGCAGGGAGAGTTTTGCCGGCCAAGGCCTGGAGAGCGCTATCGACACCTTTATATCCCATTCCATAGGGATCCTGAAGAATGAGCGCATAAAGAATGCCGTCGGAGAGAGCCTGGACTTCCTCAGGGTCCGAATCAAATGCCGCAGCGGCAATCTTCCCTCCAAGGTTTCTCTCTTTAATGGCCCTTGCAACGCCATCACCGGAGTGATTGTTATCGGCAAAGAAACCAACGAGGTCGGGATTCGCGGTAAAAAGGTCTTCCGCAGCCGCCAATGCTTTCATGATATCATTATCAATATACCTGGTGGGAAGAACCTTCAAGTTCGGTGCAACTTCTTTTAGCCTGTTCAAGAAGCCGGTATCTCTATCGGTAAGAACCTGTACGCCAGCCATCGCGCTGATAAGTGCCACCTTCCCAGACAATGGTTTGCCCATTGCCTTGAGTCTTTCAACGAGCATATCCGCAGCAAGTGCGCCGCCTTTTATGTTATTCGTCGCCAAGTGCGAAGAAACGGCATTTGTATTTACCTTGTTATCGATAGTAATAACCGGAATACCAAGCTTCACTGCTCTTTCGATCGCCGGCACCGTTGCATCGGAACTTGTCGATGCAATCACGATTGCATCTGGCTTGCTGTTTACAACATCTTCGAGTATTGCAACTTGTTTGTCGATATCCGCCTCAGATGGCGGACCATAGGTTGTCACAACTACTTTGCCCGGATTTTCTTTTGCATAATTTGTTGCACCCACCAACACATATTGCCAGAAATCAGAGTCGGTCGCTTTGATAATAACCGCAACTCTCTTAGGAGTCTGAGCAAACGTCGGTATGAGCGCAATCACAAACAGAAGCAGAACAATGATTGCCACTCTTTTTCTCATAAGGATACCTCCCTAAAGACTATTACGATCTGCTGTACGTAGATCATAGAAAAAGTCTAAACCCGATTTTTCCATATGTCAACAAAAATGTTTTAATATCTTTACATTATAACTTGTAATATTACATTTAGAATAAAAAACTATATAATAAATAGAATTACTAATTGATAAAATAATAACATGTTACATGACAAAGCATGTTGAATAGAGATTATTATATCTATTGATAGTTTATGATAATGTCTTTACATTATAGCAAAACAGATTTAGCATTTTCAGCGGATGGTTCGGTTCCTAAAATTGCATGCAATATTCCCAAGGAGGACAGGCTATGCTGATACCAGCAGATATCGACTACTTTAAAAACAGACCCCTGGATAAGTCAATCCCAATACCACTCTATTACCAACTCATTGAAGTGCTTCAGAATTATATCAATGAGCATGATAACAGCTTCCCCATCCCGACGGAAAATGATTTGTGCAAAACATATGAAATTTCAAGGCCAACCGTAAGGCAGGCCATCAACGAACTCGTGGCCGAAGGATTGATTGTCCGGCAGAAAGGCCGCGGATCATTTATCAATAAGAAAAAAATACCTCAGGATTTCCTTTTGAACATCATGAGCTTCAACGATGAAATGCAATCAAAAGGACTCAAACCCGAAACTAAAGTGCTCACTTTTTGCTCACGGAACCCCACACCTGAAGTCATGAAAAACCTGAGAATCAAATCATCAGATTCTACCTATTTTCTCAGCAGACTACGTTCGATAAATGGAGAACCGATTGTGCTTGTCAATACTTTTCTGCCAAGCCACCTGCTCAAGGGCATATTGCAAAAAGACATGGAAAAAGAATCTCTTTATCATATAATCGAATACGATTTTGGCTATAAAATACTCCGGACATTGAGAACCCTGGAAATCCGGAAAGCCGGCAAATATGAAGCTTCATCTTTAAATATCAAAGAAGGGGACCCGATACATTTCATTCAGACTGTAGCCTATATAGAAAATGATGTGCCTATCGAATTTTCTACAGCTTATTATAGCGGCGAAAGAAATAAATTCACGGTTGACGTGAGGATCAAATAGCGCAATGCTGCTTGGAACAGCGATTTTCAGGCTTGTTTCACAATCCAACCATTCTTCATTCCGAACAGCGTGCCTTCATTGACCTTGACTATCGTACTTTATATTCTGAAGTAATGCGCAAAATTGGAATTTATTACGCTTTCTGGACACGAGAGTGGGATGCTGACTTCTTCCCATTTATCGAGAAAATTAAAAACTTGGGCTTTGATCAGCTGGAAATCAATGGTGGCACTTTCGCTGTCATGTCTCCTCCTGCGCGCAAACGTTTAGGGGACGAAGCAAAGCGCTGCAACATCACGATTTCTTATGGCATTGGCCTTACGGCGGACCATGATGTTTCTTCTTTAGATGAGGAGGTGCGCCGCAATGGCATTCAATTCATGCGCAGCATGATAGAAGCGGTGGGAAAGTCTGGAGGCGGCATGATAGGCGGCACCGTCCACAGTGCATGGCCCAGCACGCTTCCAAAAGACGCCACCGATAAACGTCCATATCTCGATCAAAGCAAAAAAAGCATGAGAGAAATGGTCAGGGTGGCAGAAGATAACAATGTGATTTTAAATGTGGAAGTCATCAATCGCTTTGAGCAATATCTACTCAACACCTGCGACGAAGCACTTTCCTATGTTAAAGATATTAATAGCCCTTCTTGTCGTATCCTGCTCGACACATTCCACATGAATATCGAAGAAGATTCCATTGGCGGAGCGATAAGAAAGGCGGGAAGGTATCTTTCAGCATTGCACCTGGGTGAGACGAACAGAAAACCGCCCGGACTTGGACGCATGCCTTGGGAAGAAATCCGCAGTGCGCTCGATGCCATTGGCTTTGATGGTCCACTTGTGATGGAACCGTTCATCGCAAAAGGCGGTCAAGTCGGAAGAGATGTAGCGGTTTGGCGTGATTTAATTCCAAATCCAGATTATGACAAACTTGCCCATGATGCAGCGAGCTTTGTGCGAAAAGTGCTCTGCTAGAACATCAGTTTTCGCTTTTTGCCCGACTAGCCCTGCGCAGGTTGAAGCGTCGTTTTTTCGAGCGATGAAAGCTTTTCGTGGAGCTCGAGCACCTTCCTGTGGAAGTATTTTTCTATTGAGCGCTGTTCGATAATGCCAACGAAGGTGCCGTCGTCGCCAACGATTGGAATGGTATCGACGTTGTTGGTTCGGAACATTTCCTTGACATCGAGGAGAGAACAATCGGGTTTGCAGGTAACTTCTGAAGGATTCATCAAGTCATAGGCGAGCAAACCTTCGGCGACATCACCAAGGAGGAGAGCCTCTTTGAGGTTGTCTATTGTGATGATACCGACCAGCTTATTATCACTTGAGCATACAGGAGAGCTCAGGGATTCCTGTCTGCTGAAAGTCTCAAGCACCTTCTCAAAAGTCGCATTGTCGTTCAAGGGTGGAGCCTTTTTTTCATAGGCAAGAATATCCGAGACCTTGCTCTCCCGAATCAAGTCTTCTTCAGTGACGTCGAGCCCGACTTCGCCGGCTTTCGTGACGCCATGCTTGACACTGATCGGCCCTATGAGCTGAACAATAAAGGTGGTCGCGGTGATGATCATGATAATCGTCGGACCGACAGTATGAGGAAACATTTGGCCGGCCGACATCGAAAGGCCTATTGCGACGCCCGCCTGACTCAGCAAGCACCATTTCATGTATTTTCTTACTGTATCGGGGGCGTTCGTTATTTTTGCCCCAAAGCTGGAGCCGATGGATTTGCCGAAGGTGCGCGCAAGCACATACACGACCGCGAGAATCGCAAAAAAGGGTGAAATGCTCCAGATATTTATCTTTGCACCGACAAGCACGAAAAAGAGTACATAGATAGGTGGAGTAAACCTGTCGACCACATTGAAAAGATTGTCTGTCTTGAATTTCGCGAAATTTACGATAAAGAAGCCCATCGCCATGGCAGAGAGGATGGTGTCCAGCTGAAGATACAAGCCTACGCCCGTCAAGAGCAAAATGATTCCAAGCGCAAATGCGAGAATACGACCGTTGTCATTCTTGATCCATTTCGCCAGCAGATTCAACAGCAGACCCGCCAAAGCCCCAAGTGCACTTGAAACTGTTATATTATAAATAATTGCCAGCAATTGGCTTAATAATGAACCCGTCCTTTCCCCGAGCAATCCACCGGCGATTGTGGAAACGATGGCAAAGAGAATAAGCGCCACCGCATCATCCATTGCAACAATACCCAAGAGAGTGGTCGTCAAAGGCCCCTTTGTCCGGTTTTCAGCGAGCACATCCGTTGTCGCCGCGGGAGCCGTCGCGGATGACATCGCGCCCAGCAGCAGCCCCAGCGCAATCGATGATTTCAGCTGATGCGTCACCAGATACGACACAAGCCCTACCAAAAATGCTACTGTAATGAATGGCGTTATGGATTCGAACAGCAGAATGGCCGTGAATTGTTTGCCGTATTTCTTCAGCACGGAAATCTTGAGTTCCGCGCCTACCAGAAAGCCAATCAGGGAAAGCGCAATATTGCTGATCGGACTGAGTGTAGTAATTATCTTGCTGTTCAGCAAATGAAAGCCTGTCTGCCCTATCAGAATGCCGATCGCGATATACCCGACCACTTGCGGAAGGCGCAGCAGTTTGAAAATAAAGCCTCCCAGTGTTCCTAAAAAGAGAATCATCGCCAACACCAAAATGAAGTTCGCGGGCGAAAGCGTGGTAAAATCCAGCATGCCGACAATTTCTTTTATCAAAGGGAACCTCCTGGCATAAGGCGTGTACATTGGCTGTTTCTAAACATGAAATCTGAGGACAGTCTAGAACAATAAAATCATTGTTTCAAGAAAAGTATGGTACAATTTGCGGACTATTCACAGAGGATAAAAGATGTGCAATCGCGATAATTCTCTTCGCCTCGGCATCGACCTCGGAACAGGCTCGCTCAAACTGATTGCCTATTGTGGCGGACGCGCATTTTCAGCAAGCAGGAAGTATGAGATTTTATCGCCTGCATCAGGGGTGGCGGAAACTGATCCGGAAGAATGGATTCAAGCACTGAGCTCGGCATGGAAGGCCGTTCGCGCGCAGCTTCTTGAGGCGCAAATTCCGCTCGATATCACATCGATTGGTCTTTCGGGGCAGATGCACGGTTTTGTGCCGATTTCAAAGTCGGGCAAAGCGCTGCACAACGCTATTCTGTGGGCGGATGTGCGCGGCGCGGAGTATGCAGAGATGTATTCGCGACTGCTGAACGGGGCATTCGATCGGCTTCTCAATGCACCGGCAGCAGGGCTTACCGCGCTCATTTTGTTGTGGCTGAAGCACAGCAAGCCTGATCTTTACAAAAGAACAGCCTTCATTCTTTTCCCGAAAGATTATTTGAGATACAGACTTACGGGACACATTGGCACTGATGCCGGAGATGCAAGCGCTACTCTTCTTTGGGATTTCAAGGCACACTCGTGGTCGCAGGAAGCATTCAATGTGCTCGGGCTTGAGAGTTCGAAGCTTCCGCCTGTTCTGGATAGCTTTAGCGTTGGAGGCTTTGTAACAGGTGAAGCTTCGCGCGAAACAGGTTTGCCGGAAGGAGTGCCGGTCGCGGTGGGCTCTGCGGATAAATCCTGCGAAATCTATGGTTCGGGTTTTTTCAATGACTATTTTGAACACCATACTCCAAGGTTAGCCGCTTCTGGGCCTGGTTCTCCAGTCGTCGGTGTATCTGTCGGAGAGCCCGCCACTGATGCGGATTGGCAACAGCCGCACATTGCCCAGGTGAGCATCGGGACAGGCATTCAAGTCGTGATCCCTGTTCGGGGAATACCGCCATATTCGCCGGCACTCAACTTTTTCGAAACATGCGTGGCGGAAGTCGGTTATCGCATGGCGGCAATGCTGAATGGAGGGCTTGCCCTCGAATGGGTTCTCTCTGTCTTTAATGGGAATTGGGAGACAATCTACCGCGATTTGGGCGAAGGAAAGACTCAGCTTCCGCAGGATCTTATTTTCTTGCCCTATCTTACGGGTGAGCGCAGTCCCTATCAGAACTCAAAAGCGCGAGGTGCATGGATCGGGCTCGGCTTGCACCATTCAAGGACCGACATGCTCGCAGCGGCTCTGCTCGGTGTCGCATGCACTATCCGATTGGGCATTGAAACACTGGGAATCGCCCCGGAAGCAAAGATGTACTGTATCGGCGGGAGTACGCGCTATCCCGTGTGGATGAGCATAGTCTCGGCAATGGTTGGACGCCGCCTTCTCGTTTCGCCCGAACCGGACGCCTCGGTGCGCGGCGCTGCCGCAATTGGGTTTGAGGCTGCGGCAGGCGCCGGTGCCGCACATCCCGGCAAATATACGCATCAAAACATGCCCGAACCGCTCGAAACATCTCCAGTCGAATCGGAGCAGCCTGGATGGATGAACGAATATTATAAACGATTCAAAATGTATTATGAGCGGTTATTCGGCGAAGAGAAAACACATTAACCCAAAAACAGCCCCATGCACACCAAGTCATCGTAGCGATCTTCGAATTTGCGTTTCTTGAGTCGAATACCCTCTTCGAAGAAACCTTTCTTGATGTAGAGAGCTCGGGCGGCGGTGTTGGACGCGAAGACTTCAAGCTCGAGTTTTTCTATACCGAGAGATTCGGCGTTTTCGATGCATGCATCCATGAGGGCACTGCCAATCCCTTGACCGCGAAATTCCTTTTTCACGCCCATGCCGAGCGTCGCGGTATGGGCAATCTCCGAAAAACCGCCCCGATTGAAATCGATCCAGCCAAGAAGAGTGCCCTGTTCATCGAAGGCGCCCCAGATGGGGCTCGACATCTCTTCGTGACGCTCGATGTATTTCTTTGTATCTTCGAGGGAAAAACGCAACGTCGAAAATAGGTACTGTCCCTCGTCCTTGATTTCGTCGACGAGCGAATGATACACAGCCGCATCTTCCAAGCGAATCGCACGAATATTGAAAATCATACCTGCCTCAAGGCTCTGTCAAAAGTCGGACGAGTTTTGACAGAGCAACCTTTTATTGGAGCATTTGTGTACGGTTTTAACGAAACCGGAACAAATGCAAAGCCAATTTCAAAAGTAACCGACTTTTGGAATTGGCACGCCTCAGTAAACTTTTACCGCCTTTCCGTGATAAAGCGCAAGCGTCGCGTTTACGAAATGCGCCCCACAAGGCCGCGCCAGCGCTCAAGTATAGCGTCCATGTCAGCGTTCATCGCCGGGTCAGGCGTTTTACGCTCGGGATGGGCGTCGAACCACGCGAGAGAACGGCGGATGCCCTCCGCGAAACTCACGCGCGGCGCAAAGCCCGGCACGAACCGCCTTATCTTCGAATTATCGAACAGCACGCTCACCGCCTTATCGCCCAAGAGCCCGGCGCCGCGCTCCGGCCGCACCTTCGCGATAAAGTCCGAAGGGATATGCACGATTTTCGGCCGTACGCCGAGCGCTTCCGCAATAATCATGTGTACGGCATCCCAGGTCAGATGCTCGTCTGAAGTAATGTGAAAAGCTTCACCAAGCGCGGCGGGGTTGCACAGCAGTCCCACAAGACCCACCGCAAAATCCGACGCATGCGTGAGCGTCCACAGCGACTGCCCATCGCCCGGAACCACCACCTCCAGTCCCTGCAGCATGCGCCAGGCCAGACCATAGCCCGCCGAACCGAAACAACCAGGGATCCAGCCATCATCGTAGGTGTGCGAAGGCCGCACAATGGTATAGGGAAATGAGGGCTCCTGACTTCGATCAGTCGGGCGCCGGTCGCAAAGGTCGTCATCTGCCGGTCCGGCTTCACAAGTTGCGCTTCCAGCCCGTCCCGTCAGCACGCGCTCGCACGCGATCTTCAGCCTCGAATACTCCCAGTAGGGGTTTTCAAGCGGCGTCTCTTCGGTAATGACCGGAGTGAGCGACGGCTTTCTATATGCCGAACAAGTACTTATAAGCACATACTGATCCGTAATCCCATCAAAAATTTTAATGTCTGCTTCGACATGTTCCGGCCTGAATGCGAGAAACTGCACCACGGAATCGAAATGCAGGCCGCGCACCGCGGACTTCGCGGCCGCGGCATCACGGATGTCCGCCCTGAGCAAGCCAACCCCGGGTTTTTCCTTTTCCGTGTGCGTGCCCCTGTTCAGATGAAAGACTTCATAACCCCGCCGCAAAGCTTCGTCCGTGCAGGCAGACGAAATATTTCCCGTGCCGCCGACGAAAAGAACTCTCATGGTAGACTCCT
>DJVZ01000035.1 GCA_002441395.1 Spirochaetaceae bacterium UBA6243 | reverse complement strand
TGGGCACAATCACCGGCTCAAGCTCGCCTTCCCGATCGCGCGCAGGAACGTCGATCTCAAGCGGCCCCTAGTCGGAACGCAATGTCTTCTTGGTCTTACCGTTCTACCTATTGGTCGTTTCTTTTTCCGCTTGGTCATTCTTTTCATAGCCACGATGACCGGTCATCTCGGCGTCCATATGGATTATTTCTGTATTCCATATTGTTTCTCTACAACCATATTCTTGGGCAATTGCTAAGACTATCTCAGATCCTGATCTGAATTCTTTTGTTACATCCTTACTTGTCATGTTCGACCCAGATTAATTTACTGACATCGTAGCCAGCGCTTTTGGCGATCATAAGATATTCGTTCCGTACTTCATCCGGTATCGTCTTTGTTCTCGAGAGTATCCATAGATAATTTAAGTTGCTTCCTGCGATGAGAGCATACTGATAGTCTTTGTCCAATGCTATGACATTATAGGCAGCATAAAATGGTCCAAAAAATGATACTTCCAGTGCTGCGAGAGTATCGTCTCCCCTAAATCTCGCTTTGCCATTTGCTTCCTGCCATTTCTTGGTGACATAATTATATCCTCTGTTTTTTACATCTATTTTCCCATCCTTCCTTATTGAATATTCTGCAGTGGTGTTATTGAGATTTTTTTCAAAAGAAAAGTCAAACCGGGCAATTTCATACCATTTCCCTAAATACTTTTCTTTTTCAAAGTGATCTACCACATTAGCCCCGTTAGGGATTGTGGCACACGAAGAAAAGAATGCCATGCCAATTATAAGAGTCATGACAAAGCCCAATGTTCTTTTCATACGACCTCCTATACGAGTATTCGTGACTTCAAAAACAATTTTTAGATATTAGAGCCAATTTCAAAAGTCGGTTACTTTTGAAATTGGCTTTGCATTTGTTCCGGTTTCGTTGAAACCGTACACAAATGCCGCAATAAAAGGTTGCTCTTTCAAAACTCGTCCGACTTTTGAAAGAGCCTCATTAAGAGTATAATTGATATCGGTATTTTTTTCATATTTTTGCGTGTAGAGTCCCCTCTGGGAGGGCTTTTAAGATACTGTCTTGGTCATTCCGTGCCGTGTGACAATAAATGTATTGATGGTATAATGACTTATCAATAAATAAAATTTCAGGATGTGATGCCTATTATTCACAGGCGCAAAGAAGTGAGCAAAAAGGGCAAAAATTTTTGCTACACCTCAGGCGACGGAAGGCCAGCCAATTCTGCGGCCTGAGGCGTAAAAATCAAAACATCATAAAAGAAATATGAAAAATTTGTTGACTAAGGCCGAAAGGTGAGATACATTCTTTTCAGAAGGGGAGTAGCACCCCAAAGACGGTTTTCGTCTCTGGGGGATCGGATCCGTCAAGACGGCCTTTTGAAGGGCCCGGGCCGATCGCTTATAAAAAAGCCCGCAAGACCTCCATTGGCACCGAGAGGTGTACGTGGAGGTCTTTTTTTCTTTTGGAGGACGTATGTCGTTGAAAGCACGTATCGCCAAGAGCATTGTCATGTCAAAGATCAAGTATATCCGGGAGGATCCCGATACCAGATTGCCCGAGATACTCGACTCGGCGCGGAAAATCGATCGCACGGGACGCTTTGATTCCGCGTTCGATACGCTCGAGCCGATTGCGAAAGATCGCAACAACAACTGGAACCGTATGGTTCGGTCCCTGCTTGCCGAAACCGATCCGGTCTGTCTCGAAAAACTGATAGGCAATCTGGCCATCAATACGGAGCTCTCTTCCCTGCATATTCGTGAAAGGGCCATGAAGAAATATGGCTGCAATATTCCTTGGGCAATACTCATGGACCCCACCGCCGCATGCAACTTGCATTGTATCGGCTGCTGGGCGTCCGAATACCAGAAAACCGCCAACATGGACTTCGACCTGCTCGACCGTATAATCACGGAGGGCAAGAAACTCGGCATCTACATGTACATCTATTCCGGCGGCGAGCCCCTCGTGCGCAAGGCCGACCTTTTCCGGCTCGCGCAAAAACATTCGGATTGCTACTTCCTCGCTTTTTCAAACGCCACGATGGTGGACGAGGCTTTTGCGGAAGAATCCGCAAGAGTCGGCAACTTTGCGCTCGCCATCAGCATCGAGGGCTTCGAAGAGGAGACCGACATGCGCCGCGGCAAAGGCACGTATGCGAAAGTTATTGCGGCGATGGATATTCTCAAGGCCCGGGGTATTCCTTTCGGATTTTCCGCATGCTATCACCGGTACAATACCGATGTTGTTGGCTCCGAGTCTTTTGTCGATTTTATGGTCGAAAAGGGTGCCCGGTTCGGCTGGTACTTTACTTACATGCCTCTCGGCAGGGACGCGAAAACCGACCTGCTCGCCACGCCCGACCAGCGTGAATATATGTACCGCAAGGTCCGTGAGTACCGCGAGACTAAGCCGATTTTCGTGCTCGATTTCTGGAACGACGGCGAATATGTCAAGGGCTGCATCGCCGGCGGCAAGAGCTATCTGCACATCAATGCGGCGGGCGATGTGGAACCCTGCGCGTTCATACACTACTCCAACGCGAATATCCACAACATGAGCCTGATAGATACGCTGCGGCAGCCTCTTTTCCGCGAATACGCCGCGGGCCAGCCCTTCAACGAGAACCACGTGCGACCCTGTCCCCTCCTCGACAATCCCGAGAAGCTCAGGGGTATGGTTGAGCGCTCCGGAGCGCATTCGACGCAGCTTCTGGATGAGGAAGACGTTGTCTCCCTGACGGCCAAATGTGAAGACGCGGCCAACAACTGGTCCGCCCGTGCCGACACGCTCTGGAAAGAGCGCAATGAGGAAAAGGCCCGACAGGAAGCAGAAAGGGCCGCCAGAAACGCCGCGCGACAGGGGGCGAAGAACAAAAAAACGGAGGAGGAGATATATCAGCCGTAACCGGTATCAGCAGGGGGAATCCCCTTATATCGCCTAAACGATCGTATCGATAAAGGGCTCGGTTTTTGTTCGGTTTTGACCAAAGGAGGTTATGAACATGAAAGTGAATGATGCAGTCGGCAAGTGGTTGGGATGGATCGGAATAGTGCTTGGCGTGATAGGGTTCTTTTGGGCGTCTATATGGATGGGCATTGGGGCAATCGTCCTCGGCCTCGTGGGAATCTTTTCTTCGCAGAAAGTCCTCAATGGGGTTGCGATGGGTGCTGGTGTGATAGCCTTGATAATAGGACTTGTTTAAAAGTTTCTGTGTCTTTGTACGAGCAGGAAGCCATGACTTCGTCGTCGCTTCCTCAAAATCCGGCCGGGCCCTTTATCGATACGGTTGTATGGGTTTGAAGGCTGTACCCTCGCTGGTTTTTCGCTCATTGATATTCACCCAGAGCTTCTAAATCAGTATTATAAACTTGGTATGATCGATTATTATTTGGTGCTAGAGGTCACAAAGGACGCTTCAGCTGACGAAATCAAGTCACACTATCGGCGTTTGGCGATGCAATGGCATCCTGACCGCAATAAGGGTTCGAAGCAGGCCGAGGAGCATTTTAAAGCCATATCCGAAGCCTACTCTGTGTTGTCCGATCCCGCCTCGAAGGCGGCGTATGATGAATCGCTCCGCATGGGAACGGACTATCGCGCAGGGCAACAGCAAGGTCGGCCGGAAGAATCGGGCGCTTATGGGCCATTCGGGTTTGGTTTCGGCTTCGCGGATGGATTCGGATCTTCGTCGGGCCAGGAAAGGGCCGGGGCCTTCGAATGGGCTTCGGGATTCTCTAAAGAGCGTGCGTCCAACATGTTCATGGACGAGATGTACAATCTTGCCATCGAACTGACAATGCAGAACATTCCCTGGCGCGATATCGCCCAGGAGCTTATAAAGCGCGGCTGTCCGGAATCCACCGCCCGGGAAATAGCCAAAAAGATCGAGACGCAGCGCAAAGCGATGGTCAGGAACAGGGCAAAGCCCTATTTTATCCGTTCGGCCCTGTCGGGGGCTCTTGGATTGGGCATGTTTGCGATGTTCGGAGGATTCGGCCTTCTCGGCTTCATCGGGCTCATCATGTCCCTGAACGGCGGATACAACCTGATTCGGGCCATCTACTTTCTGACTACGGGCGTGGCCCCCAAGGGTGGTGTGATGTAGGAGGTGTTGCCGAATCCTTCTTCCAGGGCGCATACTAGGACTATGGACGAGAGTAGTTTCATCTTCGGTGTGGATCTGGATGGGGTGGTGGGCGATTTCTACGGGGCCATGCGCACAATAGCGGCGGAATGGCTGGACAGGCCCATAGAGTCGCTCACTCCGGAAGTGTCGTTCGGGCTCTCCGAATGGGGCCTCGACGAATACGGGGGCTACGAGAAGTTACACCGTTTTGCCGTGACGCAACGCGGCCTGTTTCGGAATATGGAACCCGTGAGGGATGCTCCGGCCACCCTCAGGAAGCTCTCCGTGCGGGGCGTTCGAATCCGCATAATAACCCATAGACTCTTCCTGAAGTACTTTCATAGGGAGGCCATCGCTCAAACGATAGAGTGGCTGGACGCCCACGATATTCCCTACTGGGATCTCTGCTTCATGAAGGACAAGGGTGCCGTAGGGGCGCATGTCTATATAGACGATTCGCCGGAGAATGTAGAAAGCCTCAGGGCACAGGGCTGCCATACCATAGTGTTCAGCAATTCCACAAACCGTGCGATTCCAAAACCGCGTGCGGATACCTGGGAGGATGTAGAACGATTGGTTCTGGAGGCCTACGAGGAGTGGCGCACGGGGACGCTGGGGCTCTTCGGAGCTTCGGGCTACGATCCAGGATCTGTCCGTGGATAACCAGCAGAATCAATGATTCCACATTGAGTGCCCGGCGTCTGCATTTTCAGGCAGATGCAAGTGTTTATTCTTTAAAAGAATACGAAGTTACAAAAAAAAACTTGACAGAATCGGGAAATGGTTTTATCGTGAATTCATCAAAACGTTTTGACGATTTGATGGAGGCAAAACATGAGGAAGAAAAAAATTGCATCGATGATGGTGCTCCTTCTTTTGGCGGTAGCCCTGGGATCGCTGTGGGCGCAGCCCAAGACGACGCTTACCGTGCTGTGGTTCAACGACGCGAATGAATCCGATGTGTTTATGGCGACGATGGCCGATTACCAGCAAGACCATCCGAATGTCACCATCGACATGCAGGTAATTCCCTTCAAGGACTACGAGAACAAACTCAGGTTGATGATTGCGGGCGGGAATCCTCCCGATGTCGCGCGCCTCGCGAGCGCCCATGTGCCGCTCTTCGCGAATAGCCTTGAGCCGCTTTCCGGCAAACCGGTATTCGATGAGCTTGCGAAGGGCTATTTCGCTTCTTCCCTGGCGCTTGGACAGGACGATAATGGCCGCGTCATGGTCATGCCCACGGAGGCGACTGCGAACGGCATGATCGTCAACAAGACCTACTTCAAGAACGCGGGTATCGATGTCGACAAGCTCTCGCAGACCTGGACATGGGACCAGTGGGTGGACGCCATGAAAAAGGTTCTCAAGGCGAACCCAAAAGCCAAGTATGGCATCACGGTGGACTTTTCCACGCACCGTTTTTCCACCTTCCTCTACGAAGCGGGAGGACGCTTTCTTTCCAGCGACGGAAAATCGATGAACTTCAACACCCCCGAAACGCTCGACGCGCTCAAGTTCTTCAAGATGCTGCACGACGAAGCCCTCGCGCCAAAATCGGTCTGGATGGGTTCCGAGAATCCCCAGGAGCTGTTCCAGTCGGGCCTCGTGGCCTGTCACGTCGGCGGTTCATGGCTCATCAACGCCTACAGCAGAAACATCAAGGATTTCGAGTGGGGCGTAGTGCGCATGCCGAGCCGCAAGATCAATTCCTCGGTGCCGGGCGGCAAGTTTGTCGGTACTTTCAAGAATTCTCCCAACAAGAAAGAAGCTCTCGATCTGATCGCGGTGTTCTCCGACAAGGCACACAATGAGCAATATTGCAGGGATACTTTCAATCTGTCGGCACGCAAGGACGCCAACATTACCTATGCGTCGAGATCGAAAGACTTCGCCGTGTTCACCGAGGACCTCAATCTTACTCCTGCCTATACCGCGGATGACTGGAAGAGCGATGTGGTGGCAAAACTCAACTCGTATGCCCGTGAGCAGATAGTGGAAGGCCTGCTCGGAAAGCAGACGATGGAGCAGACTGCGGCCAACATCCAGGCCAAGGGCAATTCATACTTTAAATAATTTTCACTCGTCAGAAGGTATCGGCCTCGCCACCCTGCAGAAGGCGGGGTGGCGGTGGTACCCGAGACAGAGGTGTGCGTGCCGGTCATCGCCGCAATCCTGAGGTGGCCGGCATATACTGTTTTCACAGAGAGATATTCATGAAATCCAGACAGCGATCTCACGGTACATTCGAGCAGACGCGTGCTCCCTTGCTTTTTCTGGCGCCAAACCTGATCATTTTCAGTCTCTTCATTATTTTGCCCGCAATCATGGGCCTTCGGATGTCGTTCTTTGACTGGAGTATCCTCGATGGTTCGAAATATATCGGGTTCAAGAACTTTCGGGATATTCTGGCCGATTCGATGTTCTGGCTGACGCTCAAGAACACGCTGATATATGTCGTGGCGGTCGTGCCGCTTCTGAGTATTTCCGCCCTTGCGCTCGCGCTTCCTCTCGCAGGCGAAGGAAAGGGCATGGGAGTGTTTCGGGCGATATACTATGTACCCACGATGCTCAGCATGATCATTGTCGGCATCGCCTGGAGATGGCTCCTTGGATACGATCTGGGAATCATCAACTACGCCATAAGGCTTGCCGGAGGAAAGGCGGTATCCTGGCTTACGGACGGGACCATGGCGAATATCAGCCTCATATTCGTCACGGTCTGGACCAGGGTTGGCTATTTCATGATGATGTTTATAGGCGGGTTGCAGGCAATTCCCAAGACCTACTATGAGGCGGCAGAGATGGACGGAGCCGGCAGGTTCACAAGGCTCAGGCGCATAACGATCCCCCTCCTGAAACCGATTATCCTTGTCGTCGTCGTGCTCTCCACCATCGAGGCATTCAAGGCGTATGAACTCATATTCGTCATGACCCAGGGCGGGCCGGGGACATCCACCAAATTCCTTGTACAGTATATATATCAGGCGGCCTTCGAGGAGGACAGGATGGGATACGGCGCAGCCATGTCCGTGATTCTCCTCGTCATCATCGGGATATTCACCGCGATTCAGTTCGGCGCGCGGAGGGAGGAGTACACAAATGAATAAATTCTTGAAATATACGCTGCTCCTGATAGTCTCTTTTGTCTTTCTCTTTCCCATACTATGGGTGCTCCTCTCTTCGTTCAAGCCGCAGTCCGAGCTCTTTACCTATCCGCTCACGATTCTGCCGCACAGGCCGACGCTGGAGAACTATGTGAATGCGTTTGCGAGCGGCGATTTCATCACCTACTACAAGAATTCCCTCTTTGTGTCAGTGGTGGCGACACTTATCACGATAACGATAAATGTCATGGCGGGGTATGCTCTCTCGAAATTCTGGTTCAGGGGCCGCGACCTCATTTTCTACGTCATGGTGGGCACGCTGATGATTCCTCTTCAGGCGATCATGATACCGATATTCATTCTGTTGAAGAATCTCGGGCTTTTGAATTCGCTCTGGGGCATTATTATTCCACCGGCGGCCACGCCTACGGGTGTTTTTTTGGCGCGGCAGTATCTTCAAACCATTCCAGACTCGTTCATCGAGGCGGCGAGAATCGATGGCGCCGGCGAATTTAAAATCTTCACAATGATCATTGTTCCGCTCGCGAAGCCCATTATAGCCACGATCGCGATTTTTTCGTTCATGTGGCGGTGGAACGACTTTCTCTGGCCCTTCATCGTCGTGTCAGCGAATAAAAAGATGACTCTGCAGTTGGCTCTCGCCAACTTCGTCGGACAGTTCCAGATAAACTGGGGCAACCTTCTCGCCATGACTGTCGTCACGATGATACCGATGATCATAGTATTTCTGGCACTGCAGAAATATTTTGTGAAAGGCCTGACCGCGGGCGGAGTGAAAGCGTAATACCATGTTGCATGCACTGAAGAATCTTGACGGACTCCGCGTTGAGGGCGGCAAGGCATACCTGTCGGGAGAGAATGGCCGACTTGAAGTGACGATTCACGCTCCCCGTGTCGTTTCCGTTTTTTATGTCTTTGACGAATCGATTGTATCTCCCGCGTCGAACATTCCCCATGCCGGATTGTTCGCGGATTATGCGCCGGGCGGCCTGCCGGACGCTGGCGGCATCCACGGCGGCCCCGCCATTTCGTGGGATTCAGCCTCCGAAAGCGGGTCCGGGTCTGAGCTGCGTCACGGCAAGACAGAGGTACTCATCGACAAGGCGACAGCCCGAGTGTCCGTCTATGAGAATGGCGTGCTTGTTCACGGCGGGGAAATCGGCCACAAGGATCTCGTCGTTCCCCAGTATCCGCTCAGAGTGCAGCAGGGCGCCGCACAAGGCTCCGTGCGTGGAAAATTCAATTTCCGCCTCGAGGAAGGAGACGCCTTTTTCGGCCTCGGTGAAAAGACAGGAAGACTGAACAAGCGAAACCGCTCATTCAAGCTGTTCAACAGGGATGCGCTCGGCTACGACGCGGAATCGAGCGACCCTTTGTATATCTCGGTGCCCTTCTTCATGAAGGTCAACAGGGGACGCGGCGCCTTTTGCGGCCTTTTTTTCCCCAATCTGCAGGTCGAGGAAGTGGATTTCGGCGTTGAGAGTATGTTCTATTACGATGTTGTGCTCGACGGAGGACCTTTCGGCTATTATGTTATGACCGGAGGCCGCTACCGCGACATACTGTCGTCCTATTGCAAGCTCTCGGGCATGCCGGCGCTACCGCCCCTCTTCTCCTTTGGCTACCTCACCTCCAGTATGGGATATACCGATCCGGACAATGCGCAGGAGAGGATCCTCGAATTTTTCGACCGCGTTGAGAAGGCAGACATTCCCTGCGAGGGCATGTATTTTTCTTCGGGATATGCCAAGGCGGACAACGGCGAGCGCTACACCTTCGTCTGGAACCGGGAGAAATTTCCCGATCCCGGCCGGTTTATCCGGTCGCTCCGAGAGAGGGGGTACCGAATCTGCTGCAACGTGAAACCGGGGATCCTGTCGGGTCACCCCTGGTACAAAAGGCTTGCTGCTGCGGGCGTGTTCATTCCCGGCGCCGACGGCGCCCCGCTTAAAAGCTACTACTGGGCCAACAGCGCGTCATTCGTCGATTTTTCGAGAAAAGAGGGCTTTGACTGGTGGGGGAAGGCTTTGACCGAACACATTATCGACAAGGGAGTAGCCGGTGTCTGGAACGACAATAACGAGTTCGAGATAGAAGACGATTCCCTGCCAGCACAAACATATAAGAAGTTCCTGCCGGTAAAAATGGCCCAGGCTTCGTTCGAGGCATTGCGGAAGGCCAATCCCGGCAAGCGCCCATGGCTCATCAGCCGCTCGGGCTACGCCGGTCTGCAGCGGTATGCGCGCACCTGGACAGGCGACAATGTATCCAGCTACGAAACATTCCGCTTCAATATCGTGATGGGAATGAACCTCGGATTGAGCGGATTACCGATGTACGGACATGATCTGGGCGGTTTTGTCGGCCCCAGTCCGGACGAGGAACTTCTGCTCCGTTGGTGCCAGAGCGCGATATTCCAGCCGCGTTTCGTGATGCATTCGTGGAAACCCGACGGGAGCATCACCGAACCCTGGTCTTTCCCGCACCGGCTGGATGCGGTGCGCCATTTCATACGGGAGCGCTACCGTTTTTTGCCGTATATCTACGATCTGGCGATCCGCGCCTCGGAAACTGGAATTCCGCTGGAGAGTCCAGTAGCGCTCGACTTTCCGGATGACCCTTCGCTTTCCTACGAAAGCCTGGACAGAATGGCGGGCGACGCGGTGCTCGTCCCTGGTCCGCCCGGACGGGGAGAAACCGCTGTGCGGCTGCGATTTCCCGCAGGTGCGGACTGGTTTGATCCCGCAAAAGAAGTTCTCCATCGGGGAGGGACACTGCTCGAATTTAACTATCCACTCGACGCGGTGAGATATTTCTTCCGATGCGGCACGGTGATTCCTACTTCCCTGAAGACAGATCCGGTGGGGAAAACAGCGCCGGATGAGTATGAGTTTCTCGTAGTGCCCCCAGCGGATGCCGGTGATATCTCCCCCCTTCATGCCGCATGCGTCCACAGCGAGGATGACGGCGAAAGCGATTTTGTCGCCGGAAGCTACTGGCGCTGGCGCATGGATTTCGAGATGCCACGCGAAGGCGATTATGTGCTGAACATTACGCGCACAGCGTCCGCGTGCGCCACTGACTACAGAAAGTACTGGCGCTTCAGTGTCCCGAAGGGGTTCGTCATCCTCGATGGCAACAGATATGCGGACGGCCGGAGCGTCGAGTTCCGCTTCCAGAGCGCGCCCGAACACATCCGCCTTGTACTGAGAGGCGCGTATCGCACAAACGGCACCTGATGTAGTATGGTAAGAGAATGGTAACCATCCGCGATGTAGCCATAGCCGCGGGGGTATCGGTATCTACCGTCAGTCACGCGCTCAGCGGCAAACGGCCCATAAGCCAGGCCACGAAGGACAAGATACACGATGCCATCGAGCGGCTGGGCTATGAGCCGAATCCCGCTGCCCGGGCACTTCGCACGACAACCTCGGGCGTCATCGGCTTTTTTGCCTTCGACATCACCGAAGTATTCGCCGCCAGGATCATCCATGGTGCGGAAAAAATCGCGCGAGAAAAAAGCAGCTATCTGCTTTTCACGAGCGGTGTTGAATTCAACAACGACATAACGAGCGCCATCGATTTTCTGCGCAAGCGCCGGGTGGACGGCATTATCGCCGCGTATGGTGTGCGTCAGGCAATCAGACCCGAGATGCGAGTCGCATTCGACTTGCCGGCCGTCACCGTCAATACCTTCATCTACGATTCGATACCTTCCGTTCAGCCCGATGATTTTGCGGGAGGCAGGGAAGCAGCACTCCATCTTGTTGCGAGAGGTGCAAGGCGTCTGGCTGTGATAGCCGGTCCGGAAATGCGCCTTGCAAGCATGGAACGACTTGCCGGATTCACCAAAGCCCTCGAAGAATGCGGTATCGGCTTCGATCCATCGAGACGGGTTGTCCATGGCGATTTTACCGCTGAGTCGGGTGCCCACTGCATGGATGTCCTTCTCGAGGTCTGTCCCGACATGGATGCGGTCTTCTGTGCAAACGACTATATGGCGGCGGGTGCCATCAACCGCGCTCTTGCGCGGGGGCGAACGATTCCCGGTGACCTGAGAGTTGTCGGTTACGATGACCGGGAATTTTCATCCTTCTGGCCCATACCGATCACAACCTTTGCGTTGCCGCTCGAGCGCATGGGAGAAGTCAGTGCCGCTATGCTGTTCGAGCGAATCGAAGGTCGCGAGCCTGACCCCATGCGGGTTTTGTTGCCATCGAGGCTTATCATTCGGCAGTCGTCGTAGCCGCCTCTTATGGTCTCCTCACTACCCTGAATCGGTAGGTGAAGTCGGCACTTTTAGAAATGTATTTATTTAATTATACTATAATAAGATAATTGCATAGGTATAAAAATTTGTGAATCTGGGTTGCATGGCAAGGTAAAGTGCGTACAGAGAACTATGAGAGATGAACTCTTTGTGTATTTCTGAAGTTTATAATCTTATTCGCTCTTTACGACAAGCGTAAAAACAAACACAATCCAAACATCTTGTTCACCCTCCGCTAACTGAACAGCCCTAGAATCGCCTCACAGGGAGAGCACATGAAACGGTATACAATTTTCTTGGTCATTTGCCTCGTGTTTGCTCAGGCGGTATTCGGCGGTGGAACGGGAGATTCCCCAGCCTCTCAGAATCCTGGGGGACAGCAATGTATGGCGGAGGGAATAGGATTTACCCTTTCGGCATATAATCCGCGCGGAAGCTTTGAAAAGCTTTATGCCGTACGCGAAGAATCCGGCAGCCACTCCGCTCCGGAAGAATTAACGAGGACGGACGCCTTGGCGACCGACATGAACCTGACGGTGTTCCATTTCAACGATCTGCATGGCCACATGACCGACCAGGACAGTAAAAGAGGCGATACGCACAGAGTGGCACAGATGGTAAAAATCGTCGATGCCGCAAGAAAAAACGCGGACGAACGGAACATCGTCCTTTTCTTTTCCGCGGGTGACGAACATACCGGAACTCCCTTCGACGAGCTGCTCGGGTGGAACGCGCAAGAGTTCATCGTGGATCCGGCGTACCGGATTCTGAGTGCCGCTGGGGTGGACGCGACCGTCGTTGGAAACCACGAAGTCGATCGGGGATACGAGCTACTCGCGAAAGGTGCGCGTCAGGATGCTGCGTTTCCGGTATTAAGCGCGAATATTGTCGGATCCCGCTGGGCGACTCCGGATGTCATCAAACCGGCCGCCATAGGCATTGCAAAAGGCTTGAGGATAGGCCTGATCGGGCTCACCACGCCCGAGGAGACGAGGGAGGCTACCGTAGAAGATCCAAACGTCCGTATCGCAGCGCCGCTCGAGTCCATCGAATATTACCTTCCCCGCATGGAACCCTTCGTCGATGTCTTCGTCGTGCTGAGCCATCTGGGTTTCGAAGGAGAGGAGCGGCACCGCGTGAGCGTCGGCGATCGGGCGATCGCGGAAGCTGCGAGTAGATGTACCGGAAAGCCTGTTTTGGTAATCGGTGGACATACGCACAGCGTCCTGAACAAGGACGGCCTGGAAGCGGCGAATATCGTTGAGGGGATACCCCTCCTTCAGGCTGGTTCCTATGGAGCGTGGCTCGGCCGGATGGATGTGAGCCTTGCGCGAAAGGAGGGGGGATACGCGGCCACAGACATGAAAGCTGCGTTATTGCCCATAAAGAGCCGCGACGATAGGGTTGCCTCCGATCAGAAGGGCTGGGCGAATCTCGAGCACGAAGGAGATTATGACGGCAGGTTCGAAAAAGAAAACGTAGAGCCGATACTCACCCGGCTCGCCGGCAAGATGAAAGAAAGGCTCGGAAGGACAGCGGCGACACAAGGCTTTTCGACAGAGCGCATTCTCGCGGAGCGTTATGTCGGCGAATGCGGCATGGCGAACTACATGAACGACATGATCGTCGCGCGCAGCGCGAATTTCCCGGGCGGTCCGGTCGATCTCGCCGTCTTCAACGCTTCGGGCATCGCGTCGGGCGTGGACGGGAATACCGACGTCACTTTCGGTGATTGGTTCAAAGTCATGCCTTACGCCGACAACATTGTGATCATTTCGCTTTCGGGGGCACAGCTGCTGGATGTGCTGCGGAGCAATGCCCAGCGTCTCGTTCGTCCTGAAGAATTGGCAGGAACGAAACCGGTCGCTTTGGATGGCTTCGTCTCCCGCGGATTCCTCCATTTCTCGAGCGATCTGCGGTACGAAATTCGCTTGGGAGCCAACGCCGAAGCCGCGACGGTCGAAAACGCGAGCTTCAGGGGAGTGGATTTGCGGAAGACGCCGGATAAGATTTTCAGAATAGCGTTCAGCACCTATATCGCGAATGGGTTCGAAGGATGGAAAACCGGCCCTGTCGGCGCGGGCCTCCCACAAGGGGTCCTCGCGTGGGACCTTGCCGCTCTGGACAAACTGGACACCGGCCTCGTGTATCGAAACGAGATTATCGCTGGCATCAAGGAATGGGGAAGGATCGCCCCCTCCGGGGGAGCCGCCGGGCCCCTTGACGGACGCGTAACCATACGACAGTAAGAAAAAAAGAAGCGCGGACCAATGAGCGCCTCAGTTGAGTCACATTCAAGCAGCGCTTCTTTTTTGCCGTTTTCGGGCTCCATGGCGGCGCCCTTGCCTACGACCAGCTCTTTGTAAATGAAAGCTTTTTGTGTCTACTGAGGTTTTTTGTCCTTCAAGGGCAGGACGCCTGCGAGATCGCCGATAACGTTGACGAGTTCTCCGTTCGTGGGGAGGACGATTTTCGAGTTGTTTTTAAGCGATTCCTCCACGGTCTGAAGCCGCTTCAGAAGCTGGGCGTTGCCGACGAAATACCGATCGGCCGCCTCGTTGACGAGCTGGATAGCCTGGGCTTCGCCTTCGGCCTTGAGTATCTCTGCCTGTCTGATCCCCTCGGCCTTCTTTATCTCTGCCCGCTTTTGGCCGTCGGCCATCGTTTCGGTGGCTGTCGCGAAGTCGATTGCGGCGATCTTCTCGTTTTCGGCCTTGACCACCTTGTTCATCGTCTCCTGAACATCCTTGGGAGGGTCGATTTCCTTGAGTTCGGTCCGGACGATGGAAATGCCCCAGTCCTCTGTCTCCTTGAGGAGGGTCTGAAGAAGCTCCGTGTTGATCCTCGAACGTTCACTGTTGGCACTCTTGAGCGTCATCGTGCCTATGATGTTTCGCAGGGTGGTGCGTGCGAGACTGACGATCTGCAATTGATAGTTGTTGACGTTGTACTGGGAAGCCTTCACGCTCCTTTCGTCCGGCAACACGCGGAAATAAACCTGCGCATCGACGCTGGCATTCAGATTGTCGTTTGTGATGATCTCCTGGGGCTCGGCGTTCACCATCTGTTCCGTCGTATTCACCTGAAACATCCTCATTATCACGGGAAAAATCCAATGGAACCCTGGCTCTGCGAAGCTGCGATATTTGCCGAACACTTCGACGAGTCCCCTGTGGGTTGGGCGGACAATCCGAATACCGGAAAAGAAGAGCACTACGACAACTGCAATGACGATAATAAAAGTAGTCATATCAGTGCCTCACTCATAGAAAATGTCGATGTATAAAATATACTTATACAGACACGAGAAGGGAATGCCCCGTACCAAAACCGCATGCGGCCATGGATGAGACAGGGGACAGGCAAGGCTTAGATTTTTTTCCTCTTTTATCGGAGTTCGGGGAGTATTGTTTTGAGCTTTGCCAGCGTCTCCGGATTGCGTTTTGCCGGGGCCGTCATGAGCGCGTACCGCATCGAGCTCCGGCAGGAGCAGTCCTCGCCGCCGCCCAGCGCCGGCACCACCTCTTTGATCAATGCCTTGGCGTGGGCCGAATTGGCATTGAGGTTTTCCACAACCATATCGACGGTCACGTCGGCGTGATCCGTCTTCCAGCAGTCGTAATCGGTCGCCATGCAGACCATGGCATAGCAAATTTCGGCCTCCCGTGCCAGTTTCGCTTCGGGGAGCGCGCTCATATTGATGACACCCGCTCCCCATGAGCGGTAGAGCCGGCTCTCCGCCCGCGTCGAAAAAGCCGGACCTTCCATGCAGACGAGGGTCTCCTCCGTGTGGAGGCGCAGTCCGCGCGCCACCACGAAGGGCTCGATGATCTTGCACAGCCGGCCGCAGAAGGGGTCCGCAAAGCTCATGTGGGCGACGATCCCTTCCCCAAAGAAACTCGACCCCGGCCTGTCCTTCGTCCTGTCGATAATCTGCGACGGAATGATAAAGTCGCGGGGACGTATCTCCTCCTTGAGGCTTCCGACGGCCGAGAAGGCGACGATCTCGCGGACACCGAGCATTTTGAGCGCCGCGATGTTCGCCCTCGAATTCACCTCGGTCGGAAGGATGAAGTGCCCTCTGCCATGACGGGGAAGAAATGCCGCTCGTATGCCGCCTATCCGTGCAATGGTGATCGCGTCGGAGGGAGCGCCCCAGGCTGTATCCATCCTGATCTCTTCGAGAACTTCGACATCCTCGATTTCGTACAATCCCGATCCGCCTATAATACCGACAGTGGCCTTGTCCATGGTTTCACCTCTGTGCAAAACATTTCCCTACCCGCGAAACGGCAGTGCATATAATTATACATCGAATTC
>DJVZ01000021.1 GCA_002441395.1 Spirochaetaceae bacterium UBA6243 | reverse complement strand
TCCAGAAAATAATGAATGAAAAGCTTGGTGTTGATATGGGCAAATACATTATTCTGGGTGCCTGCAATCCTCCGTTTGCCTATCAAGCGATCCTTACCGAGGGAAACATCGGGCTCATGCTCCCCTGCAACATTATTGTTTATGCAAAGGGCGGCAGGACAGTGTTATCCATTATCCGTCCGACGGTTGCCATGCAGATGGTGGATAATGCGGAGCTGCAGAAAGTTGCGGAAGAAGTAGAGGGAAAGTTGAAGAAGGCTTTCGATGCCGTAAAATAAGAAGAGTCTGGTAAGCAACTCGCTGAAGAAAGAAGCAAAATGAGTCGTATCCAAGTGATGTTTGATCCCAAAACAATAGCCCTGATCGGCGCAACCCAGAAGGATGGCGCCGTCGGGCAGATAATCCTCAAAAACCTGCTTCAGTCCAAAGATCGGAAAATATTTCCGGTCAACCCGCATACGAGCAAGTTATTCAATATGGATAGCTATCCCAGCATCGCAGCCGTGCCCGAGCATGTGGAACTGGCCGTGGTGGCAACTCCCGCTCGCTCGGTACCGGGCGTGCTTGAGGAATGCGGCAAGGCAGGCGTTGCGGGCGCTGTCATCATCTCGGCCGGATTCAGGGAAATCGGCGAAGAAGGCATACAACTGGAAAACGAAATCGACCGAATCAGGAATAAATATGGAATGCGGATTATGGGGCCAAACTGTATTGGTTTTGTGAGACCTGAACTGGGCCTAAACGCTACATTTCTCAGGGGTAACCCACCAAAGGGAAACATCGCCTTCATTTCTCAGAGTGGCGCCCTCGGCAGCGCGGTACTCGATTGGGCTCTCAGCGCCGGGGTAGGCTTTAGCCTGTTTGCATCACTGGGCTCCATGATCGATATCGACTTCGGCGACATGATCGATTATCTGGGCGATGACCCGGCCACCAAGAGCATCCTGATCTATATGGAAAGTGTGGGCAATGCTCGAAAATTCATGAGTGCGGCAAGGGCGTTCGCCAGCCGGAAGCCCATTATTATTGTAAAGCCTGGTCGATTCGCCGAGAGCGCAAGGGCGGCCAGTTCCCACACCGGCGCTATGGCTGGGGACGACGCGATATATGAAGCGGCATTCAGGCGGGCCGGTGTCGTAAGGGTAGGGGAGATCGAAGAACTCTTTGATGCTGCCAAGGTTCTTGATTCGAAGAAGTTACCGGCAGGTCCGAGGCTGGCCATCATAACGTCCGCCGGCGGGCCTGGTGTGATGGCCACGGACGCTCTTATCTCACTGGGTGGAGAACTGGCGGGAATTTCTGATGACAGCATGAAGCAGTTCAACGCATTTTTGCCGCCCTTCTGGAGCAAAGCCAATCCGGTTGACCTGCTTGGAGACGCAACCGTTGAAAGGTTTACGAAAGCCCTCACCATTTGCCTTGCTGATCCCATGGTGGATGGTGTGCTTGTCATTTACGTGCCCCTGGACTCCGCCCCTTCAACAAAGCTTGCGCAAGCGGTGGCCGATATCGCTAAAAAAGCCCGGAAGCCGGTTGTTACAACGTGGATGGGGGGGGATGCCGTCAAAGAAGGTAGAGATATTTTTGTTGAGAACAGCATTCCTCAATACGACACACCGGAAGAGGCTGTTAGAACTTATGTGAATATGTGCAGGTACAAGAGACATCTCGACTCGCTCTATGAAACACCTGACGAGTTGCCGTCGCATAAAGCGCCGGCGAAGAATCGTCTCAAGGAACTTATCCGGATGGCTCTCCAGGAAGGACGAACACTTCTCACCGAGGAAGAGTCCAAGGATTTTCTCGCGACCTACCAAATTCCGGTTATAATGGTGCAGGTCGCCAGGGATTCGGAAACGGCGGTAAGCTTTGCAGAAAAAGCAGGTTATCCGGTTGTGATCAAGGTCGTGTCACCGGACATCTCCCACAAAAGTGATGTGGGGGGTGTGATTATGGGAATCGATTCCAGTGCAGCCCTGAAAAACGCGTATGATAAATTAATGCAAAATGTAAAACAACACGCTCCGGCGGCCGTCATAAAGGGTGTGGCTGTAGAAAAGATGTTCACGGATGTTGACTACGAGCTTATTTTGGGGGCCAGAAAAGACAGGGATTTCGGTACAGTCATTCTCTTTGGAATGGGGGGAACGACAGCGGAGTTCATAAAAGATTTTTCGATTGGGCTCCCTCCGCTCAATCAGTCCCTGGCAAAGATGTTGATGCAGGATACCCGGGTATACAAAATGCTCCAGGGCTTTCGAGGAAAACCGGCGGCAGATTTTGAAGGACTCGAAGAAATCCTTGTTAATTTTTCCAATCTGATCGTAGATTTTCCCGAAATCGCTGAAATCGACATCAATCCTCTGGCCATATCCAATGGCAAAGCCTCCGCCCTCGACGCACGAATCATCATTGACCAGAATTATGCCGATACCTGTCGCTCAACCTATCCGCACTTAATTATTGCTCCCTATCCCACCAAGTATATCACACCCTGGCAACTGTCGGATGGCGCCCAAGTAATTCTGAGGCCTATACGGCCTGAGGACGAACCGGCTGAGCACGAAATGCTTTCTTCATTATCCGAACACACATTGAGGACCAGGTTTTTTTCCATTTTCAAGAATATATCCCATGAATGGCTTATCCTTTTCTGCAATATTGACTATGACCGGCATATGGCGATCGTTGCCGAGATAGAGAAAAACGGGAAGAAAAGTATGATAGGGGTTGCGCGGCTTATTATGGACCAGGACATGAAGTCCGGCGAATTGGCCGTTCTCGTACAGGACAGGTATCAGGGCAAACACCTGGGGTCGAAATTTGTCGAGATGCTCATCGGAATAGGCCGCGAAAGGGGTCTTGAGAATATCCGGGCGGATGTTCTCACCGAGAATGAGAGCATGCTCAACGTCTTCAGGAGGTTTGGGTTTACAACCCTTGCGGTTCCGGACGGTGTGACGGAGGTCATGCTGAAACTGCAACCAGGCTGTTTTGCTNNTTGAGGCGCCGTTAAATATTGAGGCCAAACGAATGATTGTTTTCTTGGAGACGACTTTATCTTGCTAGTGTAATCCACTGTTATTAAAGATGAATCCAAGATTCCGATGCGCTTTCACTTGTTGGCAGACTATTTGCTGTTGTTTCAAGAAGAAACTGCAACCAGGCTGTTTTGCTGAGAGCAAAGACCGGGGGATAGTCCTGGAACAACCATCATCTTCAATTAAGAAAGGGAGGTAATGACCATGGATCAACCCAACTCGGATCAGAGCTGGCAGCAGCTTCAGAATCAGATAGAGGGCTTTTTTAGGCGAATGCTTATCAGCGATGTGCAGAGCATTGAATACAAGCCGCGATTCATCGCCCTCTTGGAAATGTCATCCGAGCATCAGCAGGGCGATCTCCGGGAAACAGGCATGTAAAGAAAACTCCAATCGTCATGAGGACGTCGAATTCTTTATCATCAATTCATTACAGTCCATTTGCGTCAATGTATGGTTTGCAAGG
>DJVZ01000013.1 GCA_002441395.1 Spirochaetaceae bacterium UBA6243 | reverse complement strand
CATGATTTCAGTCAAGGTCACAGTATCGATCGGTGTATCCAGATGTAAGGCAGGAGAATCTACATATAATATCGATGAGCTCTTGATGTCCGCGGACCGCGCGCTCTACCAGGCCAAAAGCAGAGGGCGAAACAGGGTCGAAGAATAAGGTATAAAAGCTTTTTATATGATAATGNNNTCGTCCGACTTTTGAAAGAACCTCAATGAGATAAGAATAAATCGATACCTTATAATTTTTCGCAACCATTTCCCGTTTCAGGACGACTCCATAATGCATGCGTATTTCTTTATTCCGCTATCCGCGTGCGCAAAGGAGTCCAGAAGTGAAAAAGAAATTACTGGTTTCGGCAATCATTGTGGGATTTGTGGCGGTCATGTTTATTCCCGCCCAGGGAACACTTCCCCTCTATGGAAACTCAGCGGCCAAGGCAGACAATGCGCTCACGATCGAGTCGATGCTCACCTACGCGATTCAGGATGAATATCTGGCGCGCGCCGAGTATGTGGCGATAATGGCGAAATTCGGACAGATGCCCCCATATTCGAACATCAAACAAGCCGAGGAACAGCACATCGCATGGCTCAAGGATATATTTGCGAGTCTCGGGCTGGCCATTCCTGCCGATGAGGCGGCGAAGTACGTCCATGTGCCTTCGACTCTGAAAGAAGCGGCGCAGACGGGTGTTCAGGCGGAAATAGACAACATTTCGATGTATGATCGCTTTCTGGCCCAACCGGTGCTCCGTGATCCGCGCTATGCCGGTATCGCCGACCTTTTTACCCGTCTGCGCAACGCGTCGAGCAATCACCTTGCGGCGTTTCAGAAACAGCTGCAAAAGTACTGAAAACGATCGGGCAGATAAAAGTAAGTTTGTAACCATAATACGGTGAGAAATGGAGATAATAGAGAAAAGCAATATTCACAGATGGATGTTTTTTGTCTATACTATCCGGCAAATGGTTCGAAAATCAAAAGGCTTTATTTTTCTCTTTTTTGTGTGGATAGTGTTTATCTGTCCAGTGGGTATTTCTGCGCAGGAACAGATTCCACCTATTATAAATCTTGAACAAATAAGCGATTACTATTTTGATGCGGACCCTGCGCTCGGAATAGGTGAGGTGAGCTCGCCGGAGTTCTCCTCGCATTTTTCACCAGTAGGGGGAAGGCCCATCTGGACGGGCAAGCATGCGCCTGCTTCATGGCTCAGATTTACGTTTCCTCTCGACAGGCTTGGACCGGGCTATGAGGTGGGGAGCGATATAGAGGACAGGGCAATTCAATGGCTTTTGCTTGTAAAACCGAGTTTTTCCATTATTCTTGATAATATTGAACTATATGTACCGCGCCCCGATGGCGGATTCGATCGCTTTGTCTCAGGGGCACAAGTAAAGTCAAACCCCGCGGAACCACATTCCCGCTATTATTTCTTTTCTCTTCCTGCAGATGCTTTTAAAGAAAAGCCTTGTTATCTTCGCATATCGAGTTCCACCGATGTACTCATGAGCGTTGAGCTGGTCAATGCTTCCTTATTTGCGAAGAACCAGGCACAGAGTTATCTTGGATACGGCTTGATATTTGGAATAATCATCGCCATGATAATTTATAGCCTTTTTCTGCTTTTATCTTTTCATTATTCTTCATATATTTACTTCATTTTTTACAATATTTCGATTGGGCTTTGGCTTTTCTATGTGCAGGGTTTTGCAAAGGCGGTCTTTGGGCAGATGCCGGGATTCGATCAGGCAATGCTTTGGGTCTGGGTGGGTCAGTTCATTACCTGGGGCACGATTTTTACGATTTCATTTTTAGAGCTACAGAAGAGGAGCAGAGTTCTCTTTTATATATTGGCAATAGCCGCAGTGCTCGGAGGCTTGGTTTCGCTCGCAGGAATCGCGGGCCTGAATGAAATTGCGTTTACGATGTCACATTACCTCGGCATCATTGTCCCTGTGCTTGTGATATTCGCAGCGGTATTGCAGGTGAAACGTGGATATCGCGTGTCCCGGTATTTTCTTATTGCGTGGTGTTCTCTTGCTTCGGGCGGTTTGATGTTTTCGCTCATGGGCTTGAAGGTGCTTCCTGTCAATGTCCTTACGCGCAACGCAATGTCGATTGGCCTTGCGTTCGAGTCGATTTTTCTTGCCATGGCGCTTGCCGACCAGTTCAAGAATCTGGAAGTCGAGAAAAAGAAACTTGAGGCGGCCCAGGATCATTTCCGTGAGCTAAGTTTGACGGATACACTGACGGGACTTAGGAACAGGCGCTATTTGATGATGGAGCTTGGACAGGCAATGAAAGAGGCCTTCCAGAACAGGGAGCCGCTTTCGCTTATTATGCTCGGTATTGATGACTTCAAACTAGTCAATGATCGATTCGGACATGAAGTAGGCGATGACATTCTTGTCTCTCTCGCCCATTCGGTTCGAAGCTGTACCAGGGAAACTGATAGTGCATGTCACTATGGCGGTGATGCTCTCGTCATATTTATGCCCAAAGTTGCGAAACAAGACGCGCTCCGCGTTGCCGAACGAATTCGCACACATTTCGAGACCGAGAGCCTGCGCGTAATTAACGGGGAAACCCTGGGGGCCACCATAAGCCTTGGGATTGTCGAGCTTGCGGGCGAAGATACCATCGATACATTCCTGTCACGGGCCGATGCTGCCATGTATAAAGCAAAAAGCCGCGGCAAGAACTGCAGTGTGGTGATGTGANNNNCTAACGAGCAGGCGACCGAAAGGCCTCCGAGGAGCGGGAGTGGATGTCCCGCCGCCGCGATGTCGTTTTTTCACAAAATGGTCGATGCTTTTCCCCAAACCTTGTTGCTCCTGTTGCGGGCTGATTCCATTTCTTGGTAAGCTGAATTTTCGCTGGATACCTTGCCCCTGCTCGGTGTCCTACAACCCCAGCACTTTTGCGGCTTCCTCGCGCGTTTTTGCGTGCAGAAGCTCTTCACGCACAATGTCGGAGCCGAGCGTCGAACCGAGGCTGGTGAGGACCTGCATGTGCGGAGCCGGATCGCCCTCGGAGCTTGCGATGAGCGCGATGATGTGGGCGGGAGTCCCGTCGATGGTTTGGAAATCGATGCCTTGTTTATGAATACCGATGGCCAGGACCGGCTTGTCGACGCCGGTGGTTCGGGCATGGGGGATAGCGATGCCGTGCTGCATGCCGGTTGACATGATGCTTTCCCGTTCGAGAATGTCGGCAAGGACTTTGTCTTTATCCTTGAGCTTGTGCACGCTGTCCAGCAATCCGACGAGCTCGTCAATGGCCTCTTCCTTGGTGCTGGCTTTCATATCGATCTTGATGCATTCAGGGGCCAGAATCTTGAGGAAAGACGTGTCTTTACGGCTTCCTTCGATCGCTGTGACTTCCTCGCGCATTTTGGCAGGGTCGTAGGTCTCTTTGAGCTTGTCGAGATTTGCGTCGAGTTTGACCATGGTTTCGTACACCAGAGTCCGAACGAAGGGCATATCCTCAGGCGCTGTTTCCAGAACGAGCTTGGTGCCTTCTACCCTCAACGATAGTGAAATATCGCCCTTGCGGATGTGCGAGATATTATCGCTGATGCTCATGAGCTGAACATAGAAACCTTCGCGCTGGAGGTCTTCGAGAAGATACGCGGACAAGAGACTGGCAAGATCATTGTTGGGCAGATCGACGACAAATTCTTCAGAGGTGGCACTTTTTGCTTCTTTGACGGTTCCCCGTCCTCCTCTGTCGATGATGAAGTTGAGCAGGATCGGTGCGCAAATGGTGGTTAGTATGGTCATCAAAATCGAAGCGCTGAATATTTCCGAACTCAGAATCTTCGATGAGAGCCCGATTCCGGCAATAATGAGCGCGACTTCACCTCGAGGGATCATCCCAACGCCGATCCGCAAAGCTCCTATCTTGTTAAAACCAAGGAAGAGAGAGGGCAACCCGCATCCCAGAACCTTTGCCAAGATCGCAACCACAGTGAATGCCAGGCCGAACATCAGCACCGAAGGTTCAAATATTTTGGAAATCTGTACCTGCATGCCCATCACGACGAAGAAAACCGGCACAAAAAGCTCATAGAATACTTTTGTTTTGTCCTGAATTACGAAAGAGATTTCGGTCTTGGAGAGGCTCAGGCCTACGATGTAGGCTCCGATGATCATCGAAAGCCCCTGCATTTCAAAGATGCCCGCGATAAAGAACGCGAGGCCGAGCGCGAGAACGTTGAAGTGATTCTCGCCACCGATTTTTTTCAGAAATGCGGATATCTGCTTTGAAAAGACAAGACCGACCGCTGTAAACGACAGCCACAGCCCAAATGCTTTCGCGCTTATGCCGAGAATGGCTCCCGCGGAAAGGCTGCCTGATTTTTTGCCTTCGATTACCGCGACGATACCCAACACTATCGCAAGGAAAATGATGCCGAGCACATCATCGAACACTGCCGCGGCGAGAATCGTCACCCCTTCAGGCGAGTCCATCTTCTTGCGATCGGAGAGAATTCGCGCGGTTATGCCAACGGAGGTGGCCGTGCTTATGATGCCGATGAAAAGATTGACTGGCGCGAACAAAGCCTGGTGTGTGAAAAATGAGCCGAGGACAAGGCCGAATCCAAACGAAAATATTACGCCGCCCAAACCTACGATGCTTCCCGCAACCGAATATCTCATCAGCATGTCGAGATCTGTCTCAAGCCCGCTCGAGAACAACAGGATGATGGCGGCGATATTGGAAAATGCCTGAAGAATGATGGAAATGGGTTCTCCGCCATTCATGGGGAAAAATCCCGAAGGAAAACCGGGAAGTCGGATCGCTCCCAATGCATAAGGACCAATGATGATGCCTACAACGAGCTCGCCCAGCACTGAGGGGAGAGAGATGGCACTTGCAGCCATTCCGCCGAGGCGGGCAGCGAAAATAATCACTGCGAGCTGAAATATGAACTGAGTGAGCTGTGTCGTCTGATCAATTGTTTCAGCCTGCGCAAAGACAGGGAGGGCACACACAAGAAAAATTGTCGAAGTGATGAGCCATTTTTTTGGGGACATTGCGGCCTTCGCGGGTACTATATTTTACAAATATAATTTAATCAATGGCGGCAGCTTTGCGCCGTATCCCCAGTTCTGCTATGATACAGCATCGATGATTCCCATCTTATTGGAAAATGACGAAATTATCGTTGTCGACAAGCCCAGTGGGCTTGCGGCACAGCCTGGCGAAGGCGTGCACGATGACGTAGTCGCGGTGCTCGAACGCCAGCTGGGGTACAGGCCTTTTCCCGTGCACAGGCTTGATAAGGGAACCGCTGGCTGCATGATGCTGGCAAAAAGCAGACAAGCGGCCGGCAAATGGTCAAGATTCATTACAGACCGGGATGTGGCAAAGCGTTATTACGCGTGGGTCTCCGGCACGCCTTCAGAAGAAAAGGGCGTCATCGATGCTGTGCTTGATGGCAACAAGGGGGCACAAGAGGCGCGCACGCTCTGGAATCTCAAAGAGACATGGAATCTGACTCTGACAGGCGAAGGAAGCTCCGCGGGGGGCCGGTTGCTCGCCGCGGGGTCGGAACTCATACGTGTTTCGCTTCTGGAGCTTGAATTGAAAACAGGGCGGATGCACCAGATCCGGCGCCACCTGGCCGGCATCGGACTTCCAATTTTAGGCGACGACCGCCACGGCGACTTTTCAGTCAATAAAGCCCTGCGGCGCGCTGGCGTAAAGCGGCTCATGCTGTGGGCGCGCGAACTTGTGCTGCCAGCGCAGGCATCTCTGCCAGGTGGCGCCTCAATTCTGGCGAGCGAACCTCCTCATTTTGCGGCTTTCAGAGAGTTCCTGATGCGCAGCGGGACGCTCCGGCAGCCCAACCTGTCGCAGCCGACCCCGCGACCCAGGCGGTCTGGCCGCCTGGGTCGCGCCGGTCCGATCGAAAGCACGAAATGAGGACACTATAAAAGCAGTGGTGAATCCATGAGAAAACCATTTGAAATTTCGACGGGCGCGTGGTGGCTTGTCCCCGATGGACGCACTATCGCAGTTTCCTCGTTTCATGAGAGCTGGCTTGCCTCTCATCCCGCGATCGCCGGCGGAGCCCTCCACACTGTCGATTTTGTACAGAAAAGTGGCTGGCTCTCCGTCACACAGTATTCCGACGGCATGCTCGAAGTCATCAGCCGCGACATTTTGGATCCGCGCCAGCGCGAGGCTCTGCGTAAGCTCCTCGAGGTGAATGGAGGAGCGATCAAGAAGCTTGTCGTCTTTGTCCCCGTTATCGATGGCTGCCTTACCGCTGAGGCACCGCTCACTGCAGATTGGGAGCGGCTTTCTAGGAACCTCGATGCTTTTGCCGGAAAGGGCACTTGATCCGGAATCGATTGGACAAGCCTACTCAGGCCTGCTGCTCGGCAAGAATCGACTGCAAGAGCGCCGCATTTTTAGGCGCATTCCCGCACGCATGGTTATTGAAAGCGACGAAGATGGTTTTTGCCTGATTGGACATGGCGCGCACCAGCCGGGCCCGGTCTTTGAGTTCTGGTTCTGAATAACAATATTCATACCGGCTTGTCGCATCCCCGGACCACCACAGGTCCGCGTTGCGTCCATGCAATCGGTAATAGCAGATATCTGAAGTGGTTATCACGGATTCGGGCGGCAAGCCGGGCAGGTCCGGTCTGTCGATGGTCACAAGTCCGACCTTGCGCTCCCGGAGGGTATCGAATACCCGTTCCTGGTACCACGTCGCGTTTCTGAACTCGACAACGAGCGGGAAATCCGAAAGTGTCGACAGAAGGTTTGCAAGATACTTGCGATTCTCAAGGGTATAGGAAAATCGGTACGGTAGCTGTACCAGGACGCACCCGAGGCGACCGCTCGACGCGAGCGCGGAGACCGCGGTGCGGAATTCGGCCGCGTGCGTCTGCCAATGTTCATCGATCTCGTGGGTAAGACTGCGGTGCACTTTGAGCGAGAAGCGGAAGTCGCTCGGCGTAAGAAGCGCCATGCGCTCGAGCTGGCCGGGATTTGGTATGCGGTACCAGGTGTGGTCCAGCTCTACGAATGAAAAAACGAGCGAATAATAGCGGAGCATCTCGTGCGATGGAAGATCGGCGGGATAGAACGCACCCTTCCATTCCTCATAAGAAAATCCGCATGTACCAATGTGAACATTGCCTATGTGCATCAATTTCAGTATAGTAAATATCAGTTGCAAAATAAAGAACTGGTGTGCGGAGGATAATTCATGATACTTACATCTCTTGCCCGAATTATGAGCGGGGTGGTTTCGATTTATATGCTTTTGTGCATAGTGCGTATATTTTTTTCATGGATGCCTTCGCTTATCGATACCAAATGGGGCAGGCTGATTGCCAGGCTTACGGACCCTTACCTTGATTTGTTTCGGACGATTACACTGTTTCGCACGAGTGCCGTCGACTTCACTCCAATTGTCGCGCTTACCGTGCTGTCAGTGATCAATAATCTTTTCATGACGCTTTCGTACGCGGTGCGCATTACGTTTGGCTTCATTTTGAGTCTGCTTCTGGATGCGGGCTGGTCGGCGGTTTCGTTTTTGCTGGGGTTTTTTCTTGTTATTGTGCTGATTCGGATTATTGGATTTATTGCGCGGATCGCGACACTCCATCCGCTCTGGCAGATTTTGGACAGCATGATCAATCCCTTGCTTTTCAAAGTGAACAATGTGATATACCGCGGGCGCGCAGTGGATTATCTTCAGGGGCTCATAACGGGCTTTGTCGTAGTGCTCCTGGTACGAAGCCTCGGCGGCTGGATCGTTCGCATGCTTACCTCGCTTTTGATGTCCCTCCCGTTCTGATGAGGAGCATATCTTATGCTCACCTCGAAACAGAGAAGTACATTGACTGGTCTTGCGTCGCAGGATTGCGTGGTGCAGGCGCTGGGGAAAAACGGGCTTACCGAGGCGTTTATCTCGCAAATTGAAGTGCTTCTGGCGCGTCATGAGCTCATAAAGATCAAATTCCTCGATTTCAAGGATGAAAAGCGCAGAATTTCAGAAGAGATCGCCGCCCGGACACACGCAGAGCTTGTCCGCGTGATCGGCAATAATGCCATTCTCTATAAGCAAAACCCCGATTCCGAAAAACGTCGCGTCGTGCTTCAATAATCTTTCAGAGTTTCAATATGGAGCGCGACATACGCGCAGAGATAGTTGAAGCCCGGATAATCGAGTTTCGGATCCAGAAGTGCGTCGCTGAGAATGAGAATAGAACTTGTAATTTTCGAACTGCTCAACAGGAACCTTGCAAGCGGCACCGTATCAGGAGTGGGGGCAAAGAGCGCCTCTACTGCCGAAAGCCAGGCCTGGAGAGGCTCTTTCCCAAGCGGAAGGTCGTGCGCATGTGCGGTCAGCTGTGCGACGCCCGATCGGTTATCCTCGATAAACTCTGAATACAAGAGATAAAACTCTTTATTGATACTCAGAATGCCCGATATGGTAAGCACGAGCTCGTCAGATACATTGGCTGGTCTGTCCTCGGCTTTAAGGCATGAAATAAGGGTGGGAATCGAATCTATCGACCCAAAGAGCTCGAGTGCATACGCGCCCGATATGCGCACCCGTGGGTTCTCTATAGAACGGATGACCTCTTCGATTTTTGCAATGGCCGGCCGGTATCCAAGACGCGCAAGGGCAACCATGGAAGTGCTTTGGAGCATGTAATCAGGTCCATCGAGCGAATCGACAAGTGCCGGAATTGCAGTGTCCGAACGCTGCTTGCCGAGAATGCGTGCCGCCACGTAGGCTGTCGAATAAACATTGGTCTTCACTTCCCGGATCAAAGCGCCAATGGTCTCGGTATCGAGTTCCGGAATGGATTCAAGTGCAAGCAAGGCTTCCGAACGCACTTCGAAACGAGGAGAATGCAGATATTCCACAAGCTCTTTTTGTGTGAGGTTTGATTCGGACTTGCCAAGTTCCTGAAGAATATGCACTTCTTCGTGAGCGCTTGCGCTCTGGTCAAGCCTTGTCAACAGATCAAAAGCCCGCAGTTCACGAGGAGAAAACAAAATCGAAAGCGACTGACTGACCGATTTCGCGCCCATATGCGGGAGATTGCGCATGCTGTATATCACCACCGCCAGCACGATACATATTGCCGCGTAATACACCCTGAAGGAGACATCAGTCGAAAGTCCCACGTTCGTAAATATCTCGAGCATGCCACCGCCCAGGAACGACCCCAGCGATCCGCCAATGCCGTATGCCAGATTGTAAATCACGGCCAGATCGAGCATTTTTTCTTTCGGCACAAGGCCGAAATAGTATACCTGTGCGGCATTCTCCTCACCGGCGAACCCAAACGAGGAGAGGAAATGCACGACGGAAAGAAAGAGCCCTATCATTGCCGGCGCGGACATCATGGCCCCCGAACCCGGAATGAGGACGATGGGCAGGAAAGAGATGAAGCCAATCGCGCTATAGATGATGAAGAGCGGTTTGGAACCCAGTCGGTCGACGACAAGTCGGGTTATGAGGCCCATCACGATGGAACCCAGGCCGGCGACAATTGAGTACACCATGATGGCATCATCGCCCTGGGCAAATACCTGTTTCGCATAGACAGGGAGAAATGACCGTCCCATGCCTGAAAGAAAGGACAACAGCATGAAAGTGAAAATAAATGCGCGGAATTCGGGTTTGAGAAGGGCTTCTTTTGTCACATCCCACAGCGATTGTTCGTCTTTGCTGGAGAATGCATCGGGTTCGGGCATTTTAAAAAGGAAAATACAGCCGATAAGCCCGGTGATGATGCCTATTCCGATCGCGATGGCATATGTCCACAGCGAGGCTTGTTCGCCGAGCAGAAAGGCAAGCACAATGTTTGCCAGAATGGCGGCGACCGAGTTGACCACGGAAACATTGACGAGGTATCGGCCTTGATCGCTGCGGGACTTATCTCCTCCTCCGGTGGAAAGCAGGCCGAGCACGGGGTTGTTGCCGATCATCGCGACGCCGCGTGAGATATGAAAGCCTGCGGTTCCCAGGATGAGGACGAGAATCGCGAGCCCCATCTGGCCTTTTGATGCGAATAAGGGAACAAACAAGATAGGTATGAGTGCTATGTAGCGTATGACCCAGCCCCAGCCGAATACTTTTATAATTGAGGTGTGGCGCACCATGCGCTTGCCTAAGGGCAGCATGAAGAAGGTGATGTATACAAGGGCGTTCAACAATCCAATGATACTATTCTGTGCGCCCATTCTGAGAGCGAAAAGGGTGATGATGGAACCCGATACGAAAACGAAGGAAAAAGAGTTGAAAAGGTTGTAAATATTAAATGTCTTGCGTGAACTTGCGAGCTTCTGCGCTGAGAGAGGAACAGCCATATTATAGAATATATCCTATTGGGAAACGCTGCGCTACTCGACTTCTCCGACAATCGGGGACCGCAAAGGTAATCAAGGTTGTCGCTTCGTCACCTTGGATGATGTCTCTCCCGCATCTTCCTCTCGCTTTGCTTCATTCCAGAATGCGTCCATCTGTTCAAAATACTCGGGAGACATCGCGAGGTGATTCTGTTTCATGCGCGTTTCGACATGGCGGAAGCGGCGGGAGAATTTTTCGTTGGCGCGGTGGAGCGCAATCGATGGGTCGATGCCATAGAGACGGGCGGCATTGATCACGGTAAAGAGAAGATCGCCGAATTCTTCCTCGAGCGCATCGCCACTGTCGGGCGCGTTCTCTTCTGAGGCCGCGCGCGCCTGTTTTAGCTCCGCCAATTCCTCTTCGAGCTTATTCCAGATATCATGGCTATTTTGCCAGTCAAAGCCGGCCTTTGCCGCTTTTTTCTGGAGTTTGTATGCTTTTTCGAGCGGCGGCAGATGGCGATGCACTTCGTCGAGGAGTGAATCTTTTTTGCGACGGCCTTCGACGCGCTCTTTTATCTCGTTCCACTGCCGCACGACCTGGTCGGGGCTGTGTACATCCGACTCGCCAAAGACGTGCGGATGGCGGCGGATCAGTTTGCGAGCCCCCTCACAGAGAGAGTCGGCCACAGTGTAGCGGCCCTCCTGCTGGCCCATGTACGCGACCATCGTCGCGAGAAGATAAAGATCGCCTGTTTCTTCCTCGATATGAGGATTGTCGTTTTCGGTAATGGCCTCCGCGAGCTCGTATGCCTCTTCGATGATATTCCCGCGGATGCTCGAAGGCGTTTGCTCGAGATCCCAGGGACAGCCATCGGGTGCGCGAAGACGCGCGACCACAGTATAGAACAATTTAAATGCTTCAGCGGTTTTTTCTGCATCGGGCAGGATTTGTTCGAACGTTTGTCCTGCAATCGCCTGCAGTGAATTTGAATCAAGGTCCATGGCTTCCTCAAAGTTTGCAATGCAAGAGTATGATTCAGTCAATAATATCAAAATCTGCAAACTTTGACAAAAGGCCTCTCCTGCCGCTAACCTCGAATTTGTGATAAATGTGTGCAAAAGTATTGCGAACGGTAGATTCACTCACATGGTTGCGCGATGCAATTTCCTTGAAAGTAGCACCATCCAGGCATTGTTTGAGAAAATCGGTCTCCCTCTCCGAAAGGTTCAAGTCTTTGTATCTGATTTTCTGGCGCGGACGAAGGATGTTTATTTGCCATTTGCCTTGAAAAAGGGGCAATAAATATAAGAAAAACAGGAAAAGGAAGATGATCGGCATGATGATTTCCACGACAAACACAGAACGCGCTATGCCTACGAGCAGGACAGTCAACGCATAATATATAAACAGTGTCGTGATTTTAAATAGGCCGGCCCGCTTGAAAAATCCTATGCGGTAGAGTTCTATGATCGCGATGAGGAAAGCACCCAGGCTGTACATTGATGCAATATGGCTCGAGAGATGAAAAGGCAGAAAGGCCAGGAGCATAATGGGTCCAAGCCAGGAAAGGCTTCGAGATATGGAGGCGATGAGGAATCCCAAGGAAAAGAGCCCTTCAATTATCAGAAATTCAGGAGAATAGTGACGCAGTGGAGGCCGGTCTGGCTTGAGTGTAACCAGAACGATATTCAAGACAATGAAAAAACTCACTATTAAGAAGAAGAAAAAACTGGATTTTTGCAGAAGAGGCAGCGCGGATGGATCAATGTCCGGCGCAGGGGTGGAAGACGTGGTTTCTTTTTTTGTGGAGCTGGAGATCTGATTTTCAAAATCTTTCATAATTACTCTGCGCAAAAATCGGTTTTTAGACAAGTGTCTATGACCGTCGACACGAGTATAGTGATATTATAAATCAGATTTTCAAAAATCGGGAAACAAAAGGAGCGTTTTTTCAGGTTGCCTGTATGTCGTCGCAATAAAAAACAGTTACAAAAATGTTTGAGCCCCGGTCCGCCGGGGCTTATTTATCTTTGCCTTTATGCAAGGAAGCCCCCATGGTTGCCACAAGCCTCATGATCAGCAATGCCGCGGCGATGCCGATGATGTCCGCGCTGAAATCTTTCATATCGAAATGACGCGTTTTTGTGGCAAGCTGGCTCGTCTCCGTGAGAAAAGCAAATGCCCCGATCACGATGAAACTGAAGAAAAACGGCGGGTTCATTTTTTTCCACTGCCGGTGTTCGGCACAGAAGATAGCGGTTACGGCTCCAAAAAGAAAAGCATGCACTATTTTGTCGATCTCGATTGTGCCGCGCGGCGTCTTTGGAAAAAGCTGAGATGGCAGAAGCAGCAGTACGAGCACCGAAACTGCGCTCGCAATAGTCCATTTATATGATTTCACTACGTTCATGAAGTGGCATCACTTTAGAAGAAAAGCGCGACAAAGGTCAATATTGTGCCCTTCCATCCTTCAGCACAGAAAAGGGCCGCCTGGAGAGGGCGGCCCTTCGTATCTGAGCTCTGTTTTTGCTTAGAAAGGTCTGTCCGCGATGTAGCGGTACTCTTTGTAGCGGCGCTCAAGCAGACCGCGCTGTTTTTCGAGAAGCATTTTGGCGCGCTCGGCGTTGGCCTGCACAAGGCTCTTGAAGCGCACTTCCGCGTACATGTACTGCTCGAGTTTCGAATAATCGGGTTCTTTCGAATCGAGCTGGAAGGGATTCTTGCCCTGCGCTTTGAGGCGCGGATCATAGCGGTACAGCGGCCATACACCGCTCTGGACCGCGATTTTCTGCTGGTCCATGCCCTTCATCATGTCGATGCCGTGGTTGATACAGTGAGAGTAGGCGATGATGATGGATGGGCCGTCATAGCTTTCAGCCTCGCGGATGGCCTTGATTGCCTGGCTCATGTTGGCGCCGAGCGCAATCTGGGCGACATAGACGTAGCCGTAGCTCATCGCGATCATGCCGAGGTCTTTCTTGAAGATATCCTTTCCGGAAGTGGCAAATCGGGCGATGGCTCCGATCGGCGTCGCCTTGGAGGCCTGGCCGCCGGTATTCGAGTAGACTTCGGTGTCGAGCAC